>JBEBSD010000018.1:0-87419 GCA_040394475.1 Telluribacter humicola | reverse complement strand
GGGGGGGACGGTTGGATTCGGGGTACGGATATGATGTTTCTATTAGAATGTTGCCTGGGGATGCGGGGGACGGATATGATGTTTTTATTAGAATGTTGCCGAGGGATGTGGGGATGCGGGGATGCGGGGGGACGGCGGGATCGGTCCCCGGACTACATCCGGGGCTAATGGATGTCGCCCCTTCAGGGCTTGGGGTATGGGTATGATGGTTTTTTAATCGTTGCCCTGCCGATAGCCGATCGCCGAAATCCGATCGCCGATATCCGGGGTTAATGGATGTCGCCCCTTCGGGGCTTGGGGGATGGGGAGATGATGGTTTTTTAATCGTTGCCCTACCGATGGCCGATCGCCAAAGAACCCGGATGTAGTCTCCGGGGCGCGCCGGTTGAGGTTTTGGGGTGCGGTGGGAGCCGGAATGCGCTCATTTCGGCTGAGCGGCAATTTGCTGACTTGAATAATCCGTTGTATTTTTACATTTCGCGGGGTTTTAATGCCTGGCAGGGAGGGAAGACAAATGCACCGCAGATGGACTAACCCGTTCTATCTGTGTGTGTCTGCGTAATCTGTGGTAGAAATTGCGGTGAAATTGAAAAACAGGCATTCTTTATGGAATATCATTTACTCAGCGACGAACTCCTTGTAAAGCTGCTGAAGGTAGATGATAAAGGTGCTTTCAATGAAATCTATAAGCGCTACTGGAAAGCGCTTTTTACATCCGGGCAGCGTAAGGTCAAGTCAGACGAAATTGTCGAAGAATTGTTGCAGAATGTCTATTTGAAGGTTTGGGAAAAACGGGCAACCCTTCAGATTGAGAACCTGGGAGGGTACCTGTTCAATGCACTCAAATACCAGATCATCGACCACTACCGGACGCAGTTCCTGGCTGAAAAGTATGTTGATTTTGCCCTGAAACGACCGGAACAATATGAAGAGGCTCCCGACGAAGCGGTTAACTTCCAAGATATTTCGGCCATTTTTGATAGTGTCCTGAAACAGCTGCCCGTGAAAACAGGCCGTATTTTCCATATGAGCCGGGTCGAACACAAAACAACCCGGGAAATTGCACACCTTCTTGATATGCCCGAACGGACGGTGGAATACCACATTACGCAGTCGCTCAAGCTCCTCCGTCAACAACTCAGGGATTTTCTTCCCGTTGCTCTGCTGCTGGTTATGAATTGCGATTTTTAATTTCCGATTTCCGATTTCCGATTGATCATCTCCGATAGCTGATCTCCGATTTCCGACAGCTGATTGCTGATCTCCGATCTCTGATAGCTGATTTCCGACAGCCAATTTCCGAGATGCCTGCAGTTTCTGTTGCAAAATTGCATTTTAGCAATAATTGGATTGCTGATTAGGTTATTTACATAAATTATTAAAGAATCTTTACTACAATCTTGCGGGCTGTTCCCTTTTGTCCGACTATCTTACTGTAAAGTCCTGAAACATGAGTCGTACGTCAATTGCTGCGTTATTAAAGAAATACCAGTCGGGGAATGCTACAGCGGCAGAACGCCGGATTGTAGAACAATGGTATGCGCTGATAGAGGAAGAACCCCGTTCGCTCAGCCCCCGGGAGTGGGAGGCGTTAGAAAAGCGGCTTTGGATGAAGCTGCAGAATGGGGCATTTGGCGATCAGGCGCTCCCTGAGGTGGAAGCAACGCCCTTATGGCGACGTGTCCGCGTTATTGCTGCCGCCTCTGTCGCGCTGCTGCTGGCCCTGGGTTACTTGCTTTACCGGGACGACAAAAACCCGGACCGGGGCATGGCCTACGAAAAAGAAGCGGGTATGGAACGGGTGGTCAATACAGGTCCGGCGGTTTTACCCGTTGCCCTGGAAGACGGCAGCACCGTGTTGCTCAGTCCTGAAAGTGAATTACAGTTTCCTACACATTTCGAGGCGCAAAAAAGGGAAGTTCATTTGACCGGCGAAGCTTTTTTTGAGATAAGCGAGAACCCGGACAGGCCGTTCCTGGTCAATGCCGGACAGATCACCACCAGGGTATTGGGAACAAGCTTTCGGGTAAAAGCCCCGCAACGGGGTTCGGCGGTTGAAGTTTCGGTAACGACGGGGAAGGTATCCGTATACGAGAACGATAAAGCTGAGGCGGTTCAATCCAGCAAAAACAGCAACGGGGTCGTCCTCACCCCGAACCACCAGGTGAAATTCCTGACAGAAAACCGCTTGTTTGTCACCAGCCTGGTGGAAGAGCCGGTGGCGGTGCCCCAGGCGACCGTAGCAAGACAATACACCTTCGATTACAATGATACCCCGCTGTCGCAGGTATTGTCGGAACTGGAGGAAACGTACAGCATCGGACTGGATGTCGAAAAGAAAGCGCTCGGCGATTGCCCCCTGACAGCGAACCTCTCTGAAAAGGGCCTCTACGCTCAATTGGATCTGATTTGTGCCGCCATCCAGGGGATGTATGAAGTAAAAGGCACTACCATCCTGATCAGCGGGAAAGGCTGTGACTGAAACCCTTAACCAAACGTATACTATATGAAATAAAATCTCCTGACCTGAAAAAGCTGGCAATGTTGCTACCACTGCCAGCCTGAAAAGTCCCCATTTACTAAAACCAGTACTCACCCTGTTCCGGTGAGAGGGGATTGTTTTGTCCAAATTCTTAGTTCAACAAAACATTTAAAAGTATGAAAAAAACTGTAATAGGATGCAAATTACTATTCAAAATCATGAAAATAGCCATCGTACAAGTGGTAGTAGGATTGGTTTTCTCCGGGATTTCGCTGGCCTTTGAAGGCAGGGCGCAAGACTTTCTGAATAAACCGATTACTATTAACGTCGAAGAAGCCCGGTTGCGCTCGGTGTTAAGTGCCATTGAAAAGCAAGCCGATGTCTGGTTTGTGTACAGTTCAAAAGCCATAAAGGCCGACCGGAAAGTTACCCTCAACACGAAGGGACAGCGGCTGTCTGAGGTGTTGTTCCAAATGCTGAACGCCCTGCAGATCAGCTACCGGATTGTCGAAGGCCGTATTATCCTGAATCCTGCAGATGAGGCGGCCGTTCCGACAGGGGAAGCTTCCCCCGCCGGAACGGAAACCGCAATGCCCGAAGACGACCCCGATGTCAGCATAAAGGGGAGCGTAACGGATGAAAAAGGGGAGGGATTGCCGGGCGTGAGCATCCTGCTGAAGGGAACCCAGCAAGGGACCGTCACCGATGCTTCAGGTTCCTTTACCCTAAATGTCCCTGACGACAAGGCGGTTCTCGTGTTTTCATTTGTGGGGTATCTGAGTCAGGAGGTGACGGTAGGCAACCGGACCTCTCTTGAGATTTCACTGCAAACGGATGAAAAGGCGCTGGAGGAAGTGGTGGTAATCGGGTACGGGACGCAAAAGCGGAGCGATATCAGCAGTTCAATATCTAGAATCAGTGGTGAAGAAATTCAGGCAAGACCGGTGGCCCGGGTGGACCTGGCGCTGCAAGGGCAACTGGCGGGAGTACAAGTGCAGCAATCAAGCGGCCGGCCAGGAGTCAGTGCTCAGATACGGGTTAGAGGAACAGGCTCTATTTCGGCTGGATCTGAGCCATTATATGTGGTGGATGGATTCCCGGTCGATGCCAACACTTTTTCCAATACGAATCTTAGCAATATTGAATCCATCGAGGTTTTGAAAGATGCGGCGGCAGCCTCCATATACGGTTCCAGAGGCTCTAACGGAGTAATCCTTATTACCACAAAAAAAGGGAAATCTGGAAGCCCCAAATTCGAAATAAGGAGCAATACAGGTGTGCAAAATATCGAGCGGTTTATTCCAATGCTCAATACGGCGGAATACATGTCTTTTATTGTAGATGCGCGTGAAAACGGTTGGGTCCGATCGGGTGGAAATCCAAATGTGCCGATTTCCGAAAGGGCCAGAAATTATCAATACGATCCAGAATGGAAATCCGACCCTCATAGTTTCCCGGATTACCAAAACTATAAATGGCCATTCCGCACGGCTCTTATGCAAGACTATCAGGTCACCGCCTCCGGAGGCTCGGATAAAGTACGGTACCTGGTTTCCGGAAACTATTTTGACCAGCAGGGAATTGTAAAGAATACTGATTTTACCAGGTATTCGTTCAACACCAATTTGTCATTGGAAGTCAATGAATTTCTGAATTTCGGATTTAATTTCACTCCCGCGTATTCGATCAGCAATGACCGGGACAGCGAAGGGCAGGGTAATATGATGCACCTGGCCATATTTGCCAATCCTTTTATTCCCATCCGCACGGGAGTCTGGGGCGAGTCTCTTGAGTACGACGAATACCGTATGGCGACAGAAAGCGGGTACAGAGTAGTGTCCAGAATTGAGAATTTGATGGATAAAGAGACCCGGGGACAAGTGCTGGCGAATCTGTACGGAAATGTTAAATTGGCAAAGGGTTTGAATTTCAAGAGTACTTTTGGTGCAATATATGTCAGTACAAAACGCGACCGTTTCGAAAATCAGATTATTTCCCGGACCAGGGATCCTTTAGGAGAGAGTTGGAATACCTTAAGTCTGAACTGGATCAATGAGAATACGCTGGATTATTCTACCGTCCTTGACGGTAAGCATAGCATTTCAGCCTTGCTCGGATACACCTCCCAAAAACAAAATAATCAATCAGGCTACCTTCGCGGAGAGAATTTTGCAAACGATCTTGTGCCTACTCTGAATGCTGCCGGGGTTATCACGCAAGGGAATACCAATGAGAGTGAGTGGGCACTGTTGTCCTATTTGGGCCGACTGAACTATTCTTATGACAACCGTTATTTATTGAGTGCAAGTCTCAGGAGGGACGGAAGCTCCAGGTTCGGAACAAACCGGAAATGGGGATGGTTCCCTGCCGTTTCTGTTGGTTGGGGGGTCTCAAAGGAATCATTTTTTGAAGCAATACCTTTTGCCAGTGACCTCAAGCTAAGGGCTAGTCTCGGAATGACCGGGAATAACAACATCCCTAATTACGGATCCATAGGCTTGCTTGGTCAGTCACGTTACTTGTTCGGTCGTGACGAATCCCTTGTGGTGGGAATGTTCCCAAGCTCAATTACAAATAATAGCCTGAGCTGGGAGACTACGACTACATTGGATATCGGAATGGATTTCGGTCTGTGGAGTAATCGTATTACCGGGTCTGTTGACTACTACAACAATAAAACAAAGGATTTGCTGCTCAATGTACCAGTCCCTACCGTTACCGGTTTCGGGAGTGAGCTGAGGAATATCGGGAGAGTAGAGAACAAAGGCCTGGAGTTCGAGATAGTATCGAAAAATATAGTCGGGAGTTTTCAATGGAGCACTAACCTGAACCTCTCATTTAATAAAAACCGTGTGCTCCAGCTTGGCCCGGGCAACGCTCCCATCGTTGCAGGAGGATGTTGCGGGGAGATCAATATTACTCAGGTCGGGCAACCGATAGGCGCCTATTATCTATTGATACAGGATGGCGTTTGGAACACGGCGGAAGAAATAGCAGCCAATATTCACTGGACTGGTTCCCTGCCGGGAGATGTGAGAATCAGGGATGTCAATGGGGATGGTTTTTCAACTATAGACGACCGTGCCATTGTGGGACAAAGCCAACCTAAACATTTTTACGGCATTACTAACCGATTTGCATTCAAAGGGTTTGACCTGAGCTTTCTTATCAACGGTGTTGGGGGTAATAAAATATTCGACGATAAAGGAAGGGAGTTTGACTTGCCGAGAGATAGCCATAAAAATCATTATAAAGTATGGGCGAACCGGTGGCGTTCACCAGAACAACCGGGAGATGGGATGACGCCTGTCGCAACTGATTTTATGACCGGTGCCAGCGGCCAATATACTACCCGGCATTTATACAACGGAAGTTTCCTGAGGCTAAAGAATGTACACCTGGGTTATGATGTTCCTCAAAGTGTCGTCCATAAAATCGGGATGCAAAGCGTCCGTATTTCTCTTACGGGGGAAAACCTGTTCACCTTTGACCACTTTGAAGTGGGATACAATCCCGAAACAAACTTAAGGAGTGGAAACCCGTTGGCTCCCGGAGGAGACTACGGCCAATATCCTTTGGCAAAAACATTTTTGCTGGGATTACATTTGACTTTTTGAGAATCAGTCATTTTAAGAAAATAATCCAACTGTATATGAAGAAATATTCTGTTTCCGTATTGATTTTATCCTGCTTTTTATTGTTACAATCTTGTGACGAGAGTTTTATCAATCTGGCTCCCATATCGTCGGCAAATGTCAATTCATTTTATAAAAGTGATCAGGATTTTGAAACCGCAATTGTAGGAGTATATGATGTTTTCCAGTCGGTCAATTCTACCATGTGGACCGAATACCTGGAATTCAGGGGAGATACCTATACCCATACTCAATATGGGTATCAGGAGATAAGCAATAATACTTTTACTCCGAATACCACCGCTACGATGTGGAATGCAATGTACAGGATGATCAATTATTCCAATGCCATTTTGAGCAGAACGGAGTCGATCACTTTTAACGACGAAACGGTAAAGAAAAAGGTGACCGGAGAGGCACTTTTCTTCAGAGCCTATGCCTATTTCGCCCTGGCCCGGATATTCGGGGATGTCCCTTTGGTCACCAGGGAGGTTTCCGGAGCGGAGGCGTTACAAATAGGCAAAAGCCCTTTACGGGATGTCTACGCACAAATCGTTGAGGATCTCACCCAGTCGAAGGAGCTGCTCCCGGCAACAATAGGAACCTCCCAACAGGGGAGGGTTTCCAAATATGCGGCTGCAGGTATCCTTGCGAGGGTATATATTACCATGAGTGGATACCCGTTAAAGGAGAACCGCTGGAAGGAAGCAAAGCCACTGCTGGAAGAAATTATGAATAGCGGCCATTTTGTATTTTCTCCCAGTTATAAAGACATTTTCCGGTTTGAAAATGAAATAAACGATGAAATAGTACTTTCTGCAAAATTCCGGAGCGGAGGTATTGGCGAGAGCACCCAATATCAGCGGCAATTCAATGCCCAATACACGCAAAATCCACCAATCATAGAACCTGGTGCCTACGAATCGTATGAAGCAGGAGATATCCGAAGAGAAGCCAACATTGCTTTACAATTTACCAATCTGCAGGGGAGTGTTATTTCCGGACAGAACAATGCTAAATTCGCCTACGGGTATGATCTTGCATCGGGTGAATCCGGCATGGATTTTCCATTGCTGCGGTTCACGGATGTCATGCTGATGTATGCCGAAGCATTGTCTGAATCCGATGCAGCAGTGGTGCCGGAATCCATTCTTCTATTAAACCAGGTAAGGGACAGAGCAGGGCTTCCGGAACTAGTCCCGGCAAACATACCTGATATGATGACTTTCAGACAGGTGGTTCAAAGGGAAAGACGCAGTGAGCTGATGTTTGAATGCGTCCGGTGGTTTGATCTCGTGCGGACGGAAACGGCTGTTGAAGCGCTACGTGCTACCGGAAAAAATGCAAATGAAAACTGGCTGTTATTTCCTCTCCCTCAATCCGAGATTGACAAAATGGGCGGATTGTTGCAACAAAATCCGGGCTATTAATTTCTAAAACATGTATACAATCTCAAAATTCTCCGGAACACTGTTATTTTGTCTCAGTTTCTGTTTTTTCTATGAAGTTTCGGGTCAGGACCTTTCCACTTTTCAAAGCCGGAAACAATGGCTCTTGAAAGGATTGAGTGATGTGGAATTAATTTCGGATAACAACACAAGAGGGAAGCACAATCTTCCTAAGGCTTGCGCCAGACTCTGGAACGACCCTTATGACAAAACTGCCCTCGAGTACATCACCAATGTATTGGATCATCCCGAACAATCCATGTTCGATTTTCCGGGTGTAGCACTTGCCCTGGGTAAGTTCAAAAATAGTTTTGCACCCTGGCAGTTAGATGCTATTAAAGCGGACCTGGAACAACGTTGCGTGACGCAAAATAAACCTGGCCTCGCAGGTTTTCTGGGGCACGGAACCGAAAATCACGCCCTGATGATGTGGACCAGCGCCTATCTCTTCGGACAGTATTTTCCTGATGCAAAATGGGCCAATGGATGGACCAGTGCCGAGCTGATGAAGGAAATGCGGGACAGAATGCTTAAGACCTTTAAAAATGTGTACCGGATAGGTTATACAGAATATTTATCAACTACCTACGAGGTGGTGATGAACTTTCCGGTGGCAATCTTATTGGAATTCGCAGAAGATCCTCAAGTGAAAGAGATGGCTGAGGCATACCTGTTGTACAAATGGTCACTGCAATCGCTTAATAATTTCGACGGGAGAATAATTGCTCCCTATGGGAGAATGAATACGCAGGAAGATTACAGGCCCGAAGACCCTTATGTTTCAGGAACACTTTATATGCACTGGCTCTATTGGGGATGGGGTGAAAATACTCAATCCGTAAAGATATCCGATTTTAAAGAATATTGGGAAACCACTTATGCGATCTATTATGCTTTATCGGACGTGGTACCGGAAGAGATCTTTCTTACCATAGGAAATGGCAATACGGCTCCCTATGTCCATCGATCTTCAGCTTCTACCTTTGGGCATTACGGAGCTGCTACCCCGCACATGATGATGCGTAAAGTATATCGCGACCACCTGTTTGCCATCGGCACAGGAAACTTTCGATGGGTCCCAGGAGGTGATTATGCAGATCACGATACCAACCCGTTCAATATTATCTGGCATAGTCCCGACAGGTTCAACTTTATAAACTGCACGCACCCCTACTGGTACAGCGATGGCGAAGACAAGGACCGAACCTCGGATACCTGGTACAAGGGGGGGATCTCGCCGTTTATGCAGACGGCGCACCATGAAAATTCGGTTATTGTGCTGTTCAATATTCCGGAAAAAGATCCCTGGACGGATACACCCAATGCCCAAAAGTGGGCCTGGCGTGACGGGCATGCAGGTAACCTGATTAAACGGGGAATGTTGCGCTACCCCAAATCGATGGACGAAAAAGTAGCAGAAAAAGGGTGGATATTTTTACGGGAAGGAGAAACCTATATCGGGATCAAACCGTTGAAAAGCTATTATGAACAACCTGATCTGGTAGGAAAGGGTCTGGATGGTTTTAACATTGTTAAGAGTGACCATGCACAGACTGGTTTTATCTTTGAAGTGGGGACAGCAAAAGAGTATGGTGACTTTAAAAAGTTTCAAAACAGGCTGATAAAAAACAAATTGTCTGTTGATTGGAAAACTATGGAAGTTACTTATACTGATTCGCAAAAAAACAGGATAAATATGCAATATCAATCAGGGCTGACTGTCCGGGAAAGTTTCATGCCCGAGCACCTTACTAAAAAAGGGATAAAGGGTCTGGCCGAGTCGATTCCTTTGGTTACGATCAATGGAAAAACCGAAACTCCTTATCAGCAATGGCCTATGATTGAGAGTCCTCTGATAACGATGGATAATAGTGTTTTGAATATCCAAGCCGGTAGACATGATATCCAGGTGGATTGGAATGGGGACTACCCGGTGATTCAAAGAAAGAATCGGTAAGCATATAATTCACACAATGCGGAGCCAGGATACGGGCCCTGGCAACCGGTCACCGGTTTTACCAGGGCCCGTTCCGACAAACCGACCTGACCGGGATAAGAGACGTAGCGCTTGAAATCAAGGCGACGGAAAAATACGGCGGGCAACTGGAGATCCGCCTGGGGTCTCCGGAGGGAGAAAAGATCGGTCAGGTTGCGATCGCTGCCGGTAGTGATAAACAGCTTGCTGCCCGGATCCAGCCGACGGACGGCATGCATGATTTGTACTTTGTCTTTAAAACCGACAGCGATGCCATCAACAGCTGGACCACTGTCGATGCTTATTTTATCGAATTTATCAAAGACTGACCAGGTAATCCAGGCGATATGGCGCGACGGATGAAACCTGCTGCACATACGGGAGCAAACCAACGGATTTGGACGATACCTCCCGGCGGTTCTTGCACTAATCAACTATTCTTTTGACATTTGCACAGATGGGATATGCAGTAGTGCAAAACGATAAGGAATCCGGGCTCTGGCTCCGCTTTACAAACGGGGACGCGGAGGCTTTTGCTGAAATCTATGAAAATTATGTAGGGATCCTTTACAATTACGGGTATCACATTGCGCCTGATGCACCCCTGGTTCAGGATGCTATCCAGGAATTATTTATGAACCTGTGGCAAACACGTAAAAACCTGTCGGCTACTACTTCCATCAAGTACTACCTTTTCCGTTCGCTGCGTCGGCAGATTCACCGGCTCAGGGAAACAGCGGAACGGTATGACGCCTTACCGGATACCGACAAGTCGCCCTTTCTGCCGTATACCCTTTCTGCGGAAACCCTCCGGATTGAAAGCGAAACGGCGGAAGAACAGATCCGCAACCTGCAAAAAGCCTTGCTCCGTTTACCCGCCAGACAGATCGAAGCGATCCGGCTCCGTTTTTTCGAAGGTTTCGAACTCCATGAAGTCGCCAGCATTATGCAGATGAACGAACAATCCGTCAGGAACCTCATCCAACGCTCCATCCGGAAACTCCGGCAGGTTTTTGATTTTTTACCCCTTCTGCTGACCTTCTGCAATTTTCTGTAAATAAATACACTTAAAAGTGAGTTGAAATTGAAAAACCGCCCTTTGGTACCTACAGAGGGTCGATGAATTGTATTTAACCTTATCCTTTTATGGATTATTCAACATTTGATGCCGCCGATTTTTTACTGGATCCTGATTTTGTGCTTTGGGTAAAGGAGGGGAAAAATGACGCGTTCTGGCAGACATTCAGGACTGAAAACCCTGCCAGGGAGGAAGCCCTACAACAGGCCCGTATGACGATCCTGGCTGCCCGGACACTTCCGGTAGTGCCATTAAGCCCCAAACGACGAATGGCCATATGGGAAAACGTTCAGCAAGAAATAAGCACAGCGCCCGGCCCCTACCGGCGCAGCACCTGGCAATGGGCGGCGGCCGCAGTGGTACTTTTGGCAGGATGGATGGGCTGGCAATTGACCAAAACGGAAAACCCCGCAGTGGTCACCTACGAAAAGCTGGTCACCATTGCCGAAACGGAACAATCCGGGTTGGTTGAACAGGTTAATACAACGGGGAAGGTTTTGCCGGTCCGCCTCCCGGACGGCAGCTCGGTGCTGCTGCAGCAGCACAGTCGGGTCAGCTATTCCGAGAGTAGTTTTGAAGGCTCAAAAAGGGAAGTATACCTGTCGGGAGAGGCATTTTTTGAAGTAGCCAAAAATCCCGGAAAACCCTTCTTTGTGTATGCCAATGAGCTGGTGACGAGGGTGTTGGGTACCAGCTTCACCGTGCGGGCCTATCCCGATGATAAGCAGGTGGATGTATTCGTCAAAACGGGAAAGGTATCGGTTTTCACGCGTACAACACTGCGGAATGATCAGGGACCCGATAACCAGGGGGGCGAGGGCACAGTGCTGACCCCGAACCAGCAGGTCACCCTGCAGCGGGAAGGACTGCGTTTATCCAGAACCTTGATCAGGCAGCCCGAAATACTCGTGCCCGGCGACCAGGCGGTCAGCGCGTTCGAATTTGACGACGAACTGGTATCCCTGATCTTCGGGAAGTTGCAAAAGGCGTATGGCGTGGAGATCGTCTACGATGAAGAATTACTGGCCCCCTGTAAAATTACGGCCTCCTTAACCAACGAACCGCTTTACGAGAAAATTCGCCTGATTTGCCAGGGATTGGGCGCTGCCTATGAAGTGATTGACGCCCGTATTGTCATTCATTCCAGCGGCTGCAACTAACCTGTGCCTGATTTTCATGAACTGACAGGTTTCAGGCAGTAGCTTTCAGCATACCGGCGTTCTGCGGGCTGGTTCTAACTAGAAGGCAGAAAATCAATTAGTTAATAACTAAATGCAGATGAAATGGCCATGAGCAATCAGAAATCAGCTATCAGAAAATGGATTGCACAAAAAGCGGTGCGCCGCCCGCCATCGATGAATAAATGCCTGGGTGGCCCCGCCTGGGCGGCCCCGCTGAAAGCTGACTGCCGAAAGCTGATAAATGAAAAAAAGAAAGATGAATACCTGAAAAAGGTCAGCTATGCATGGCATAACTGACCCCGTTTGCTGCGCTTCTTGCTTGTTGGTCCTTGAAAGGAGCGCCTTTTGTCAAATTTTCTATAACTCAACAAAATTAGTTCAAATGTATGGAGAATGTTGTACTATTCCGTAGGATAGCCCTTAAAATTATGCGAGTCACCTTTACGCAAATGCTGCTCTCGGGTTTACTCATGAGCATCGTCCATGCCCACGAAGGGAAAACCCAGGAGCTCCTCGACCGGCGTGTCACGCTGAAGGCGGAAAAACAGGTTATAAAATCGATCCTATCCGAGATCGAAAAACAGTCGGGCGTGAAATTCCTGTACAGCTCTAACATTGTAAACCCGGAGCAAAGGACATCCCTCGCTGTCAGAAAAGAATCGCTGGGAGTTGTCTTGGATAAGTTGCTAAGACCTTTGGAGCTGGGCTATGAGGTATCCGAAAGGCATATTATCATCAATCGTATAGCCCAACCGTTAGCTCCCGGGGAGCTTCCGGAGACGATTCCCCCCGATCGGGTGATCAAAGGTGCCGTCAAGGATGAAAATAGCCAGGGGTTGCCGGGCGTAAGCATTCTGCTAAAGGGGACCCAGCAAGGGACGATCAGCGACGCAGCAGGTTCCTTTACCCTGAATGTGCCTGACGACAAGGCGGTTCTCGTGTTTTCTTTTGTGGGGTATCTGAGCCAGGAAGTAGTAGTCGGCAGCCGGACTTCTCTTGACATTTCATTGCAAACAGATGAAAAGGCGCTGGAGGAAGTAGTGGTGGTCGGGTATGGAGAAGTGAACCGCAGGGATTTGACGGGATCGGTGGGAAGAGCGAATGTCGATGATATGATTAAAGCGCCGGTCCCGTCATTTGCCGACGCCCTTGCCGGCAGGATAGCCGGGGTACAGGTTTCCTCCAATGACGGACAGCCCGGCACATTGCCCAATATTGTCATAAGGGGAGCCAATTCATTGACCCAGGATAATTCTCCCTTATATATTGTAGATGGATTTCCGATTGAAGGTAATGATAATAATGCCATTAGCCCGGCTGATATTGAATCCATTGATGTCCTCAAAGACGCGTCGGCTACGGCAATATACGGAGCACGGGGTGCCAACGGGGTAATCATTATTACGACCAAACGAGGGAAGGTCGGTGCGCCGGTCATCAATTACAATGGTTATTACGGATTTCAGAAGGATATCAGACGACTGGAGGTAATGGATCCCTATGAGTTTGTAAAACTGCAGATTGAGAAGAACAGCAGCACCGTAGAAGATTTGTATTTATCAGGTCAGGGAAGAACCCTGGAGGATTACAGAAATATTGAAGGGTTAGACTGGTACGACCGGGTATTACAGCAGGCCGCTATGCAAAACCACAATATTTCGGTGTCCGGGGGGACTGCAAAAAGCAAATACGCTATTTCGGGGTCCTATCTGGGCCAGGACGGTATTTTTAAAAACACGGGCTTTAACAGGTATCAGGGACGGATAAGCCTGGATCAGGAAATAAGCGAGAAGCTTAAAATCGGGCTGAACACCAACTACAGTTATACCAATGAATTCGGCGCCATTGCAACCAATAATGGAGGATCTGTTTCAGCCAATTTAATGTACAGTATATGGAGCTATCGTCCTCTTCTGACAACGAGTGACAATGTGTCGGATATTGATTATGCCGATGAGCTCACCGACCCGGCGCACAATCCGGCAACGGAATACCGGACAAACCCGTTGTTGCAACTGGAAAATGAATTAAGAGAAAAGCTGACCAATAATATGCTGTCCAACTTTTACGCAGAGTACAAGATCGTTAACGGACTCAAACTAAGAGTTACTGGTGGCCTGAGCCTTAATACTAATCAGAACAACGCCTTCAACAATTCCAAAACCCGGACCGGCGGACCGGGCTATCCGCAGTCACTCGGACCTAACGGAAGTCAGCTCTTCAACAGGAACACTAATTTTACGAATGAAAATACCCTGACCTGGTCAAAGGCGTTTGGTCAGCATAATCTGAATATTGTCGGTGGCTATACCCAGCAAACCGGTAAATCTGCTGTTTTTGGCGCTACTTCCGTTCAGATATCCAACGAAGAGCTTGGACTCGACGGGATGGACGAGGGAACTCCCAGGACCATCCAGGCACGAAGTTCGGAATGGGCATTGCAGTCGTTCCTGGGTAGAGTTAACTACAGTTTCAAATCCAAATACCTGTTCACTGCCTCGTTGCGTACAGACGGCTCTTCCAAGTTTTCCCCGCAAAACCGGTGGGGATATTTCCCCTCCGCTGCATTTGCGTACCGGATCGGGGATGAGGCGTTTATGAAAGCGTTCCGGTTTATTTCAGATGCCAAAACACGGATCAGTTATGGAACTACCGGTAATAACCGGGTAAGCGATTTCGCGTATGCATCTTCCATTGGGACTACCAATAGTTCCGGATATTCTTTCGGCAATGCAATCCCTTCCAGGGGTACTTACGCTTCCGGTTTGGGAAATCCCGATTTGAAATGGGAAACAACAAAACAGTTCAACGCCGGTATTGACCTCTCGCTGTGGAATGACCGGCTTTCGTTTACAAGCGATTATTATTACAAAAGAACCGATGACCTTCTGCTGAATGCACAGCTGCCCTTTATGACCGGTTATAACACCGCTTTCAAGAACATCGGCTCCGTTTCCAACAGCGGCTTCGAGTTTTCCTTCAACTCAATCAATATTTCAAACGCTCAATTAAGCTGGAATTCCAGTTTCAATATATCGTTTAACCGGAGCAAGGTACTTGCATTAACCGAGAATCAGGAGGCACTCACTTCTGTGACGTCCGCGATTTTTAACAGCAATCCGGTTTATATCGCTAAAATAGGTCATCCTGTAGCGATGCTGTATGGTCCTGTGTTCGAAGGGTTGTATCAGTATGAAGATTTTAATCAATCCGATAACGGCACCTATGTGCTGAAGGACGGGATTCCGGCCAACGGAGGCAACAGGGCGACCATAAAACCGGGAGATGCCAGATACCGGGATATCAATAACGATGGGTTAATTAGTCTGAATGACTATACCATTATAGGAAATCCTAACCCTGATTTCATTGGCGGACTGAATAATAACTTTGAATACAAAGGGTTTGATCTTAACATTTTCCTTCAGTTTTCGTACGGAAACGACGTGCTGAATGCCAATAAAATTCCTTTTGAATACGGCACGAATGTGAGTAATAATACCAATCAATACGCCAGCTATGTTGATCGCTGGACTCCCGAAAACCCGACAAGCACCATACCAAGGGTGAACGGTTACGGGGCCAATTTTTATTCTTCCAGAATTGTAGAAGACGCTTCCTATCTGCGTCTGAAAACCTTGTCGCTGGGATATAGCCTGCCGGCAAGAATTTTAGGATATGCCCGGATCAGGTCGGTACGGGTATATGCGTCGGCCCAGAACCTGATGACCTGGACGAAATATTCGGGGATCGATCCTGAAGTATCTACCCGCCATTCTACGCTCACCCCTGGTTTCGATTATTCACCTTATCCCAGGGTTAAAACGGTAATATTTGGTTTGAATGCAACATTTTAAAATAGCACTTATGAAAAAGATTGTTACCATTCTGACAATTGGTTGCGGAGCACTGTTTTCATGCGCTCCTTTGGATACGGAACCTTCCGATTTCGTAGCCCCCGAATTTTATTTTAGCAACGAAACGGAAATAAATAATGCCCTTACGGGAGTATATGACGCTCTTGGCAATGGGAATTTATACGTCGGAGGCGATGGTTTGCTGACTTATTTTGATGCTACCGACCAAATGTGGCATGGCTCTTCAGACCGCCCGCCTGTCTATGTTTACAGTTCGGCGGATTCCTGGCCTTTAAATATGTGGCAGGTGTTATACCGGGGGATCGAAAGGGCCAATATGCTTCTTGCCAATATCGATAAGCCGGAGATGGCGGAAGAAAAAAGGGATGTACTCAGAGGGGAAGCCCAATTTTTACGGGCCTATTATTATTTCGTTCTGGTGCAGAATTATGGTGCGGTCCCTCTTAAAACCAGCCCGACGGCTTCCGTAGGGGATATCTATTATGAAAGAACGCCTGTCAATGAAGTGTATGATTTTATTTATAAGGAAATGGAAGAAGCGGAAAAGCTCGTCCGGCCTATTACCGATTTCAATCATGCAGGACGTGTCACTCAATCCGCCATACAGGGTATTTTAGCCCGGGTAAGCCTCTATATGGCCGGCGCTCCCAACAACCGGACAGATAAATTTCAGGATGCCCTGAAATGGTCTACACAATTGATAACATCCGGGTTACATGACCTGAACCCCGACTATTCCCGGATTTTCATTAACCTTATCCAGGACAAATACGATACCGGGGAAAGTATATGGGAGGTTGAATGTTATACCACCGGGGCAACCGATCCTTACGGCGAGAACGGATCGCTGGGGAATAATAACGGGATCAGTCAGAACTTAACGGAATATGGTTTTTCAGGGGCACAGTACCGCGTGCATGAAAAATATTACAAACTTTTTGAAGAGACAGATGTCAGACGGGACTGGAATATTGCACCGTACCGATTTGTAGCAAACAGTGATCCCCTGGTAAAGGAGTATTGGTCTGAAACCCAGGTGTACGACCGGTTTATCGGTAAGTTCCGCCGAGAGTACGAACTGGTAAGCGATAAGATCAAGAATAACAACGGCACGAATTTCTCTCTGCTGCGTTATGCAGATGTACTTTTAATGGCAGCAGAAGCTGAAAATGAATTACAGGGTCCTACGGAAACGGCATTGCGGTACCTCAACGAGGTACGGCAGCGGGCCGGAGTCGCGCCTGTTGCCGGAGTTGCGGGGAAAGAGGATTTCCGGAAAATCATACAGGATGAAAGAAGCCGTGAACTGGGCTTCGAAGGCTGGCGCAGACTGGACCTGATCCGCTGGGGTATCTTCATCCCTACTATGAAGGAACTGGCGGAATATGTGCAGGAAACCGCGCCCTCCAATTTCAGGGCGAATGCCAGCCGGGCAGGGCAAAACGTGAGTGAAAAACATCTTTACCTGCCCATTCCACTACGGGAAATAACCCTTAATAACCTGTTGACACAAAACCCGGGCTGGTGAACCATTTTAAAAAGTACGACACAATGAGCAATATCGTAAGCAAATTTCTGATAGCAGGATTGATAATTACATTCAGTTCCTGTAAACAATATGTGGTGGAAGCCCCTGTATTCGGAGTTTCGACACCTTCATCCAGTTTCGGGGCCGGTGAGCCGGTTTCTTTTACCATTGAAGGAAACCCCGATTTTATCATTTTTTTTTCAGGAGAAGCCGGAAAGATCTATGAGCCGGGAAACAGGGGTACGGGCATTTCCGTAAAAGGGATGGACACCAGAGTGGGCAGCTATTTTTTTACCTATAATACCCCGGGCCAGTATGTCGCCTCTTTTCTGGCAGCCACTGACAACGTCTATGGAAAGAAAGAAGCGGCCATACAAATTAATTTGACAATTACTCCTTGAAGCAATATTTCTGAACGAATACCTTATGAAAAAGTTTTTTGGGAAAGTTTTTCCCCTGGCAGGCCTTTGCTTTTTTCTGATCGTCGTTGAGACGACTGCCCAGTCTCTTGACACTTTTCAGGAACGCAGAGAAGCGGTTCTGAAAAGTTTGAAAAACGCGGAACTTAAAGAACGGGGAAAACACGGTTTGCCCAAAGCCTGTGCCAGGCTCTGGAACAACCCGAAAGATCCGGTAGCTCTTGAATATATCACCGGCATCCTGGACCATCCGCAGCAATCCATGTTTGACTTTCCGGGAGTTGCACTTGCCCTGGGGAAATTCAGGAGCAGCTTTGAGCCCTGGCAGATTGATTCTCTTAAAGCCGATCTGGAAAGGCGTTGTATAGAACAAAACCAGTTCGGTCTGGCTGGTTTTCTGGGGCACGGAACCGAAAACCATGCGCTGATGATGTGGACAAGTGGTTACCTGTTCGGCCAGTACTTTCCCGATGCCAAATGGGCCAACGGATGGACGAGCCGGGAGCTGATGGCCGAGATGAAGGAACGGATCCGCAAGACGTTTGAAAATGTCTACCGGAGAGGGTACACGGAATACCTGTCTACCACGTATGAGGTGGTTATGAACTTTCCGGTAGCCATTTTGCTTGAATTTGCAGAAGATCCGGAGGTCAAAGCAATGTCGGAAGCCTATCTCCTCTACAAATGGTCGCTTTCGTCATTAAACAACTTTGAAGGATACATCATCGCCCCCTACGGACGCATGAATACCGAGCAGGATTTTAAGCCCGACGACAATGTCTCGGCCACATCGTATTACAACTGGCTATTGTGGGGCTGGGGCCCAAGCACAAACGATGTCAATCTGGAGGACTTTCGGGACCGGGATCGCGCCGAAACGAGTTATGCCATTTATGCTGCACTTTCCGGAGTTGTTCCGGATGACGTTTTCTTTCAACTGGCAAACGGCAGGGAAGTCCCCTATGTTCATAAATCATCGGCTTCCACCTTTGGACACTATGGAGCAACCACCCCTCATATGATGATGCGTACGGTGTATCGCGACAGCATGTATGCCATTGGTACCGGCAATTTCCGATGGGTTCCCGGCGGCGATTATGCCGATCACGACGCTAACCCTTTCAGTATTGTCTGGCACAGTCCTGACAGGTTCAATTTTATAAATTGCACGCACCCTTACTGGTACAGCGATGGTGAGGATAAGGGCAGGACTCCGGATACCTGGGACAAAGGGGGGATCTCACCGTTCATGCAGACGGCGCATCATAAAAATTCGGTGATCGTGCTGTTCAATATTCCCGAAAAAGATCCCTGGATCGAAACCCCGAGTCCGGCGAAATGGGCATGGCGGGACGGTCACGCCGGAAATCTCATCCGACGGGGAATGCTGCGGTTCCCTAAATCGGTCGACCAGTTTGAAGAACACGAGGGGTGGATCTTCCTGAGGGAAGGAGAGGTGTATATAGGGATCAAACCCCTTAAAGAGTACTATGTACAAAAAGACCTGAAAGGAAAAGGGCTGGATGGTTTCAACATTATCAAAAGCGACCATGCCCAGACAGGTTTTGTAATTGAAATGGGGTCTTCCCGTGAATTCATGAACTTCGGAGCGTTTAAAAAGCAACTGGTACAAAACAGGATAGCGGTAAGCTGGGCGGATATGACCGTAGCGTATACCAGCTCCGGGAATGATCATTTGAAAATCCGCTATCAGCCGGGATTGCCCATTGCCGCTGGTGATACCCTGCCGGAGCACCTGGTCAGAAAGGGCTTAACCGGACTGGCTGAATCCGTCCCGGATGTCGAAATCAACCGGCAGCCTTCCCCGCATTACCGGAACTGGCCGCTCATCGAAAGCCCGTGGATACATATGGACAACGGAATACTGAAAATAGACAATGGTCAGAAACGTTTGACCGTCAGCTGGCAGGGTAAGTATCCAAAAATTACACGATAGCATCATGTTCCGGAAAGCATTAATTAACATAGTTCTGATCGTTTCAGGCTATGTAACGGCTACAGGTATGGCCGCAGCGCAAGAGAAAACGGCAGTGCCTCCGCTGCCGGATTTCAATAAATACCGCTTAACTCCCTATGACGAGCATTTTTTTAAAGGGGTAACGGCAAACGGAGAGGGAGCCCTTGCATACTGGATGCAAAGTGCGAATTGGCGGGGTAACCCTCAGGGGGACCCGGAGCGGTTCTCACTTTTCGAAAGACTGGTAAAGGGTGACAGGCTGCAGCTGGAATCTGTTAATAAGGAAATCCAGGAAGAGTGCCGGGCGGCGCTGGCCGATATTGTCTCCTGGGTGGATAAAAATTCGCATCGCCGGGCAATTATCTGGATAGAACTGGCTTTGAGAGTTCCGGACCGTCTGACGTCAAAAACCCATCAGATGATCCGCCAGGCATTAAAAGCGCTTGATATTGCAAGGCCGGAATCCTATTATATGAAATGGATAGGTTCACCAGGTTCGAACGGTTCGAATGTTCACGGATACCTGACGCCATTGGCGCTTGCTCCGGCATTAATCAGCGACGCCAAGGTTTCTGCAGCCGGTGGGCAGGGGCTTCGTTCAGAATTGGCCCATATGAATAATACTGGGGATATGACGGAGTTCAACCTGCTGGAAAGTCATTGGAACGGAACCTCAAGCTGGGAATTAATAAAGCAATACACCCCCGATCCTCACCATAAGCGTATGGCCCGGATGATTGCCGAACGGATTTGGATTAACCGCTTCCTGACCTGGTCTGCCGCGGTTGAACGGATCACAGGCCCCGGCAGCCGAATGGCGCCAAACGAATGGCTGGGGACTGACAACGAGCGGGCTCTTTTTGCAACAGGTTTGTCCAAACCGGTCTGGCTCAATTTCTTCTTTCCCTGGGACGGATGGGATCCCCGCAAGGAAAGGCAAATCTGGGAGCAAACACAGCTGGAAGCGACGATTCCTGTCCTGCCGTCCTATTTACAGGATATTGCCTGGCGTAAAACATATCCCAACCAGCTTCAGGCGCGTGTGGCGCTGAAGCACTGGAAGCCTTATCCGGTTCTCGACGGAATGCTCCAGGGAGATCCGCTGCGTCCGGCCAAATATGTCAATTACCAGACCGAAAATTACACCCTCGGCTCTACCACGTCTTCGTGGGTGGTGAATACCTGTGTGGTCGCTGCGTCGGCCTGGTGGAACAACAGCCGGAACCCGGAGGCGCCCCTGGGAAGCCCCGAACGGTTTTGTGTCCTTTATCCCCATTATGTTTTCAACGGGATGTCTTTCCTGGATAAAGGTGAATTGTATTTTGAAAACGCACCTGACGAGCCGGTACGGGATTCCAAAGGAGGTCCAGGGGGGCCGTGGATACGCGAGTTTATTGATTTTGGTCGCGTGGGTACGTTACAAGACCGTAACGCATTGCTGTTATCCTATACAGCCAAACCCGGGACGCACCATTCAGACCAAAGCCTGGTCAAAACGAAGGTGCAGCGTGCATCTGCGGCCATGTTTCTCTTCCGTTGGACAGAAGGCACAGCGGGACTCTTCGTGAACCGGGAACCTGTGAAAAGCCTTCCTTACGAGTTAAAACCCGGAGACTGGTGGTTTATTGAAGACGGGGAGGTGTATGCTGCCGTACGTCCCCTGGAGGCCACCTGCCTGAAAGGGGACTGCAGAACGGTATTGGAAAAGCGAACCCGTCATATTGTACTTTACCAGGATAATTTGCGTGCTGAAAATAGTGAGGGAATATCCGATGAAGAATGGGTGAAGGCCCGGTCGGGTTTTATAGTGGAAATGGGTGACAAAAAAGAATACGGTTCGTTTTCGGCATTTCAGGATAAAATACTTGCCGGAAAGGTGACGAACGACGAAGGAGAGAATTTTACGAGACGTATTGATTATCAGAGGGCGGACCGGAGGTTGGAAATGGACTGGCATTGCTATACGGAAGCCTATGCAAAGCGTAGAATCAATACAAAGGACGATACATGGCCTGATTTCCTGGAGTCGCCCGGGTTTTCTGTCGGTAACGGCGGAGCGGCCAATGTACAGGACGCTTCGGTAAAGACCGCAACCGGAGAAGCTGTCTGGCTGCTTTCCGGCAAGTCGTCGGGAAACTGGGTTGCCTATCAGCCCAACCCTGACAAAGTATTGCCGGTTGACTTTAAAACCCCGGCCGGGCGGTTCGTGGCTGAGAGATTCCCGTTTGGTAAAATCGTCATACACAAGGCATCTGAAGAGTCTGTAAAGGTGACTATCGATGCCAGTTACCTCTCCGAAAGCAGTACCAAGGACGCCTTATTGGAGCTGCATACGGCTGCCGGGGTTAAAAACGTAAGCCTGTCCATTAACGGTTTGAAGTACAATCCGCGTAAATCCTCGTCTGAAAATGGCGCCGGTGTCTGGACAGTCGATCCAAATGAGAGAGCCCGTGATTTGAAGAAAACAATGCTGCCGTGAGCGGATAAATCGATAGCGGAAGAAATTTACATCGCCACCGGTTACACAGGTAAAAATAGGTACCTGGGTAACCGGTGGCGATTTTTGTGCGGCCGGGCGGGGAATCCCTGGCTCAAGGGCGAAAGGCCGGACCAGAAAAACCAGCATTCCCTGGAAATGAGCCAGGACGAAACATGTTCCGCCCCTACACCATTACAAATTCCCTGAAATTTTCTTTGGAAACAATGGAAACATCTGCCGCATACGCGCTGATAAAATCCGGGGGGATGGTTGTTTTGGCTTTTGAATTCCATTTAATTCAAAACCGCTTATTTTCCCGTCACGCTCCTCTACATAGTCAATTTCATGCTGTTGTTTGGTTCGCCAAAAATAGCTGTTGCAGTATTTTTTATGGTAGTGATTGCGCTTCAGCCGTTCAGACATCAGAAAATTCTCCCACAGTGCCCCTGTATCATTTCTCAACGCAAGCGGATTGAAATTTTGAATGAGTGCATTACGGATGCCATTGTCATAAAAATAAATTTTTCGGTTTGTTTTGATCTCGTTGCGGAGGTTGCGACTAAACGAGTTAAGCGGGTAAATGATATAAGACAATTCCAGCAGGTGAATATAACTGGCGACGGTATTTTTATCTACGCCTGTCAGTTGTGCCACTTCATTGTAGCTAACCTCGCTTCCCACCTGAAAAGCCAACGCACGAAGAATTGTTTCCAACACATCCGGTTTTTTGATATTTCCAAAAGCTAAAATGTCTTTGAACAGGTAACTTTGGGTAATTGCGTTCAGAACCTCACGCTCCGCCCCTCTGTTATTGATGACATCGGGATAGAATCCATAGATCAGGCGATTTTCCAGGTCACTTGCTGCACTGAGATACCCTAGTGATTTTTCGTGCTCTTCATAAGAAACCGGATACAGATAATACTCCCATTTTCTCCCGGTGAGCTATCTGTTTACGTATTCACCAAAAGTTGCTCTTTTCAGTGACATACACTCAGGAAAATACTATATTATGGAAAAATAGTTCATTTTAAGGTAGGGTATCCGGCTGAAAACTTGACATCCTTTATAAAGAGACGCAAACCATATCAGGGATATGAGCCAATCCATACAGGATGACCATTCAGAAAAAGGTAGGATTCCGCTCGGCTTCGAACCGGTACCGGAGCGACCGGTTGCTGACAGGGAGTTTTTTATCCGGCAGGCATTTGAGAAAGATGCGGTAGCCGGCTATGAGCTTCTTTTCAGACATTATTACAGCGTGTTGTGCAGCCATGCGGTGCGATATGTCTATACCAAGGAAGTGGCGGAGGACCTTGTGTCGGAGGTCTTTTATACCTTCTGGAAGAAAGGCAGCTACCGGCACGTGACGATTTCTTTCAGGGCTTATCTGTTTGAAGCAGTCCGGTATAAATGCTATAACTACCTCCGATGGGAATTCGGGAAGGAGTATACCTGTGAGCTGCTGGAGGAAGAGGCGATATCACGTATCCCGCGTCCGGACCAGCTGATGGAATTTGACGAGCTGTGCCTGCGTATAGAGGAAACGATTGAATCGCTTCCGCCGCAATGCAGGAATGTATTTGTGATGCATCGTTTTGAAGGAAAAAGCTACCCGGAGATTGCGAGGGCGCTGGAGGTTTCGGTCAAGGCGGTGGAAGCCCATATCAGCAAGGCACTGGCGGTTTTCCGAAAAGTACTGACAGGCTGACCGGGGCTAGGACCCGGTAACAGGCAGCATTAACCGGTGACGGCAAGTCGCCCATTTTGTACAGAAGAGAATTACTATCATATGGCATCCAGGTTATCGAAAGACATACTGTTTACCTATTTTTCGGGACACGCTACGGCGCTTCAGAAAAAGCTCATCGAAGCGTGGCTCCGTGAGCCGGAAAATTTTGAACGCTACTATGAATGGCTGGAAGAGTGGGAACAGAGCCGGCCGCATTTTCTGCCCGACACAGACAGGGCCTGGAAAAAGAGCCGTGAACGTATAGATGATGACGTTTCGGAAAGCGTTGAGAGGCTGTCATCGCCGGTCCCTGCCTTGCGTCGTGTACCCTTGCTGCGAAAGAGCTGGAAAGTGGCCGTGTGCCTGCTTGCGGTATGCCTGGGCGCTTACATGCTCAGCGACCGGGTGATCTATCGCTGGTACCATACCGCCTATGGCGAACTCCGCACAATTACGCTGGAAGACAACAGCCTGGTGATCCTTAATTCCAATTCAGTGCTGCGGGTGCCCCGGTGGGGCTTTGGTCCGAAGCATCGCGATGTCTTGCTGGAAGGAGAAGCCGAGTTCGTGATCCGCAAAACTGCAGACTATAAGAAGTTTACGGTACATACCCCCGACCACAACCAGGTTACAGTGCTCGGAACGGAGTTTGTGGTCTACTCACGGGATAAAGGAACAAGGGTGGTCCTGAACAAGGGGAAGGTCCGGCTTAGTTCCAGGGACGAGGCGCGGCCGCCGCTTACCTTGCTTCCGGGGGAACAGGCGAGCATTTCCAGGAATGGGGAAATAGAAGTAGAAAAGCTGACCGAAGCGCAGCTCGATGCCCATACCGCCTGGAAAGAACACCGCTTTGTCTTCGACCGGACCTCTCTTACAGAGGTGGGAGCCAGGCTCACTGAAACCTTTGGAGTAAAAATAAGGATTGCAGACAGCCTGCTTTCCGGCCGGGAACTGACCGGGACGTTCCGTGCGCAGCATCTGGATGATTTTTTATCGGTACTTTCCGAAATGCTGGAAATAGAGATCCACCGGCAGGATAAGATCGTAGTGCTCACCCCAAAGCGTATTTCAGGGGATTGATACCGCTTATTTACTAACCCTAATCTAATGTTGATATGACTCAAAATCTAATCATTTCAAAAATCCTTTGCGGCATTTTTGCGATCGGACTGCTGCCTTTGGCGGCAGCCGGCCAGGCATTTGCCCTGGTTGAAAGCTGGCAATACCAGGATAACCTTCAGGATAAAGCGGTAAAGCTGCGCGATATGCTGCTGCGCCTCCGGGAGGTACACAAGGTAGACATCCTGTTTGAAGAACAGCTGGTGACGGATATGAACGCGCCGGTCGGCGCGGTCGTAGCGACGGCTACCGTCGAGCAGAACCTGGAAAGGTTATTACGGCCTGCCGGTCTCCGTTACCGGAAGGTCCGGGAAAATACCTATGTCATCCTGCCGGGAAAGCGAAAAAGTCTGAAGGTCGTTTTTACGGAAAATACGGCTCTGCCGGTAAAAGGCGAAGAGGAACGTATCGGTATGGATATCCCCGGTCAGCTACAGGAGATCCCGGAAGAAAAAATAAAGGAAATCGTGGTCAGGGGCAGAGTGGCTGACGAGAAAGGGGAAGGGATGCCCGGAGTGAACGTCCTGCTGAAGGGCACCTCCCAGGGGACCGCGACGGATGCGGACGGGAAATTCGAATTGCAGGTGCCGGATGAACAGGCCGTACTGGTGTTTTCATTTGTAGGATACAGAAGCCGGGAAGTAGCAGTAGGAAACCGGAGCACCTTCGAAATTACGCTCGAAGTGGATGAAAAAGCACTGGAAGAAGTGGTCGTGGTGGGGTATGGAGAGACCAGAAGGAGAGATCTTACGGGCTCCGTTTCCTCCATTAACTTTAAACAGCTGCGGGATGTGCCGATCAACTCTATCGCGGAAGCATTGACCGGCCGGCTGGCGGGCGTTCATGTGATCACCACAGAAGGAGCCCCGGGTGCGGAAGTCACGATCCGCGTACGGGGAGGGGGATCCATTACGCAGGACAATACGCCCCTGTACATTGTGGACGGTATCCAGATAGAAGACGCACTTTCGATGTTATCGCCGCAGGAGATAGAGTCGATCGATGTCCTGAAAGATGCGGCGTCAACGGCTATATATGGTGCGCGGGGCGCTAACGGAGTGGTGCTGATCACCACTAAGGGCGGGAGAAAAGGACGCACGCAGGTATCGTACAACGGTTTTATAGGGGTACGGCAAATGGCAAAGAAACTGGAGGTGCTCAGACCTTATGATTTTGTAAAAACACAATACAAAACCTATCACTATAAGACCAGTGATGAATTGAAGGAAAGTTTCCAAAGGCGCTACGGAAGGTTTGAAGACCTGGAGCTCTATCAGGATATTCCTTTTTACGACTGGCAGGACGAAGTGTTCGGACGGAATGCCGTCAATCAAAACCATATCCTCAATATCTCGGGAGGAGGGGATAAGTCAAGTTTTAACGCGAGTCTGAACCGGACGGATGAGGAGGGGATTATGGTTACATCGGGGTTTAAGAGGACCCTGGCAAGTTTCAAGTTTGACCATGAAGCCAGCAACCGGTTTGCATTCGGAGTCAATTCCCGCTACAGCGAGCAGGAGATCACCGGCGCCGGTACGAGCAGTACGAGCGCCCAGGGAGGAAACCGGTTGCGGCATGCGGTACGGTTCACACCCTATATAGCGCCTGGTATGGAAGAATTGCTTACCGAATATGATCCGGAATACGAGTTTCTGACAGAACTGGTTAACCCGGTCATCATGGCAAAAAGTGAAACGCGGATCAACAGGCGTTCCAATGTTATCATGAACGGCTGGTTCAGTTATTCTCCCCTGAAAGATCTGACATTTAAAAGCAATTTCGGAATTAACAGCAACGAGAATAAGTTTGATCTGTTCAGCGGCATCATCACCGGAATAGCCAAAGAAAACAATAACCAGCCCGTGGTGGAGACGCGTAATACGAATTCGTTTTCGTACACCTTTACCAATACACTTGCCTATAATCTGAAAGTAAGGCAAGACCACCACTTCAATTTGATAGTGGGACAGGAAAGCTATGAAATCAATTCGAAGGATCAGAACCTGCTGGTAAGATGGTTCCCGACGGACATTACGGCGGATGAGGCCTTTGCCGGATTACAGAAGGCGACACCCGGTCCTGGTCTGATCCAGACCCCTCCGGCTACGTTGGAATCGGGGCACCGGCTATTTTCGCTATTCGCAAGAATAGGGTATAACTATAAGGGGAAACTGTTATTGAATGCCACTGTCAGGAGGGATGGCTCTTCCTTGTTTGCGGAGCAGAACAGAAACGCAGTATTCCCGGCTGCAGCGGTGGCGTGGCGCCTGTCGGATGAAGATTTCCTTCAATCGACACGCCATTGGCTGACTGATTTGAAGCTTCGGCTGAGTTACGGGGCTTCCGGAAACAATCGTATCGGCGTCGATTTGTTTCGGAATATGTACAGGTTTGGGAGCAGCTACGGCTACGACCTGGAAGGGTCTTACCAGACAGGCTCCGCGCCCAATGCGCTTGCCAACGAATTTCTGCGTTGGGAAACCACGATATCAAGAAATGTCGGGCTGGATTTCGAGGTATTCGGAGGGAAGGTTAACGGATCATTCGATCTGTACATGAATAATGTAAAAGACCTTCTTTTACAGGCCAACATACCCCAAACCAGCGGCTGGACCCAACAGTTACAGAATATCGGGGAAACACAGAACAAAGGGCTCGAGATTCAATTAAATGCCAATCTGCTTCAACGTTCACAATTTTCTTATACGACCAATTTCAATCTCTCCTTTAACAGAAACAAGATCGTGCATTTGGGAATAGACCCGTCCGGGAATCCCAGGAATTCCTATCTGGAACGGTCGCGCTGGATCGGCAGTGCCTATGAAGATTTTATCGTGGAAGTAGGAGGCCCTATCGGACAGTTTTACGGCTACCAGACAGATGGGTTTTATACAGTCGACGACTTTAATTACAACCCGGAAACGCTGGAGTATACACTGAAAGAGGGTGTCCCCAACAGCGGTAACATTGCGTTGGGCACCCGGCCGCCCGCTCCCGGAGACCTTAAACTGAAAAAACTGAGCGACGACGGCAATAGCAACATCACGACGAACGACCGCACCGTTCTGGGAAACGCACAGCCCAAATTTATCGGCGGCATGAATAATATGTTTACCTATAAAAACTTTGATTTAAGTGTTTTCCTGAACTGGTCGGTTGGCAACAAAATATACAATGCCAACAAAATTGAGTATTCCTCCGAATACCCGCGCAGGGATAATAACATGATCGCGGCGATGCGTGACAGCTGGACCTGGTTCGATGACCAGGGCATCCAGGTCAATGAGCCGGCGGCATTGAAGGAGCTGAACAAGGATACAAAAATCTGGAGCCCTTCCAGGGGGAATTATATCCTGCATTCCTGGGCCATCGAAGACGGCTCCTTCCTGCGGCTGAACAACGTAACCCTGGGCTATACCCTTCGCAACCTGAATATCGGTCAAACGAAGCTGTTTTCTCAGGTGAGGGTCTATGCAACGGTAAACAATTTGTGGGTGATCACGGGGTATTCAGGTTATGACCCCGAGGCAAGTACTAGAAGAGGGAACCCGCTTACACCGGGAGTCGATTATGCGGCCTATCCGAGAAGCCGGTACACGCTTATGGGGTTAAATGTTATGTTTTAATTTTAAAGCTGAAGATCATGATACGGAATTATAACAGGAAACGATTAAGCTTTTTGCTCTTGCTGCTTTTACCTGCCTGCCAGGATTACCTGGAGGTCGAAAGTAAGTCTACCTTGAGCGATGCCGCTATATTCAGCAATGTGTCTTATACAAAAACAGCGATACTGGGGGTTTATAACCAGTTGATGGGCAACGATGGGTACGGCGATAAAGTGGCCATCAACTATACCTTGAACGCGGATGATTTTATGTATTTCGCAGATTACAATCCCGCCAACCGGTACGGCCTGACCGCGTACGGGCCCAACAGTGAAAATGACGAATTGCTGCGTCCCTTTCAACAGTTTTACAGGGGAATCGAACGCGCCAATCTGTGCATCAGTCATATTCCGAGGTCGAAAATTATGGCTGAGGGCACTGCCGCCGAGGTTGCGGTGATGCAGTATTTCTTAGGAGAAGCCCTGACGCTGCGCGCTCTCTTTTACCATGAGTTAATCCGCAATTGGGGCGATTTGCCCGCCCCTTTCAAGCCGGCATCCGAACAAACGGATCTGTACCTGCCGAAAGAGAACCGGGATGTGGTCTATGATCGCCTGCTGGAAGACCTGGAGTATGCCGCAACACTCATTCCGTGGCGCTCTGAGTCCAACGAACCGTCTTCCCGTATTACGAAACAGGCGGTCAAAGCTTTTCGGGCGAGGCTGGCCCTGGTGCGGGGCGGTTATTCCTTACGGAGAGAATCCGGCCTGATGGAGCGACGCGCCGACTACCTGGATTATTATAAAATAGCGCATCAGGAATTAAGTGATATTATCGGGAAAGGGGAGAACGGACTCAATGCGAGTTTTGAGAATACGTTCAAATACCTGCATACCCGGGGGAATAATTACGATGGTGCGCGGGAAATGATTTTTGAGGCAACAGGGTTCAGGGGCCAGTCTCCATCCAGCAGAATGGGCTACTCCAACGGCCCCCGGTTTCATGAACAATCGTCCTGGGGAAAGGCAAACGGGACATGGGTGACCGTGCCGACGTACTTCTATGAATTTGATACCCTGGATGTAAGAAGGGATGTTACGATTGCGCCGTTTGCCGTGAACGAAAATGATGAGCTTATTTTGCAGTCCGCTACCGGAACACGTGACGGCAAATTCAGAAAAAACTGGACTCCCTATACCGACGACTCCAATAACCTGGGGATCAGCTGGCCGCTGATGCGGTATGCCGATGTGCTCCTGATGTTTGCAGAAGCCGACAACGAGATCAACAAGGGGCCGTCGGCGGTAGCCATAAAGGCCCTCGAAGATGTGCGCCGCCGGGGATTTGCCGGTAACGAGGATCGGATCGGGCACACTCCTGCGGATTATAACGGCTTCTTTGCCGCGGTTGTTCACGAGAGGCTGCTGGAATTCGGTGGAGAGGGAATTCGTAAATATGACCTGATCCGCTGGAATTTACTGGCCAAGACAATTAAGGATACCCGTGAAAAACTCCGGAGATTCATGAACGGAGAGGGAGAATATGCGCAGGTGCCCTTGTTTATCTACTATATCCCCCGGGTTTTTATCAATGCACCGACCGCACAGCAGGAGCTTGCCAATATTAACTTCCTGGGCAAAACCGTAAATGAAGTCTTTCATACCCCGGGAGAGGTCCCTCCGGGTTCCGTTTCGAGAGTGCGATGGAGAGATGCCGTCCAGGAGAACTTGTTATCAAGCCCGGAGAGAGGATACTGTTACCATTTCCAGGAAAATAAGAGTGAATTGTTCCCGATTCACATCGAGAACCTGTCGCAAAACTACAATCTCATTCAGGATTATGGCTATTAATGGATGCAAAATGATGAAGAAGCACTTTTGGATACTGTTGACAATCTTTTCGGTGACTCTGGGGGCCTTGTCGTCCTGTAAGGATGAGAAGGAGAATACCTACCAGCCAACGAGGTTATTCATGCCCACCGGTACTGTTTCGATTTCCTACAAGCCGGATCAGGCCAGACTTGTCTGGCAGGAGGCATTGTACACAAATCCCCGGAGAACGGCCTATGAGATTATTATCTCGGAGGATACGCTGTTTTCCGCGGGAGCTGAATTTTCCTTTAAAACAGATACAACTTTCATCGTGCTGAAAAAGGGTGAAATTGCAAAGGATACCTGGTATTACGCAAGGGTTCGGACAGTCGCAGCGGATGGCGCCGTCGAGCCGTCCAATTGGCTGCCCAGCGTCAATTTCCGGATTTCGGATGATAATGATTACCACGATGAAGGAGGTGATCTGTAAGGCGCTGACTACCTCGCATGGTGATCAGGTTACTAACGAAATATGACATGAATCTTTTTTTTATCAACTTGCTGCTGCTGGCTGCGTTGCCGGCTTTTGATCCGGAAGGAAATCAGGCAAAAGACAGTGTTTCCGGAGTGGATGCGTTTCCGGGCGCTGAAGGTTTTGGCAGACATACGACCGGAGGAAGAGGAGGCAGCGTGATCAAAGTGACCAACCTGCTGGATGCCGGTCCCGGGAGCCTCAGGGAAGCAATTAATGCAGCGGGTCCGCGGATCGTGGTATTCACGGTTTCCGGAACGATTAAATTGAAGAGTAATCTGACTATTCGCAACGGCGATATAACGATCGCAGGACAAACCGCGCCCGGAGAGGGTATCTGCGTGAGAGATTACCCGTTTAATGTTGCGGCGGACAATGTTATCATTCGTTTCATGCGGTTTCGGCTGGGGGATGAAACCCGGCGGGAAGGGGACAGTATCGGGGGAAGATTCCGGAAAAATATACTCATTGACCATTGCTCGGTAAGCTGGGCTACCGACGAGTGCGCGTCCTTTTACTCGAATGAAAACCTGACGATGCAATGGTGCCTCATCTCGGAGGGGCTTCGGAACTCGGTCCATGAAAAAGGCACTCACAGTTACGGAGCGATATGGGGCGGACGCCGGTCCTCCTTTCATCATAACCTTCTGGCTCATCACGACAGCCGTATGCCGCGGTTGGGAGACGTGCACGAGGCCGCATTGTCGAGCCTGACAGACCTCCGGAACAACGTGATCTACAACTGGTGGCACAACAATGCCTATGGCGGAGAAGCAGCAAATGCGAACCTGGTCAATTGTTACTACAAACCCGGTCCGGCCTCGCTGCACCGGGAGCGTATACTCTCCATCGGTAAGGAGCTGGATTCAGGCGATGAAATCGAAAATGTATGGGGAAAATTCTACATTGACGGAAACTATGTGGAGGGCAGTGAAAGAGCCACCAGGGACAACTGGCAGTTTGGTGTGTATAACCAGTTTGATGAAAAATTCGGCGCTGTTCCGGTCGCTGACCAACAGCAAATGCGCAGAAACAGCCCGCATCCGATTGAAAACAATGTCCGGACCCATACCGCTTTGGAGGCATACAGACTGGTGCTGGCTTTTGCGGGCGCCAGTCTGCACCGGGATGCAGTCGATGAGCGTATTGTACGGAATGTGAGGGACGGCACCTATGACTTCAAGGCCTCCAGGGGCAGCAGGAACGGCATTATTGATTCCCAAAAAGATGTCGGAGGCTGGCCCGGATTACAATCGGCTGCAAGCCCGGTCGATTCCGATGGCGACGGCATGCCAGATGACTGGGAGACGGCGCATGGCTTAAACCCTTCGGTGAACGATGCCTCGGGCAGCGATCTGCACCCGGATTATACCAATATCGAGAGGTACGTCAATAGCCTAGTGACGGACCTTCAGTATCGCAAAAACAAGTACCTGGCGACCCAACACTAAAACAAGTCCGCGGTGCGGACCGATGGCTTTTTACCCGTATCTACCTACTATGAAGTGGCTTTTTATTTCGTTGCTTATTGGTTCCCATGGCGTCGTAAGCGCTCAGGCGGACGTTCCGTTACCTGCCATCCAACGGCCTGTTTTTAAGGCCGATACATTTCATATCGTGGCGTTCGGGGCTAAGTCCGAAATTGCAGCGCTCAACACTGTTCCTATTAACCAGGCTATAAAAGCCTGTAGCGCCGGCGGCGGCGGAGTGGTTTTTGTCTCCGATGGTCTCTGGATAACCGGGCCGCTGGAAATGGAAAGCAACGTTAATCTCAGCCTCGCGAAAAATGCTCTGCTGCAGTTTACTACCGATCTTGAACAGTATCCGTTAGTCGAAACAGGATACGAGGGGCTGCGGCAAATGCGCAGACATTCGCCGATACGGGCAGCAGGTAAAAAGAATATCGCTATTACCGGCGAAGGAATTATTGACGGACAAGGGGATGCATGGAGAAGTGTGAAACGGGGGAAAATGACAGCCTCCCAGTGGAAGGAACTGACCTCCGGTAAAAAAGGCGTGCTGAATGCTGACGGCTCTGTCTGGTATATCTCCGGGAGCGCACTCCGCGGAAGCCATTACCAGGACCCGGGTGAAATAACGGCGGACAAGTCGGCGGATTTCTATGAGGATATAAAGGATTTCCTGCGGCCCAATCTGATCGTGCTGGAAAACTGTGACGGGATACTGCTGGAAGGAGTCACCTTCCAGAATTCCGGCGCCTGGAATATTCACCCGCTGGGGAGCAGGAATATTATCATCCGCAACCTGACAGTCCGTAATCCCTGGTATGCATCGAATGGAGACGGTCTGGATATTGAGTCTTGTTACAATGTATTGGTGGAGAACTGTACGTTCGACGTGGGAGATGACGCGATTTGTATAAAAAGCGGAAAGAACGAGTATGGGCGCAAAATGGCCATGCCGACTGAAAATGTGTGGATTCGTAATTGTGTTGTATACCATGCCCATGGCGGCTTTGTGGTAGGCAGCGAAATGAGCGGAGGGGCACGCAATCTCTATGTTTCAGATTGTACGTTCATCGGTACCGACATCGGCTTGCGCTTTAAAAGTCAGCGCGGCAGGGGAGGAGTCGTAGAGAATGTATTCATCAGTAGGATTTATATGAGCAAGATAAAAGACGCTGCGGTGTTGTTCGACATGTATTATGATGCAAAACCTTCTGCGTTCATGGTCGATGGCAAACGGGTGCCGCCTCCGGATGAGGCGGTGACCGCAGGAATCGAAACTCCCCGTTTTTTGAATTTCAACCTGGATGAAATCCATTGTGAGGGGGCAAAACAAGGGATTTTTGTGCGCGGACTTCCGGAAATGCCTATCAGAAACATTCAATTCAATAACGTGCACATCCGTGCGGATAACGGTATCGAGCTGTACAATGCAGAAAATATAACCCTTAAGAATTCCAGTATTCATGTTCCGGAAAATAAAACAATTGCCTATGCCTATAACACTGGTAAACTCCACCTGGACCGTATCACTTACCGTCCTGAAAACGGACTTTTTCTGCACCTGCAGGGCGGGCGCAGTCACCAGGTTAAAATAACCGGCACCCCTGTCGGGGATGCAGACAAATCCTTATTGGCCGATCACGGTGCAGCGGCCGGCGAAATAGAATTAAAAAGATGATTTCAAAAAAAAATAGTGCTTTCTCCTTTGCCTTGCTGGCGCTTACGCTCGGGGCATGCAGGAATACTTCCGCTCCGGACTACAGCTCCTGGGAAAACTATGCAGGTACCAAAGACGCCAGCAGGTACTCGACCGCAGTACAGATTAACAGGGATAATGTTTCGGAACTGGAAGTAGCGTGGACCTTTACTACGGGTGATAAAGATACCTCCAACCGCAGCCAGATTCAGTGCAACCCCATTATCGTGAAGGGGATTCTGTACGGAACCAGCCCACGTTCCAAATTATTTGCCCTGGATGCGGCAACGGGCAAACAACTATGGTTGTTCGATCCGGCCCTCGTCAAACCGCGGGAAGGAGAAGAGGAAATGTCATTTTATACGATCACCCGCGGGGTTGTTTATTTTAAGGACGACCGGACGGGTGAGGAACGTATCTTTTACGGCACAGGTAACCGGGTATATGCCGTCGATGCAAAAACAGGCCGGCCGTTTACTGATTTTGGTCACCATGGTTATATCGATCTGACCAGGGATTTGGATGCTGATATCGACAAAAAGGTGTTTGTGGGAAGCACGTCGCCGGGAATTATTTATAAGGACCTCCTGATCATAGGTTCCAAGGTGAAGGAATCGCACGGCGCTGCGCCCGGGCATGTCCGGGCCTATGATGTACGCACCGGGAAAAGGCGCTGGATATTTCATACGATTCCCCATCCGGGAGAGCCGGGCTACGACTCCTGGGAAGATAAACAGGCATGGCAGTTTATCGGTGGCGCCAATAGCTGGCCGGGGGTGTCCCTTGACGAACGCAGGGGCATCGTGTATGTCCCCACCGGTTCGGCAACCCCTGACTTTTACGGCGCATTCCGGAAAGGGAAAAACCTGTTTGCCAACTCGCTCATCGCACTCGATGCGGAAACCGGGGCGTATATCTGGCATTACCAGGTGGTGCATCACGATCTCTGGGACAGGGATTTACCCGCAAATCCGAACCTGGTAACACTTTACAAGGACGGAAAGAAAATTGATGCGGTCGCCCAGGTAACCAAGCACGGGTATATCTTTGTGTTTGACAGGGAAACCGGCGAGCCGGTGTTTCCGATAGAAGAACGACCGGTCATAACGGAGGGCGCTTTACCCAATGAAGCGCCCTGGCCTACGCAGCCGGTTCCGGTATTGCCGGAGCCCTTCGCCCGGCAGCAATTTAATCCCGAAGATGTCAATGACCTGTTCCCGGACACTTATCAGGAGCTGCTTAAGCGGTACCGGACCATTAAGCATACCGCCATGTTCACGCCGCCCAGTAAGGATGGCGCCTGGATTTTCCCCGGGTATGACGGGGGCGCCGAGTGGGGAGGCGCTGCTGTAGACGTCGAAACCCAGATTTTATACGTCAACAGTACCGAACTTCCCTGGATGCAGGTCATGATCGATTATCCTTCCGGTATCAGGAACGATCGCTCCCTTACGGGAATCGGCTCCGGTTTGTACCTGGCCAACTGTGCCGAATGTCACGGTGCGGATCTGAAAGGGAAAGATAGTTCTTTTCCTCCGCTGCTGGATCTCGCGGCGCGATACAGTAAAAAAGAGATTGAAAAAGTGATACGGGGAGGCCGGAATATGATGCCGGGTTTTAACCAGCTGTCCGCGGATGAACTGGACGCGTTGATTGCCTATGTGCTGAAATTACCCGGGAAGGCCGACGCCGGCAGGCCTGCGGCAGCCGGCAGCAAGCCGCCGGAACACCAGGTACCTTATAAACATCAGGGCTATGACCGGTTCCTGGACGCCAACGGTTATCCGGGCATCAAGCCTCCGTGGGGGACGCTCAATGCCGTTAATTTAAACACGGGAAAACTGATGTGGAAAGTGCCGTTAGGCGAATACGAAGAATTGATCCGGAAGGGCATACCGCCCACAGGCACCGAAAATTATGGCGGCCCTGTGGTCACCAAAGGCGGATTGGTATTCATTGCCGCTACGAAAGATGAAAAAATCCGCGCGTTTGATAAACATACCGGAGACGTGTTATGGGCAGCCTCCCTGCCGGCGGCCGGCTACGCGACGCCGGCTACTTATACGGTAAACAATAAGCAGTATGTGGTAATCGCCTGCGGAGGCGGCAAAATTGGCAGTAAGTCAGGGGATTCGTATGTCGCGTTCGCCCTGCCCGAACGATAAACAGCAGCTTAAACAGGATGAAGAGACAAACATTTTTAGCGGCATTGCCGGGCCTGGGCCTCTTGTTTCACCAGGGATTGGCAAATGTTCCGGCAAAATTCAGGCAGCAGGTTCCCGTAGGGTTACAGTTGTATTCGCTGAAGGACCAGCTGACAGCGCCCGGTACCGACGTACGGCGACAATTGGAAGCGGTTGCAGCTATAGGAGTGAAAGAGCTGGAAACGGCTGCCGGTGAACAGGGATTGTATTACGGGTACCGGCCAAAAGAGTTTTTCCGGATAACCGGCGATCTCGGGATGAAGTGGATAGGCAATCACATCGGAGGCATCCCAAGGAGCGATCAGGATCCTTCGAAGGCGAACAAACCCAATTTAAGAGATAACCTGGACGCCGTTTTGGACGGACTGGCGGAAGGAGGATGCCGCTGGGCGGTTTGTGCCGGATCGGCGATCGCCACACCGGATGAAATCAAAGCGACCACCGCGCTATTTGTGAAAGCGGCGGACGAAGCCGGCAAAAGAGGGATGAATTTTGCTTACCATAATCATAAGAGGGAATTCGAAAAAGTAGGGGATACAACGGCCTTTCAATACATTATGGAGCATACCGATGAAGATAAAGTCTTTATGCAGCTTGATTTAGGCTGGGCAGTGATGGCCGGGGCAGACCCGGTCGATTTATTCAGGCAATATCCGAAGCGCTTTCCGCTATGGCATGTGAAGGACTTTTCCGCAGCAACCCAAAAGCCCTGTGTAATTGGTACGGGAATAGTTGATTTCAAACGAATATTTCAGCATGCGCACCTCGCGGGGCTAAAGCATGCTTTTATAGAACAAGACAACGCAAAGTCTGTTCAGGAACTTTCAGAGGGGGTGAAATGGCTGATGAAATAACGACTCGCTGTGTAGGAATGGTACTGGGCATGATGTTTGCGTATGCAGCCGCTGTTGCCCAGGAAGACAGTGTTTATCGTGCCGGGGAGTCAGACCCGGTCCGGCCAATGCTGGAAGGAGCGTGGGTTCCGGAAAATACACGCGATATCGCCTTTGAGGAACTTCCCCGGGTGCGGGTAAAACACCGTGTCGTGAACGATGTCCGCAATCAGGGCGGAAAACGTGTGAATCAGCATAATTACCTGGTTTTTTACCGGAACCGGTATTGGGTGATGTGGAGCGACGGTCCGGGCATACCGGTTACCGGTGCGCATCGCAATGTCGTACCGAAACACGATCAGGCGGATCAGCGTGTGTTTTTTGCTACCAGTAAAAACGGGGTTAAATGGAGCAGGCCGCAAGAATTGACCATTCCCCCGGATCCGGGTTTCGGATGGATTGCAAGAGGCTTCTGGCTTCGTGACGGTAAGTTACTTGCCCTGGCAAGCAGGTATCATGCACCAGGATTCTCGGGTGAAGGGCTTCAGCTGCATGCATTTGAACTGGCAGAGGAGTCGGATAACTGGCGCTATTACGGGCTCGTGTATGATAACGCCTTAAACAATTTCCCGCCTCAGAAAATCCCTACCGGAGAATGGATGATGTCACGGAGAGATCAGCATCGCAACGTGCACTTTTTGGTTGGGGGAACCGCGTCGTACCAGACCTGGGGATCTTTCTATCTGGCCCGGTACGACAAAAAATCGGAATTCATAGCGGAGGAACCTTGCTGGTGGGTGCTGCCGGATCAGAGGCTGCTGGCCCTTTTCAGAGATAATAAAGAAAGCGGCTTCCTGTACCGCGCTTTTTCGGACGACAACGGCCGGACCTGGAGCGCGCCCCGTAAGACCAATTTTCCCGATGCAAGTTCCAAATTCTATGGAATGCGCCTGCGTGACGGAAGATATGTACTGGTATCGAATCCCAATCCGGAGAAACGGGATCCGTTGACCATCTCGTTCAGCAACGACGGTATCACGTTTCACAACATGATTTACCTCATCGGAGGGAGACACGTGGATTATCCGCACCTCATAGCGCATAAGAGGCAGCTGCTGATTGCCTTCGCCGGAGCCAAACAGACGGTGGAAGTACTCAAAATAAAAATCGCAGCGCTGGATAAGGCCGGCAGGAAAAATCGCACTGCAGAAGCTGCTGAAAAGAAAAAACGGCATTAGGCCGGCGTGGCTGCCCGGCTGTATAAGCAGAACGGCTCATGAACAGGGCCGTATTTTAGTCAAAAAACCTATGAACGTAAAAACAATTATCCTGTGGTCGGCGTGTCTGGCCGGGGCGTGCAGTGTCCGTAGTCAAACGCCCCTTACTGCATATACCAAACCGGCTTACCCCGCTTCCTGGAATGCACCGACTGTCATGCCGGACAGAATTATGTTAACCTGTACGGAAGACCCCGCGCATACCGCGTCCGTAACCTGGCGAACCGACGCCGGAGTGGTCAGCGCTGAGGCTGAAATTGCACTGGTCAGCGCCGCTCCAACGTTTTGGGAAACAGGCCGACGTTTCAAAGCGGCAACGTCGCTGATGGATGCGACGCATATCCCGGCGGCAGGCCTCAAGGCGGGTTACCATCATGTAGTATTTACAGGACTGCTGCCCGATACGCTGTACGCCTACCGGGTAGGCAGCGGAAAACACTGGAGCGAGTGGTTCCAGTTCAGGACGGCGGGCGCCGTGCCCAAACCTTTTTCATTTATTTACCTGGGAGATGCGCAAAGTGACATTTTTGATCGCTGGTCGAGAACCATACGCAGCGCGATTCAAAAAGTACCGGATGCCCGTTTCATTATCCATGCCGGCGATCTCGTCGGCTCGGCACATGACGACAGGCACTGGCAGGAATGGTTCAGGGCGGGCGGCTGGATCCATGCTACGGTCCCGGGGGTACCCATTCCGGGGAATCATGAATACCAGGTGTTTGATAAGAAAAATACAGCAGACAGCATGCTCCATTTATCCTATCAATGGAAGTACCAGTTTAACCTCCCGCAGAATGGTCTGCCGCAGCTGAAAGGGTCGTCGTATTTTTTTAACTACCAGCAAGAGGTATTGATCGTAGCGTTAAACTCGAATGAATTGGAGCAGGAACAGGCAAAATGGCTGGACAGTCTGCTTACGCATACCCGGGCAACCTGGAAAATCGTGACCCTTCACCATCCGCTGTTTTCGGGGGCCCGGGAAAGGGACAATGCGTATTTGCGAGCCCTATTGAAACCGCTCCTTGATAAACACCGGGTGGACCTGGTGTTAAGCGGCCATGACCATACCTATACGCGCGGCATTGCAACGGATCCTGGAAAAGGCCGGATAGGTACCGTTTATGTGGTATCGGTCGCCGGAGGAAAAATGTATGATGCCTCTGCGGCGCTTTGGGAAAATTATGAAGCCAGATTGCTCAGCAGGGGCGAACACAAACAACTGTTCCAGGCCATCCACATCAATGGTCGTTTATTACGTTACGAAGCATTTACGCCGGACGGGAAGCTCTATGATAGCTTTGAACTGAAAAAGCACCGGCGCCGGGGAAACAGCATAGTGGAATTACCTTAGCAGACTGCGGTTATTCGCAATTTGATTAAATAATGGGTGAAAAGTGCTTTCTACAGGTATACCCTTTTGAAGAGAGGGCGCCTGTGGCGCCGCTCAGGAATTAATTCTAAAAGATAGTCTGTTTGACGAATTGGAAGTACTAGTTAGACAGGCAGTTAGTTGACTACTATGATGATTCATTTTAAGAAATTGTTTTGGGGAATATCCCTTTGGGGAATAGTGGGTATTGTAGGCTGCTCGCAGCCGGCCAACCCGGACGAAAAGGGCCGGCAGGCCGGGGAGCCGTATCTTCGTAAGGAGCTCATATTTCCGTTACAGGCCGATCATGTGCACGGTTCTACCCTTGTAACGCTTCCCGATGGCGGGATACTGGCAGCCTGGTTCCAGGGCAGCGGTGAACGATGGGCAGACGATGTGCAGATAATGGGAGCCCGTAAAGCAGCGAACAGTACGGAGTGGAGCTCTCCCTTTGTGCTGGCAGACGTGAAGGACTTCCCGGACATTAATCCCGTTTTGTTCATTGATGGCAAGGACCGTTTATGGCTGGTGTGGTATACCGTGATCGCGAATCAATGGGAAACTTCGCTGATCAATTACCGGATCAGTGAAAATTACACGACGATGGCCGGAGCGCCTGAATGGGACTGGCAGGCGAACCTGCTCGTGAAGGCAGGCGACAAGACCGAACGGGGGATTTTACCGGATGATTCGTTTGTGCGATCAGTTGAGGAGCAGTTACAGGTTCAGCTGGAGAAGCTTGTCCGGCAGCATCCGGAAAATACGGCCAGGATCAGGAAGCGCGGTGATGAACTTTTAAAGAAGGCCAAAGGATTGGATATGGTCCGCGGTGGTTATTTGCCTGACGCGGACGGGAACAATAAGGACGCCGATATGGGGTATCCTTATTTCCGGCGTATGGGATGGCAGACGCGCAGCAAACCTTTCGTTACCAGGGCGGGGCGCATGATCCTTCCCCTGTATTCCGATGGGTTCAGTTTTTCACTCATGGCCCTTACCGATGACTGGGGGGAGTCCTGGACGTTCAGCGACCCGCTGGTAGGCTCCGGCAATATCCAGCCGGCTATTGCCGAAACGGCGGACGGGATTCTGGTGGCTTACATGCGGGATAATGGCCCTCCTCCCAAACGTTTACAAATCAGTCGTTCATCAGACCAGGGGAAGACCTGGGACCTGGTAGAAGACACGGAGATTCCTAATCCCGGCTCGGCAGCCGATATCATCACACTGGCGAACGGAAAATGGGTGCTCATCAACAATAACCTGGAGAGCGGCCGGGAGGTATTAACCGTTTCCCTTTCGGAAGATGAAGGAAAGACATGGCCCTGGAAAAAGGTGATTGAGTCGGGGGAACCGGGAGCTGCTTTTCATTATCCGGCTATTATTGCGGGAAATAATGGAGAAATACACGTGTCCTACAGCTACTTTCTGCCCAAAGACCAGCGGCCTGCTTATAAGTCGGTTACGCACGGTGTGTTTAACGAGGAATGGATAAAAGCGGAATAGGTACCGGTACTTACACGCTTCGTTTACGAACCGGCGGGTGACGCAATCTATTCATTTAACAAAGCATTGGCAAAAATGAAACGAAGTACGGGAAAAAGGCTCAAAACACGCATACGGCAAAACAGCAGAAGAGCCTTTTTCAAAAAGGCAGGTATCGGACTGGCCTCGATTTCGTTGCAGGGGTTTTCAGCGTCATTTCCTGAAGCCGGATCAGGTACCCCCGAAACCGCGGGGCCGGAGATTTATTTTACTACAGGATTCAAAACAACAGAAGTGACCAGCCGTTCGGCATTGCTCTGGACGCGTCTTTGTGCCTGGGAAAAGCCCAACCCGGTAATGCATGAAAGAAGAGAAGCGATCTTCAGGCATCCGTTGAATTTTGATGAAAGTGCGCCCGTGGCGCAAATGGACGGGGCTGTGAAAGGCGCCGGCGGGTTGGTGCGCGTTACACTGACCGGTGGTGGGGAAACCGTCACGTCGGACTGGCATCCGGCCCTGGAGGAGCATGATTTTACCGTTCAGATACCTTTTGACAACCTGACGCCCGGAAGCTCCTATCAGCTGAAATGGGAGGCGAAGGCGACGGCTGCCGGGGAAGTCTCTGCCATTTCCGGCTCTTTTCAGACAATTCCGGAAACCGGCTCGGAAACACCGGTTCGCCTGGTAACCTCCACCTGTCAGTATTTCTGGAGCTATGACGATAAAGAGAGAGGGTTTAAAACGTACGACAGTATGAACCGGCTCAAGCCGGACTTCTTTATCCATACAGGTGATTACGTCTATTACGATAAGCCCGGCCCTTTGGCCACAACGATCGAAAAAGCCCGGCACCAGTGGCATGCCATGGATTCGTGGCCGGCATTGGCTGATTTTTATAAGAATACACCTGTTTATCTGCTCAAAGACGACCATGATCTTTTACGCGATGACGCCTACCCGTCATCTCCGGACTATGGTGAGCTTACGTTTACGGACGGCCTGAAGATATGGCGGGAAAATGCCCCTTTAAGAGATAAACCTTACCGTACATTTCGCTGGGGCAGACACCTCCAGGTTTGGTTGATGGAAGGACGGGAATACCGGTCGCCGAATACAATGGCGGACAGTCCTCAAAAAACGATCTGGGGTGATGCACAAAAGGCCTGGTTGGAGCAAACGGTCCGGGCATCTGATGCTACGTTTAAAATCCTTTTTTCTCCCACCCCGATAGTAGGTCCGGACAGGGACCGTAAAACGGATAACCATGCGAACAAATCCTTTCAGTCTGAAGGAGACTGGTTGCGGAATTATTTATCCCGCGTTAAGAATATGTTTGTAGTGAACGGTGACCGGCATTGGCAGTACGTTTCAGAGGACAAAAAAACAGGACTTATGGAATTTGGGTCCGGTCCTGTCAGCGACGAACATGCACAAGGCTGGAACCAGGAAGACAGGAGAGAAGAACACCGGTTTCTGCGTGTAAAAGGAGGGTTTATGGAAATAAACGTAACGGGCGAAGCGATTCTGTTCACGCACCGGGACGTGGACGGGAACCCGGTCCATGAGGAGAAGCACCTTGCCGTTTAGCTTGTGGTGAAGCACAGGATATAGTAAGCCCGGTTCTTGCTACAAATCGCGTTCATTCTTGTTGAAATTCCCGAACGGTTGTCTTTTCTTTAAGCTCGTCCGATTCGGCTTTTCATTTTCGACTTTCGGTTACTTGTTCTCCCGTTTTCGTCAAAACATATCTTTGCTTGCTGCTTTTCGGCTTATCGGGTATGGTCATTTCCATCAGCCTCATATCAAGCGCGGGTTGAAGGTAATTATATAAAAAAGTAGGACGGTGTTTGATCCCGATGTTATTTGACAACAGCAATCTTGCCGGAGACGAAGGATCCGTCATTCCTGATCACTCTTACGGTGTATAAACCGGGTGAAAGCCGGCTTAAATCGACCCCGTCTGAAGGGATTCCGTTACTCGTAAGGACGCGGGCGCCGGTTAGGCTCAAAACCTCTAACCGATCTATATTTTCGGTGTTTTTTAATGTGAGCCTGTCTGTTGCCGGATTGGGGTAGGCGAATAGTCCCCCTTCCAACGATACACTTTTTAGCGGGCTGTATGCAAATGAACCGTCCTTATCCACCATCCTGAGACGATAGTAGTGGATGCCGTCAGAGGAAGTGTTATGGGAAAATGTGTAGTTCCGGAGGGCAGCGCTTTCGCCATCCGACCTTACCTGACCGAGAACCTCCCAGGTGCCGGCAGCTATCGTATGCTGTACCTCGAAGTAATCGCTGTTCATTTCGGAGGTCGTCGTCCAATTGAGAAGGGTGGTCCGACCTTCCAGGCTAACCTCAAAGCGGGCAAGCGTAACCGGAAGGGCGTTGCAGGCATTTACGACTTCCCCATTTGTTGCACATCCGGTTGCGTTGCCGTTAAAGCCAACCTGTTCAGGTGTATTTTCCAGCTTTTCACAGAAAACCTCAAATGCACAGGTACTCAATGCAGCATTATGTACCACATTGATAAAAGTTCCCACTGTGCTCAGATTGGACAGTCCCCCCAACGATGTTAGCTGCGGCAGGAGTTCGATAGACAGTCCGGCACCAACGCTCTCCAATTGCCCGAATCCATTCAGATCGATGAGCCCCAGCTGATACAACGATAAACCATCTCCGACTGAAACCAGATTCTGAAAACCATTCAGAGATGTCAGGTCAGGGTTTTCATGGATTTGTATGCCCCCGCCCACTGACGTCAGGCTCTGAAAGCCATCGATACTGGTCAGAAGCGGGTTGTTTTCGATCGAGATCCCCCCGGTGATAGTTGTCAATTGCCCTGGTTCGTCCAGGTTGGAGATCCCCAGGCCGTAAAATGATACATTACCTCCGACCGACGTCAGGCTCTGAAGTCCGCCGAGACTTGTCAGATTGGGGCTGCCGTGGATGGCGAGGCTTTGTCCCACTGAAGTCAGGTTCTGAAGGCCATTGAGGCCGGTCAGCGACGGGTTATCATAGATCGCAATATCTTCATCCACAGCAATCAGGCTCTGCAGACTATTGAAATTGGTCAGAAGCGGATTCTCCATGATCGTAATTGCGTTTGCGGAAGCGAGCGAAGATAGCCCCGACAAGGATGTCAGCGCCGGTAAATATCTGATGAAAATCCCGCCTGCATGTGTCAATTGTTCCAGACCGCTCAGGTCGGTGATGCCCAGGTTAATCATTGTCAAATTCCCTGCTACCGTTGTCAGGTTCTGAAGCCCATTGAGATTGGTAAGGGTAGGGCTTCCTGTGATCGATAAGTTTTCTACGCTTGTCAGGTTAGCCAGAAAAGACAGGTCTGTGGAGAAGGCAATAGTGAGGCTGCCTGTGATTGCTGTGCATTCGCCATATAGTGCGATGAAATTATTGACGTGATCGATGTGCGTTATGTACATATCGCCGACGTTACAGTCGTCCAGCCCGGTCCTTCCGTCTTTCGTATCCGCCTCAACCTGCTTTCCCCTGAAAGTATTCTCCTGATGGATCGGGACAAGTACCGGATCGGCCGAAGAATGGAGTTCCATGGTGTAGACAGGCATCCCTGTTGCTATCATTAGGAAAATGATGGCTGCTGATTTCTTCATGCTGATTTTACTTTAATTAAAGGGCGGTTGTGAAAACTGGCTGGCTGAAGCGATTCTGAAGTACTCCAAAATGAACGCACAAAGTTCAGCTTTTACGAGGACAGGGTGTTATTACTGATGTAACAGATGGTATCAATCTGGTATCAAAAATGGATGCCGGGACTACTATCCGGAAAGGGAAATGGCGGAGTGCCGGAAAGAGGCCGGTTATTGGATACTTTGATGAATTTTCATCGGAGGTTCCGGTTTTTTGTCGGGTAAATGGTTGTATATGTGGCGGGGGTTCCGGAGGTGATGGGTAAGCTGCCCCGATAGTTGCCCGTTCCTGGTCAGGCAATTTCGATTTGCGGGCGAAAACTAGCAACCTAAAACAATAGTACTATTCTGTAAATTGTCCACCATAATTGGATGAATCTCTCATTTTTCTGTAAATTGCCTGACATAATTGCTGAACCTCTCGTTTTATGTCGTTTCCTACCAAATGAATGTTCCAGGACATGATGCAGCTAGGGAAGAGTCGTTGTTGGTACGTTTACAACGGGGAGACGAAGTGGCTTTTACGGAATTGTACCATCTTTATAAAGCGCGTATTTATTATAACCTGTTGCGACTGGTCAAGTCTGAGGAGGCAGCTGAGGAATTACTGCAGGATACTTTTCTGAAAGTCTGGGAAAGGCGGGCAAGTCTTGATCCCGCAAGGTCGTTTCAGTCTTATTTATATCGGATTGCCGGAAATCTCGCGATGGATTTTTACCGGAAAGCCGCTCTCGATTTCAAACTTCGGGCACATTTGCTGGCTACCGGTGCGGAGACCTGCGAACCGGTAGAACAGGGCGTAATCCGCAAAGAAACCTATCACCAACTTCATGAGCTGATCAGTAAGCTGCCTGTCCAGCGGCAACGGGTTTTTCGTCTTTGCAGAATAGAAGGCAAGTCCTATGCGGAGACCGCCGCGATTATGGGGATATCGGCCGGAACCGTGAAAGATCACCTGATAAAAGCCGGTCGTTTTCTCCGGGAGGAATTGCGTGACGAGAAGGCCCGTTACCTTTCTTTGCTTATTGCTGCCTTCACGTTTGCCTGAAATAAAAAAGTTGCTGGTGCAGCATACCCTTTTTCCGTCTCGTCCGTATTAGTGAAAACTACCGGAGATGATGGGGGCTGAGGACTTGAAAATGCTGTTCGACCGTTACCTGAAAGGAGCGTGTACCAGGGAGGAAATCGAAAGCCTGCTTGCGTATTTTCATTTGAACGGAGAGGAGGAAAACGTGCTGCAGGAGATGATCGGGGAGGAGCTCGGCCGGATACCCCCGGCTGAGTGGGAGAAAAATCCTGCGGTCGCCCTGGTATTGGACAGGGTGCAGCGCCGGCTCGAGGATGAACTAGCAGGCGATGAGCGGTCGGAGGACCGGATTGTTTCCTTTCCGTGGAGACGGATAGCCGCGGCCGTCATGCTGCTCGGCGCGGTAACCTGGACGTTCTATCATTCCCGTTATGGAGAAAAGGAACGACTCGCGGTTGTTGCGATTCAGGAAAATGATGTGCTCCCGGGAGGCAATAAGGCTTCTTTGATTTTGGCAGACGGGTCCGTAGTCAACCTGAGTGAAGCCGGTAACGGTCAGGTAGCCACGCAATCGGGTATTGCAATCTCTAAAATCGCAGACGGGGAGCTGGCCTATGAGGGAAGGGCGGAGAGTCCGGAACACGCCCCGGTCCAGCATAATACACTCAGTGTCCCAAAAGGAGGTCAGTTTAAGATCACACTCCCCGACGGCACCCGCGCCTGGCTGAATGCCGCTTCTACTCTCCGCTTTCCGACACAGTTCGAAACGGACGAACGGCGGGTGATTCTGACCGGAGAGGGCTATTTTGAAGTGTCGGAGGATCGGCGCCGGCCTTTTTTTGTAGCATCAGGCCACCAGGTCGTTCAGGTCGTGGGGACACATTTTAACGTCAAAGCCTATGAGGGCGAGGAAGAAACCAGGACCACGCTGCTGGAAGGAAGTGTGTACATCACCCGGCCGGAGAAGCCGGAAAAACCTGTCAGGCTTCTCCCGGGGCAGCAGGCCATTACAGCGGCGGAGGGAATCCGTACCGTTTCCGTCGATGCAGAGCAAGCCGTCGCCTGGAAAAACGGCCTCTTTAATTTTCAGGACGCTAACCTGAAAGACGTGATGCATCAGTTAGAGCGCTGGTATGATGTGGAAGTGGACTATACCGGAATGCCCGATATTGAATTTGTAGGAACTGTTCCCCGTACTGCAAAGCTATCTTCCGTGCTGAAGGCGCTGGAACTGACGAGCAACATAGAATTTAGAATCGACGGAAAAAAAATCAGGCTTATGGAATAAACATCATCCGGTTGACTAAACTAAACCGGAAGTGCGTCAACACTTCCGGCCGATGTCAGGTTTTTTCAATCGTTAATACTGAATCTGCTAAATCAATTATTAACTCCCTAACCGTACAAAAGTATGCATTCTCTCTTGTATGTCAAATGTGGCGCCTATCATTTTCCCGACGTGAAGCGCCCGTTTTTCCGATTTTCACCTCAATCCATCCTGACCGTGAAACTTACTTTATTTCTAATCTTTATCCTGTGTATACAGGTGTCACATGCGGCGCGTTCGCAACTGATCACTGTTGCCGCTAAAAATGAATCCCTTGAGAGGGTAATGGGAACCGTACGGAAGCAAAGCGGGTTTGCTTTCATTTCCAACAAGAAATTCCTGAGAGAAGCCCGCCCCGTAACGGTCTCTTTGAAAGGAGTTCCGCTGACGGAAGCGCTGCGCGAAATTTTTGAAGGTCAGCCATTTGGATTTGAGGTTTCCGAGGGCATTATTACCATTCGGCGGCAGATTACCCCGAGCCCTCAGCAACCGGAAGTCCCCGTGTCTGACGAAAAAATAGCCCGTACTATACGGGGCGTCGTTACCGATGCCGGAGGGGAGGCGCTCCCCGGTGTGAGCATTCTGGTGAAGGGAAAAAAAACCGGCACAGCCACCGACGCGCAGGGGCGTTTCACCCTTGAGCTTCCCGATGAAAATGTGATCCTGGTTTTGTCCTTTGTCGGTTACAAACAACTGGAAGTGCCGGTTGCCAACCGGACAAGCTTCGACCTGGTGATGGAGGTCGATACCAAATCCCTCGGAGAGGTGGTAGTGGTAGGCTACGGCACGCAGCGGAAAAAAGAGCTGACAGGCGCCATTACAACAATCCGCACAGAGGATTTGCTGGCGGTTCCGGCCGCTAATATCGGAGAAGCGATGCAGGGCCGCGCCGCGGGCGTCACCGTTGTGAACGAAGGGATGCCCGGGGGAAAGCAGAGTGTCCGGATCAGGGGATTCGGTACGATCAACAACAGTGATCCGCTCTATGTCATTGACGGCGTACCCACCAAAGAGAATCTCAATACGATCAATCCGAATGATATCGAAAGTATCCAGATTTTAAAAGATGCTTCCGCTGCTTCGATCTACGGTTCCAGGGCCAGTAACGGCGTGATCGTCGTGACGACGAAAAAGGGAAAAACCGGGACGCCGAAGCTTTCTTTCGACGCCTACTATGGTGCACAGGTAGTTGGAAATCTTCCCCGGACGATTAACCCGCAGCAGGTGGCGGATATCGAGTGGGCGCTGCAGCGAAATGCCGGTTTGAAACCCGTGCATGCACAGTACGGAAACGGTGAAAACCCGGTACTCCCCGACTATATATGGCCCGCCGGCGCCATGGAGGGAGACCCCCGGACGAGCCCCGATACCTATAAATACAGCCCCGTAAAAGTCAGCTCCGATGACAATCCCATCGCCAGGGCCAACAAAGAAGGGACTGACTGGGTGCGGGAAATATTCGGGGCAGCCCCCCTGGCGAACTATCAGTTGGGAGCTACCGGGGGCACCGATTTGAGCAAATATGCCATTTCACTCAATTACTATGGTCAGCAAGGCACGCTGATCCATACCGGGTTCAGGCGATACAGCATTCGCGCCAATACGGAGTACAGCTTTTTCAACAACTACCTCAAAATCGGGGAAAACCTGCAATATGCCTATACCGAGCATCGTGGGATGACGCAGGAAAGCAAAAACTATGGCGACGACTTCCAGAGTCAGTATTCTCCGATTTCGATGGCCCTGAGGCAGCTGCGGATTATCCCGGTTTATGACATTATGGGGAATTATGCCGGATCAAGGGCGGCCGGTCTGGGAAATTCCTGGAACCCGGTAGCGCAGCTGGATCGTCAAAAGGACGATCGTAAAAAGGGACACCGGATTTTTGGCAATGTATTTGCTGAACTGAGCCTGTTCGACGGCCTGACCGCAAAATCCAGTTTCGGAGTCGACCAGCTTTGGAATTCAGCGGCCAATTTCTATTTCATCCGCCCCGAAGCATCAGGCCCCGGCAGCACCAACAGCATGCTGGAGTACTTCGAGAACACCATGGGCTGGACCTGGTCGAACATCCTGAATTATCACAAGGTAATCGGCAGCAAGCATCATATGACGTTTCTTGCCGGAACGGAAGCCATCCACAATACGTACCGGTATTTTGATGCAGGCCGTACCAATTTCTATTCTATCAATACTGATTTCAGGTACCTGAGCGCGGGGCAGGCCGGGCTGAGCAACAACGGCCGGGGATATGCTTCGTCGTTGTTTTCTGTTTTCGGCCGGGTAGACTATGGCTTTAACAGCCGGTATCTCGCTAGTGTGACCATCCGCCGCGACGGCTCTTCCCGGTTCGGCGTCAATAACCAATACGGTGCTTTCCCGGCGTTCAGCGTCGGATGGGTACTTTCTGAAGAGTCTTTTATGAAAAATATAAAGCTTATCAACCATCTGAAAATCAGGGGTGGATGGGGTAAAACAGGCAACCAGGAGATCAATAACTACGCCGCTTTCGGTACGTACGCTACTTCACTCTCGACCACTTCCTATGATATAGCGGGCGGCAACAATTCGGTCACCAGCGGCTTTGCATTAGCTGCGTTCGGTAATCCCGATTTGAAATGGGAAACCTCTGTGTCCACCAACGTGGGATTGGATGTATCGCTCCTCCGGAACCGGCTGGGCGTGACGCTGGACGTGTACCGGAACATCACGAACGACATGCTGTACCCGGTCCCCCTGCCCGCGATGGCGGGAGGAGGCACCGCGCCATTCCAGAATATCGGGAAGATGAGCAACAAGGGATTGGATCTTTCGGTGGATTACCGGGGAAACATTTCGGAAAACCTCAGCTATGATGTTGGCGCTAACTTTTCGACCTACCGGAACGAAGTACTGCGGATAGACAACAGCCAGGGTACCTTTATTACCGGTTCCAATACCAGGCCGGGCACTTTTACGCGGATAGAGAAAGGCCAGCCGGTATCCGCCTTATACACCTACAAGATTGAGGGGATCTTCCAGGACCAGCAGGAAGTAGACGCCCATGCTGCGCAGCAAGGTAAAAGGGTGGGCGCCTTCCGGCTGAAAGATGTAAACAGTGACGGCGTCATCAATGGCGACGACCAGACATGGGTAGGAAACCCGCACCCCGACTTTACCTACGGATTGAATCTCGGACTCCGTTATAAGAACGTTGACTTTACGGTTTTCATTCAGGGATCTCAGGGGAACGACCTTGTCAATATCACCAAGTGGTTTACCGATTTCGACAATTTCGGGGGCAACAGGAGCATCCGGATGCTGGACACCTGGACGCCGGAGAATACCGGTGCCAGCTTGCCCATGCTGAACAAAACGATGACGCAATACGACTCCCGGGCCTCTACCTATTATGTGGAAGACGGTTCGTATATGCGGGTGAAAAATGTACAGATCGGATACAATTTTCATCCGGATTTCCTGAAAAAATTCCGGATGAACCACCTCCGGATATACCTGCAGGCGTATAACCTGCTGACCTTTACCCGGTACAGCGGTCTCGATCCCGAAGTGTACAACACGGCGATCGGAAGCATGGGCCTGGATCAGGGGATCTATCCGGTGACACGCGCCGTCAACTTTGGCCTTAACCTTTCTTTTTGAACAGCTAAAATGAAGTAAAATGAAAGCATACGTATGTTTAACGATTCTTTGGGGATGCCTGCTGTTAGTATCGTGCGGTCCCGAATTTCTGGAGAAAAACCCGCAGGGACAGGTTACTTTGCCATTGCTGGAGAACCGTGAAGGCGCCGAAGCGCTGTTGATCGGGGCCTATGCTGTATTGGTGGGCGGCTCGGGAGACAGTGATCTGGGCGGATTCTCCGCTAACCTGACGTGGGGCGGGCTGCCCGCCGACGAGCTTCACAAAGGAGGCCCGGCGAGCGGAAACGTGGAACTCGTGGAATACGAAACCAACCGGCCGCTGGCGACAGGACCTTTTCTGCTGGACAAGTGGAGAAGGTGCTACACAGGCATCGGGCGTTGCAATGATGCCATGACGGTACTGGAGAAAATCACCGACATCAATGAGTCGGACCGGGCCGGGCTGATCGCCGAAGCTCGTTTCCTGCGGGGACATTTTCATTTCGATCTGAAAAAAATATGGGATAAGATTCCGTTTGTCGACGAAAAGGTCAGCGACTACCGGTTAGCCAATGATAAAGACGCATGGACCGATATTCAGGCTGATTTTACGTACGCCATCGAACACTTGCCAGTAAAACCGGCCCAGAAGGGGCGCGCCTCCAAGGGGGCAGCGGAAGCTTACCTGGCCAAATCCTACTTGTTCCAGAACGACTATACCCGGGCGAAGCCGCTGCTGGAAACAGTGATCCGGGATAGGGGATATAGCTTGGCCCCGTATTTCTGGCAAAACTTTAACGCGGCTTATGAGAATAATTCCGAGACGATCTTCCAGGTGCAAATGTCGGTAAAAGACGGCGCGAACGGCGCCAATAGTATTCCGTCTTCGATAGGAGGCGTCAGCGGAGGGGGGACCGAAGCCCCGAACTCACTGGGTTATTATCAGCCCTCGCAAGATCTGGTGAACGCCTACCAGACCGTGGACGGGGTGCCGGTTCCGGACCGTTACTTTGAAAGCCCGGTGAAAAACGATATGGGGGTTTCCGCTGCGCAGCCTTTTGCTCCTTACACCGGCGAACTGGATCCGCGGCTTGACTGGACCGTCGGGAGACGGGGTATTCCCTTTCTCGGATGGGGCGATTTCAAGGGCCAGGCGTGGGTAAACGACCAGCTGCATGGCGGACCGTATGCAACCAAGAAATATACCTATACCAAAAGCCAGAATGAGCAGTTTTCCGAAACGCCCTATTCCAGCAACAATGCCACCAACGTAAACATTATCCGGCTGGCAGATGTACTGCTGATGGCGGCCGAGTGCGAGGTGGAAATCGGTTCAACCGAAAAGGCGCGCGAATACGTCAACCTGGTCCGGGAACGTGCCGCAGCAACGGATGGGTTCGTGAAGCGGGATGACGGGACGGATGCCGCCAATTATAAGATTGCCCGCTACGATGCACCCTGGACGGACAAGGAACAAGCCCGGGCTGCGGTCCGGTTTGAACGCAGACTTGAACTGGCATTGGAAGGACACCGCTTTTTCGACCTGGTAAGATGGGGAATCGCAAACCAGGTCATCAACGCTTACTACGTCCGCGAGGCACAAATAATTCCCTATCTCAGCGGGTCGGCCTTTACCGGGGGAGTCAATGAATATATGCCGATCCCCTGGAGCGAAATTGTACTGAGCACGGTAGACGGACAGCCCAGATTACAGCAAAACCCGGGACATTAGGTATGAAAAAAATAGTGCTAAAAATTAAGATGACAATGAACGTTATAGTTTTCAACCGAAGGTTTTTTACGGCCATCTGGTTCCTGTTTTCGGTCGGGCCTGTTTTCGCACAACCGGTGGGGGAGGTCCTGTCGCCCTGGAGTGAAGGGCACCTGGATATTCATCATATCAACACCGGCAGGGGGGAGGCTGCCTTCTGTATACTGCCGGACGGGACCACACTGCTGGTTGATGCAGGTGAACACGCACGGCCTCCGGGGCCGCGGGAAGTAGCCCCGCGCCCGGACGCCAGCCGGGGTGCGGGAGAATGGATCGCACGATATATAAATGCTGTGATGAAACACCGCCCTGAAAAGGCGATTGATTGTGTTGTCCTGACGCATTTTGACACGGACCATATCGGCGGCGTTACCCCGGAAATGAAAACCTCCCCCCACGGCGGCTATAAGCTGACGGGCGTCACGGAAGTCGCGGCACATATTCCGGTGAAAAAAATAATCGACCGCGCCTGGCCCGATTACAATTGGCCAAAACCGCTGCAAGCCGAACATATTAAAAACTACCGGCAATTCGTGGAGTGGCAGGCAGGCCAGGGCAGTTTGTCGGTGGAACGTTTCCGGGTGGGAAGCAACGATCAGGTTACACTCCTGAAGAATCCTTCCGGGTATCCGGACTTTAGTATCCGGAATATAGTGGCTAACGGCGTGGTATGGACGGGGGCCGGTTCGGGTTCAGTCAGTCATTTTCCTGCGGTGGAGACACTTTCCAGCGACCTGCCTTCGGAAAACATGAGCAGTCTCGGTTTTAAGATGTCGTACGGTGCGTTTGATTATTTCACCAGCGGAGACCTGGTGGGAATCCCTCCGGCAGGAAGTCCCGAATGGCAGGACATCGAAACGCCGGTAGCCCGTGTAGTGGGGCCGGTGGACGTAAGCGTGGCCAACCATCATGCGTTTATTGATGGCCAGAATGCGTTTTACATCAAAACGCTTCAGCCGAGAGTGACGGTGATCCAGTCGTGGGGAGCTGCGCATCCCGCGCACAGTACGTTATCCAGGCTCATGTCGGAGCGCCTGTACCCCGGGGAAAGGGATATTTTCATCACCAACTTGAAAAGTGAGACAAAGCTGGTCTTAGGCCGCGCTGCAGAGCGGATGAAGAGCCAGCAAGGCCATATCGTCGTTCGCGTCAGCCCTGGTGGAAGTGAGTACCGGATATTCATACTTGACGATACGGCGGAAACATTCGTCGTAAAGGCCGTACATGGTCCGTACCTGAGTCGCTGAACCAGGTAAGATGACCGAGCGGACAACATTTATCTTAAACGAAACTGAAATGTGTTACCGAAAAAATTTCCTGATCCCGCGCCCCGCCTGCCTGGCGCTGCTGCTGTTTTATTTGTTTGTCTCCTGTCCGGGTGAAACCTCCGCCCAGTCTGCCTCCTGGACCGTTCTCTTCGACGGGAAAAATACGGACCGGTGGAGAGGGGTAAACAGTGAATCGTTTCCCGAAGCAGGGTGGCAGGTGGAAGAGGGTACGCTAGCCGTCCTGGCCGGAAGAAAAGGCGGAGACATCATCACCCGCGAAGCGTTCGGCGACTTCGAACTGGTCCTGGATTTTATGCTGACGGACTCTGCCAACAGCGGCATCAAATATTTCGTCACGGATATTGAAAACAAAAGCACCGGGAATGTGAGTAAAAATGGCATCGAATACCAGCTCATCGATGATACACAGCATCCTGAAATAAAAAATGATCCGCATGGTACGTCTTCCACCGCGGCTATTTACCTGTTGTATCCGCCGGAGAATAAAACGCTCCGGCCGGTGGGAGAGTGGAACCAGGCACGGATCGTAGCCAGGGGAAAGAAAATCGAACACTGGCTGAACGGCAGGAAAGTCGCTTCCTGCGTAAGAGGGAGCAAAGACTTCAGGGATAGGGTTGCCCGGTCCAAATTCGCATCCTACGTCGGTTACGGAGAGGCCTCTTACGGACACATCCTGCTTCAGGACCATGGGCGGAAGGTTTATTTCAGAAATATCAGGATACGTGTCCTGTAACGTGACCACTGACCGGGAGCGCCTGGCGGACAAACGTGAGGGTGCTCCTGATAGCCTATCAAAAATTTCCCTGAGCATAAAATTCTAATGTAACTCATGAAAAGCAATCATCATTCGAGAAGAGATTTTGTAAAGAAAACAGTCGGCGGAGCTTCTGCCCTTGCCCTGGGCGGCGTATTGGCGGGATTTACTCCGAAAAGCTACCGGAACATTCCCGGCGCCAACGAAAAGATCAGGGTGGCGATGATGGGTGTAAACGGGCGCGGATTGTCCTTGTCCAGGCTTTTTTCAGCACAGTCGAACTGCGAAATCATTTACGTCTGTGATGTGGATAAACGCGCCGCCGATCGTTGTGTCGTCCTGGTGGAGGATATCCAGAAACGGCGGCCGAAAGAGCAGCCTGATTTCCGGAAAGCGCTGGAAGACCCGCAGATGGATGCGCTGGTCGTTGCGGCGCCGGATCACTGGCATGCTCCCGCAGCGATTCTGGCCTGCAAAGCGGGGAAGCATGTGTATGTGGAGAAGCCCTGCAGCCACAATCCCCACGAAGGGGAAGTCCTGGTGGCAGCGGCTGAAAAATACAAGCGCGTCATACAGATGGGGAATCAACGCCGTTCATGGCCCAACGTAGCGACCGCTATACATGAAATCAGGAACGGCATCATCGGCCGCCCTTATTTTGCGAAAGGCTGGTATTCCAACAACAGGGAATCGATCGGCGTCGGAAAAGAAACAGCGGTGCCTTCCTGGCTGAACTGGGAATTATGGCAGGGGCCGGCGCCACGCCGGTCGTTCCGGGATAATCTTCTCCACTACAAATGGCATTGGTTCTGGCACTGGGGAACCGGCGAAGCGTTGAACAACGGGACGCATATGATCGACCTCATGCGCTGGGGACTGGATGTCAGCTACCCCGTTCGGGTCAGTTCGTCGGGAGGGCGATACCGTTACCAGGACGATTGGGAAACGCCGGATACACAAGTGATCACGCTGGAGTTCGGCAATAATACAAGCATGGTATGGGAAGGGCGCAGCTGCAACGGCGGTACGGTGGAGGGCACGGCTGTCGGCGTGATTTTTTACGGAGAGACGGGCTCCGTCCTGATAGATGGGAATGCCTACAAGGTATTTGACCTTAAAAACAACCTGGTAAAGGAGGCGAGCGATCCGACCGTTGTGGACCCGCGTGATACGAGCGATCCCGGCGGATGGCTGAATACACCGCATGTCCAGAATTTTTTCGACGGGATCACCAAAGGCAGTCCCATCACTTCCGATATCCTGGGGGGGCACCAGAGTACTTTGTTATGTCAATTGGGTAATATAGCGCTTCGTTCCGGCGGCAGCCTGCAGATAGACCCGAAGAATGGCCATATTCTCAACAACCCGGAGGCCATGAACTACTGGAGCCGCGAATATCAGCAGGGCTGGGAGCCGACTGTTTAAACAGGACGACTTCTTTTGCGAAGGACTTGATGGTGGTTTTTCGATGGAGTGCCTGCGCCAGGCAGCCGATCACAAAATTACCTGAAATTCCTTCCGCCCGGAAAGATCTCACCCTGAACGACTTTTCCCGCTTGTTTTTTGGGGGTTCCATGCCGGTCAGTGTGGGGTATTCCGGGAGTAAGTTCTTCTTCGGGGATACTGAGACCATGCAGTAAACCGGACAGATCAAAACATCGTTTCACAATGACATGAATTACCTGGCCTTCCTTCTGCAACTTGCCTTCTACCATCAAAAGCTTTGAGCGCAGGATCTCTTTCCGGTACTTTTCAAACAGCTTTTGAAACACTACCACATTGACAATGCCTGTTTCGTCCTCCAGGGTGATGAAACAAATGCCGGTGGCTGTACCCGGCCGCTGACGCACGAGCACCAGACCGGCCGCCCGGAGCGAATAGCCGTCTGCATAGTCTGCCAGGTCGCAGGCGCGTGAGACATGCTGCAAGGACAGTTTCTCCCGTACAAAACTCAGAGGGTGTGCTTTCAGCGACAAAGTCGTGGAAGCATAGTCCTGCACCACATGTTCGGCGGGCGTCATCCCGGGCAGCTCGATCTGTTGCTCAAAAGCACTGAGGGAGGCTTGTCCGGTAAAGAGTCCCATCGGCCGGTCGCTGAGGGCCGACACTTCCCAGAGCGCCTGACGCCTGTCCAGACCGATGGAACGGAACGCGTCGGCGTCGGCGAGCTTTTCCAGTGCGGTCTGCGATACCCCCAGGTCCCTCAGGGTGTGAATGTGGGTATAAGGGCTTAGCCTCCCGGCTGTCAAAAGCTGCATCTCCTCTTCCTTCAAGCCTTTTACCTGCCGGAAACCCAGGCGCAGGGCATGGAACTTACCCGAGATTTCTTCGAGCTGGTTGTCCCATCCGGAATGATTGACGTCTGCCGGGCGAACCACGACACCGTGTTTTTGCGCATCAATAACCAGTTGTGCGGGTTGGTAAAATCCCATCGGCATGCTGTTGAGCAGCGCTGCTGCAAAGACATCCGGATAATAGCATTTGATCCATGAGGACACATACACCAGCAACGCAAAACTGGCGGCATGGCTTTCCGGGAAACCATAAGAACCAAACCCCTCTAACTGTTTAAACACCCGCAGGGCAAACTCTTCCTTGTACCCGTTGGCCACCATCCCGCTGACCAGTTTCGCCCGCCATTGGGCTACTTGTCCCTTTGCCTTGAAAGTCGCCATACTTCTCCGCAAACCGTCGGCTTCTGCGGGTGTAAACCGCGCCGCCACGATAGCAATCTCCATAGCCTGCTCCTGGAAAAGCGGCACACCCAGTGTCCTGCCGAGTATTTCTTCCAGCTCTTTGGAAGGATACTCCACCGGTTCCTCCCCGTTGCGACGGCGCAGGTAGGGGTGGACCATGTCGCCCTGTATAGGCCCCGGCCTGACAATGGCCACCTCTATGACCAGGTCATAGAAGTTTTTTGGCTTCAGGCGCGGCAGCATCGACATCTGGGCGCGGCTTTCGATCTGGAACACTCCGATCGTATCGGCGCGGCTGATCATCTCATATACAGCCGGATCATCCTGCGGGATAGTAGCCAGCGTCAGCTCCAGGCCATAGTGGGCTTTGGCCAGGTCGAACGCTTTGCGGATGCAGGTCAGCATACCCAGCGCGAGTACATCTACTTTCAGGAAGCCAAGCGCCTCAATATCGTCTTTGTTCCATTCAATGTTCGTGCGGTTCTCCATGCGCGCGTTCAGGATCGGGCACAAGTCGGACAACCTGCCTCTCGTAATGACAAACCCCCCGGTATGCTGGCCGAGCTGGCGCGGAAAGCCTATGTATTGCTGTGTAAGCTGTAGTACTTTTACTAAATGGGGATCACTGGGATCAAATCCCTCGCTGGAACCTGACTGGCCTTCCAGCCATTCAGGGGTCAGCTCATAACGGGATTTTGACAGGCGGTCTACTGCATCGACAGACAACCCCATTGCTTTGCCCACATCACGAACAGCGCCTTTCCAATGCACCTGGGTCACCGTTGCCACAATACCGGCCCGGTCCCGGCCATACTTCTCGTAGATATATTGCATGACTTCTTCCCGCCGTTCGTGTTCGAAGTCTACATCAATGTCGGGCGGCTCATCGCGGGCGTCGGACATAAAGCGGGCGAAGAGTAGTTTAAAGTGGGTAGGATCTACCGAGGTAATCCCCAGACAGTAACAAACCACCGAGTTGGCTGCTGATCCGCGTCCCTGGCAAAGGATGTTCTGACTTCTTGCGAAACGCACAAAATCATAGACGGTCAGAAAATAGGAGGCATATTTTTTTTGCTTCATAAAGGTTAACTCCATGCGGATCGTATCGGCGATTTTTGCGGGAATGTGTCCCTTCCAGCGTTCATTAGCGCCCTCCCAGGCCAGGAACTCCAGTTCTTCCTGCGGCGTACGTCCGTCACTGGTAATCTCTTCGGGATAAATATATTCAAGGCTGTCCAGTGAGAACCGGCATGCCCCGGCTATTTCCTGTGTCCTTTCAATGGCGTCGGGGTAGTGCCGGAACAGACGGGTCATTTCTTGCGGGGGCTTCAGGTAACGTTCGGCATTCTGGTGCAGCCGGAAGCCGGCGTTGTGAATCGTACATTTTTCACGGACACAGGTGACGATATCCTGCAGCTGACGGCGGTCCGGATGGTGGTAGTGTACATCATTGGTAGCTGCCATCGGGATATCCAACCGGGTTGAAAGCATCGAAAGACGGTGCAGTTTTTTAGCATCATCGCCCAGATAAGAGCGGTGCGCTCCCAGGTAAAGCTCCCTGCCCAGCGCTTCCCGGTGTTGCCGTAAGTCCTTTTCGAAGAAGGGCTCAAAGTCGAAATGTTCGTTCAGGGATTCCGGGGGGACCGCGATGAACTTTATTCCTTCGGCATGGGTGTATACATCTTCCCTGAACAAATTGCATTTGCCTTTTTCCGTACGCAGATTGCCCAGTGAGAGCAGCGCTGAAAGACGTGCATACGCTTCCTTGTCGGTAGGATAGGCCAGAAGGCTCAGTCCGTCAAGCAGATCCAGCCGGCATGCGGGGATGATCGAAATGCCTTGGGCCCTTGCAGCTACATGGGCGCGGACAATCCCTGCCAGTGTATTGCGGTCGGTGACGGCAATTTTGGTATAGCCCAGGGAAACAGCATGATTCACGAACTCCTCGGGATGAGAGGCGCCCCGGAGAAAGCTGAAATTGGTAGTTACCTGTAATTCTGTATAGCACATTACCGTTGGAAGTTTTCAGGCAAAAAAACCGTGGATGAACCATTCGGGTGTGTTTTCATCATAAGGGCCCAGCCGGAAGATCCAGTACCGGGCGCCGTCTTCGTCTTCCACGCAATAATAATCCCGGTGCAGCCCATGCGCTATCCACCATTCCTGCTCTATACGCTCCGGTCCATCTGCTTTTCTGATCTTGTGGACCTTGTCCCTGTAGCGGAACTGCATGGGCGGATAGTCCGGAATCGGTGCTGTCACCTGGATCAGTTCTGGATGCGGAAGCAGGTTTACCGGCCTGGGCCTGTCGGTTCGCCAGGCAGTTTGTGGCTTTTCCGTAAGGGAAGAAACCTTTTTGATGGAGCGTTCCGGCCAATAATGCTCCTGCGGGAGGTAGCGACGGACGATGTCCCTGCCGCCGCGGGCGGTAAGACGGTCCAACAGCTCTGCAATTGCCGCCTGATCATTGCTTCCGGAAATATTCCAGAGCGTTTCCTGAAACGGATCCGTATCTTCCACGACCGGGGCGTCCAGCTCGAACAGGTCGATTCCCAGGGCAGGCCTTATCGACGCGATTTTCAGTTGAAATAGCCTGAAGAGATGCTCCACGCTGGAGGAGGGGCTACTGGTGCCGATTTCAATTTGCTGAATTTCCCCGTCAATGCGGTAACAGGTCAGAAGGGCCTTTCTCAGTCCCTTATTCTCTTTGGCTAATCGCTGACAAAGCGCTTCCAGTAATTTTCTCAGTCCAAATTCGATCGCCGCTGCGGTGCGTATGGGTTCCAGGCTGGGCAGGCGCTCCTGATAGGGCGCTGCCGGCCGGATGGGTTCTATGATTTCACCGGTATGTCCCAACGCCTGGTCGAGCCTTACCAGCAAATCCTGGCCGAACCGTCTCCGCAACACAGACCGGGGCATTTCCATAAACCTGCCGATCCTGTAAAAGCCCAGTTTTTGCATGCGTTCTGATATACCGGCCTCCAGCCGCAAAGCGGCAGGAGGCAAGGCCGCCAGGACCGCTGCCTGGCCTCCTGCCGGGATCAGGGACGCAGCGGGGCTGTAACGGGCCACGGCCCATGCCGTGGCTATGGTGTCGGCCATCGCTGCACGGGTAGCATACCCCTTGCTTCTTAGTTTTGCAAGCAGGTCTTTCAAATAGGCGTGTTCCCCACCCCAGAGGTGCGTACAGCCGGTACTATCCAGTACAAGGCCATCCGGGGGATCTGTCGCAACGATCGGAGTAAACCGGATACACCATTCGGCCAGTTCGTCCAGCGTCTTTCTTGCCAGCTCCGGTTTTTCATCCAAAACCATCAGCGAAGGAAACACAGCGCGTGCATCGGCTACGGCCATTCCTGTTTCAAGCCCTTGTTTTTCAGCATTCCTGTCCGCCGCTTTTATCACCATCCTTCCACGCTCGGGAGCTGCCAGCACAAATGCAGTATCCGCCAGCTCCGGCTGAAGGATTATCCGGTGGTCTGTTGCTAAATGAGACAACCAGACTGCTACATACCGCCTGTTCATCCTTATCCTGTTTTTAAAACCGCTGCCTGCTCTGCAGGAAGAGCGGGCCTGCTGAAATGATCGGTCCATTGCAGCTGCCAGCAACCCGTCTCACCGTTGCGGACTCTCTCAAGCCTCACGTTCCAGCGTGCATAACCTACTCCGGGAAGACCTTCTTCCAATTCGCTGGCCAGGGGGGATATTTTCCACCTCGCCACGGAGGCCGTATTCATCAGATTCCGCGGGCTGATACGGTGAAGCAGCCCGGTCACCCGGCTCTGTTCTACGGCAAGCTGCAGCCTGCGGGATCCGGTCAGGCTGATGTCCTTTATTTCGCCGACAACCGCTGAAAGCGCTTCGCAGCTAAGGGCTTCTTCAATCATCCAGAGCAGGTCCTTTTCGGATTTTACGTCTATAAAAATCACGTTGTCGGGGTCGATGCCGAAAAATTTCAGGGCCGGCGGAAACAGGGTCCGGTTCCGGCTGATCCACAGGCACAATCCCCCGCGGTGCATGAGCCTGCCGAGTAGCGCGCACATAAAACCACTGGTGGCCGCCGCGTCTTCTCTTTCCGTACTGATGAATTCATGGATGACACCAGTCGGGAAAACCCGGTTAGGAAATACTTCCTCAATACTGTCCAGCCCCAAATGGACACGCTGGTTTTCAGCGGGCATCCTAAATCCCTCCATAGCCAGGATATCCTGCCGCAATTTTTGGAGAATAGCCATTCTCATAACCCCCTGTCCCATCTACTCATCAGTAACAACTCATAACTCATAACTCCTAACTCCTAACTCATAACTCATAACTATTTTCACTATCTTTGTTGCTATTAACAACAAATACGTGATTCCAATAATAACATTTTGAAATGATAACTGCAAAATTTTTTTTCCACACCAATATTCGTTTTCTGAGGGAGCGGAAAAAGCTCACGCAGGAGGATTTCTCCCGAAGGCTTGGTTTGACGAGGATTAAGCTGGCCTTTCTCGAAGGCGGAAGAACAGAAAATCCCACGGCTGCAGATTTGATAAAATTTTCCGAATACTTCAAAATCAGTATTGACAGTCTGTTCAAGGTAGATCTTTCACGGCTGTCGGAGTTACAGTTGCGGGAGCTCGAATCCGGCAATGATGTATTTATGACCGGTACAAAGATCCGGGTCCTTGCGATTACGGTGGATACTGAAAACAAGGAGAATATTGAGTATGTGCCCGTAAAGGCCAAAGCGGGTTATCCGAAGGGATATGCCGATCCGGAATTCCTGGCGGCACTGCCGAAGCTTTCCAAGCCGAACCTTCCGGCCGGTACGCACCGCGTATTCCCGATCACGGGAGACTCGATGCTGCCCATTCCGGACGGCAGTGATATCACCACACGCTACATCGAGGACTGGAAAAAAATAAAGCCGGATACTCCCTGTATCCTGATCCTGAAGGAGCAACAGGATTTTGTTTTTAAAATGGTCACCGTGCTGGAGCGAGAAGTATTGTTGCGCTCGCTCAATACCGTCTACGAGCCTTATCGGGTGCCACTTTCGGAGGTGGTGGAAATCTGGCAGTTCGTCAGTTATGAAACCAGGGAATTTCCCGAACCCCAAACGGATCTGCAGGCATTAACCAGGGCGGTCCGGGAAATGCAGGAAGAAATAAAAAAATCACGATAGGGGCGTAATGTTTACGCCCCTAGCATACCGTCATCATCGATGTTTACGCCCCTAGCATACCGTCATCATCGATGTTTACGCCCCTAGCAAACCGTCATCATCGATGTATACGGGCGTAAACATTACGCCCATACCCATCATCACCATCGATATGTGTGGGGCGTATGTTTACGCCCCTACATTGCTTTTTTTAATCCCTGTGTTGTTGTGTAATATTTGGCAATCATATTGGGAACTTCCCATTCCGGTAATTTTCCGTCTTTCAAAAAGCCCATGTATTTTTCGGCTACCTGGGCGAAATGGGCTTCGTGGCCGGTATCGTAAGACGCAGGTACGGCAATTTCCCAGCCGGTTGCATTTTTCTTCAGGGTAATGCCGGGGAATTTGTCCTGAATGGCCCGGAAGGCTTCTGTTAAGTCCGCTTCGTAGCCCGCATCGTTCCCTACCGGCTCAATGTAGAGAACAGGTTTGAATTGCTGTTCCTTGCCCTGACGGATGACCAGATTGGCCTTGCTGCCTTTCATGATGGAATAATGGGTGTCGCCGGTGCCTTCCGGAGCCTGGTAATTCCAGATAACCACGACTTTGGAATGAATCCCTTTGAGGGTATAATTAATCTCTCCGTTGGCATAAACGTTCAGGACATCGTTCTGCACATCTTTAGCCAGAAACTCCGGATAGCTATCGACATTGGTAACCTGCTTGAACTGAGCAGCCGTGAGGGGGGTAGGAGTCCGTTTTACGTTACCGATTTCAATGTCTTTTTCGTAATCGATCACGGTTTCGGGAAAAGCGCTCCATTGGATCAGGTCTACCAGGTGGGTGGTCACATCGACAATCCCTTCCCCCTGTTGCTTCGTGTCAAAAAACCAGGTCGGGCGAATCAATGGTTCGCCGGAAACGTATTTGAAGAAATGGTGCACACTTTCTTTTACAACGGCAGGATCTTCCGGAGTTCCTTGCTGCAGGACACCAAAAATCGCAGGAACCTGCGCCAGTTCCCGTTGCAGCGTATTGGTAATTTCGTACCGCTCGGTCATGATATCGTACAGCAGCACATTGTTATTTTTTGCCGCAACAAAGGCTTCTTTGAGCAGCTCAAAGCCTGCCGGATCAATCGCCATCGGCTTATCTGCGAGGACATGAAGGCCTGCGTCTACCGAACGCTTGATGAAGTCGGTTTTTTTCTGGTTGTTGCCCGCCAGGATCACCAGGTTGCCCGGTTTCTCAGCCAGCATCTTTTCCATAAAGTCACCGCCCCGGTACACTTGCTCCGCCCAATTGGTGGGGGCTTCGTCCCGTGTATTGTACTTTTCAATTTTGTCCAGGTAGGCATCCACATCCGGACCCTCCTGAGCGTATACATGGACGGTGGAGTCTACCGATTCATAAGTGGATTTCTGGACGAGTGCGGCATGAAAATGCCCCGGATCCACCACCATCAACCGAATCGGTTGCTGCGTGGTTTCGTCGGTCTTCGTAGGGTTGCAGGATTGTAACATTGCAGCTGCCACTGTCAGTGAGGCCAGTAAGGTTTTTTTTGTCATGTCAGGATAAGCTAATTGCCGGTAAGGGGCATTTTGAACTGGTTTAGATAAGAGACGATCTTCCGCCTTATTCTCCCTGAATGGTACAGGTACGGAGAAGAAATTCTCCGAAAGATACCGCTTTCTAAGGAAACCCCGGAAAGCGGCGGCAGGAATTGATCAGAGACCTTATATCTTTATGAAAATACGTTTTTTATATAAAAAGTACAGCACTCCCCAGATCAGCGCCAGCGCTCCCAATGCGTTGAAAACCGACTGCCAGGCCGCATCGGCCTGGAGGTAGAGGCCGCCGAACAGCATTTTTGCTGATTTTTCGAAATCGATAAAGCGGTAGAGGAGGTATACGGTAATGGAGTTCATGCCGATCACCTCGAAGAAAAAGGTCCAGCGCCGGTAACGCAACACGTCTATAATCCCGTAAAAAGCGGCCAGGAAAAGGGTGGCCATCCCTGCGGTCAGCAGAATAAAGGAGCTGGACCAAAGGTGTTTATTGACCGGAAAATGCAGTCCCCAGATCAGGCCGGCAGCAATGGCGGCAATGCCGGCGGTCGTCAGCTGCAGGATTTTGGTCGTATCGTTCAGGCCGGCGTTCCGGAGCCGGTCACCTGCCAGAGTTCCGAGCACGGTCAGGCACATTGCCGGGAACTGGGTAAGGAGCGCGTTCTCATCATAGGTGCCCTGGCGGAGGATGCCGGGCATAAAGGTACGGTCAAACCAGCCGACCAGGTTGCCTTCAAACGACAGGTCTCCTGCCCCATAACCGGGGACCGGGACCAGGAACAGGGCTGCGTAATAAAGCAGTAAAATCGCTGCGACACCGCCCAGGCGCTGCCGGGGCGTCAGGTACAGAAAAAAGAGGGCTCCGAAAAAACTGGCTATCCCGATCCTGCCCAGGACAGTCCCATAACGGATATTGGAGGGATGGAATACATCCACGGGAATGTTTTTATCCAGGATCCCGAGGAGAAAAAGGATGACCAGCCTTTTGAAAACTTTCCGGACCAATACTTTTTCAGGAATCCCTTTCGCAAGGCCATTGCTCAGGGAGAAGCTGAGGGAAACGCCTGCAATAAATAGGAATAAGGGGAAGATGAAGTCATAAAAAGTAAACCCGTTCCAGTCCGGATGGGTCAGTTGCCGGGCAATTGCGTCGACCCAGGACAGGCCTGTTTTTCCTTCCAGACGTTCTATAAAGGCACCGCCACCGGCAATCAGCAGCATATCAAATCCCCGCAGGGCGTCGACGGATAGTAACCGTGAAGAAGTGTTTTTTATGTCAGCCATCGGTTGATTTACGATTTTGGATTTACGATTTTAGGCCTGGGGCGTTTTTATTGCGGGAAAGGGGGAGATTTCTGAAATAAATCACCACCAGGCATTAAAAGCTGCCTGGTGGTGATTTATAATGTTTTCCGCTTTTTTTAAACTTCCCTGCTACCGGAGGGGTTCGCTGATGACGCCCAGGTACCTGCCCAGCCAATAGGGGAGCAGCCAGATGTCGCCGGCGCTGGATTCTCCGCTGCCGTTGCCGCGCTTGCGGTCCAGGGTAAACATGTTGCCGTTGTGCCGCTGGACCTGACGCTCATCGGGTGGAAGCACTTCGGTCGTGGTCTGTTTCCGGAAATTGGGGGCCAGCAGTTGGAGATCCTTCCGGTGGCTGTTCTCAATATCCCAATCAATCAGGTCGAGCGGGTGTTCCTGTAAATACCATACAGCTTCTTTCAGGTCAAAGTCCGGAGTACCGGTAATGGCCGTGAACAAATTCCAGAGCCCTTCTTTTTCCGGGCGTTCGGCCTCAAAGTGATCGATAATAGCCGCTTTGAAATGAGTTTTCAGGGTATCGTTAAAGGCATAGCGGTACAGCCCCCAGTAGCCCAGGAAATACATTTCATCGTCGGAGTGGTTCCAGCCGTCGGATAAAAGCTTGGCAAGATCGTCGGCGTTGTCGGTTTTCCCAATGAGCGCCATCGGGCGCATGAGGTTGTCGAAATAACCATGCTGCTGCATGAGTTCAAATGCCTTTTCTTTATAGAGCTCTTTTCCGGTAAAATGGTAAGCCGTTTGCAGCATCGCCACAATATTGGAAGAATTAAGCTTCCGGTCGCCCACCGAAACAGGGAAACCGTTCACATATTCCGGGTTCCATCGTCCCCACTGCGTAGGTTTGCCGTCATAATCGATCAGGTACCAGTCGTTTTGGACGATATGCCCCATCAGCGTGTCCAGTAAGGTAATCGCACGCTGCTTCAGGTCAGGGTCGTCGATCAGTTCGGCCATTGCCCCGAATACAAATACATGCCCGATGACTTCGTCACTGCTGGTGGTCGCTTTCCAGTCCCAGTCGGGATGTGCCGAGCGCTGCCAGCGGTCAGGATCGGCCAGTTGGTTGATGTGCCCGCTTCTCTCGAACGAACGTGCCGGAAAACCGGGAACGGGAGTGATGGTATAAAGCCTTTCCATCGCCTCCAGCGATTCGCGGCAATTGGCCAGCGCCTCCGGGTCACGGGTGACGGCGTACCGGTATACTTCAGCCCCCAGGTACATAGAAGTCCACAGGCCATCATTGTCCGAATCAGACAGGTACCCGGTGTTGACATTTCCTTTTTCCATTCCGGTAAGGGAGGAATTAAAGCCGTTTCGAATGTGACGGCTCCGCACCTGTTTGTCGAAATAGACGGCTTTGTCATGCAGGGTTATTTCGTTGAAAACCAATTGAGACAGTCCTCCGTCCGTGAGCAGCAAAACGGAATTTTCCGGCCCTTGGGTGATGTCCGTTACAATGGACCCGACCATCCAGCGCTCGCCGTTGTAATAATCAAATTTTCCGTCAGGACGTAAGGCAAAAGCACCGCGCGTGGTGCCAAACCATATTTTGTCTCCGATCGTAGAGACGGCTTTAATGTCTGTCCATGGCAGCCGTTTCTGAACCTCACCTTCCTGCTCCTGTGTCGCTATATTATAGGTGATATAGCCGTCGGAGGTGCCGATCAGCAGGCTGTTTTGGTTGGGAACAATATCAAATGCGGTAAATCCTTTGCCTTTAAAGACCGTTTTCAGCGTTTGGGTGCGCGGGGCATAAACGCTCAGCGAGCTTTTTCCAAGTATCCAGAACGCACCTGCATGCTTTTGAAAGCGGATCGACCGGACTTCATCGCCCGGCAATGCACCTTTCCAGACGACCTTTTCGTCCTGTACCAGATGAAGTGATTTCCCGTCGGAGACCAGGAACTGAAACTGGTCGCCCCCGGCGAATAACCGGGCATTGGGGAGTTGATGCGGGGTATGCAGTTTCCCGGCCCAGGCGTTGCTGAAGACCAGTTGGTCCGACAGGTAGACAAGCTGGTCCTGATAACGGGTAACGGCCTTTATTTTCTTATCCTTCATGAAGCGGTAGGTATGATCCGGGATCAGGCTGCCCGGTATCAGGAATGCGCCGTTCTGAGGATGCAGCAATCCGTCCTGAGCCACGAGCTGCACCTGGCCATTCCGGTCAGAAGCGGCATGCAGGAGGGGAGCGTTTTTTTGCTGGTAGGGGTACTTGATGCTGTATTCCTGCCAGAAGGGAATATCCCGGTGCACGGGTTGCTGGGCAGAGGCGGTAAAAACAGACGCGGCCAGCAGGAGTCCGGCTGTGTAAAGCAAGCGTACTTTCATGGTTATCGTATTTGAGGTAATTATAATAGCTGTATTAATAAGGATAGGGGAACTATTCCTTTGGCAGGTTATTGGGGTCTATCACGACATATTTTATAGATTTTGAGTTTTTTTGTTCATGATGGGAATACGTGATCCGCAGCAAACCATCCTTGCTTTGAATGAGTGCGGGATAGGAATAGCCGCCTTCTTCTTTGCGTTTATTTTCCAGGAGTGTTTTCCACTTCCAGGTGGCCCCTTCATCATCGGAAAGGTACAACGCCAGCCGGTAGCGGCCATCTTCCCGGTCATTGCCGAGGAACGCCCATCGCCCGTCGTTCAAACGCAGTATTTCCACACTGGCAGTATTCGGGATATCGGATTTCCGAGAGGGGCTCCAGCTATATCCCAGGTCGCCGGAAGTACTGACGTGCACGCGCAAGGGGGAATCACCGGCGTCGCGCATGTAGGCGACAAGGGTTCCGTCCTTTTTTTGTACCAGTGCGGGTTGAATAGGCCCCCTGCCGACGAGCGGCAAGCCGGATTTCCAGGTGGCGCCATGATCTTCTGAAATGGCCATCATAGAAAAATTGAAGCCATCCGAATACAGGGGCAGCACGATTCGTCCGTTCTCAAGCAAGAGCGGTTTAATCCGGGTCATCCAGCCCGTATTCCGTTTTTTGGGGTCCTTACTGGCTTCCCGGATCATGGAGTCGTAGGCAGGTGCATAGGCGCCCCATCCATGCGATTGCCTGGGGAGTTCTTTCATTCGTGCTTCCACTTCTGTAGCAAAGTCCGGTCCGGGGTTCAGCAGGATATTGTCCTGCCATTCCCACTTGGGCGCACCGGAGCCGTTGTAGTCCGTGGAAGTCCGGAAACGGAGAATGGATTGTTCCCATTCATTGGCCTGGACGGCAATCCACACCAGGAAGAGCTTTTCTTGCGCGTTCAGGAAGAGTACCGGGTTGCAATCGGGCAGGTTGGGAGTATCGGCCATGAGGAAGGGAGCGCTCCATTGCCCCTTGCTCAGGCGCGCACCCATGATCACCACATCATCGGCATGCCGCTCACCACTTCCCTGGAACCAGGCTGTCAGAAAATCGCCATTGGGCAATTCGACGATACTGCTCCCGTGCACATGCAGCGGTTGTGCCGGAAATAGAAGTTCTTCATGCTGCACAGGGGCTTTTTGCGCAACTCCGGATAAGCAGGTCAGGGCAAGAAAGAAGGTCATTCCATACATGCCCCGGATTGCCGGCCGGAACCTTGAAAGGCAGGTGAAGGAAAGCATTGAAAAGGTAGAATACATATATAAGGTTAATAAGATTGTAAGAGCCTTCCGGTAAAGGCCGCTTTTTGCCCTCTCCGGAATGCCGCCGAGAAACAAGGCACCGCCCGGTTTCAGTAAATACGCTTCACAGGGCATTCCGGGCTATTTTTCTTGAAAAATCAGGAGCCGGCATTAGCGAATTGTTAAATATAAGGAGTGTTTCGTATTTTGAGGATTATTTTACGCAATTAGCGACGAGCTGGATAGATAAAATGCATACATTTATATCGCAAATTGAAATTATCCTAGTATTTATCAATACGGAGAGCGAGTGGGGGGCAGATACAGAGAACTGTGAATGATGTGCCCGTGGTTAACTCATGTAATCGGCGGAGGTACTTTTTGAAAGTGACGAATTTACCCCGGATTCCTGGAGAATCCCTTTTGAGATGGAGTATAAAGCTTAAATTTTTAAGACGGCCTGTATGAATGATGTAATTTTACAACGAGTAATCCAAGGTGATAAAGCCGCTTTTACGGTCTTGTATGACCATTATAAAAAGCCAGGCGTACGTTTTTGCTATTCTCTTGTAAAGGATGAAGATGAGGCGGAGAATATGCTGCAGGAAGTATTTATAAAAATATGGGAACGCCGGGAACAGATTAACCCGGAGCTGAACTTTACTTCTTATCTGTTTACCTGCCTTCGAAATGTTTCGTTTGACTTTTTGAAAAAGCTGGAAAGGGAGCAAGTCCTCAGGCAGCGTTATTTCGAAAAAATGGAGGAAATCGGTAACGAGGAAAGCTGGGAGTACGAGTTGCGCATGGTCCAGCTGGAAACGGCCATCAACGCGCTCTCAACGAAACGGAAGCAAATCCTGAAAATGAGCCTGGAAGAAAGTAAGTCCTACCAGGAAATTGCCTCGACTCTGAAAATTTCAAAAAATACGGTTAAAAACCAATTAGTAAAAGCCCGGCAATTCTTAAAAAATCGCCTGGAAGCTGTATACGTCCCCAATTAGGCGGAATACCCATGGTCTGTGTCCCACAGACCATTTTGGATACCAGCCGGCCCGCCCCGCCCCTTCCCGCCCCTTCCCGCCCCCGCGGCCGCTCAATCTATAACGAAGGTGGCCCAACCGTCCACGGCAAAGCAGCTAGTCCCGCGTCAACCATACTTTGTCGTATACCAGAGGTCAGGCTCAGCTCGTCCGTAACATCATTTTGTATGTCACCATGCTTGCTGGTCCCGCCGGTAAAATTGACCTCCCTCTGCCATTCTGAGTCCTGCAGGGACGGCGCATCTAACCCGGGAGAACTGATCCTCCGGCCTTCATACAGATTTCATCCTGTCCTATGTTTTTTATATTTCAATTTTTAGCTTTGGAAGCCAAAGCTTTTGTCATTTGTTTTATAGTGACAAACCGGTTTTCGATACCGGGCTGAGGATGCCTGGCAAAGGGTTTCCGGGATTTTCAGTCTGCGTCTCTTTATAACACCGGGTACGGCCTGGGTGCTGTTTGAAAAACAATTTGGAAAGTCCCCGAGGAAAATGATCCCGGCAATGAGTACTCCTCTTACTGTTGTTGTATGGCTTCTTTTATTTATTCTCTCCGGTAGTGCGTTGCCGGGGCAGAACAGTCTGCCTCCGACCGGGGTACCCCCGATACGGAACTACCCGCCCTCTGAATACAACGCCCATAACCAGAATTGGGCGATCGTCCAGGACCGGCGCGGAGTCATGTATTTCGGTAATAACAACGGCATACTGGAGTATGATGGAGTTTCCTGGCAGCTGATCCCGACGCCCGGGAGCCCGGTCGTGCGTTCCCTGACCATCGATGACACAGGCCGCATTTTTGCCGGCGGGGTAGGAGAATTCGGCTACCTGGCACCGGATACCGTCGGCCGCATGCGTTTTGTTTCGCTTCTGCCAGGCCTCGGGGAAGAATACCGCGACTTTTCGGATGTCTGGCAGACGCTGGCTATTGGCAAATCCATCTATTTTGTTACCCAGAAATTCATCTTTCGATGGGATGGCCGGCACATTCGTGTCTGGAAGGCCCAATCCTCATTTCACGTAGGTTTTGCGGTCAACGATCGCTTTTATGTACGTCAGCGGGAAATAGGATTGATGGAGCTGGTTTCCGACTCGCTTTCAATAATTCCGGGAGGAGCGGAATTTGCCGGTGAGCGGATCATGGCGATGCTGCCTTTTGCCTCAGGGGAGAAATCAGGACTGCTCCTCGCTACACGCACCAACGGGCTCCTGCTCTATGACGGCCTGACATCCCGACGTTTCGTGACGGAGGCAGACGACCTCTTTTCGGAAGGACAGATCTACAGCGCTACGCGGCTGACCAACGGTTGGTATGCGTTCGGTACCTTGCAGAATGGCATCGTAGTTATCGACCCGGACGGACATCTCAGGTACCACCTTCATAAAGGGTCGGGATTACAGGACGACACGATTTGGTTTCTCTATGAGGATGTACAGAATAGCTTATGGGTGGGCATGCATTACGGGGTCAGTCGTATAGAAATTGCTTCACCGTTTACCTATTTTGGAGAAAAGGAAGGGCTGGAAGGTAGTGCGATGCAAATCACACGTCATCAGGGCGTGCTTTATGTCGCATCCAGTATGGGGATATACCATCTGGACGAGACGCCAGGATCCGCGCGTACGTCCGGCCGCTTTCGCAAGATGCCCGACATCTCACCGCAGGGCTGGGCTTTGCTGCCGTTTAACGATGTAATGCTGGCCGGCGTTTTCGATGGCGTGTACGAGATAAAAGGAAACAGCAGCAGAGTTGTCAGCAATGCGTATACCATGTCGCTGCATCGTTCGGGGCAAGATCCCGACAGGGTGTTCGTGGGAATGCAATCGGGCCTGAAAGCGATCAGCTATGAAAAAGGACAGTGGCGTGATGAAGGAAGGGTGGAGGGCGTCGACTATGAAATCCGGAATATCTACGAGACACCGGACGGGAAGCTATGGCTGTCTACTTATAACAACGGGCTGCTACTGGTTGATTTTTCATCCGGGTTTCATCTGAAGCCATCCGTCATGCTGTTTGATACATTGAACGGCCTTCCTTCCAATATCTGGAATGTGCCCTTTGACACGCGCAAAGGATTGCGTTTTGCAACCCGGAAGGGCATTTTTCGTTTCAACGAAACATCCGGACGATTCTCTCCGGATACTTCCCTGGTCATAGGGCTTGGAAATGCACCCATCTTCAGCGTCAGCGAAGACCATCGGGGCGATCTCTGGATGGTTCACTTTGAAAAATCAAACTCAGGTATGGCCCGTCTCCGAAATGACAACCGCTATAAGTGGGAGGAAAGCTCTCTTTTGCGTATCCGGGGCATTGATACCTACGTGGCGTATCCTGACCCTCTGCTTGACGGTATTACCTGGCTTGGTTGTATCGACAGGGTCATTCGCTATGATCAGGCAAATTCAAAAGACGCAGCTTTGCCATTCCGCACACTCATCCGCGAAGTGATCAGCAACGGAGACTCGCTGCTGTTTGGCGGTGTGCCATCCGGCAAAGAGGGTGGGCAGAAAATCAAATTTGCCAACAACTCTCTCCGGTTCAGGTTTGCCGCTCCTGTTTTTGACGACGAACAGAAAACCCTTTACCAGTACCGTCTGGAAGGCTATGATAAAGACTGGTCGGGTTGGAGTTCTGAAACCTACAAGGACTTTACCCGCCTTCCTCCCGGAACCTATCGGTTTCTCGTACGTGCCAGAGACCTATACGGAACGACAGGTGAAACAGCAGTATACGCTTTCAGGATAACTCCCCCGTTTTACCTCGCGTGGTGGGCGTATATCTTCTACGGAGTGCTGTTGGTTGCGGGTTTGGCCAAGCTCCTTCGGTACCAGCAGCATCAATTGCGTCGAAAGCACCAGAGGGAAATGGAGCAGATGGAATACGACAAGCTCCGTGAACTCGATCAGTTGAAATCGGACTTTTTTACCAATATTTCCCATGAATTTCGGACGCCGCTTACCCTTATCCTGGGACCGGTGGAAAAGTTGCTTTCCGAAAATCCCGGGGAGGAAGAAACGCGACAGTTTTTGATGGTGAAGCGTAATGCACAGCGTCTGTTGCGTCTGATCAACCAGCTGTTGGACCTGTCGAAGTTTGATGCCGGCAAAATGAACCTGGAGATGCAATACGCTGATATTATTCCGCTGCTCAGAGGTGTTGTCAGCTCTTTTGAAAGCGTCGCGCAAAAGGTAAATCTTCAGTTTAAAAACGAAATGGAGGCAGCATGCCTCCATTTCGATCCTGGTAAAATGGAGCAGATTCTTAACAACCTGGTGTCGAATGCGCTCAAATTTACACCCGAAGACGGAAAGGTAACGGTAGAAGTGACGCTTGCTGATGACGGTAAATCGCTCCGAATCGATGTAACCGATACCGGCCCGGGCATTCCTGAGGCACATCTGCCCTATGTTTTTGACCGCTTTTACCAGGCAACAGAGATCTCTCCGGGCGGGGAGGCCGGCAGCGGAATTGGCCTGGCGCTGACCAGGGAGCTCGTGATTCTTCATCGGGGAGACATCAGCGTGCGCAACACGGAGAGTGGAGGCGCCTGCTTTACGGTATTGCTTCCTTTTCCCAAAGAACCGCAGGGAGTTACCGGGTCGGTGCGGAAGCCTGAGATCAGGTCTGTGGTACCGGTGAGGGAGACAGTCATTACCGAAACTGTCCTTCCTTCCGGAGCAGAAGATCCGGCGAAAGAGATTACACTCCTTTTGGTTGAGGACAATCCTGACATGCGGACTTTCCTGCGGGAATCTCTCAGCGGGAGCTATTGTCTTTTGGAAGCCCCTGACGGCCGGGAAGGAATAAACCTCGCGCTCGAACACATTCCTGATCTCGTCATAAGCGACGTGATGATGCCTCGTAAAGACGGTCTGCAGCTTTGCGAAGCACTCAAGAACGACGAGCGTACCAGTCATATCCCGATCATTCTGCTTACAGCCCGGGCTGACATAGCATCCCGGATTGCCGGCCTGGAACGCGGCGCGGATGATTACCTCGCCAAGCCTTTCCACCGGAAGGAACTGCTCATTCGTACCCGCAACTTGCTTGAAGGCCGTCGGCGCCTGCACGAGCGGTACGGAGCGCTCCCGGCGCCGGTGCCGTCTGAAAACAGGGATATCCGGATCGAGGATGTCTTCCTCCGGAAGATCCGGGGCATCGTGGAAGTGCATCTTTCCGACGAGACTTTTGAAATAGATCAGCTGGCCCGGCAGGCAGGAATGAGCCGCAGCCAGCTGTTCAGGAAGATAAAGGCCCTGACCGGAGGGTCGCCCTCCATTTTTATACGGACAATCCGCCTTCACCGCGCAAAAGAATTGCTTCAGAATACCTCTATGAATGTCAGCGAGGTAGCCTGTGAAGTAGGATTCTCCACACCGGCCTATTTCTCCGATATGTTCCTGGAGACCTATGGGGTACGTCCCAGTCAGCTACGGAAATAGCTTTTTTATTCCTTTGCAACATATCCGGTGAAATCTGACCGGTTTCCGGATGCTTGCTCCGGTTTTTCGGGTCATTTTTGGGGCTATAATCCTAATGTATAATATCGTTATGCGGAACACTTCTATGTACCTGCCGGTGGGAATCCGGATTGCTGTCTCTTTTTTTATGTTGATACTACTGCTTTTCTGTCAAACGGCTGGTGCGCAGGATTATCATATTACTACCACAAACGGGCACCTTACCCTCACCGACCAAAGGGGAGGGAACGATGTTTTTACAAAAATTATCCAAAACGGAAACAATATTGTTTTATCCGCTATATCTGGTGCGAATAATTCCATTCTCACCTGTCGCATCAATGGGGGAGCGGTACAAAACCTGTCCAATCTGAACTTTTCATTGGTAAGTATCCATTCCATTACGTTCAATTTAGGAGAAGGAAATGACCGACTTGATTTTGGGGCGTTTACAACGCTCTTCCCCACTCTGACAGTGAATGGAGGGAAAGGTAATGATTATGTAAATTTTGCGCATAGCATCACCTTTGCCGAAAATGCAAGTCTCGACCTTGATTTTCAAAACGACGACCCCGATCCGGGTAGCGACGAAGTTGTACTGCATCCCAACTGCGACCTGGTTTTTTCGGGTACCGGATCGGCTATCATCAAAGTCAGTAAAACCATATTTTTAATCGGTGGCAGCATACAGACTGAGGATGGTAATCTGACCCTTGAAGCGAACCAGCAGCCAATCCCGACATCCGGGAGTTTTATGGGAGTGGATGTATCTTCTGGCGGCTTCTTGCGTGTAACAGGTTCCGGTGCTTTGACTGTGAAAGGAAGGGGGGGCGATGACAACCCTACCTTTATAGGACAGACAGGTGTCCGGCTGCGCGAGGGGGCAAAGATTATCGGGAGTACCGATTCTCCTGTAACTGTACATGGCACGGGAGGGGCTTGTATCGGCACTTTTAACCACGGTGTCCACATAACCGGTACGGAGTCGTCTGTTACCTCTGCCGGGGGCGATATACATGTTACGGGAGTCGGCGGAGGTACCGGTACAAGTAATCAAAACTTAGGGGTATTTCTTCAGTTGTCAGGCAGCATTACCGCTACGGGCAATGGGACGGTTCATGTACAGGGAACCGGCGGCGGAGGTTCCGGTAACGGCAATTATGGAGTCCACTTATTAGGGCCTTCCCTTATCAGTAGCGGTAACGGAACACTGACCGTCCACGGTACCGGCGGTGCAGGTACCGGTAATAGCAATTATGGCATTCTGGTAAATGGATATCAATCCGGTAATTGTTTTATCACTTCCGGCGGCGGGGATGTACACGTCACGGGCCAGGGCGGAGGAACGGGTTCATCTGCCAGCAATCATGGAGTAAATGTCCAGAGTACCGGTGTGATCACTGCCGGAGGCGTTGGTGCGGTTTTTGTCGATGGAGCAGGGGGGGAGAGCTCCGGCGCCGGGAATGTGGGCGTTTTTGTTACAGAGAGCGGATCTTTTATCACTTCTTCAGGCGGAGCGGTAAGTGTGACCGGCAGGGGCGGCGGTACCGCCAATTCAACAAACAATTTCGGGGTAGCGCTCGCTTCTTCAGGAACGATCACTGCCGGTGGCAGCGCCGGTGTAAGTGTTACCGGTGTCGAAGGGCAGGGAGCCGGAAGTGTCGGCCTTTATCAGGCTTCCGGCAGCAATATTACTACTGCCTCGCATGGCGGAAATATTACCCTGACTTCCAATAGTATGAATATTTTTTCCGGAACATTGATCAGCACGGGCGCACATGACCAGGTTTATATTCATCCATATAGCCCGGACGTGCCGATCGGCCTTGGAATTGGCGGGAACCCAATCGGCGGACCGCTTAACCTCTCCAATGCCGAATTGGAAGTTATTAATCCTACCGGAGCCCTTATCATCGGGGACGTTAATAGCGGCGATATTATCATTCATTCTGCGATCGTGCGATCGGCAGCTACCGATTTGCAGCTCATTAGCGGAGGGAATATTATCTTTTCCGAGGGAGGTATCAATACAGCGGGAGGAGATCTGCGACTCCATCCGGGTGAGTCTCCCGCTGCAGTGAAGCCTGACTACAACGGCACGGATGTCAATCTGGGCAGTAGCGGTACACTTTCTTTCGGTAGCGACCTCTCCATCACAATCAACGGAACCGTACCCGGTAACGGAACGTCCGGTACCTATACCCAGCTGGCAGTGAACGGCACGATTGACCTGACAGGGGTGGAGCTGAAGCTTTCGGGCAATCACGTACCCATCCCGGGGCAGGTTTTTATCATCGTAGATAACATCGGTCCAAATGCAGTCACCGGTACTTTTACCAATCTTCCCGAAGGCAGTTCAATCGAAAACTTCCTGGACTCAGGTCTGCCCGCTTCGGTCACATATGCCGGTGGTGGGGGGAATGACATAGTATTGACGGTGCTATCCCCGGATTACATCCTCACTACTACCGGCAACGCCATCGTCATTACTGACGTTTCCGGTAATAGCGATGAGCTCACTCTCACCCGAGATGGTACTGGTATTCATTTTGCTACTGCAGTCCCACGAACCTTCAGGGTAGACAACGGGGTAATGGCCGCCATGCCGGTGAGCCTGCCTCTCGGAGGCGTCACTTCAATTATGGTCAATGCGGGCGCCGGGGACGACATTATCAGCGTAGGTGATTTCAGCGACATCGTAATGCCTGTTCTCGTTATCAACGGCGATGAAGGCGATGACCAGGTGAACCTGAACGGCGACCTCCTGTTCGCTCCGAACGCTAACCTTGGCCTGGACCTGCAAAACGATGTGACGGTACCGGGCAACGACCGGATTACCGTAGCAACCAACGCCGGTATCTTTTTGACAGGTAACGGGACAGCCTTTCTCAAGGTGAGCCGCGATATCGTAATAAATGGAAGTATTATGACTGAGAATGGTAATATAATTGTCGAAGCCAACCAGCAGGAGATACCGACATCAGGAGACTTTGCCGGAGTGGATGTGAGTGGCGGCCGGCTGGAGGTGAGCGGCGCCGGCAGTGTGACGGTGAATGGGAAAGGCGGCGACGGCTGGACTGCACAAGACGGGGTGAGAGTCAGGGGTGGTGGAGAAATTAAAGGCGGTACAGGGGCGGCTTTGCTGGTACATGGGATAGGGGGGAGGTCTGTTTCTGAAGAGGAAGGATGCACCGGGGTCTTTGTGGAAGGAGATAATTCCCGGATTAGCTCTTCAGGTTGTAATGTACAGGTTATTGGCTTGGGAGGGGGTGTGGGTAACTCCAGCTATAATCATGGTGTAAACATACTGGGAGGCGGCAGCATCCTCGCCGGAGTAGACGGCACCGTTACGGTGAATGGTAAGGGCGGCGGGAGTGCCGGCTCTGCCAATTATGGAGTTCAGATTGGTTCCGGTAACGCCCTTATTACTTCTTCGGGCGGGGCGGTATACGTCACCGGCCAGGGTGGGGGCTCGGGGGCGGCCTCACTGCTTAACCTGGGGATCTCTCTCTTCAGTTCCGGCAGGATAACCGCCGGCGGGCTTGGCACCGTGACGGTTTACGGTACAGGGGGGATAAGCTCTCCCTCCGGGAATACCGGGGTATATGCAACCGGGAATTCCACGGCAATCACTTCCTCCGGAGGGGATGTTGTGGTCATTGGTCAGGGCGGAGGTTCCGGAACAGGCGGTTCTAACAGAGGTGTATACGTTCTTAATGGCGCCCATATCAGCGCCGGAGAAAGCGGTAAGGTAACTATTGAGGGTAAAGGGGGAGAAGGCGCCGCTACTACCAGTCACGGTGTTCAAATTGTGAATGCAAATGCGGCTGTCACTTCTTCGGGCGGGGACATACAAATCACAGGCATTGAAAACAGCGGCACCGGGATATTACTCACGGCTCCCGGTATGATTTCCACGGCTGAAAATGGGGGTAATATTACGCTCATCGCAAATAGTATGGATATCGGCGGCGATATCAGTACATCCGTTACAGATAATGTCACACTCCGCGCCTATAGCAACAACACATCTATTGATCTCGGTACGACTACCGATCTCCACGGCGGTCCGCTCGGTTTGTCCGGTAGCGAAATCAACCGGGTTACAACGGGTGCGCTCATCATCGGTTCTGCCGATAGCGGCAATATAGTAGTAACCGATGATATTGCCTGTACGGAGGCAACCAACATCGAGCTGCACAGTGGCGCCGATATAAACTTCGGCGGCGGAGGCATCCATACCGCCGGCGGCAGCCTCCGGCTTTATCCCGGCAATACGCCGGCAGCAGTGTACCCCGCTTTTGGTGGTACCGATGCTGATCTGGGCGAAGGCGCCCTCTCCTTCGGCAGCGATCTGGCGATCGTTATCAACGGTGCGGTTCCGGGTAACGGAACAGACGGCACTTATACTGAGCTGACTGTCGACGGTACAATCGACCTGAGCGGCGTTGCGCTTGTCCTTAGCGGCAGCCATACGCCGGTAGCCGGTCAGACTTTCACCCTGGTGAACAACCTGGGGGCAAATGCCGTTGCCGGAACCTTCTCGGGTCTTTCGGAAGGGGCTGAGCTGGTAAACGTCCTCGGTTCAGGATTGAATGCACAGATTACTTACCAGGGAGGTGATGGAAATGATGTTGTACTGACAGTTCCGGTAGCCTGTGAAAACTACGGCAATATCGTCTATGTGAACGGGGATGCTGCGGGCAATAACAACGGGACCAGTTGGACGCACGCTTTTACCTCGCTGCAGGATGCGCTTGCCATGGCTTGTACCTGTGAAGGTGTCACAAAGGTATGGGTTGCCAAAGGGACGTACTATCCGGATGAAGGCGCCGGCCTGCAAAATAATAACAGGGCCAGTACCTTTCGACTTTGCAGCAGTGTGGCCGTATATGGCGGTTTTGAAGGGAATGAAGAAGAGCAGGAAGCTCGCAATTGGAAAGAAAATGAGACACTGCTGAGCGGCGACCTTAATCAAAGCAATCATCACGACGACTCCGATGCCTATCACGTGGTTACCGGTTCCGGTACGGATGATACGGCCGTAATAGATGGCTTTATCATCACCGGCGGCAATGCCAGTGGTGAGGAGAGCGACGGTGAAGGGGGCGGTATGTATACCCTTAACGGAGCCCCGGTAGTACGGAATAGCATTTTCAGAGGGAATCAGGCAATAAAAGGCGGTGCGATCGCTAACAGTGCATCTTCTCCCTGGCTGGTCAATGTCTCTGTTACAGGGAACGCCCTGGCCGGTACGGAGGGCTACGGTGGGGGAGTGTTCAATACAAACAGCTCATCACTTACTCTAAAGAATGTGACCATCAGCGGAAACGCCCGGGAAGGGATCTATAACAGCGGCTCAGGTTTGTTCGTGGACAACAGCATCATATGGGGCAATGGCACGGCAATAGACAATCCTTTTAGCGACCCGGCACAGGTTACCTATTCGATAGTTGAAGGCGGGTTTCCCGGTACCGGCAACCTGGATGCCGATCCGCTGTTTGTGAATTCCCCGGCACACAACACGGCTCCCTTTACCGGAGGAGATTACCGGCTGCAGCCGGGCAGTCCGGCGATCAACGCGGGTTTTAATGTGGCTTTTCCCTACGAACTTACCACCGCGACCGATCTTGAGGGAAATCCACGTTTGCAGAACTACCGGATTGACATGGGGGCCTATGAGTATGACTGCATTGAGACAGCGCCCGTTGCAGGTCTGGAAATAAGCAGGCCGCTTGTCGCCGGCGACAATTACCTTTATAGCGCCTGCAGTCTGCTGGCGATCGTGACGCCGGATGAGGAAGAGCCGGTCGGGGTTATTACCGTTACCACCGCTTCTGCAGATGCCCTTATTACGCATCATAACGCCCGGTATCTGCGCAGCTACTATGATATCGCTGTAGAGCATCCGGTTGGGGCGGTGGTTACGCTTTTCTTTTCCCAGGCGGAACTGGACTACTATAATACGACTTTCGGAGATGAAAATAATGCTCAATTGCCTGAGAACCTTCGGGTCGCCCGTTACAGCGGCTCATACGCGGTTACCGGGAATAACCTGTCCTCCGACGACGCTCCCTATTATATTACCCCATCGGCTGTTATATGGAACGACGCTTTTCAGGTTTGGGAAGTGTCCTTCACTACGCCGGGTTTTAGTGGCTTCTTCATTACCGGTCAGAGTGACGGCGCGTTGCCGGTCGCCCTGGCGGATTTTAATGCTGCCGTACAGGAGCAATCCGTGCTTCTCACCTGGCAGACTACTTCAGAAATAAATGTTTCTCATTTTGAAGTGGAGAGGAGCGCTGACAGTAAAAACTGGCAGCTATTGCAGCAGGTTGCGGCCGCAGGAAACAGTGATGCGTTGAAAACGTACCGTTATCGCGACTATTCGCCTTTACCAGGCCTTGCCTACTATCGGTTGAAAATGGTCGATCGGGACGGAAGCTACGCCTATAGCCTGATTCGCTCCGTATCGATGAAACACGTCCCGGATCTTAAAATCTATCCCAACCCTGCTGCAGACCGCTTCTATCTGCTGACGGAAGCGGAGGTTGCCGAGGTATTGCTATGGGATGTATCGGGCCGGTTGCTGTACAGGGACTCTTACCGTAGAAATGAAGGCGTCCCGCTGACCGGCCGGGGCTCCGGCTGGATCCTGGTGGAAGTCCGCTATGCAGATGGGACGACCCGGACCGGGAGGATCGTGAGAGATAGTAAATAAAAAACTTCTGATCAATAAAAATTATAGCGTTACTCATTTAGTTCTCGAACTGTTTAATCATTGCCGCCGTCAGTGGCGGATGTGTGACACACCTATGTAGGATTTTGTCTAAGATCGTTTCTCGGTGTTTTCCCTTCTTTCAAAGGCCGGTAAGATGTTCCTCTATCGGTAACTGCCTGTGCATCACAAGCTATATGGGTGTCAAATAGGGGTCTCAAACTCATGCACCTCTCCCTGCAAGGAATACTTTTCACTACTTGCTATAGCTGCCTGCACTTTTGTCGGAACAACCAGGCCCTATGATCGCCATCAAGGCCGTGGCAAGAAAACTTTTCGTTCAATACTGGAGGCTAATGGTCAAAGGGCACGAATTCGTCGAAAAAGGGGTGGCCGGCTACGAGAACATCCTCAACATTCAGAAGGAAAGGTACTTCCATAAACTTGCAGTCGAGTTGGATATGGGGGTTTCTCATAGAAAATCATGAAATTGCAATTGTATGATAGTCAGTATTTTATGAAATTACGTCAATGGTGGCTTGTCATGCTGAGTCCGTCGAAGCCTTGATATAGTAATGATTAAAGGGCTCCGTCCCTGAATTTTTAGGGCGAATGAATAGTACTTTTTTTTATACAATCAGTACTAGGATTATTGACGGAATTAAATAGTATGCAAACATAACAATTTCCTAACATATTAATTCCCATTAACAACTAAAAACCTCTATGAGTACAGTTTTTACATGCTTCAGCAATTTCCGAAACTGGCCGTTACTGTTATGTGCCGGACTTTTCGGATGGTTATTGGTACCGGATCTGAGTGTGGCTGCGCCCGCACGCAACCTGTCGGCGCCAATAGGGAATGGCTTAATAGACAGACCCGTTAAGGGACGGGTGATGTCAGCGGATGGCGCCGGGTTGGCAGGTGTCAATGTACTTGTGAAAGGGGCTACTACCGGAACGACCACCGATGTGGAAGGAAACTATTCGATGGATGTGGCCAGCACGGGACCTGTAGTGCTTATCTTCTCTTTTATAGGGTTTGAGACGCAGGAAATTGAAGTAGGGAATCGTACTGTCGTCGATGTGAAGATGGAAGAAAGTGTGGAAATGCTGCGCGAAGCGGTGGTGACGGCACTGGGGATCCGGAGAGAGGAACGGTCACTGGGATACTCCATCGCCAAAGTAGACGGCAAAGAGTTTAACCGGGTGGCGCAGGAAAATGTACTGAACGCCATGTCGGGGAAAGTAGCCGGTGTGACCATCAGTCAGACAGGCGGAACCGGTTCTTCGGTCAGTATGGTCATTCGTGGTGCGACATCGCTGAACAATGATAACCAGCCATTGTTCGTAATTGACGGGGTGCCTGTGGCCAATACGCTTAACAACGTTACACAAATCGGAAGCGATAACCGGGTGGATTACGGGAATGCGATTTCAAGCCTCAATCCCGATGACATTGAGAACGTATCGGTTCTGAAGGGACCCAGTGCAGCTGCGTTGTACGGGTCAAGGGCCGGTAACGGAGTAGTGTTGATTACTACGAAAAGCGGGAAAGGAGTGGATAAAATGACCGTAAGCGTCACGTCCAATACGGTTGTGGAAAAGCCGTACCGTTTCTTACGATGGCAGTCCAAATTCGGACCGGGGCGCTTCTCGGCTATCCCGGTCAGTGTTTCGGACAATCCGCTGACCAATCCGCTGGGAACACTCATCGAGGAAGCGGCCGGGGCCGGTTTCGGAGCGGAACTGGATAAAGGGTATGAGGAAATCCAATGGAACAGCCCGCTGGATGCGTCGGGTAAGAAAATTCCGATCCCGCTGGTTTCTTATCCCGACAATGTGCGGAATTTTGTGCGGAACGCCGTCACGACCACTAATGGGGTGTCGGTTGCCAACAGTTCCCAAAACTATAATTACCGGATCTCCTATGCCAACATGTCGCACCGGGGACTGATTCCGAATTCAGATCTGTACCGGAACACGCTCAATGTGAATACGAGTGTCAAGGTACACCGGAAATTAACCCTGGGCACCAACCTGGATTTCAGCCGTAACAATGCCAATAACCGTCCTTCCACCGAAAGAGGAACCAATCCCCTGCAATGGGCGTACAACACCTCTCCTCATATGGATCTCAGGGAGTTTCGCGACTATTGGATGCCCGGCCAGGAAGGACTGCAGCAGAAAGTGGCTTTCCCGGGAATAAACAATCCTTATTTCCTTGCATATGAGGTAAATAACGGGTTTGTCCGGGACCGGGTTTATGGCAACATCCGGGGCGACTGGGAAATAACGCCGGAACTCAGCCTGATGGTACGTTACGGACTGGATACTTATACTGAGCAGCGGGAGACTAAAATCGCCAACAGTTATTCGGACGATTCGAAGGGAGTGTACGGGCTGCTGAATATGAAGAATTTTGAAAGCAATGCCGATTTCCTGCTTACCTATCGGAAAAACCTGAGTGATTTCAGCTTATCGGCGTCTGTAGGGGGCAACACCCGCTATCAGAACGGAAACAGCGCCTATACGGGTTCCAGCATACAAGGGGGACTGATCGTTCCGGGTGTGTATACCATTCAGAATATCCTTCCCCAAAACCTGGTTTTTTCAAACAGTCGCTTTGAGCGGGGAGTCAACAGCTTATACGCGATGGCAACGCTGGGCTACAAAGACATTGTCTACCTGGATGTGAGCGGCCGTAATGACTGGTCGAGTACATTGCCGAATGCTTCTCCCTATTTCTATCCGTCGGCTTCTATAAGCCTGCTGATCAATGAAATGATGAATGTATCGAACGATGTGAACCTGATCAAACTCAGGGGAGGCTATGCGCAGGTCGGAAATGATGCCGGGGCTTACCAGCTGCAGCAGGTGCTGGGAAATGCCGGGGCCTGGGGAGATATTCCCCGCTTGTCTACCTCCGGCAACCTGCTCAACCCTAATCTGAAACCGGAAACCGCCACTTCCTACGAGGGCGGGATTGACCTGGCGTTTTTTAGAAACCAGCTTAATTTCAGCGCTACGGCCTATGTGGTGGATAATCGCAATCAGATTTTCAGTACGGCAATGTCGCCCTCTTCCGGTTATACTTCCCAGAACATCAATGCCGGACTGCTGCGGAGCCGGGGCCTGGAACTCACGTTGGGCGGGACACCGGTCAAACGGGGGGATTTCCGCTGGGATGTTTCGGCCAACTGGACACGCAACCGTACCCGGATCATCGAACTGCCTGAGGAAATGCCCTTCTTTACTTTTTGGACAGACGCGAAAGGAGGTGCCTGGACATACGAAGGGGAAGACGTAGGGGACATCTATGGTCCTGAAATACGGGTGGTGGAAGATCCGGAATCCCCCTATTATAAATACCCGCTCCTGCAGCGGGACGGGACCTATGGCTGGGCGCTGCACCAGGTAGCAGTAGCTGATCAGGCGAGTAAAAACAAGATCGGAAACTTCAATCCGAAGTTTATAATGGGCTTTCAAAACAGTATTTCCTGGAAGAACCTCCGGCTGAATTTTACCATCGACTGGCGGAATGGCGGCCACTTTGTTTCCCAGACGTACCGGTACGGGATGAGCAACGGTCAAACCCAGCTGGCTCTCGATCGCCTGATCGATGCCGAAGGAAGAACGGGAAAGGAATTGCGTGACTGGCTGGTGGCCAACGAAGATGAAATGATCCGGATCAATGGGAATGTATTCCCGATGGTAGGGTATCCGACACCCGAAAAAACCTCGTTCCCGACCTTTTTCGGAGCAGTATTGCCGCACGGAGGCATCATTGTCCCGGGAGTTTATCAGAACGGGGTAGATGCGGATGGAAAGCCCGTATATGTCGAAAACCTGGGAGAAGAGATCAACCCGGGCAGAACTACGTTAGGTACCCAACCGGCTCCCTATGCGGCGGTCAATCCCTGGGATTTTATCCAGCCGACGTTATTTTCAGCATCGTACGTGAAATTGAGAGAAGTGTCCTTCTCCTTTGGTTTACCTGCCAATCTGATCAAGTCCTGGAAGCTTCAGGATGCCAGCCTGTCGCTGTATAGCCGCAATATCATTCTCTGGACGGCAGCTAAAATTAACATCGATCCTGAAAATGCTTACCAGGTCAGTGCAGGGACGCAGGCAGGTGTGCAGTTTAAACAGGGGATTGAGCGCTATAACGTAAACCCCTGGGTAATTCCGGTAGGCGTCAAGCTGAATGTAACTTTTTAGGAAATTTTAAAACGCTTGTGATCATGAAGCTGAAAAACATAAAAAAAGTAGGGCTTTGCATGCTGTTGATGACGCCGCTGTCGTGTACGGACGCGCTCATTGAGATGAACCAGAACCCGAACGGAGCTGACCCGGCCACCACGAATCCGAACATGGTGTTGTCGACGGTGCTGACCGAAGCTGCCCGCGCATTCGTTGAATTGGGTTACCAGAATGTTGCCGGGGTGATGCAGCATACTCAAAAGGATGGCTGGGAAAGCGGCCACAACTCTTATGATTGGGGAGGAAGCAACAGCTGGTCGGGTTATTACGGTATTTTACGGAACAACCAGTTTGTGTATGAAAAGGCTGTCGAGGCGGAACAGCCTTTACAGCAGGGAGTGACGTTGATTATGAAATCGCTGATGTTCGGTCTCATTACAGACCTGTGGGGGGACGCGCCTTATTCACAGGCGCTGAAGGGCCACCTGGGAGATACGGACCATATTTTCCCGGTGTTTGATTCGCAGCAAAGTATTTATGAGGGGATTCTCGCCGATCTGGAAACGGCCAATCAGCTTTTAGCTGCCCCGTCTTTTAACAGCTCCCTGGGGACCGCCGATGTTTTTTATAACGGCGATGCCGGTAAGTGGCGGAAGTTTGCCAATTCTCTTGCCTTGCGGTATTATATGCGGCTGGCAGAAAAACTACCCGCTGCAGCCAAGGCAGGTATTGAAAAAATCGCTAATTCCCCGGACAATTACCCGGTTATTACCACGGCTGCGGAGGATGTCGCGATGACCTTTCCCGGGAACAGCAATGGGGACTCCTGGCCATCGAACGCGACCTATGATACAGATAGTACCAATTACCGGCGCATCAAGATGGCAGATACGTTTGTGCGGGCATTGCTCGAACGGGATGATCCCAGAATTGGGGTCTGGGCCAATAAAGTAAGGATATTCCTGAGCGTAAATCCGGATTTGCCCAAAGGAACCGACCGGATCGCAGATACGCTACTGAACGGAGAAATGCGGAAAGTTCGTTATATGTCGCCGGATATGCTGCTGCCTGCCGGAACAACCCTGGATGATATCAACCAGCATCCGGATTATGTCGGGTTACCAATACGGATTTCCGTGCCGTACACGTATAACCAGTTTACCACGGGCGTACAGTCTGCACGAAACCCGCACGTATCCTGGGTGAACAGCAATTTTGCCAATGCTAAAAGCGGTATAAAAGCACGGATCATGTCTGCGGCGGAAGTACACTTTATCCTGGCCGAAGCTGCCGCCGTGTATAAATGGAATACCGGGGATGCCGAGACCCATTATAACCAGGCGGTTCAGGCCTCTTTTGTCGCATGGGGATTGACGCCTGCGGCAGCGGCGACCTACCTGGCCGGACCTAAGGTTGCATTTGATGGCACCCAGGAGCAGCTCATCACTCAGAAATGGATTTCCAGCTGGTCGGTCGCTACCGAGTCCTGGATGGACTGGCGAAGGACCGGTTACCCGCAATTGGAAGGGACTTCCGCAGCAGGCGTGCTGCCGGTCCGTTTCTACTATGACCTGGCCGAACGCAATCAGAATGCCGCCAATTACAACGCCGCGGCCGACAGGTTGGAGCAAACTTCTTTTTCTTCCTTCGGTGACGACGGACTGAAAAACAGCATCTGGTCTAAACCGTGGATTATCCAGGGGACGCCGAAGCCTTGGTAGGTTTGAGGTGTTAGGTTTGAGGTATTAGGTTTGAGGTGTTAGGTATTAGGTTTTAGGGAATGGGCGATGTTGTTGGTGGCTGGCTGCAGGCCTTACCGTGGACTGTGTTTTTACGGGCCGGTAACGGGATGGTCTGTGGGGACACCGACCATGGTGGAGAGGGCACAGACCGTGGTGGGCGAAAAGACATTGACCATAATGGAGTCTGTGTTTTACAACTCACTTCCGGGCCGGTGATGGGATGGTCTGTGGGGACACAGACCATGGTGG
>JBEBSD010000017.1:0-87957 GCA_040394475.1 Telluribacter humicola | reverse complement strand
TGCCCTCTCCCAATACCAGCAGTACTCCAGGCCCCACCGTCCTACTCCAAACTCCCGCCGCCCGCCGCCCATTCCCCATTGCCCCCTCCCAATACCAGCGTACTCCGGTCTCCACCGCTCTCCCCCAGGTACAAAAAAATCCCCTGCCTTTCCACGACAGGGGATTTATACCGGTAACCGGATTATTATTTCTTGGAAGCCGTGGGCGCTTTTACAAAATCCACGAGTTCCACGTCAAATAGCAGGACGGAATTGGGAGGGATTGCTCCCGGTGAACCGTCCGGTCCGTAGGCAAGGCCTGAAGGGATGACCAAGGTGCCTTTTTCCCCCTTTTTCATACCCATAATGCCTTCGTCCCAACCAGGGATCACCATGCCGGTGCCCACGTTAAATTCGAGCGGTTTCCCTTCGGAATGAGGACTGCTTTTGGAACCGTCAAACACAGTGCCATCCAACAGCTTCCCTTCGTAGTGGACCGAAACCTTGTCGCCCATCCCCGGTTTGCCGCCGTTTCCTTCCTGGGTGACGATATAGTACAGGCCGGTTTCACTGCGTTGCGCCTTATCGGAAATGCTGTTTTCCGTCAGGTAGTCTTTTATGACCTTGTCGTCGATGTCCTTTTGCTTTTCCATATCCTCGGCACGGGATTTCTGGAAATCTTCAGGGGTCTGGGCTCCCAGTAACCGAACCCGGAATACCAGGTCGGATCCCTGCTTGATGGCAGGAGGAAGCGGCTGGTGCATTTTCGCAAAAAGGCTATCGGCATTGACAAAGAAGGTGGCGCTGTCTCCCACCGATAACATTCCGAGTCCTTCTTCAAAACTTCCTTTAAATTCCGGTTGCTGATACATCATCCGGATGGGGTTGTTTTGCACATAGGTATCATTCAGGACAGAATCGTCGCTGTTTTTAAGGACCAGGTGGAAGGTCAGGATATCACCCACCTGTACCTGACGGTTGCCGTCTTTGTGGTCATGAATCTGGTATTTTAGCCCATTTTCGGTAACCTGGGTGCGGTATTGGTTACAGGAGGCCAGTAAAATACCTACGCCCAGTGCAAAAGAAATTGATTTAAAATTCATTAGATCGGTTATAAAATATAATACATTTGTTACGGTTAAAAGGGCTGGAGAACTTCAGGAACACACTAGCTGAAACAATTCCAAGGTTTTTCAGGATTATTTAGTTGTTGCCAGTAATTGCTCCCGATATTCGGGTAAAATTCCTAAAAATTTTTCAATTGTAGCGGATAAAGTTAAATTACTTCTGCCGCCTGCTGCATTTTTGTGGCCGCCGCCGCTGAAATGCTGGTGCGCAACTTCGCGTACCGGAAAGTCGGCAACGGACCGGAATGATATTTTCACCTCCCGGTTACGCTGAATAAACAGGGCTGTCATTACTACGTCTTCTACCTGGAGGCCATAATTGACAATCCCGTCCGTATCTCCGATACTGGAATTGAATTTTTCGAGGGCTTCTACCCCAAGGACCATATAGGAAACGCGATACTCCGGGAGTACCGTAATGGTAGACAGTGCGTGACCCAGCATGAGAAGGCGCGAAAGCGGTGCGTTGTCGAAAATCTGGGAATGAATCCGGTTTACCGCGATGCCCGTCTGCATCAGGTCGGCGACCGCCAGGTGTACCTCACGCGTCGTACTGCTGTGACGGAAGGAGCCTGTGTCTGTCATGATACCCGCATAAAGGCATTCGGCAATCGGTTTATCGAGGGCAGAACGATCCCATTCTGTGATAAGCGCATATACAATCTGAGCGGTAGCCGCAGCGGACGGATCGGAAATCTGGTAAGTGGCAAAGGGTTCCGGATCCAGGTGATGGTCGATCATCAGGATGGGCGCCTGGGCTTTCTGGATCACCCGGGCCATGTCTTTCAGGCGGTTAAGCGCGGAGAAATCCAGACAGCAAATCAGGTCGGCTGCGGCAATGAGCGCTTTGCATTGCTGACGGGTTTCTTCTTTTTCTTCGTAATTATAGATGGCCCCGGCCCCCTCAAACCATTTCAGGTTGGCGGGAACCTCGGTAGGACTTATAACCGTTACCTGGTGGCCTTTTTTCTGCAGGAAACCGGCCCACCCCAGGGAAGATCCGATGGCATCCGAATCGGGGTCCCGATGCATGGTAACGACGATTTTTCGAGGAGCAGAGAAGACTTCCTTCAATGCTGCGGTAAGATAGGCCACGTAATAATAATCAATAGGTACAACAAAAGTCTGTAAAAGTACGAAAACCCGCCGTATTTTAACAAACAGGGTGGAGATCCATGGGAAATAGTTAATTTTGCGCTTTATTCGTCCAATTAACAGCTAATTTGTTGTATGTCAAACAAGACTTTCACCATGATTAAGCCCGATGCCGTAGCAGAAGGGAATACAGGTGCCATTATTAAATTGATTGAAGAAGCGGGTTTTAGAATTGTTGCCTTAAAGAAATCAGTACTCAGCGCGGATAAAGCGGGAGCGTTTTATGCGGTACATAAAGAGCGCCCGTTCTATGCCGATCTGTGCCGGTATATGTCGTCAGGAGCGATCGTGCCGATGATCCTGGAAAAGGAAAACGCGGTAGCCGATTTTCGCAAGCTGATCGGGGCGACAGACCCGGCCAAAGCAGCAGACGGAACCATCCGGAAGTTGTTCGCCAAATCGATAGAGGCCAATGCCATTCACGGTTCTGATTCAGACGAGAATGCCGCCCTTGAAGGGTCGTTTTTCTTTTCTTCGCTGGAACAATATTAAAAGGAGTGACCTCCGGTTGGGGGCACATCCCTTTGGCAGACCGGAATACGCGTCCTGCTAAGGGCCGCTTTTCGAATTGTCGTTTTAGGGCTGGATGATCGTGACCGGCCACGAAAAGGATAGCTCCATTGGTTTTCAAACCAATGGAGCTATCCTTTTACTCTTCAATACCTTCCAGTGCGAATAAAAAGGCGTATTCCAGCGCTACTTCTTTGAGGTAGTCAAAACGCCCGGATGCCCCGCCGTGCCCGAATTCCATATTTGTTTTGAACAGGAGGACATTGTTGTCGGTTTTAAGAGAACGCAGTTTGGCGACCCATTTGGCGGGTTCGAAATATTGTACCTGGCTATCGTGCAGCCCCGTTGTTACGAGTAAGTTGGGATAGGCCTTACTGCCGATATTCTCATAGGGGGAATAGCTTTTGATGTAGGTATAGGCATCCTTGTTTTTCGGATTCCCCCATTCGTCATATTCGTTCGTGGTCAGGGGAATACTTTCGTCGAGCATTGTGTTGACGACATCCACAAACGGGACGTCGGCAATTACGCCGTTCCACAACTCTGGCCTCTGGTTAATCACAGCGCCCATCAGCAAACCACCTGCACTGCCTCCCTGTGCATACATATGCCCCCGGGATACATATTTTTCCGCGAGCAGGTATTCCCCGCAATCGATAAAGTCGTTGAAGGTGTTTTTCTTGTTAAACATTTTACCGTCTTCGTACCATTGCCGGCCCAGTTCCTCGCCCCCACGTATATGTGCTATTGCAAACACAAACCCGCGGTTCAGAAGGCTCAGGCGGCTGCTGCTGAAGCTGGCATCGATACTGTTCCCATACGAGCCGTAGCCGTATAACAGGAGCGGGGCAGATCCCTCCTTTTCGAAGCCTTTTTTGTAGACGATCGAAATGGGGATTTGCTTGCCATCCCGCGAGGGAGCATACAGCCGTTCCGTAACATAATCGGAGGGGGTATACCCTCCCACAACTTCCTGCTGCTTCTTCAACACCTTCGTCCTGGTGGTCAGATCGTAATCATAAGTGGAGTTGGGGGTGGTCATGGACGTATAATGATACCGCAGCTGGGTACTGGCATATTCCGGATTGGCCCCTACATAGGCACTATAAGCGGGCTCTCCAAAGTCGAGGTAGTAATCATCCCCGTTGTCGCGGTTCTGGACGCGAAGCTGCACCAGGCCGTCTTTACGTTCGGAAAGTACCAGAAAATCCGCAAACTCGTCAACATCGGAAAGCAGCACATCTTCCCGGTGAGGGATTACTTCCTTCCAGTTGGTGCTATCTGTGCGGTCCAGCGGACATTCCATAAGCCTGAAATTTTTTGCATCCTGGTTCGTCAGGATTAAAAAGCGGTCTTCCAGCGGGATAACACTGTATAATACCGCTTCCATTCTGGGCGTAAAGACCTTAAAGGAAGCCGTAGGGTCATTGGCATCAATAAAGCGGAATTCCGAAGATAAGGTGGCCCCGGAACCGATCAGGATATAGTTGCCGGATTTCGACTTGCCGACGGAAATATAATTGGTATTATCGGTTTCATGATAAACCGTAACGTCCTCGTCCGGGGAGGTATCCAATACATGCCGGTTGATTTTTTCACTTAGCAGCGTCTGCGGATTTCTGGCGGTATAAAACAGGGTTTTGTTGTCATTTGCCCATACCGAACCGGCGGTTGTATGGGTAATCGCCTCCGGGAACAGAGCCCCGGTCTCCAGGTCCTTGATATAAAGGGTGTATTCCCTGCGGGAGACGGTATCGACCCCGAAAGCCATGAGCTTATTGTCAGGACTTACATTGAAACCCGCAGCGGCATAATACGGGTGGCCTTCGGCCATTTCATCCACATCGGCCAGGATTTCTTCGGGGGCATCCAGGGAACCCTTCTTGCGGCAATACTTGAAATACTCTTTTCCTTCTTCCGTACGGGAATAGTAATAATAGCCATTCCGGTAAACGGGAACACTTTCGTCCTTTTCCTTGATCCTGTTTTTGAGTTCCTGGAACAAATTGGCCTGAAGCTTTTCCGTTCCCTTCATCATGGTTCCCAGGTAGGCATTTTCTGCATTCAGGTAGTCGATCACCTGCGCGCTGTCGGGCCCTTTCCCAAAATAATCGTATAACCAGTAGTAGTTGTCGGTAACGGCATCGCCATGAATGACGCGGTAATGCGGTTTGACGGTAGCGACCGGGGCTACTGCGTCCGTCGGCCATTGATAAGGTGTTCTTTGCATTTCGGAAGAATTTTGACAAGCCGCTAGCCCCAACATGAGAAATAGCAGCAATCTAGCGGTTTTCATAGGCTTACTTGTATGGTTGGATTGAATTGCTAATTACGGTATTTTTTTTGATTTTCGGAGCGAGCTCGTGAAAGGGTGGTAGTGCGGCTGTTTTACATGGCTTTCCGGCATTCCGCTAGTTTGTCGCGGATCGTTGCCGCTTCTTTCGGAGAGGAGGGTTCTTTGGTGAGTGCTTGTTCATAGTAGACAACTGCTTTCAGGTAGTCCTTTTTTTGCCGGAAATAATCACCCAGATAGGCGTACGGCTGGTAGCTTTCCGGATTGTCGGCGATAAATTCCCGGAGCTGCCGGGCGGGCAAATGGAGCTCGTTGCCTGTCATCAGATAGCGTTGAATAGCAGACCGGGTGATTTTGAACTGTTCAAATTTTCTGAAATCGTCGGTTTGTAAGAACGGATCGGCCGGGATAGTACGGGTGGTGTCGGGGATAAATTCCGAAGCCTCAAATGTTTCATGAAGGTTGTAGGCCACGAAGGCTCCCAATTGATAGGGGTTGGCGGATACCCACATTAAGAGGCTGTCGGGCTTGAAGAGAACCCCGTGATGGGCCAATAGCTGGTTGAGCGATTTCGGGTTGCCGTAACCGATAAACTTGTCGTCTATCCCGCGGACATCCCGGAGCAGTGCCGCGCCTTGTTGCGTGCTGACCGGCTTTTGTTGGATGAGCAGTTGCTGCAGCCGGTCGAACCGGTACCGGGAATCACTGGAACGGATATTTTCAAGATTGGCGGGATCGTTTTGCAACAGCGGACTCTGGTAGTGGTTGGCGCAGACCAGGGCGGGAATCCCCGGGTCATAGACATCCATTTTGGTCGGGGTTTTCTCAATAATGAGCGCTTTCCCGTCGTTGGCTGAACCGATCAGCAACGACTCGGATACAAAGGTTTCCCGTTTCCGGGCAATGGCGACCGCCTCTTCAATCGTTGCAGCATACTGGAGGATTTCCCTGGCCAGAATGGAAACAGGGGTTTTGGCGGTATAGGGAATATCCGACCTCGCTGCGTTGAGCGTCACGGTGAGACCCCGCTGGTTCATTCCTGATACCACACCGGTAAAGCCCGCCCACGAAACGGAGGCAAACGGATAGCCGTCATCGGGCTTTACAAATAGCATTACTTTATTTTCCGCGAAGTGATCTCCCATATTGAAATCAAAGTTCCGCCCGATCAGGAGGGAAGAGTCTGCAGAAAAATCGTTACTCACCGCAAATGAGGTACACCCGACCATGTTCATGTCTACCAGTGCATGACCGATATCGTGCGCCGCGTGGTAATTGAGGATCCGGTAATATTTTTTGCCGATAAATCCGAAGTCGTCGGAAAACGATTGTGAAATGCCATAAATCTCCTGCTGGTTTTCCAGTGGGATGTACTGGTCGATGTCCCGGTTAAACCAGCCGATGAAGTATTTGAGTGTATGGAGCAGCAAGGTGCCGGGAATGATTTCCTTTAGCTGATCGACAAACACCACTTCCTGTTGATGCATTAATTCTTTCGCCAGTACGCCGTAAACCAGTCCCCTTTCGTAAGGGCTGCCTTCAATATACATTTCCCAGATGCCAAAGGCATTTTTACGCAGCCAGTTATTCCCGATCCGGTAATGATCAGGACCTGCCTGTACGCGCTGGTAGCGGGCATCCGTGAGGAGGGGCGCTGCAGCCATCCCGGTGACTGCCGGCACGGGAATCTGGATGCGCCAGAGAAACCAGCCGATGCCTGCCAAAAGGAAAAGAAGGATTCCCGCCAGGACTGAACGTATACGAGGGAACCTGCTGTCAGCCATTGGATGCGTGTATCGAAGGAGATTTATGATCCGGGAAAAGGGGAAACTTCATTTTACTACTATCTTCGTAGGCGATTGACGGGAACGTCACGGTTGTCGACGCCCCTGTTTTTTTGTAAGTAACGAAGAAAGTACCCCGGAACGTTCAGACTTGTTTTAAAATGCCGTTAACTGCGATTGAAATAATATCTCCGCAACTGCGTGTAGGCTTTTGGGAGATTTCTGAATCCTGGGAAGAGCTGATGCTTTCCGGAACCTGGACCGAGGCGGAGAAAAAGAAGCTGATGCAAAGAAGGAGTCCGGTTAAAAAGGCGCAATTCCTGGCCGCCCGTTTAGTGATCACCGCAATGACCGGCGGTAGTCAGCGGGTAGGCTACCGGGAAGACGGGAGTCCTTACCTGGAAGACCAGGTTTTTTTTATATCCATTTCCCATACAGCAACCAAAGTGGCAGTGGCACTTCGTACCGACGGTCCGGTTGGAGTGGATATTCAGCAAATGCCGCGTCCTGCTCTTTTGAAGGCAAAATCCTTTTATTTGTCGGAAGCTGAGCAGGCCGGACTCAGGAACCCGGATGATCTGACCGCGCTGCATTTGTACTGGTCTGCTAAAGAAGCACTTTATAAATACGCAGGTAACCGGCAGGTTGATTTGCGGAATGACTGCCGGCTGCAGCCTTTTGAGCCTGGCCCGCAGGGAACCTTAACAGGGACGATCCGGGTAAACGGGGAAGAAGAGCAGGTAGAGCTGGTTTACCGGCTGTGGGCTTCGTGGGTATTCGTGGTGACCTGCTGAATACCCCCACGGGTATTTTCTCCGGGTACTATTCGCAAAATAACTATATTAGAGCCTTGTTTTACACTTTTAAACCTGATTGACCTTTGTCTGAACCCTGCTGGAAATTATGGATTGATACGGGAGGTACTTTTACCGATTGTGTCGCACGTGATTTGTCCGGAGACCTGCATCGCCTGAAAGTATTGAGTAACGGTACCCTTCGCGGACGCATTGTCCGTAAGATCAACCCGCATGTTTACCAATTTGAAACACAATGGGATTTCGACAGCCGACTACTGGAAGGATATCGGTTCCAGGTACGGGACAGTCCTGAAAAAAGCCGGTTGCTCGCGATTAACTACCGGGATAAAACGTTGGTGGTGGAAGATAATCTGCCCCCTTTTTCGGACCGGGATTTTGAAATTGGCGGAGAGGAAGAAGCGCCTGTGCTGGTAGCCCGCCTGCTTACTGCAACGGCATTGACCGATGCCTTTCCGGCGATGGAAATCCGGTTGGGTACAACCAGGGGAACCAATGCGCTTCTGGAACGGAAGGGCGCGAAAACCCTGCTGGTGGTCACCAAAGGATTCGGGGACTTGCTGCGGATCGGGACCCAACAGCGGCCGGATCTTTTCCAGCTGCAGGTCCCGGAGGCACAACGGCTGTACCATTCAGTGATGGAAGTAGAAGAACGGCTGGACGCTACGGGAGCCATCCTGCAGCCCCTGAACCTGATCTCGCTGGCAAAGATAACCGGAAACGGCGTGGAGTCCGTGGGGATCTCCCTGCTGCATTCGTATCGGAATCCGGAGCATGAAGTGCAGGCTGGTAAGTTTTTCCGGGAGCGGGGGCAGCAATTTGTGGCATTGTCGTCCGAGCTTTCGGGCGCTGTTCATTACCTGCGGCGGACGCAGACGACGATGGTCCATTCGTACCTGGCTCCGGTACTCTCCACTTACCTGAGGGGGATACAGCAGGCGATCGGTCAGCAGGATCTGAAGATAATGACGAGCAGCGGCGGGCTGGTAGCGGCGAAGCATTTTCTGGCCAAAGACAGCCTGCTGAGCGGGCCGGCGGGAGGTGTGGTGGCAACCACGGTCCTGGGAAAGCGCTTTGGAGCGACTAAGCTGATCAGCTTTGATATGGGGGGAACCAGTACGGATGTAGCCCGGATCGAGGGGCGGGCAGACCTGCGTTTCACGACAATAGTGGATGGGATAGAGCTGCACAATGCAACCCTGGCCATTGAAACGGTAGCAGCCGGAGGAGGCTCGGTCTGCTTTTTTGATGGCTACAACCTGTGTGTCGGCCCGGAAAGCGCCGGGGCCTTTCCGGGACCCGCCTGTTATGGAGCCGGTGGTCCGCTGACGATTACGGATGTGAATCTGTTGCTGGGGAAAATGGACCCGGGGCAGTTCGGAATCCCTATCCGGATGGAAGCAGCCGGACGAGCGTTAGCGGTTCTGAGGGACGAAATTTACGAGAAAACAGGAAACAGCCTGACCGCCAGGCAGCTGCTGGAAGGACTGGAGGCTATTGCAAACGAGAAAATGGCGGGTGCAATCCGCCGTATATCGGTTGCGCATGGTATTGACCCGGCGGCTTATACGTTAATGGTATACGGCGGCGCCGGAGGATTGCATGGCTGCCAGCTGGCTGAACGGCTGGGTATCCTGCAGGTAATTATTCCGTACGATGCCGGCCTGTTCAGTGCAACCGGGATGGGAATGGCCCGTGTTTCGCGGATGATCAGCCGGCAGGTACTGCAACCGTGGGAAGTCGCTGGTACGCGGTTGGCCGCGCTGTTGGAAGGGATGCAGGAGGAAGGGCGGGAAGCATTGCGGAAAGAGGGTATTGCGGGTACAGAAACGGGCTTCTGTTCCGTATTCCTGCGGTTTGCCGGGCAGGAAAGTACACTGGAAGTTCCCTATACCGAAGGGACTGTCCTGGAAACCTTTGAGCAGTTGTACCGGGAATGTTTTGGCTATTTCCCGTCTGACCGGGAGATAGAACTCGAAAGTGTGCGGCTGGAAGTAATCGCCTCTTCGGAGCCGGAACCTGGCTATCGCATCCGGTATGAAGGCGGGGTGGTTGCACCCGTCCGGAACTTTACGGCTAAATACGCGGGTGAAGAGACGGTAATTCCGGTGTTTGAATGGGACCGGTTACAACCGGGGCAGGTGATCAGGGGAGGAGGAATACTGGTAAATGCCGGTGCAACCGTTTTTTTGCCGGCAGGTTGGGAAGGCGTGGTGCAGGAGAGCGGCGACCTGATTGTTTTTTACAGGGAGAGGGGGCCGGCCCTTAGGGAGGATAACCCGGAGGCTATTGAGTTGGAATTGTTTACCAATCGTTTCAAGGCAATCGCTGAGGAAATGGGCGCCCAGTTGCAGCGGACAGCTTTTTCGGTGAACGTGAAAGAACGACTTGATTTTTCATGTGCACTGATCGACCCGGAAGGGGAGCTCCTGGTGAATGCTCCCCACATCCCGGTACATCTGGGAAGCTTGGGGATCTGCACCCGCCTGGTCAGGGATTACCTGCCGCTAGGACCAGGAGATGTGGTGATTACCAACCATCCGAAATATGGCGGCTCCCACCTGCCGGATGTCACCCTGCTGGCCGGTGTCTATGCGGCTGACAACCGGTTAATCGGGTATGTCATTAACCGGGCTCATCATGCGGAAATAGGAGGGATGACGCCGGGATCGATGCCTCCTGACGCGGAGAGCCTTGACCAGGAGGGCGTCGTGATTGTCCCGCAGTATCTGGTGCATAACGGGGCGGTGCAGTGGGAACGGCTGGCGGAATTGTTTACAACAGGCGCTTTTCCGACCCGGTCTTTTGCCGAAAACCAGGCCGATATCACCGCTGCATTGTCTGCGCTCCGGAAAGGACAGCAGCAGTTGGAAAAACTGGCAGCGCAGCATGGGGTTGAGAAGCTGTTCAGGTATATGCGATTGCTGAAAGACCGGGCCGCGGCCGAGTTGCAAAAGGCCTTGCTGCCCTTCGAAGGGAAAATGCTGAAGAGTACGGAATTTCTGGACGATGGCCATCGCATAAACCTGCGGTTGACCGTAACCGGGGGCGTAATGACCATTGACTTTACAGGAGTTTCCAAAAGGCATCCCCGGAACCTGAATGCGAACCTGTCTATTATTTACAGTGCGGTTTTGTATGTGCTGCGGCTGTTGGCCCAAACAAATCTTCCGCTGAACGAAGGCCTGCTGCGACAGGTCAGGCTGGTCCTGCCGCGGGATTCCTTTTTAAATCCGGATTTCAGGGATGAAGGAGCATTGTGCCCGGCAGTAGTGGGAGGAAATACGGAAGTAAGCCAGCGGCTGGTCGATACCTTATTGAAGGCTTTCGGAAGCATTGCCTGCAGCCAGGGAACGATGAACAATTTTCTTTTTGGCAACGAACGGTTCGGGTATTATGAGACCATCGGGGGCGGGACCGGGGCAGGAGAAGGTTTCCATGGGCGTTCGGGTGTGCATCAGCACATGACCAATACTCGGATAACCGATCCGGAGGAACTTGAAAGAAGGTATCCGATACGGTTGCTGGAGTTTAAAATCCGCAGGGGTTCGGGAGGCAAAGGCAAATTCAACGGGGGCGACGGGATCGTCCGGTCGTTTGAATTTCTGGAACCACTCAGTGTAACGCTACTCGCGCAGCACCGTCATTTTATGCCCTACGGAATGGCGGGCGGCGGCGGCGGACAAACCGGGAATCATTTGCTGCGGCGACACACCGGGGAATGGATAAAGCTTCCGGGTATTGCAAGGGTATCGGTGGAAAAGTACGATCGTATTATTATAGAAACACCGGGAGGCGGGGCCTATGGCGAGACAGATGAGGTGTGAGGGAGGACCACGGAAGAAAATTGCCCGCAGAATGGTAAGCTGCGTGCCGTTTCCCCTTTTAACAGGAAATGATTCGTAAACGGAGTATCGGAAAGTCTTATGGAAGATTTAAAACAATTGTTTTTGGAAGAACTGGCCCGGCCTTACCCGGTTTCAGAGGAGGTGAAGGCTTTTTATCGGGCCAATGGGTATGTGAAGCTAAAACAGGTCCTGAGTGAGCCATTGCTGCACTACTACGGCGAATTGATTACCAAAAAGGTGGTTGAGCTGAACACATTGATCAAGCCAATGGAAGAACGGACAACCTATGAAAAGGCGTTTTTGCAGATAATGAACCTATGGCGTGAAGATCCGGAAGTGGCGGAGTTTGTATTTTCCAAAAGACTGGCGCGTATCGCGGCGGAGTTAATGGGGGTAGAAGGGGTGCGCCTGTACCATGATCAGGCATTGTACAAGGAACCCGGGGGCGGGATTACTCCGTGGCACGCTGACCAATATTACTGGCCGTTATCTTCTGTGAAGACGGTGACGGTCTGGATTCCTCTCCAGGAAACCCCGATGGTCATGGGGCCGCTGGCTTTTGCGGAGAAAAGCCAGCAGGTCGAAATAGGACGGGAGCTGGAGATCAGTGATGAGAGCGAACGGCTGTTGAATGAAGCATTACGGGAACAAAACTTCTCCATTTGCGAGGCGCCCTTTGAATTGGGTGAGGTCAGCTACCATTGCGGCTGGTTGTTTCACCGGGCCGGCGCCAATCAGTCGGATAAAGCCAGGAAAGTAATGACGATCATTTATATGGATAAGATGCAGCGGATAACGGCAGCCAATAATACCTACCAGGAGGCTGATTGGAAAACCTGGCTCGGAGAACGCCCCGTAGGAGGCCCTGCGGATGGTCCGCTGAACCCTGTTTTATATACGTCTCAATAGGATTTTATGATAGAAAACGAAATAATTGATGGCATTTCATTGAGTTTTTTCAAGAAAATTGTTTTTTTGTGAAATCATATTTGCCTTGTAAATCGTCTCCAGATGGAATTATATTATTCGTTTTCGGTATTGATCGTACTTACCGCAGCATTTTCCTATATCAACGAGCGCTTCTTAAAGCTCCCTGCCACCATCGGTATTATGCTGATGGCGATGGTGGTTTCCATTGCCCTTGTCGTTACAGGTAACATTTATCCGGAACTCTTTATGGAGTTTTCCGGATTTATTTCAAAGCTGGATTTTACTGAAATCCTGATGGGGGCTATGTTGAACTTCCTGTTATTTGCAGGGGCGATCCATATAAAGCTTTCGGATTTAAAAGAGCAACGCGGGCCGGTCGTGGTTTTTTCGACCGTCAGTGTGCTGATTTCGACGTTTGTCGTGGGGATGCTGGTTTATTACATCCTGCCGTTAGTGGGACTGGAGGCGCCGCTGATCCAGTGCCTGGTCTTCGGGGCGCTCATTTCGCCAACCGATCCCATTGCCGTACTCGGTATCCTCAAACAAGCAGGCGTTTCGAAAGCCCTGGAAACCAAGGTAGCCGGCGAATCGCTTTTCAATGATGGCATGGCGGTCGTGATATTTGCAGTTTTATTGCAGCTGGCGCAGGGGACCCACGTGGATCTGTCTGTGGGAAATATCAGTTGGCTTTTCTTTAAGGAAGCGATCGGGGGCATGGGCCTGGGGCTGCTTACCGGGGTGATCGGAGTAGAAGGGATGAGAAGGATCAACAGCCATAACGTGTCGGCCCTGATTACCCTGGCCGTTGTGATGGGCGGATACCTGGTGGCGCATGCCATGCATATTTCAGGCCCGCTGGCAATGGTTGCTTCAGGGTTGGTTGTAGGGAATGTGAGCCGGAAAGACGGATACCTTTCGGCAAACACCCGTGATTACCTGAATAAATTCTGGGAACTGATTGATGAAATCATGAATGCGATTTTGTTCCTGATCATCGGATTTGAGCTTTTGCTCATTCCGGATATTACCGATTACTGGTTAATAGGGGTAATTGCCATCGGCATCGTTCTGCTGGCCCGGCTGATTTCGATCTGGATCCCCGCCAAGATTATTCCCTTTAAAAGCCGTTTTGATACACCGACAATCAAAATCCTGGTCTGGGGCGGCTTACGGGGAGGGGTCTCTGTAGCGCTCGCCCTTTCGATCGACAATTCCCTTCATAAAGAACTTTTTCTTTCAATGACCTACTTCGTGGTCGTATTCTCCATTTTTGTACAAGGCCTCACTATCAACCGGCTCGTGGCAAGCACAAAGGTGGAACCCGAAGCAGTGTGAAGGTGAATGATCGCTTTCAGTTGCCGTGCTGTCGGAAATCAGCAATCAGCTGTCGGAAATCGGCGATCGGTTTGTGTTTCGAGAGGGCATTGTCCGAATAATAGGTCCACGAATACATCGCGCACTTTAGTAGCACAGTTGTTATAGAAATGGTCATCATTATAAATGGCATATCTCAGGCCGAGCGTTCTTGTCCAAGTAATCCAGCACATTCTTTCTTTTGCCCCTGATAAACCAGGGATCCCTCTCTTCTTTAAAAAAACTGGCTGAAAGCCGTGGGTTCAGCTCCTGGGTTCGACTCCTGGGTTCGACTCCGCTCACCCATCCACCCATCCACCCATCGTATTTGCCAAAAGCCGATAGCTGATAGCTGATAGCTGAAAGCTGAAAGCCGATTTCCGACCTCCGAAAGCCGAAACCCCACCCCATTAACCAACACAACCGGGCCCTTACGACCCGGTTGTGTTGGTTAATGAGCAGTACTCCCGTGTTTTAGTTCCCCATTACCAAACGGGTTTGGGCGGGAGTATTGGCGGCATCCAGGAGCTGGATACGTAAGGATTTTTCTTTATTCGTCTGGCGGTCGATGGTCAGCACAATGGAATGAATTCCCTGAGCCATTTCAGCTGTAATTCCGGTTCCGGTAACATTCAGTGCTTTCGTGCCGTCCCAGGCATTGATCCCGGTGGTATTGTTGAAATCCAGTTGCACATTTCCGTTGGTAAGCACTTCGATTTCGAATCTCACGACACTGATTTGCTTATTGACAGCCACATCCTGGATGGACAGCTCTTCCATCGGAAGATCGCCCGCCACTTTGCTATAGACCGGTGAGTAAGACACTTTATCCGGAGCTTTTACCAGGTAATCACTGCCTTCCCGGAGGATTTTTTTGGCCAGATCGCTATCGCTTGCCGCCGTTTCCCAACGCCTTACGAAGCGGGCATTGGGTACCCGGAAGTCGCCGGATTCCCCCAGTTGTGAAAGGAAGGCAATCAGGTTGACAAATTCCTGCTTTTCCAGGCCGGCTGTAAGACCGGGAGGCATGAGCGAACCCGGAATCCTTTCGAGCTTTTCGATCTGGCTTTTCGAAACAGACACTTCAAGGCCCGTTACATCCCGCATTACCACGTCAGCATTGCCGGTACTGACCAGGTAGCCCATTAATTCACTGCCGTCTTTCTTCACCAGCCGCTGTAATTCGTACCCCTCCTTGATCGAGTGCGTAGGATAGAGGATCGAGCGGATAATCGTTTCGGTAGGGGAGCTGGTTCCGAGGCTGCTCAGGTCCGGGCCGATCCGTCCGCCTGCGCCGCCGACAGCATGGCAGGTCATACAGCTCAACTCTGCTTTGCGATAGACCCCTTCGCCTTTGTCCGCTTCGCCCGTAGATCTGATATCGCGGGCGAGTGCTGCGATTTGCCGGTCATCAAGGTCCTGAGGCATCCGTTCTATCGGGAGTGTTCCGCCGGTGGCTTCAAGCGCTTCTTTCAATTGCTTCACATCGTCATCTTTGTGCCGGTTCCATGGCAACTGGCGTTGTACGGTCAGCCGGGCCGCCCGGGCAAGCTCCTCCGGTATCTTTTTTCCGCTCAGTTCATCTGCAAAAGCTTTGGTGGTTGCTTTATTGGCAATAAAGGCCTGAATCAGATCAGAAGCGTCGGTATCCCCGGGAAGCGACTGCAGGATGCCTACTCCCGTTTTAGCGGCCGCCGCAGGGTTGGAATGCACCAGCTGCGCAGCAGCCAGTACCCGGAGATCTGCGGGATTTTTAGTGCCGGTCAACTCCAGCAAAAGCTGTTGGGTATGATCGGTTCCGATGGCTGCCAGTGCGCCCAGCGCGGCCTTTTTAATGTTTTTATCACTTTTCCGGGCAATGTCGGTCAGCAAGGTACTCTGCTCTTCCATTTTCCACAGCCCAATCAGCCGCAGCGCACCGGAGGTGACAGCTTCGTTCGGGCTGTTCAAAAGGCTGGTGATTTGCGAGAGGTTACGGTCCGGTTTCACCCGTCGCTGACGGGCGGCATTTTCCAGTGCTGACAGCTGGTCTGCCGTGCTATTGGTGGGGTTGGCGGCACTTTTTAGCGCCAGTTCAAAAAGCGCATTGAGGTCCCCGGTGTTACCAACTTTGGCAATGGAGTTCAGTACGTCCTTCTGATATTCCTCAGGCACTTCGTTTTGCTGGTAAAGCTGTATCAATTGTGCCACCGCTTCGGGCTTATTAACTGATTTTAGTGCAAAAGTGGTTTTCCGGGCATTTCCGAAAAAGCCGGGCTCGGTTTTGAGTTTGGCTGTCCACTGCGGTTCCAGATCCCGGATCGTTTGCCAGAGCGAATAATCGAGAAATTCATCCATGGGTTTTTCCACCACAGCCAGTGCGGTGCGGGCTGCCTCAGCCGTCTGCAATTTACGGAGCGCCATCACTGCTTCGAGACGTACCTGAGGATGTTGATCGGCTACCGCTTGGGTAAGAAGGGCCGGAGCATCAGCGATCTTATCGTGCCAGAACGACAGCGCACGGAGCCCGGCTGCCCGTGCATGATGGTTTTGTGCATGAAGCAACTGGACCAGCAGCGCTTCGTTGACAACCTCCACGTGCTGATACACCCGCAGCGCCTCTAACAGCTGATGCTCGTATTCTTTATCGTTTTTATCAAGCGCCGCTACCCATTGCTCAAGTGCAGGAATAACAGCAGTTTTCCCGCGCTCTTTCAATACTTGTTTGGCTTGTGAACGTGTCCAGTTTTCCGGGAGTTTCAGGGCGTCCAGCAATTCCTTGACGGAAGCATTCTGTAATTTGGGGCGAGCCACCAACGGTCGGTTTTTGGCAGTGATCCGCCAGATGCGGCCATGCTCCTGGTCGCGGCGGGGATCGTGAAAATCTACCTCTCCGTGTTGAATGATCGGGTTATACCAGTCGGCTACGTAAATCGCCCCGTCAGGTCCTACGGAAATATCTACCGGTCTGAATGCCACATCGTCGGTCCACATCAGGTCCTCCGTTTGCTTGGAGGCATAGCCGCTTCCTTGCTCTTCGAGATGAAACCGATTGATCCGGTTAGCACGGAAATCGTTGGTGATCAGGCTGCCCGACCAGGATTCCGGAAGGTGCCTCCCGGAAACAATGTCCAGACCACTGTGTTTGGGTTGCCCGGGATTCAGCCCTCGGATAATCCGTTCTGCTCCTGGCGCCGTAACGAAAGTAGCCCCCGGAAAGCCGTAATTGATCCCTTCGCCCCCGGCGCCGTCCGTAAGGAAAGACTGTCCCCAGCGATCGAACTGGAGTCCCCAGGGATTGATCAGCCCCTTCGCATAGATATCCAGATCGAGGGTTTCGGGCCGCAACTGCCATACGCCGCCCCCTTCCAGCCGTTTGACGCCGGTTGGGGTTTCTACGTGGCTATAGATATAAATGGATTGGTTAAAATAAAGGCGTCCTTCGGGCCCCCAGCGGAAGGTATGAATCAGGTGGTGCGTATCGGCCGTTCCGAAACCGCTCAGGATCTGGCGACGCTGGTCGGCTTTCCCATCTCCGTCAGTATCGGCAAAATGGAGGATTTCGGTAGAATTAGCGACATATACTCCGCCGTCGCCCGGCAGAATTCCGGTTGGCGTGAGAAGCCCTTCGGCAAAGATGGTCGATTTGTCTGCTTTTCCGTCACCGTCAGTATCTTCCAGTATGAAAATCTTGTCGTTGGCCTGTTCGCCGGTTTTGAGATGAGGATAGGCTGTACTGCTGACCACCCAGAGGCGCCCTTCGGCATCCCAGTTCATCTGGATGGGTTTGATGACCAACGGTTCGGCCGCAAAGAGGGAGACTTCAAAGCCCTCCGCAATTTTGAATGATTCCCGTTCTTTTTCCGGATCCGGGTCTGGTGATTCCCTGAGCCGGTTCTGGTTGGCAGAAGAGGACATGAGAAGGAGCACGGGCAACAGGAGCAAAATGCTGAGCCATTTTCCGCAGAACCCGGAGGAAGAAACGATATCCCCTTTTTTACGAGCTGTTAACTTAGAGCCTGTCATTTTTTACTGAATTGATATTTTTGAATGCTATTTAACCGGAATGAGTTGGTAGGTCTGAGAGGTAGGGAATCTGCCCACGTTGATCTGGCCTTCCAGCCAGGTGATGATGAAATTGAGGTCTTCCAATCCCTGCTTGTGCCGTCCTTGTTCATACGAACGGAAACCCAGAATATAGGTCCGGTTGAGTGGCCGGTACTGTTGAAAAAACAAGTCGTTTTTCTTGGTAATCAGGTGCTGTAACCAGGCGGCCTGGTTGTAGTCGTCGCCCTGACGGATGGAAACTCCGGATTCCCAGTCTTTGGCGGAAGCCGTGTGGATCTGGCCACTTGCGGTCTGCAGGGTGTAGATGCCTTTTTTGAGCCCCGTAATTTTAAGGGTCTGTACGATCGTTCCCAGGGTTTTATCGGCTGGAAGCGGCAGCGGCAGAATGCCCGGTTTAATGTTGAATTGATAGCCCTGCCCGGCGGGACTTACTTCAATTCCGGGAGAAGCCTGCAGACCGCTTTTAGAAAGCTGTATGCTCAGAGTTTCCTGCCGGGAAGGTAAGCCAAGCGCCCTTTCCAGGATGTCGGCCAGGTGATAGTATCCGGTTTCGTTGAGCTGAAACCCGTTTTCGGAAAGTGTTACAGACGGGCTGATTTCCTGAATGGGGGTGTATACATCAATAAATCGCTTGTTCCGGGAAGCGGCGATTCGGGAAATGGCTTTGCTGTACATCCCGAGCAGTGCATTCTGGCTGGTAAGCGTCTCCGACGGGCCTGAAAGTAAGGGGATGGTAGACAATAGTATTGTTTGTGCCCCCAGTTCGTCAATTTTATCGATGAGCTTATTCAATCCTTGCTGAAAGTTCTCAAGGCCTGCTTCACCTTGCTGCGCCTCAATTCCTCCGTAGGCGAGGAAAACAACCGTGGGGTTGGCACTGGTAAGCTGCTGGATCAGATGATCATAGGCGGTCGGCGGATTGGTAAAGGTGCTGCGGGCGCTCCCGAAAACATTATCACCGCTCCAGCCCAGATTCCGGAAAGTAATCTCCCTGTCCGGCCACCGGGTAGCGAGGGCATATTCCAGATAACCGACGGGAATATCGTTTTCAAACAGTGAGTTTCCAAGAAAAACCACCCTGTCGCCATGCTTGAGTTCTATGCTTCCTTTCGCATCGGAATTGTTTTGGGCAAGGGCGCTAAAGGTAGAAAAGACCAGTAAAAGTACTACAAAATGACCGGTGAAGGTCGTAATCTTTTTCATGTAAGAATTGATTAAATAGGTTCTTTAGGAAAAGGTCACAATATAAAGCTTTTAAGAAAAAGAACTTACCTGTGCTTTCGGCCTGCCGGATTTTAGATGGAGGTGTTAGGCTTTAGGTTTTAGGTCTTAGGTGTCGGCAATCAGCTATCGGCTGTCGGGTTTTAGGTGTTACGGGGCTTACCTGGGGGTGGATGTGATGTTGGTGATAAAATACTGATGAAATAGCCATAAGCCTTCAGAAAAAGGATTGCATACAAAGCGGTAAGCCGTCCGCCATCGATGAATAAGCGCCTGGGCGGCCCCACCTGGGCGGCCCCGCTGATAGCTGATTGCCGAAAGCTGATAACCTTTTGTGCACATGAAACACGGGGATTCAGGCGCGTGGACGTCAGGTATTGTTTCTTTTAATAAGTAGAAAATAAATTTTTATACCCTTTGCAGGGTGCTCTTCGGGCAGAAGGGGCGGGAATTATGGATCAGAAAAACCCCTGCTACTGGTCGGTGCCGACCGGTAGCAGGGGTAAGAATGTATCAGGGCGGTAACCTTCAGTTGGTCAGAAGGCTCGCAGCAGCAGTATCAATGAACCAATGCAGCGCTCCGTTTTCCGGCTGAATGATCTGAGACGGGTATTGATCCAGGTCTTTTTCTCCTTCCAGCACCTGTTTAAGTGCGGAAGCTTTGTTAGCGCCGGCTGTCAGGAATACGACACGTGCGGCTTTATTAACAACCGGAGCCGTGAGGGTAATCCGGTACATTTCCTGCGCTTTAAGGAAGAATGCATGCACCCATTTATCCATTTCATGAATGACCGCGGTCCCCGGGAAAAGCGAGAGTGTATGGGCGTCGTCACCCATCCCCAGAAGAACCAGGTCAAAGGTGGTTTCGCATTCTCCGAAATAGGCCTTCAGCAGTGACTCGTACTGTAAAACGGCAGCTTCGGGATCCAGATCGGTGCGCATCACGTGGATGTTTTCCGGGCGTACGTTAACCTTGTTCAGAAGTGTTTCATAGGCCATCCGGGCGTTGTTGCGTTCATCTTCGAACGGAACGAACCGTTCGTCACCCCAGAAAAAATGAATCTTTTCCCAGGGAATCTCATCCCGGAAAGGAGGTTCTGCCAGCAGGTCGTAAAGCTGCTTAGGGGTACTTCCACCGGACAGCACGAGCGTAAACCGTTCTTGTTGCTGAAGGGTTTCCAGGATTTGGTCCTTCAGGTATTCCGCCAGTTTGAGGCTGAGCGAGGCCGTATCAGATGCGATATGCAATGTCATGCTTTCGTTTTAACAGGCAAATTAATCCACCGGTGATCATCCTCGGCTACAAGGGCATCTGCAGCGTCCGGTCCCCAGGAATCGGGGGCATAGTTCGGGAAATCCTCCGGGTCGGTTTCATGCCAGTTTTCAAGAATCGGCATGATCACTTTCCAGGCAGCTTCTACCTGATCGCCGCGCATAAAGAGAGTAGGATCTCCTTCCATCACGTCCAGCAGCAAGGTTTCATAAGCCTCGGGCGCATGGTCTCCCGATGCGGCATCGTAATCAAAAGTCATTTCCACCGGATCCAGGTTCATGGTCTGTCCGGGACGCTTTGCCTGGAACCCGATCCGGATATCCATTTCAGGCTGGATGCTGATGGTCAGCCGGTTGGAGCGCCAGTTTTCGGCCGATTCGGTAGGGAATGTATTGTGCGGCGGCGACTTGAACTGAATGATAATATGGGTCTCTTTCTCATGGAGGTACTTCCCGGTCCTGACATAAAAGGGAACACCCTGCCAGCGCCAGTTATCGATGGCAAATTTTACCGCCGCATAAGTTTCCACTTTGGATACGGGGTTTACTCCTTTCTCCTCCCGGTAACCCGTTACCGGTTTGCCGTTTTTCTCACCGCTGCCATATTGCCCCCTGACCGCAATCTTGCTGACTTCGTCCTTGTTGATCCGGCGGATAGCATTCAGTACATCCACTTTTTTATTACGGATCTCGTTTGCATCGAACGAAACCGGTGCTTCCATGGCAATCATGCACAGGATCTGCAAAATGTGATTCTGCACCATGTCGCGAAGGGCTCCGGATTGCTCGAAATACCCGCCTCTTCCTTCCAGTCCCACACTTTCAGAAGCGGTAATCTGGATATGGTCAATATAGTTCCGGTTCCACAAGGGCTCGAAGAGTGCATTGGCGAAACGCAGCGCCAGGATGTTCTGTACGGTTTCTTTACCCAGGTAATGGTCGATACGGAAAATCTGTTCTTCGGTAAACATCGACCGCAGCAGGTCGTTCAGCGCATGGGCGCTGGCGAGGTCATGGCCGAAAGGCTTTTCTACTACAATACGCGTCGAAATACGGTCCCGGCATATAGCCAGATTTCCCAGGTTGCGGGCGATGGCCGGCACCAGCTGGGGCGCTACGGCAAGGTAGAAAATAACATTGGGGTGAACTCCCCATTCTTTTTCCTTTTCAGCCACCAGGTCGGAAATCTGCGCATACGAGGCAGCGTTGTCGCCGTCCATTTGCAGGTAGAAGACATGCTGGCTAAAATCGTCCCAACGTCCGTTCTGCTTTCCTTTTCTTCGCGAAAAAGAGGTGATCCCGTTTAAAAGGTGCTCTCTGTAACCGGCGTGATCGTACTGGCTCCGGCCGATTCCGGCTATGGCAAATTGGTCGGGCATCCATCCGTCCAGAAAAAGGTTATAGAGGGCAGGGGTTAATTTTCTATGGTTCAGGTCCCCGCTTCCACCAAAAATAAAGAGGATGGAAGCGGGTGGATGCTTATCTGATTGCATGTTGTCGTTTTTCAGTGGTTCCATTCCGTGTGAAACGTTCCGGGAATGTCGATACGCTGATAGGTATGCGCACCAAAATAATCACGTTGCGCCTGGATCAGGTTGGTAGGCAGACTTGCCGTACGATAGGCGTCAAAGTAGCCTATTGTGGAGGAAAAGGCGAGCGCCGGTATCCCTGCCTGTATCGCGGTGGCTAACAGTTTCCGGGTATTGGGAGCCGTTTTCAGGACGAGTTCCGCAATTTTCCCATTCAGCAGAATGTTCGGCAGTGCAGGAGTTTCCGTATAGGCTTCCGTGAATACTTCCAGTAAGGAGGAGCGGATAATACAGCCTCCTCTCCAAACACGTACCACTTTTGTCAGCGGGATATCCATCGATAATTCAGTAGAGGCCTGGAACAACATGGCTAAGCCTTGCGCATAGCTGATAATAGTAGCAAACAACAGGGCATCATGCACTTCTTCTACAAAGGCTACTTTCGAAACGTCCAGGGCCGCGGCGGCACGCGGGTATACCTCAGAAGCGGCCACGCGTTCGTCTTTGTACCCTGAAAGCGTCCGGGAGGCAACTGCTGCATCGATGGTCGGAATGGCAACGGGCAGGTTCATGGCGTCCTGGGAGGTCCACTTACCTGTTCCCTTGGAGCCGGCCTTATCGGAGATGACATCCACCAGGCGGTTGTCACTCTGGTCGTCCTGCTGCAGGAAGATATCGCGGGTTATTTCCACCAGGAACGATTGCAGGTCACCCTCGTTCCACTTTTTAAAGACCGTATGCAATTCGTCGTTATCCAGGCCGGCTGCTTTCAGGAGGCTATAGGCCTCGCTGATCAGCTGCATGATCCCGTATTCAATTCCGTTATGTACCATTTTTACGTAATGACCGGCGCCTTCTTTCCCGAGATAGTCGACACAGGCTTCGCCGTGTACTTTCGCGGCAATCGCTTCCAACAGTGGTTTTACAATTGTATAGGCTTTTTCAGAACCGCCAGGCATCAGACTGGGTCCTGTACGCGCGCCCTGTTCCCCGCCGGACACGCCGACTCCTATGAAATTGATCCCTTTTTCGGTCAGGTATTGTACCCGGCGCAAGGTATCTGTAAAGTGGGAGTTTCCCCCGTCAATGATTACGTCTTCCTGGTCCAGATGCGGCAGTAACAATTCGATAACCTCGTCAACCGGTGCACCGGCAGGAACCAGCAGCATTACCTTACGAGGCCGTTTTAACTTGGAAAGCATTTCACCCAGGTCGGTAACGCCTTTTACGACGGTACCGGGAGTAGCCGCAGCTTCCAGCGCTGCTATTTTCTCCGCACTTCTGTTAAATGCAATTACTGAAAACCCGTGATCGGCCATGTTCAGTAACAGGTTGCGCCCCATTACACCGAGACCTACCAAGCCAAAATCAAATTCGTTGAATGCCATATCCTTTTTCAAATGATTGTTTACAAAATGCAATATTAGTGGATAATAGATTACTTTCCTTTCACTGAAAGGGCGGTACTAACAGATTTGTACGGCATTCCCCTTGAAACTCCTGTTTTTAGTCGGAAAAATCCCCGATTTTATCAGAAACGTTAGTCTTCATCCATGGTCTGTGTCCCACAGACCATATTAAAAACCCGCCTGGACTCGCCCGGCCTCACCCGGACCCACCTGGTTTATTGGCAGCTGTAAGTGGACTGTGAAGACACAGTCCCCGATAAAGGACGGTTCGCCGCGCGACGGTTCGCCGCCCGACGGTTCGCCGCGCGACGGTTCGCCATTTCATGCTTGATACTGCCCTATTGCAACAGCGCCTGCGCACCTTTCTCTAAAAGGGTCGTCAGATCCGCTTTTACCTGTGCCGCAAAGCCGGGTAAGGCGGTCAGGTCGGTTCCCCATAGCGTTGTATCGCCCAGAACAGCTTCGGTCAATGCTTCCGGTTGTCCGGCATACTGCTCCCATTTTTCATAGAAATACGGTGCAGCGTCGCAGCGGATCGGGTAGGCGACGCCGTTGCGGGAGCCGTAATACACGCCGTCTTTGTGTTCGGTCACCTTCATAAAGGCCAGGAAAGCGGCAAAGCCCTGTGCAAACCGGGTTGGAACGGAGCGGGTATTCTGATAGTGCTGCAAGAGCGTGGGGATGTTCCGCATTCTCATTTTTGCGGTATACTGCACGGTAATATCGATCAGCTGGTGACGGATAGCAGGATTCCGGAAACGGTCCAGTACCTGGTTGCCAAACGGTTCGTAAACCGAACGGTCTACGGCATAAGGAATGGCAGGGCCAAGTTCCGACAGCATCAACCCGGCAATAAATTGTTCCAGTACCTCCGTTTCCATGCTTTCCCGCACGGTGTCTTTCCCGTACAGGTAGCATAACCCTACGCACAAGGTATGGGTGCCGTTCAGTAAACGGAGTTTCAGTTCCCGGTAGCGGTCAATGTCCGGAGCAATGATTACCCCGTTATCGGCTTCCGCAAATGAAAGGACCGATTTGATTTTTTCGTCGCCTTCAATGGCCCATAAGCGGTATACTTCCGACATGATCAGCAGGTCGTCGCGGTAACCGCCTTCGGCGGTGATGGACTCGACGACCTCCGGCGCCGGACGTCCGGGAACAATCCTGTCTACGAGCGAGCTGCAAAAGCGGTTATGGGTACTGATCCAGTCAATGAAGTTGGCGCCCAAATGGTGGCGACGTGCCTGTTCAATGACGATATCCTTTAGTTTCTGACCATTATCAGGTAACAGTTCGGTGGGGATAATGACCAGTCCGTGCTCAGGGGAATTTCCGAAAGCCTGGAAACGGCGCAGTAAGTAGGCTGTCAGCTTGCCGGGGAAAGAAGCCGGCGGCGTCGCGTAAAGATCGTCTTCGGTAAGCTGGATCCCCACTTCGGTCGTATTGGAAATGACGATCCGGATGTCCTCACTTTCAGCACTTTTCAGAATGGTTTCCCAGTCGGTCGCGGCGGAAAGCGTCCGGCTTATCGCCGAATTGATAAGGGTTTCATCTACCTGCCGGCCGTCCTCGATGCCGCGGATACAATGGGTATAAAGGTTGTCTTGTTCAGAAAAGGCATCCACTTTTCCGTTGCCGGTCGATTTGACCACCAGCACGCGCCCGTTAAACAAACCGTTGCGGTTGGCTTTGTCTATAAAATAATCGGGCAAGCCCCTGAGTAGGACACCCGTACCAAACTGTACAACTTTTTCTGGTAGTTTACGGATTGCATCATATTCAGGAAGCAACGTGGTTTGCTCGGATAGTAAAGAAGGAGAAAGTTGGGGTAAGCTCATCGCAGTGACTATTATGGTTGTAGGTATACGACGTCGTTTTCGGTTTCAAACCCCTAACGAACGGACTGCTGCCCGCGGCGACCCGTTCGCGACCGGATGATACCGTCGGAGTACTTGCGCAGCGCTTTCCGATGATGATTCATGGCGGGCCCGTTTCCTTAAATTCCGTGTTTTGCCGGTAGTGCAGGGCGCGATGACTTTTTAGGTGCGGCAACCGAAGCGGGCGTAAAATTCGGTAACTTTGGCAAAAATTGCTGCAGGCAGGAAAAGTGACTACTACAAGATACAGCACATGACGGAACAACGAACAGAAATAGCCCAATTGGGAGAATTTGGATTAATCAACCGGCTGGCTTCCCGGTTTACACCGGTGCTTCCCGCCACCGTGAAGGGCATAGGCGATGATGCGGCGGTGATAGATCTGGGAGAGGAGTATGGCTTGCTTTCAACGGATATGCTGCTGGAGGGGATCCATTTTGATCTGACCTTTCATCCGCTCAAACACCTGGGATATAAGGCAGTAGCTGTGAATGTATCGGATATCGCCGCGATGAACGGAATTCCGCAGCAGGTTACGGTGAGCATCGCACTCAGCAACCGGTTTTCCGTCGAAGCGGTGGATGAATTATACAGCGGCATTCAAACAGCCTGTGAAGATTATAAAGTAGACCTGGTGGGAGGCGACACGACCTCATCCCGCGGAGGGCTGGTCATCTCTGTGAGCGTATTCGGGAAGGTAAAAAAGGATCACATTGTTTACCGCAATACGGCCAGGGCCAATGATGTGCTTTGTGTGACGGGCGATCTGGGAAGTGCCTACATGGGCCTTCAGATTCTGGAACAGGAAAAGCAGGTGTTCCTGGCCGACCGTACCATGCAGCCGGCGTTCGAAGGCAAGGAATATGTATTGCAGCGCCAGCTGAAACCGGAAGCCCGTATGGATGTGGTGTTTGAACTGGAAGAGGCCGGAGTGGTCCCTACCGCGATGATCGATGTCTCGGACGGACTGGCTTCAGAGCTGCACCATATCTGCTCTCAGTCGGGAGTAGGGGCGGTTGTATTTGAGGAGAACCTGCCGTTGGATGAACAAATGGTCTTTATTGCCAGCCAGTTGAACATCAGCCCGTTGACCGCAGCCGCCAACGGAGGTGAGGATTATGAACTGTTGTTTACTATCCGGCAGGCTGACTATGAAAAGCTGAAAAAAAATCCTAAAATCAGTTTTATCGGGTTCATGACAGCCGATGCCGGCCAGGTATTGCTGCGGACCAAAAGTGGAAGCCAGCTCCCGATGCAGGCCCAGGGCTGGAACCATTTTGAAGGAGACCAACGATCCTGAGATCCAGTCAAACCGCCATGGTGAGCCGGTCGAACTACTGTCAAGTGCGTCCTTCGACAGGCATCAAAGATTTCCCCGGTGGCAGTCCTTCGACTCCGCTCAGGAACCGGTTTTCCCGGTGGCTGAGCCCGTCGAAGCCTAGGGTTCGTGGTACAGTTCCTGCCTTCGACGGAGCTCAGGCATCGTTTTGGGGTGCTTAGGCATCGTATATTTCCCGGTGGCTGTCCTTCGACTCCGCTCAGGAACCCGTCGAAGCCTGGGGTTCGTGGTACAGTTCCTGCCTTCGACAGGATGACGGATAGGGGCCGGTCATGGTGAGCCTGCGGTCGAACCACGTTTACTTGAAATAAAACACTTCCGGGGATATTTCCACCTTTACGGAATCCTGGACGGTTCCGTCGGGCTGGATCCGTAAGACATACCCCTGCTGGGCAAACGACGGGGTTGTCCCGGCATAAAGCAGCTTACTCTGGGGGTCAGCCGACAGCCCTGAAAATAAGCGGTTGAATAAGGGGGTCGTGGTATCGATCGCTTCGGCACTAATGGCGAAACGATAGGTGCTGCCGTGTTCCATATAGTTGTCATCGAAGTAAGTCAGCGCAAAGTAAAGATGCTGTCCTTCAGCATCTAAAGTGGCTGTATTGATCATTTTGAAAGGGTCGTCGCCCGCCTCGAGCGTGGCTTCGATGGTGTTGGTGGCCGTATTGATACGGTAAAAGCGGTTAGCGGCGCTTACCCATAATTTTCCGTTGGCATCGATTCCGACCGGGGTAGGGGGAGCGCCAAAAGGAAGGCTCGTTTCTACCTGATCCGTTGCGGCATTAAGAATGGTCAGCTCGTTGTTGCCCGCCCAGAGGTACCGGCCGACGTAAACTTTATTCTGATGAAACAGCAGTTTCTCCGGGCCGGGACCGACCACAATTTTGTCGGCAACTGTCCCGTTGGAAGTATTGATCACCGTGATGAAGCCGTCTTTATGAACGGCGCTCACTTCATCCCAGTTGGAGATATAGGCCTTTGTGGTCGTTACCGCCAGTACATCCCTGGGGTTTTCAATATGCGGTGCGCCGATTTCTGTAATCCGGTTGAAGCTGGATGCATTTACCAGGACGGCTTTGTCCTGCCCTTCTGTACTATGGTCAAATAGCACAATCCCGATTTCACCTGTTTCGGCATAGCCTTCGATACGGCCGTCAACCGGCGGCAGGGATGCATTGCCATTGACCTGGTTGTATATATTTAAGGCTGCTTCCTTTGCATCTCTCTTTAAAAAAGAGATCGTACCGTTGTTCTGTAAGAAATTACCACCGTTTACGATCATAACGCCCGTTGTATAGTCACCCGTAGGGTTGGGTTCTTCTTTATGATCTTTACAGGCCGCAAAAGCCAGTGAAAGGGTGCCTGCGAGGAAAAAGCGATTGAATGAATGTTGCATTTTTGTTTAATTTAATTGTTTGGAGATAGTATACTGTAATTGAAAAGCAGGCTCAGGGAATAGTGCCGGCCAGGCATGGCGTTTGATTTTACGTTCAGGTAGAGTTGGTCGGTCAGGTTGACAACCCTGCCCTGCAGGGTGCCGGTAACAGTACCCAGGCGGAATGTCTGTTCAAGCAGCAGATGAATGAGGGTGCTCGCCGGAAGGGCCTGGGAATGGTCAAAAGTTGTATAGCGGACGGATTCCCGATGGACCTGCCCGGTAAGCCGGGTCCGACGGTATTGGAACCAGGCTTGCCAGTTGCCGGTAAATACGGGCATAAACCGTAACTGTTTTCCTAAAATATCCTGGCTGTAGTGATCGTAAGCACGCGTTTGGTAGCTGCGGTTTATTCCCAGTGTCTGCTCAAGACCTGCCTTCCAGCCGGAATAACCGTATTGCCAGTGGTTGGTCAGCTCAATGCCTTTGGCGGTTACATGCTGGAGGTTTTCGGCGGCATAATTCCGGGCCGGATTCCAGTAAATCCAATCACTTATTTTATTGTGATAGAGGGTGAGGTGATTGCGGAGCGTGAGCGACTTCGCAAGGACAAGCGTCTGGTGTAAGCCGAGTTCCTTGGCAATGCTTTTTTCGGGGCGTATGGCGGGATTGCCGAGATCCTTCCAGTACCGTTCGTTGAGGGTCGGGACACGGTAGCTTTTGGCGAGGGAACCCTTGATGGTAAGCTGATGCGACAGCGTTTGAAGTAACCGGTACTCCGCGCCCAGGGAGGGGGTGAAGGGGGGATTATACCCGGTAATAAATGCCTGACGCATGTTGAAGGACAAGAGGCCGCGGGAAGAATAACGCCACCGGGAAAGCAGGAACAAGTCTGCCCGGTTCTCCGAAACACCGGCGGGGACATAGCCGGGTACTTTTGCCTGAAAGTGAGTGAATTCTCCACCTGCCAGCACATTCAGCAGGGTGTTGCCCAGTGGTTGCCGGTATTCCTTCTCCAGTCGTAACGCATACCGGTCCGTGACCGAATGGTCCAGCGACAGCAGGTCTCCTTTGCCGTAGTCGATAATATCCCTTATCCAGGAAGTACGGATTTTCCAGGAATCCAGGGTATACTGGAGAAGGGTGCGGTACGACCGGGTCGCCGTTAACTCGCGGGCGGAGAGTTGGCCGGGCGAGAGGGTCAAAGCATGATCCGTGAGCCACACGTGCGCAGCAAGTTGCTGTTTGTGGGGTCCGTTGAAAACGAGGTCCTGGACAAGGCCTTTCTGAAAGGTGTTGGAAAATTCGAGCGGTCTGCCTTTGTGCCGGGCGTGCGGGAAGTCGTTATGAAAGCGATGGTTGTAAACAAGTGTCTTTCCCGAGAAAAACCATTTTTTTGAGAGTTGAGCGGCATAGGTGCTGCCCAGCCGCATCTGGCGGTTGTTAAAACTCCCTTCTTCCCAGCCCAGCAGAAAAGAAGCCCCGGGTTTTGCGGCTGGGGTACTGCCCAACAGGATACTGCCTCCGATGGCATCCGTTCCGACACTGCTGCTGCCGGCGCCATACTGTACCGATAGCGCGTCGAAGGCCGCCACCGGCAGGGTGGAGAAATCGCTTTGTCCCAGTGTGGGCAAGTTGATGTTTACGCCGTTCCAGAGCACTGCGGTATGGCTGGCAGCGGTTCCCCGGAAGGCAATGGTGGACAATTGTCCGCTGCCGTAACTGCGAAAGGCAAGCGGGGTCGCGGCCGAAAGAATTTCTTCCAGGGACCGGAATGCATACTGGCGCATGCGGATGGAGTCGATCCGCTGCACCGCAAGGCCGGCCATAAACCGGGAAGGAGCAAACCCTCTCACCAGCACGGGGTCCAGTGAAATGCTGTCCTGCGCCGGGACCGGTTTGCAAAGGATGCAAACTAACAGGCACAGCAAGATAATAACCAGCTTTTTGGAAACAGTAATAATCACCATTTGAATATCAGGTACCGTCCGTTCGCCCTATCCTCCGAGGGTTACCGGGGTGCATCTACAGGCTGGTCTCCTGACTTATTTCCTCCTGCTTCGAACCTTCCCGTTTCCTGGAAACAGTGGTAGTGTAGTTGAAACCGGATTGCCGGAAATTGACAGTTGCGGGGACAGTTTCCGATTTTCACGGAATTCCCAATTAAGCGTTATCTTGTATCTGAAACAAGAAAGCACCTGTAAATCGGTACAAAAGTACGATATTGATTGCTATAATGATGCACCTTATAGATAATTATCAGCAATGGGAATGGAAGAGAAAGAAAAGGTCCTGATAACCGGGGGAACTGGATTTATCGGAAGAGCGCTGGCGAAGCACCTGCTGGCACAAGGCTACCGGGTGGCTTTTTTAAGCCGTTCGCCGGTACGCGTACCCGGAGTAAGCGTGCATGAGTGGCATCCGGAAAGAGCCGATGTGCCGGAAAGTGCATTGAAAGATACAAAGTGTCTCATCCATTTGGCCGGAGCGAATGTGGGAGCGAAGAGGTGGACTGAAAAACGGCGTGCGGAGATCCTGAAAAGCCGCGTCGATTCGCTGGACGTTTTATTGGAGGCAATGCAGCGGATGGCTACCTGGCCCAAAGTACTGGTGTCGGCTTCCGCAACGGGAATTTATGATAACCGGGATTTTGAGAGCGCTTTTACCGAAAATTCCCCCGCAGCCGACTCCTTTTTAGCTACCGTTACCCGGCAGTGGGAGACCGCGGCCGACCAGTTCGGGCGGCAGGGAGTGCGCACCGTCAAACTCCGTACCGGCGTTGTGCTCGGCCGGGAGGGTGGAATGCTGAAGCAGTTGGAGCTGCCCGCCCGGCTGGGCCTGTTGGCAGCGTTCGGCACCGGCAGGCAGTGGTTGTCCTGGATCCATATCGCGGATCTTTGCCGGATGTATACGGAAGCGATGGAGCACGATGCCTGGCAGGGGGTTTATAACGCAGTAGCTCCCGGTGCAGTGACCAACCGCCAGTTTGTCGCCGCGATGAACACTTTGCTGCACAAACGGGACTGGCTTCCGGATGTTCCGGCGTTTGTCATCAGGCTGCTCCTGGGAGAGATGGCGGGGCTTTTACTGGAAGGTGCAAAGGTTGTCAACTTCAGAGTGCAGACTGAAACAGATTTTCAGTATCTTTATCCCGGATTAACACACGCATTAAACGCACTATATCCATCGGGGAAATTATAAACCCGGAAGACGTCATTTTATTGATTCGTTTTTTGAAAACCATGACCTGTATGGCAATAGCTGGTTTCAAAAAGATTGTACACAACTATACACAGCACTTCGGCTTCCGAAGCATCGGCTTCCGAAGCGACGGCTTCCGAAGCTTGGTTTTAGGTGTGAATCTTTTCACTGTAACAACCGTCCCGGCGGGAATGACCGGGGCTTCCTGGAATCCGCTTCTGGACATCATCGGTTATTTTTTGTCGGCAGGAGGACTGTTTTTCTGGTTATGGTACCTCTTTCTGCGGGGAAACCGTGTTTTTCAAAGGAGCAACCGGGTGCAGTCCCGGGAACAAGTGCTTTCCGAAATAGCCGGACAGCTGCGCGGCAGGGAATCCGCAGCGCCGGATCGCGCAGCGGTTGGGGAATGGGTTCGCGACAAGGTGCTGCTGGTCACGGGAGCGGCCGGATCCATTGGGAGCGGGTTGGTAAGACAACTGTCGGGGTATCCCTACCGGCAGCTGCTGCTCCTGGATCAATCGGAACCGGGCCTGTACGAACTGGATGCGGAACTGAAAGACACGGTTCGTGAGATGATCACAATTGTGGCGGATATTACCGACGGGGAGCGGCTGAAGCAGGTTTTCGATCATTACCAACCGGAGATTGTGTTGCATGCAGCTGCCTATAAGCATGTCCCGATGATGGAAATGCACCCGTATGAAGCACTTCGCGTCAATTTGCTGGGAACCCGGCAACTGGCCGAGGTTTCCTGTGATTGCCGGGTCAGGCAGTTTATTTACATTTCGACGGATAAAGCGGTAAACCCGGTCAGTGTGATGGGCGCCACCAAACGAATGAGTGAAAGGTATATCCAAAGCCTGTCGGCGCGAACCACCCGTTTTGCGATTACCCGTTTTGGCAATGTGCTGGGTTCCAGCGGGTCGGTAGTGCCGTTGTTTACCCGGCAGATCGCGGCAGGGGGGCCGGTGACACTGACCCACCCGGATACGAGCCGTTACCTGATGACGATTCCTGAGGCCTGCCAGTTGGTGCTGGAAGCCGGGTGTATGGAAGAAAAGGGAGCGGTTTATATGCTGGATATGGGAAAACCCGTGAAAATGCTGGCACTGGCCAGATGGCTGATTAGGCAAGCCGGAAAAATTCCCGGGGAGGAAATCGCGATCCGGCTGATCGGATTGCGTCCGGGAGAGAAACTGACTGAGGAGTTGTGCTATGCCAGCGAGCGCCCTGAACGGACACCGCATGCCCGGATTGTCCGGTTGGTCGCGCAGCATGTGGACCGGGAAGCAGAAATGCTTATTGCAATTGCGCGCCTGGAAAAGGCCATGGCCACGGGAGACGCCGGTTATATCGTTTCGGAAATACAGCAGGTACTTCCCGCTTACAGGCCGATGGCGCCGGACGGCTGCCAATCCGGGAATTGCCATTCCCGGAGCTCCCACTCCGGAAACCTATAAACTGGCCGTATTCCCGCCGTCTACGGGAAGATTAATCCCGTTAATACTGCCCGCCGCCGGTGTACACAGGAAAGCAATAGCCGCGGCAACCTCTTCCGGTTCGGCGAACCGCCGGGTGGGGATTGTAGCGGCCAACTGACGGCCTGTCTCTTCTGCAGACAAGCCCTGTGCGGCCGACCGCATCTGTATGACGGCGTCGAGCCGGGCCGTTTTCGTATAACCGGGCAATACATTATTGACTGTTATTCCATAGGGACCCAGTTCATTGGCAAGGGTTTTGGCCCAGGACGCAACCGCCCAGCGAACGGTATTGGATACGCCGAGCCCTGGTATGGGTTGCTTGACTGAAGTACTGATAATGTTGACAATCCTGCCGAACCCTGCGGCCTGCATTCCCGGAACCAATGCCTGTGCAATCAGCTGGTAGTTGATCAGGTGCATTTCGAAGGTTTCCAGCAACTGCGTGGTGGGAGCCTCGAGCAAGGGGCCTCCGGAGGGTCCCCCGGTATTGTTGACCACTATGTGTATTGGTGAGGTTTTGCGGGCAAGAGTGTCCAAAGCGTTGCCAACGGAACTACGGTCGGTAAAATCGGCTACCAGGTAAGCATGCGCCTGTCCCCGGGAGTGATCCAGCTTTTCAAGCGCGGTCTTTAAACGTTCTTCATTTCGGGCGATCAGGGTAACAGTGGCGCCGAGAAGGGCCAGTTCCTGTGCGGCGGCAAAACCGATTCCCTGGGTGCTGCCTCCCACCAGTGCGTTTTTACCCACCAGATTACTATTCATGTTTCGTCGGATTAGAAGTCGGAAAATTAGGAATAGCAAGGTAGTGAGGAAACCTTAAAAAGAAAAGCCCCCGTCACCGGAGGCTTTTCGGGAAGAGGGTGTCAGCGATCGGCTTTTTTAATAGAACTTGCCCCGGTTGTATTGACACGGATGTCCCGGGCGCCTCCTGCATAGCGGATACTGCTGGCGCCGCTGGCATCACCGCGCAGGGAAGCGGAAGCGAAAATGGCGGCGCTGCTGGCCCCCGAGGCATCAAGTTCGACCTCTTTGGCCGAAAAATCCCTCGCTTTCAGGGAGCTTGCTCCCGAAATGTCGCCTTCCAGCGCATCCGCTTTCCCGTTTAACTTCAGGTTGGAAGCGCCCGATAAATCGAGCGAAACACTTTTTGCCTCGAAATCCATTGTCACGGTCGAGGCCCCGGAAATAGCAATTTTCATTTCACCACGGTTTTTAAAACCGCTGACCGAGGCCGTGGATGCACCCGAGAAATCAACGGCGGCAAGGGAGGGCATTTCTATCCGGATCCTTACTCCTTTCCGGTTGTTTCGATGCCGGTTGTTATATTTGACAGAGAGGGTACCTCCGCTGACGTTAGCTTCCAGATCATCCAGGTCGGCTGCCTCACCGGTAGCAGTTACTTTAAACTGGCTGCCCTGTGTTACGTCTATTTTGAATGCACTTCCCAGTGAAAGCTTCGAGAAATTGGTCACCGGAAAAGTGCGGGATGTTTCAGCTGCAAATCCGTTGAAAACGAAAAGGAAGAGCGCAGCAAATAAGAAGAATTGTTTTTTCATGATGCAGGTATTTGTTGATACAATTAAAGTGACCATTTCGGGTAAAGACGTTGCGATGCCGGCAATGTTGCATCTGCTCCCCGTTATTCGGGTGTGGTTACATTGCTGGCGCCGGTTACCGACGATTTTAAATCCGGAATATTTCCCATCAAAGCAGTGCTCGCACCCGAAGCCTCGATATGCGCCTGTCTGATTTGTGCATCAACGGCCTCCAGTTTACTGGCGCCGGACAAATCGGCTTCCAATTCCGATAAAACCCCTTTCAAAATTAAACGGGAGGCGCCTGATAAATCAGTTTGAAGCGCATCCCCGCTGACATGCATTTCTCCGCGTGTGGCACCTGAAAGTTCTACCTCCAATGAACGGATATTGTTGAAACCGGATACCTGAAAACGGTTGGCGCCTGAAAGATCGAGCGATTTTAATTCCGGCAGGGTAATTACCAGACCAATACTTCCGGATTTGGAGAAAATGTCCAAATCACGCTGGTCGTTTCTGACCCGGAGAATCCCGTTCTGAACTGACGGTGTTAATTTCTCAATATCCGCTTGCGAACCGTCGGCGGTAAGGCTCCATTCGTTTCCCTGTTGGATCAGAATGTGATAGGCGCCTCCCAAATCAATAGCGTCAAAATCGGACACGGCAAATTGTTTGCTGAATTCCCCTTTGTCGCGGGGAGAAAAGACCTCCGGATCATTGTCGTCGTTGTAAACCGGGACAGTTTCTTCGGCCGTTTCCGTCTGTATTTGCAGAAACTGGGGCGGGATGTTGCGGCATACCAGACCCGAATCGGGTAAGAATGCCCAGCGTAATTCATCCCAATTGAGATCGTTGCTGGACAGGTGGTATTGTCTCAGGTTCCTGTGATTGCCTTCCTGGGAAAACATCCCGAAAAAGAAATTGCGGCTCATGGCAAACGACTTGTGATAGGGAATGTGAAGGGTGATCTCGATGCGTTGTTTGCGGTACGGCAATGACTTGCTAAAAAAGGGCCCTTCGGGAAAGAACAGTATGGAGTCCTTCTGGGTGACTGCATAGGTGATTTCGGAAGCATTCTGCTCGGCTTCATTGCGGCTGGCGCCATAGGCAGAAATGTATTTCGCAACCCGGATGCTGTCGCTTAATGACATCCCTTTCAACACGACATTCACCCTGACGCTTTCATCCGGATCGGTAGGAAGCTGATCGATTTTAAGGACATGGGGAGACAGCCGGAACGCCGCTTCGGTCTGCAAACCGCCTCGTTTAGCAAAATTGCGCTGAAAGGTAATGCCCGTTGAAACGGTCCCGATGATTCCTGCAATCCAGAGTCCGGCCAGGGTAATCCAGACGGTGCTTCCAACCACGCTCCGTTTGGTGAGCAGCATCAGGCCGAGCAGCAGAACGGAAAGCACAGGCACTGCTGAGACGACAAATGCGGCGAGAACGAGAAGAGCAGGCATTTCTTTGAAAACCATAAAATGGGCGGGCAGGAACGATAGGTCCGCCACAGTTGTAAGGCCCATAAATATGGCGGCTGCGGTGAATAAACCGAGTAGTGTGAGGCCCGCTGTGCCGATCAGGAATACGCCGATAAGCACCCGGAGGATGGGCCCGAGGCCCTTCAATATCTTGCCTAATGCCGTAAGCAGGTAGGCGATGGCCCGGAATGGCAAGAGGAGTACTTTCATAAGGTCGCTTTCCTTTCCCTTATTATCCTCCAGCCGAAGGCTTCTTTTGATATTCGATTCGATATTGGAAAGCGTAATCGGCTCCCCCTGCATTTCCATTTTTTCGGTGAGCGTATTGGCTGCAGGGGCAATGGCCCAGAGAATAATGTAAACCAGAATACCGGTTCCAAAAAACAGGATGGACAGTACCCATAGAAAACGTACCACGCCTACATCGATATTAAAATAGGAGCCGACTCCGGAAGCCACTCCGCCGATAACTTTGCGATCCGGATTGCGGTAGAACTTTTTGATAGCCGTGTTGTCTTCCAGGGTTCTGGATCCGGGAAAGGCCACCCACATGGCGATATAAACCAGTAGGACAATTCCGCTAAGGAAGGCAAAAGTGCCTTCCCGGTGCATGTCGAGGATGCCGCTGGCGGGGACCAGCCCGAAAACTACCAGCAGAATGAGCAATCGTATCCAAAGTGGATCAACACTGTAATAATGGGCCAGCCCGGCGGCAACGCCACCCAGCATTTTCCGGTTCAGATCGCGAAAGAACTGGCCTCTCCGGCGCTTGGGCGGTGTGGGTGCCGGGGTGGGTGTGTCCACAGGAGGCGCCTTGGACGAAGCTGCCTGAAGCGGCTCCGAAAACAAATCATCGGCAGTCTCAATAGCTTCAAAGTCAGAAACCGTCCCCATAGCGGTGATGAGCTCGCTGACATCCGATTCTGAAATGGCTTGTTTGTTTTCCAGTTTTTGCTTGACCAGAAACCGCTCCGCAATACGTCCTTCAATGTCGGCCAGGATTTCAGCGCTATCCGAAAATGTCGAAAAATACTTGTGAACGGAATTAAGGTAACTTTTGAGTTTATCGTAACCGTCCTCTTCAATGTAAAAGATGACCCCTGCGATATTAATACTAATGGTCTTTTTCATGGTTTTTGTCGGTCCTGCGTTTGGGAGATTGTCCTGGCGGTTAAGAAATAGTTTCCTGCTGGCTGTCGGTTTTTTTGATGATTGCCGTCACCGAATCCGAGAGCTCTTCCCAGGTGGTTTGCATGGCAGTTAAAAATACTTTTCCCTGGTCGGTTAATACATAATACTTTCGGGGAGGTCCGGACGAGGATTCAACCCATTTGTAGTCAAGAAAACCGGCATTTTTCAGCCGGGTTAATAAGGGATACAGCGTGCCTTCCACTACCATTATGCGGGCAGACGTCAGTTCTTCCAGCATATCTGAGGCGTAGACTTCTCCTCGTGAGATGATGTGCAGAATGCAGAATTCAAGAATTCCTTTGCGCATTTGCACTTGAGCATTTTCAATGTTCATATGTTTAAGCAGATTAATCTGTTAAGATTTCCTGAAGAAAGGAGTGCTTCGGTTCTCTTTTCTTCAGGAAATCGACTTTGCATGGCTAATAGTTCTGGATGCATGAGTATTAATACAAAACAAAGGTAGTATATAGTACTTTGCTATACAAGGTACTTGGTTAGATTATTTTCCAAAAAGGTTGAGCGGTAAAAAAGCGGGGTCGAACGGCGGGGTTTTGGTGTGGTGAGAACCCGGGACAAACGCAGGGCGTCACACCAGCCGGCAATTGTGTTTTGTATAAGCGCAAAAAAAGGCCCGAAAGTTCTGGTTTTCGGGCCTCTCAAGATTACAATTGCCCGTGACAGGCTAGGGTCACAGGGTACGCCGTGGGAGCACTATTCCGCCGCAGGTTTTGCCCGTTTGGTATACTTCCTTTTGGGAGCGGCTATTTCCGGAGCTTCACGCAAGCTAAGGATTGATTCGATCACTTGCTTATGCGTTACGTAGTTCTCATAATTATGTTTTGCAACTGTCAACTGGTCTTGCAATTTTGCAATAGCAGCCTCAATTTCTTTAATATGATTCTCTAGTTTAAGAGCAATCGATACCGGTCTTGCCATAATAAAGTTGATTTAAATTTGGGAGCTTTTTAGATGGATTAAGCATACAGTCGTGTATGACCAGCGCAAGTTATAGTAAAGTTTTTGGTTAAAAAAATATTTCTTAATGGATTTTCAAATCTGATGTGATACAGGGGCTTAAAATAACAAGTATGTCGTTATTGCAGAAAGAAATCCGGAAATCCACAAGGGAAATAAATGCCGTTATTTCGGGCTGCCGGCTGTGTGAAAATGCAATTTTCAACATAAGGATAAATGGCATAGTTGCGATTAATAGTGCCGATCCGAAGGGAAGAAGGAGGTTTATTTGCGGAATATTTAGCGTTTTAAAGAAGGAGAACGAGCGGTAATTGCGGGCAGAAATAGTGATGAAAGAGGACCGTATACAGCATGGGCAGATGATCGCAAGAAAGTTATTTGTGAGAGGGAAATTGCAGGAAGAGTCCCAATAAACCCTACCGGGAAATAAGGCAGTAACAACGTGTTATTGGCAGCGTGAAACCCTGCCGCCGCGTCGCAATTGGCCAGGGCGGTACATCCCGGGCGGGATGAAAAGCTCGAAAAAGCGGACTGCCCGTACCGGCTTTCCGGTACGGGCAGTCCGTATTTGTTTAACCACCTAAACCCTATACCTTTGCTTGCTTGTACAAGCGACATTTTGAAACAGTGATCACCCGCACACTGACGTTAAGAAAGGAAACAGGCCGTCTGTATCGCTTCCGGATGAAAGGAAAGCGGCTGTCGGCAAATGGTAAAACACAAATTCACCTATATTTGTGCGTTGGATTCGGAATTTCCTGTCGCTTTCGAAATCGTTTTCATGACAGGCGAAAATAACCTTTGATGCTTTTTAAATGATCTCAAAAACGTATTCTCCGGGGGAGATTGAAACTAAATGGTATGACTATTGGATAACGAACCGCTACTTCAATTCCAAGCCGGATCCTGATAAAGAGCCCTATACCATCGTGATACCGCCCCCCAATGTGACCGGCGTGCTGCACATGGGCCATATGCTGAACAATACCATCCAGGATATTCTGGTCCGGAAAGCAAGAATGGAAGGAAAGGAGGCTTGCTGGGTGCCGGGGACCGATCACGCTTCGATTGCTACGGAAGCGAAGGTAGTGGCTATGCTGAAAGAAAAGGGCATCCGGAAAGAGGAGCTGACCCGGGAGGAATTCCTGGAACACTGCTGGGAATGGACCCATAAATACGGAGGAATTATCCTGAAACAATTGCGAAAGCTGGGGGCCTCCTGTGATTGGGACCGCACACGCTTTACCATGGAGCCGGAATTGTATGATTCGGTAATAACGGTGTTTATCGATCTGTATGAAAAGGGCGATATCTACCGGGGCCATCGGATGGTCAACTGGGATCCGCAGGCACAGACAACGGTTTCGGACGAAGAGGTAGTGATGAAGGAAGTAAACCAGAAGCTGGTCTATATCCGGTATGATCCGGTGGAAGGAGGAGAGGGGGTCGTGATTGCCACTACCCGACCGGAGACCATCATGGCCGATGTAGCTATTTGTGTAAATCCGGACGATGAGCGCTACCGGCATCTGGTTGGAAAAAGCGTACGGGTGCCCCTGATTAACCGGGAAATTCCGGTGATTGCCGATGCGTACGTGGAGATGGAGTTTGGAACCGGATGCCTGAAAGTAACCCCGGCCCATGACACTAACGATTATGAACTGGGGAAACGGCATCAGCTTCCGGTAATTGATCTCCTGAATGCCGATGGGAAATTGAACGAAAAGGCGCAGATACTCGTCGGGGAGGACCGGTTTGTGGCCCGGAAAAAAATCATGAAGCTGCTGGAAGAAGCCGGGCACCTGGTCAGGACGGAGGAGTATAAATCGAATGTAGGTCATTCTGAAAGAACCAATGCGGTGATCGAGCCGAGGTTGTCGGAACAATGGTTCCTGAAAATGGACCGGCTGAGCCGACCCGCACTGGAGCATGTGAAAAATGATACCATCCAGCTGCTGCCGCCAAAATTCAAAAATACGTATACCCACTGGATGGAAAATGTGCACGACTGGAACATCAGCCGTCAGTTGTGGTGGGGGCACAGGATTCCGGCTTACTATCTGAAAGACGGACGGGTAATTGTGGCCCGTTCAAAACGGGAAGCGCTGCGGAAGGCGCAGCATGATTTCCAATTATTTGCACTGACCGAAGAAGATCTTTCCCAGGATCCCGACGTGCTGGACACCTGGTTCTCCTCCTGGTTATGGCCGATTTCGGTCTTTAACGGCATCAATGAACCCGCTAATGAGGAAATAGCCTATTATTACCCGACGAACGATCTGGTAACAGCGCCGGAAATTTTGTTTTTCTGGGTCGCCCGGATGATTATTGCGGGATACGAGTACAGAGGCCAGTATCCGTTTAAAAATGTCTACCTCACCGGGATTGTCCGGGATAAGCAGGGCCGGAAAATGTCGAAATCACTGGGGAACTCCCCGGATCCCATTGATCTGATCGATCACTATGGCGCAGACGGAGTGCGCACCGGGATGCTGTTCAGCTCACCGGCGGGAAATGACCTGCCTTTTGACGAAAAGCTGGTAGAACAGGGACGTAATTTTTGTAACAAGATCTGGAATGCTTTCCGGCTGGTGAAAGGCTGGACGGTAACAGAAGGGGCAGGTAGTAATCAATTGGCCATTCGTTGGTTTGAGGCTCGTCTGCGTAAAGTGGAAGAGGAAATTGCAGACCATTTTTCGAAATTCCGTATTTCGGATGCCCTGAATTCAGTCTATAAATTGATTTGGGACGACTTTTGCTCGCAATACCTGGAAATGGTAAAGCCGGGCTTTGAACAGCCTGTCGACCGGGTATCCTATGAAGCGACACTGGGTTATTTCGATCGCCTGATGCGGTTGGCCCATCCCTTTATGCCTTTTATTACCGAGGAAATATGGCAGAATATCGCCGAACGGCCAAAGGATACATCCATCTGCATGGCGGCCTACCCGGCCCCGAAGGGGTATGATGCGGGAATACTGGCGGATTTTGAGGTGTTGTTTGAATTGGTGTCTGCCATTCGCAATTTACGGAACGCCAAGAACCTGAGCCCGAAAACAGAGTTGCCGTTGGCTATCAAATCCGATCATTCCGAAGTGTACCACGCCATGGCCGGACTGATCCGGAAGCTGGCCAATGTGTCGGACATCAGTTATGTGGACGGGAAAGCAGAGGGGGCATCGTTCCTCGTAAAATCGGATGAGTTTTTTGTGGATATTTCGGGAAAAACAGATGCCGCGGAAGAACGGGCCGGCCTTCAGAAGGAGCTGGAATATACCGAAGGTTTCCTGAATGCCGTTCAGAAGAAGCTCTCCAACGAGCGTTTTGTTCAGAATGCCCAACCGGAAGTGGTGGAAAAGGAGCGTCAGAAGCAAGCCGACGCCACTGCCAGGATTCAGACGATCCGGGAAGCGCTTTCCAGGCTCTGATAGCAAAAAAAGGGGCTGTTTCATGTAAACAGCCCCTTTTTTTGCGTAAAAGATTCCCTGGTTTTATTTATTGGGCTGAGGAGTATAGCGCAGGTAAGGTTTTACGATACGCAATCCTTTGGGGAATTTCTTTTCTGCATCCTCTGTGCTGACGGCAGGAACCACAATTACATCGTCGCCCTCATTCCAGTCTGCCGGTGTTGCCACCTGGTGATTGGCCGTTAGCTGAAGAGAATCCACTACACGGAGGATCTCGCTGAAATTACGGCCTGTCGAGGCTGGGTAGGTCAGGGTTAGTTTGATTTTTTTGTCCGGACCGATTACAAAAACAGAGCGCACCGTTGCCCGCTCACTTGCATTGGGATGGATCATATCATAGAGTTCCGCAACTTTACGGCCTTCGTCAGCAATAATCGGGAAATTAACCTCAGAGGAAGTTACTTCATTAATGTCCGGAATCCAGCGTTGATGTGAATCCAGATCGTCTACACTTACCGCAACCACCTTTACGCCTCTTTTCTCAAACTCTCCTTTCAGCAAAGCGGTTTTACCCAATTCAGTCGTACATACGGGGGTGAAATCTGCAGGGTGCGAAAATAAAAGCCCCCAGTTTTCTCCTAAAAACTCATGAAACCGGATAGGTCCTTGAGTTGTGCTAGCCTCGAAGTCAGGCGCAACATCTCCTAATCTTAATGACATCTTTTATGTGGTTTATGGTTATTATATATATCTACTAATTAGATAGACTTATCGCAAATGTAGGGATTTGTAGGTTACGATAAAATAAAATTTATGAAAAACTAACCAGGTGTCTTGAAAGCGTTTGGGCCGCCCCGGGGTCATGGTTCCCCGAGCCGGTCAGAGGCAGGGATGAAGATGCTTTTGAGCCCGTTAACTGGTCTTTTTCAGCCAGTTGCATCCAGAAGGTTCAACTGCCGGCGCCTGCCGAAATACCCCTGTCAAAAATGTCGCCCCTACAGGCTGTTCTCCAGGTGTTGGGTGCCATTTCCCCCGTGCTCTCCGTGTTACTTTTTTGTCGGGCCAGCGCAGGAAAGGTATTGCCGGATCATGGCCTGAACATCATAAATCGTTTTTCTCCGTGCCCCTCCGTGTTTCATCTCCGTGTCCTCCGTGTTACTTTTTGTCGGGTCAGCACAGGAAAGGGATTGCCGGATCAGGGCCTGGCAGAGCATCTCAAATCGTTTTCTCCGTGCCCCTCCGTGTTTCATCTCCTTGTCCTCCGTGTTACTTTTTGTCGGGCCAGCGCAGGAAAGGTATTGCCGGATCATGGCCTGAACATCATAAATCGTTTTTCTCCGTGCCCCTCCGTGTTTCATCTCCGTGTCCTCCGTGTTACTTTTTGTCGGGTCAGCACAGGAAAGGGATTGCCGGATCAGGGCCTGGCAGAGCATCTCAAATCGTTTTCTCCGTGCCTCCTCCGTGTTTTTACCTCCGTGCTCTCCGTGTTGCTTTTTTAGGCGCGCCGGGCCCAAAAAAGTGTCAAATACACTGACAAAAACGCAAAAACCGCGTCTACATGCAGTAAACGCGGTTTAGTGGAGAATATCGGATTCGAACCGATGGCCTCTACAATGCCATTGTAGCGCTCTAGCCAACTGAGCTAATCCCCCAAAAACGGATTGCAAATATGGAAGAATGAAAATAGATAAGCAATAGTAAGAGACTAATTTTTTTAAGTTCTCCTGAAAATCCGCGTTTGAAGCTCGGTCTGCTGCGTAGCAAACACCCAATAGGGGGCTGCGGCTTTGGTGGCGTAGGCATCCGAAAACCATCCCTGCAGGACCTGGGGTAGGATGGCTTCCCCGTCCGGGGTATGGGCTTCCATGGCAAAAGTCTGCGAAAAAGCATCGCTGGGGTGCCAGATCTGGCGTAAGGGAAGCCCGTGGGGCAGTTCGGATACCCGGTCGGTAATGACCCAGCCGGGCGCTGTTTTGCTCTTCCGGATTTGTCGGAAATGCCGAATTCCCTTACGTGAGAGGTGCCGGTAACCGGTAAAACTGCCTTCAAACACCCATTCGTGTTCATTTTCGAACCATTGTCCCGCAGCCTGCCGGACCCAGTAATACCAGATGAATCGCCTGCCTTGCTGCATTTGATCGTAGGGACCTACGCTTACGGTATTATGGCCTTCACAGCCGGCAAAGTACCGCCGGAATAAAGCATCGGTATGGTATTGATACGTCCCGGCGTCCCGTAACAGGTTGTCCCCGTTGAACCACAGGTCTGTATGGAGATTGTCGGACTGAAAGGGGCGTTGGGTATAGCGGGCGCATCGTGTGAAAGTAAGGGTGGCAGGTTCCTTCAGTACAAAATAGCCACTCGCTGTATAACCGGCGGCAGCCGTTGGCGGAAGGATGGGGGTGCCGGAGGTGTCGAGTTGGAGCCAGAACAACTCTTCCTGCCATTTGCCGGGCGCAAAAGAAAGCTGCCGGCCGAGAACGGCTGCGAGTGCTGCGAGTTGCGGACGAAAATCACGGAAGTGGCAACTGGTAAGCGGGAAAAACAAGGCGCCGTCATTGTTTCCGTAATTAGGGAGATGGCCGGAAACCGGATCCTGAAACGAGTGCAGAAAAGAAAGAGTCCGGTGCGCGCGTTCATACAGCCGGTCCGACCATTTGGCGCCATTGACATGGGCTAGGCGCAGGCCCCATGCCAACAGCTGGACGACCACCCGGTGGTAATTAAGGGAATGTTGTATAAAGGCGCCTTCGTCATTCAGCTGAAAAGCAATTTCCTGTTCAAACCACCGTTTTCCTTTTCGCAGCCATCGCGCACTTTCAGGGAAGAACGGGAAAAGAAGCCCGGTCAGGTATAAACCAAGGGCTTCGGTGAGGATATGGTTGTTGCGGACCGCAAGGCGTGAAAACTGTATATTGGCTTCCACATGTTGCATCTGCCGGTATATACTGTTTAGAATGACCTGGAAGCGTTGCTCGGTGAGTGCGGGTGTGTGTCTGTAATAATGTAATGCAAAGGTCCAGTTGAGTACCCGCAGAGCGATTTCCTGGCTGCATTTCCAGTTCGGACCGCAGTTGACCGGGTTAGTGCTTATCCAGTCTGTTAGGGCATGCAATACCAGGTCCGCGTGGTCCTTGTGTTGGTGAAAGTCCTGCCGGATCAGTGCATACAGAAAGGTAAACCGGGATTTCTCCCATACCAGCTTGATGTCACCCGCCGTTTCTGAAAAATCCGGAAACAGTGTCCAGTGACGGTCCCCCGGATAGCAATAGTTATTTTGCGGGTTGGTCAGCCAGTCAGTACCGGAGGGAATCGGGGGAGTCGGGAGTCTTTCCTGAAAAAGTCCGGACGAAGCGTAGCGGCGCGAGAGAGTTTCCTTGCTGTTAAAGAAAAAACGTACAGGTGACTGGCGCCAACAGGCTACGCTTGTAAATTGGAGCGTGACGGTCTGCTTCGGAAAACGCAGCCTGAGAAGTCCGGACCGGCGCGCAGCTTCATACCAGCTTCTGAAAAGGAAGTAACGAGGCCCCATGTTGAGGGCCAGCCGGATAACGGAAAGGAGAAGTTTCATTCCAGTGTCGTATAGTGTGCAGGAACGAAGTTACGTTATTTTTGGAAATTTAGCTGAATCCGTCAGATGTAATGAGGCAGTCCGGCAGGATTCCGGAGCAATACAATTATTTTAAGGCCTGCCAAAGGGTAAAGAAGGACATTTGTAGTCCTTTAGCTAGCAAAGTGCTCCGGAGTATACAGCACGCAATTTAATTTTTTAAAAGCAGAAGTGGATATGAAAGTTCTTGCATTAGCATTGGTGACGGGGCTGTTGGCCGCCAACCAGGTAAATCGTGACAGTGTCCTATTATATATAGGTACAACAGACAAATCGGGGGACGCTGCCATCCGGCTGGCGAGCCTTCATTTGGAATCCGGTGAAATTACCGTATTGGAAACCATCCCGACGGGGCCAGGTCCGGGATATCTGAGGTTGTCACCGGATAAGAAAGCCTTGTACGCTGTGACAGGAGATCATAAGATCAACGCCTTTAAAGTAGACAAGAACGGCCGGTTACTGTTTCTTAACAACCTGGATTCGGAAGGACTGAATCCCTGTCATGTATCAGTGAGTCCCGATGGAAAACAAGCTTACCTTGCGAATTACACGGGTGGAAGTTTTACAGCCTACCGGCTCAGCGGGGACAAATCGCTCAGCGGAGTCATTTACCGGGAGCAATACGAAGGAAAAGGACCGCATACACGGAGACAGGAGAAGGCACATGCGCACAGTGCGGTACCTACGCCGGACGGACGGTTTGTTCTTGTTGCGGATCTGGGAACAGACAAGCTGATGAATTACCAGGTCGACAAGCGGACTGGGGAGCTGGCCCCTCATCCCAAGCAACCGTTTTATACCGGGATTCCCGGAGCGGGGCCCCGGCACCTGGTCGTACATCCATCCGGTAAATGGTTGTATTTGCTGAATGAGCTCGATGCTACCATTACTGCGGCTTCGATCGACAGCGAGGGAGTCATTCAGACACTGGCGGTGTACAAGACCCTTCCGGAGACGTACACGGGTACGGACAATACCAGCGCGGCCATCCGGCTGCACCCCAATGGCGGACTGCTGTATGCCTCCAACCGGGGGTATGATGCCGTTCACGGCTTCCGGATCGGCGCCGACGGCCGGCTGACGCCTGTCGGCGAAGCGAGACAGGGGATAAGTACTCCCCGGGATTTTAATATTGACCCCAGTGGGAAAGTAATGGTAATCGCCAACCTGAAAACTAATGATTTCGCCGTGTACGGTATCAACGGACAAACGGGGGCATTAACGTTCAGAAAGCAAACCGGGAGTATCAAGGAGCCCAGCTGCATCGAGTTTTTGTAAGGAAAAGCCCGTAGTTTCCGAAGGGAAGAAAAAATGAAAAAGGGCTGCATCGGTCAACGAATGGGAGAGCTATGAAGGGTAATCGGCTCTGTATAAGGTTTTTAATAGTTTGTGGGTGAAGTATGTAAGGTTTGAGCGGTAACAGTGGCGGGAAACCCGGTAAGCGTTTCTGACATTTAGTAGGAGCGGAATGAGTAAGAAACCCCGGAATGTTCCTTTAAACTTGAAAATCGAATGAGGACCGGCAAGCATCGGTTCTGCGGATGGAAGAGCCGCCGGGAAACGGGGAAAAGGGAAGCTGAGGGCAGGGAGACAGCGGTGGTGGGCTTTCCTAAAAAAGTTGGTTTTGATTTTTCAAGACATTATATTTCACGGGATTATGAAATGACACGCTCTCGGGAAATAGGATTTACAAATAAATAGTTACAATGAAGGCAGAGATAGGGCTAATGGATAAATGTTTGAATGACAATATATTAGAAATGAATGGCCGCGGAGGGTCCAGGTGTTTTATTCTTTAAAAAACACAAAAAGAGATTGGACAATTTTAAAATCGAAAAAAAAACTAAACAGAATGTTGCTTTTTTTTAAAGGGAAAACACCTACTTTTGTGAGGTATGGATTTTAAACGTTCGAAAGAAAATTTTATCAGAATCAACTAACTCAAACTTTTGTTTTTCACAATCAAAACTCTAAATTAAACTAAAAGTAAAGTAATGGCAACTACAGCTACATCTCCGGCGCAGGCAAAACCTGCAGAAAAAAAAGCTTCAGGCGGTTTAAATCCGGCATGGGTAATTCCTATTCTATTTATCATTGCCGTATTATTTTATGAATTTGTCTTAGGGGCACCCGATAACTTCGAGGGAGGGGACAATTCAAAGCAACCGCTTCCAGGTAATTATTATGGGATGGTATATCACGGAGGACCGGTTGTGCCAATATTGATTACTTGTTTGTTAACAGTAATTGTCTTTACAATTGAACGTCTTATTACCCTGGGCAAAGCCAGCGGAACCAGTAGTGCCGATGCTTTTGTGCGTAAAATCCGCGTGTTGCTGGATAAAGGCCAGGTTGACGAAGCGATTAAGGAATGTGACAAACAGAAGGGATCTGTAGGGAACGTGATTCGCAGCGGCTTGACAAAATACAAGCAACTTGCCACAGACGGCTCCCTGAACAAAGAACAGAAACTGACTGCGCTGCAGAAGGAAATTGAGGAAGCGACCACGTTGGAATTGCCGATGTTGCAGAAAAACCTGACGGTTGTGTCGACACTGGCCGCTGCTTCTACGCTGTTTGCACTGTTGGGAACGGTATTGGGGATGATCCGGGCGTTTGCTGCACTGGGTACTTCCGGTCAGCCTGACTCTGCGGCACTGGCAACGGGTATTTCGGAAGCGTTGATCAATACGGCCCTCGGTATCGGTACTGCGGCGCTTGCTACCATTTCGTATGCTTACCTTAACAGCCGTGTGGACGACCTCACTTTCAACATCGATGAGATCGGTCTGAGCATTCAGCAAAGCTTTGCTACATACCATTCTTGAGTAGTTTGACGTTGTTCTCTAAAGCATTAATTGATTAAGTATGGCAAAAGTAAGGCCCAAAAAGCATCCACCGCATATTGATATGACGGCGATGACTGACGTGGCGTTCCTGTTGTTGACGTTTTTTATCATGACGGCGACATTCAAGGATAACGAAGCAGCTGAAATTTTAACACCGTCATCCATCTCACAGATCAAAGTACCGGATGATGATATTATGATTATCAGCATTGACTCGGAAGGGAGAGTGTTTTTCGGAGTAGATGCACAACCTACCCGCGCGGCGATGCTGGATAATATGGCGGCTACCAAAGGGGTTTCCTTTACCGATCAGGAAAAGGCAAGGTTTGTGATACAGCCTAACTTCGGGTTCCCGGTCAACCAGCTCAAATCGTGGTTGAACCTGCCTCCCGATCAGATGTCGAAAGTAACCCAGCCCGGAATCCCGGTAGATTCAACAGGGGTGAGTGAACTGGCGGACTGGGTGTTTGCGGCACGTAAGGCAAATCCGGCGTTGCGAATCGCGTTGAAAGGTGATAACGCTGCCAAATTCCCGGTATTTAAGGATGTACTGGCTAATCTGCAGTCTCAGAACATTAACCGGTTCAACTTGATTACTTCTTCGGAAGAGCCGCCGGCGGGTTACAAAGCCGACTAAAGGAGTAGTTTAACATTTGAAAAGTAGAAAGAAATGGCAGAAATAGACACCTCCGGTGGGGGTGGACAAAAAGGCGGCGGGAAAGTCCGCGGCAAGAAGTTGTCCACCCGGATCGATATGACTCCGATGGTTGATTTGGGTTTCTTGTTGATTACCTTCTTTATGTTGGCGACTACAATGAGCAAACCCACCTCAATGACCTTGAATGTTCCCCATAAGGAACAGGATCCGGAAGAGATACAAACGGAACCACTTAAGGCTTCAAAGGTGTTAACCATATTCATGGGGAAATTCAATGAAGCGTATTTGCTGGATGGCGTTGCGGCATCGGAAGAGAATGCAGCAAGCCTTTTGCAGAAGGTAAATTATGGTTCCGAATTAAGAGAAGCGATTTTTAAGGCGAAGAACCGGGTGAACTCACAGTTTGGAGTGGAAGAGGATGGTTCGGAACCTTTTGTTACGGTGATTAAGCCAACGGAAGTATCCACGTATAAAAACCTGGTTGATGTACTGGATGAGATGGCGATAACCAAGACCAAGCGCTACGCCATGGTAGATAATCTGACCGAGTCGGAACTGGAGCTTCTGGGCGACAGGGTTCAGCCATAGTGCGTTATAGTAGTTATTATTTAAACAAATAGAACGTCATGTCAGAAATTAGCCCGAATGCAACGCTGGATGATATAGTGTTTGCACATCGCAATAAGGCGTACGGTGCTTATTCGCTTCGCAGGGAGTATCGCGGCATCGTTACGCGCGCCACGATTATAGGAGCTTCTCTCTTTCTTTTAGCGATGGCTGCTCCTATGCTGTTGGATAAGCTGGGCGCAGGTGAAGAGAAACAGGAGGTGATGGTTAATGTCGATTTACTGAACATTCCACCCCCTCCGATCGATAACAACGAGCCCCCGCCCCCCCCGCCGCCGCCGGTGGAGCAGCCAAAGGTGGCTACCGTGAAGTTTCTTCCTCCCGAGGTGAAAAAGGATGAGGAGGTGCCGGAAGAATCACCACCCCCTACCGTGGAAGAGTTGAAGGAAGCCGTCGTGGCCAAAGAAACGATAGAAGGTGATCCGAATGCGACAGAGATTATCATTGCTCCTGAAGCAGTGGCTGCTCCGAGTAAAGGAGCTGTCGTAGAAGCTGCCCCGGTTGATGAGCAGATCTTTACCGCTGTAGAGCAACAACCTGAGTTTCCGGGCGGGACGACCGAAATGTATAAGTACCTGAACAAGAATATCAAGTACCCGGGGGCAGCCTCGCGTGCCAACGTTTCAGGACGGGTATTCTTACAGTTTGTGGTCAATATCGACGGTAGTATTACCGATGTGGAAGTGGTGAAAGGAGTAGGCTTCGGTTGCGATGAGGAAGCTGTCCGCGTCGTGAAGGGAATGCCGAAATGGAAGCCGGGAAGACAATCGGGTCGTGCAGTGCGGGTAAAATACACCCTGCCGGTCAACTTCCAGCTGGAGTAAGAATGAAAAAAAGGTCAGTCCATGAGAGCATCGTCACGATGATCTCGGTTTTTATGGCGCTGGTTTACATGGGAGGAGGTATCTTTTTGATATCCTCCTCCTTATCGTTTGGTTTCCTGCGGGCCGGGGCGCCGGAACGGTATGTGTTGGCCGGGGTTTTGATACTTTATGGGATTTACAGAGGCTACAGGGCCTGGACTTTCTATCATTCAGACAGATCAGATAATGCGTAAAGCGGTATTGCAAATGGTATTGGCGGGTTGCTGCCTCTGGATGGGGAGCTGCCGCTCAGGAGAAGAAGCCGATAACCCGACACGGGGGACGGTTAAGATCGCTGCTGACGAAGCCTTTCAGCCGGTCATTCACGCGTTGACGCAAGCGTATGAAGCCCTTTACCCCCGGGCACATTTTGAGGTGAGCTACAGGCCGGAACAGGAGGCTATTCTGGCGTTGCTGCAAGATAGCGTGAGGATGGTATTTGTCACGCGCCCGCTGTCGGAAAACGAGCACGCCATGCTGCTGCAGCAGGCCAGTACCGCTAAAACCCACAAAATAGCCGTAGACGGCGTGGCGCTGATTGTCGGAAAGGAGAATGCCGACACCCTGATAACCGTAACGGAGGTTGAAGCCATCTTTAAAGGAGAAATTACCGATTGGTCACAGCTCGCAGGAAGTAAAAGATCGGGTGTAATCGATTTGATCTTTGATGATGCTAATTCCAGTAATTTATTGTATTTTAAGAATCGCTTTCAGATCGGAGATTTCAGCCGGGTCCGTATTTCGGTGGCCGGCTCCAATGAAAAGGTGATCCGGGAAGTTCAAAACAGGCCCGGAAGTATCGGTTTTATCGGGATGAACTGGATAAGTGATGCGAAGGAAACAGGGAGTATCGAGCGATCGGGAGGGATTCAGGTGATGCGTGTAGCAGAAAATGCCGATACTTCGGCGTATTATCTTCCTTTTCAGGAAGATCTGAGCAACGGAAAGTATCCCTTTGCCCGGTTACTCTATGCCATTTCCCGGGAGGCGCATGCGGGCCTTGCGGGTGGCCTGTTGACTTATATTGCCCGGGATGTAGGGGGGCTTTTGATTATGAAAATGGGATTGGTGCCTACCGTTCCCTATAACAGAGATGTTATACTTAAAACCGAATAGGATTGCTAAGCCGGGTACAATTTTTTTTATATATTTGTTTGACTTATCGTTACTTAGTATAAATTGTTATTCTTTTTCAACCTTTATTTTATGATGAACAAGCGAACTAAGCAGTTTTTTAGCACAGTCGTTGTTGGTGTGATTTCAATTTCAATCGGTTTGGCGCAGAGTATCCAGGAAGGGTTGGATCACCTGAACGCAGACCGGGTTAAAGTGGCCGGGGAGATATTTACGAAGCTTGCCGAATCAAGCCCTTCGGCAGAGAATTTATTCTACCTGGGCTATTATAACCTGAAAACCGATAAGCTGGATCAGGCAGCAGCGGCTTTTGAAAAAGGATTGCAATTGGAGCCGAAAGACATGCTGAATGTAGTGGGACAGGGCGCTGTCGCATTGGGAAAAGGTGACCGGACGAAAGCGACCGAATTGTTTCAGCTGGCCGAAAAGAAGAAGAAAAAGGATGCCGGGATATTGTTTAGAATTGGGGAAGCTTATACCCTGTTTGAGGACAACAATGATCCGGCCGAGGCCATCCGGTTGCTCGACGAAGCGATCAAGAGAGATAAGGACATCGCTGATGCCTATCTTGCTAAGGGAGACGCTTTGATGATTAAAAACGAGGGAGGAGCGGCGGTTACCGCTTACGAGTATGCATTGAGTGCCAAACCTAATTATCCGTTGGCAAATAACCGGATCGGTCAGGTGTACCTGCGGGGAAAAAATTACAATGAAGCGCTGAATTACTATCGGAAGGCAATTGAGGCAGATCCCGAATTTTCGCCTGCATACAGAGACCTGGCAGAGTTGTATTTCTTTGCCCGCCAGTTTAAGAGAGCGGCCGAAAATATGGATATGTATATCCAGAAGAGCCAGACAACGGATCCTGAAATGACCTTACGGGCTGCTCAGCTGATCTTTACGGCAGATGATTATACCCGCGCCCTGCAATTACTCGATTCGCTGCAGGGTAAACTGGACAATCCAATGATGCTGCGGATGTACGGATGGTCATACTTCAAAACCAATGAAATGGACAAGGCAATAGAAAGCCTGAACAAGTTTATTGAAGTGGCTCCTGAAAAGATCATTTCGGACGATTACAAATTTCTGGGTCGTGCCTATAATAAGCTGGCAACGGACGGGAAGGAGTATGATGAAAAGGGAATGGAATACCTGGTGAAAGCGGCAGAGCTTGATACCAGTGAGGCCGAGGCTGCTGTGACTTACAAAGAAATAGCCGGTTTGTATAACAAAGAGAAGGAGTATGAAAAGGCGATAGAGGCCTATGAAAAAGGAATCCAGCTGGATACTGTAAAGGCCTCAACCCAGGATTATTATGCGCTGGGGATCGCCTATCTGCAAAGTGGTATTGCCGTAACAGTTCCGGATTCGGCGAGTGCCGACAGCACAGAGCTTGCCGACACACGCAGAGACTTTTTCCTCCGGTCGGATTCTACGTTTGCCATCCTGGCGCAGAAAATACCGGACTGGCCTTTTTCGTACTATTGGAGAGGTTCCAGCCTGTACTACATCAATTCGGTGGAAAATATAGAGAAGGGGATCTCCCTGCCTCATTACGAGAAGTTTATCGAATTGGGCGCCAATGATTCCAATGTCAATAAAAGTTTTTTGATCCGGGCCTATAATTATGTGGCGGCCTATTACCAGACAACCGGTAATGACGCTGAAAAGGCTAAACCTTACTGGGAGAAAATCCTGGAGCTGGATCCGGACAATGCAGCGGCCAAGTCCGCTTTGACCCCTGTGGATTCGTCCGCGGCGGCTACTACTCCGTAATCAGGAGAAGATCTCCCCGGCCCAATGGGCCGGGGATTTTTTTGCGGGGAAACAATTGGCAAAGCGCTTTTTTTTCTCTAGTTTTGCTGTCCCAATCGAAAGAGGGGTATTCGGGATGTAGCGCAGTCCGGTAGCGTACTAGCATGGGGTGCTAGGGGTCGCAAGTTCGAATCTTGTCATCCCGACTACAAAGGACAAAATGGATTAACTTCCGTTTTGTCCTTTTTTATTGAACCGCGATCCCGGATAGTGCCGGTAGCCCCTATAGTTGCTTTATTGAAATCCCCGATTCCTGCGCTGACACGGCGAAAAAGTAACACGGAGGACACAGAGGTAAAAGGTTTCATTGAATCTGGAGTTTATGCCGATTGAACTCTACGTTTACTCCTCTTTGATAGCCAGTTTATACACCTGTATCATTCTCCCGCTTTTCAATCTCTTTCTTCACTTCTTCAATCAGTTGCTGCTCGGTAGGTAAGTAAAGCTTGTACTCGCTGGCAAATATCGTCTTGTTTTCTTCCGGCAACGATATTTTTACTACTGCATTATTTTTTTCGGCACATAGTAAAATGCCTATGGTTGGATTTTCAAATTCGCGTTTCTCATGACGATCGTAATAATTCACATACATCTGTAACTGCCCGATGTCCTGATGCGTTAACTTCGTGGTCTTTATCTCTATAATCACGAAGCATTGCAGGAGCCGATTGTAAAATACAAGGTCAATGAAGAACTCGTCTCCGTCAATATGCAGCCGCTTTTGCCTTGCCACAAATGCAAATCCGTTGCCTAGCTCCAGTAAAAAGTCATGCAGATGGGTAATGATCGCTTGTTCTAAGTCTTTTTCGTAGTAAGATGCTTCTCGATGTAGTCCCAGAAATTCCAGATACATCGGGTCTTTTATAATTTCCTTAGCATCTGAAGGTTGCTTTTCATTCCGGGCAACAGACAAGACACTCTCCCGATCATTGCTCATTAACAGGCGTTCCCATAAACTGCTATGGATCTGTCTCTCCAACTGGCGTACAGTCCAGTTGTTTTTAACGGTTTCTGCAATATAGAAATCTATTTTATCCTGACTGTCAAGCCTTATAAGTAATTTATATTGGCTCCAGCTCAATTGCGAATACACTGTATTCGCAATTGGAAATGTCCGGTAGAATTGGCGAAAAAGCTCTATCTGACGTTTGGAAAAACCGCTTCCATACTCGGGTTCTAGCTGTTCGGCTACAAATTTGGTCAGGTAGTTCCCATAATCTGCTCGCTCTTTTCCCTGTTGCTCTTCTTCAAAAATACGTCTTCCTATCTGCCAATACATCAAGGTGCGCTCATGATCCACTAAGCGGATGGCCTTTCCTTTAGCATTAAGAATGATCGCCTTGATGTCTGTTATTACAGATTGACTTACAACCATGTCTTCCGGGTTTAATCCTGTAAAGTTACAAAGAGTTACGGGGTGTTTCCTTCGATCCGGGTATCAATATGCCGTTGGCCCGCTAAAATTGCAAGTTTTATTTATTGCTGTCCGTATCCGATTAGTCAGGTTTAAGCTGACTAGTTGGATACAGAACATCATTTTAAGGGCATTTGATAATTCCCTTTTGGCTGCTGGGAACCGATATAAGCCTTCTCCATCAGCTTTTTTACATCTTTCCCATTATGGTTATACATAATAATCCCAGGCTTTCCTTATCCTGTCATTCTCAACCTGTACCAGTTTGATCTCCTTTTGAGTATCGCTATAATGGATGCCCCATTTATAAGGGTTGATCAGAAACAGCATAACGGCCAGCCACAGGAACCAGCGACTGAAAACCACTTTATAAAATAGCCTGGCATCCTTTTCCGGAAACAGCAGAATCTGAAACTTTCTGACAATGCTCTTCGGCTGCCCGCCCATCATTATTTTTATATCGGTCAAGCCCTTTTGCTCGATCTGTTGAACGGGTCTGGTATCAGCTATTATGGTAGCTTCCTTCGGTTTGTTCAGCTCGCTTTTGAAATCCTCAACCTGGCCGCTGATTGCGTTAGCGGCTGTCACCAGATCAATCTGCTTTGCCCTTTCGCATGTTAACTTTTCCATATCCTTATTTCATGATGGTTAGGTAATAGAAAAGCGGCTGCAAGCGCGGTTATTAAACCGCCAGGCCTGCGAGCCGCTTCAAATCCATTAAGAATAAGTTCGAAATTTGTACAGGAAGGGCGACTACAAAGGACAAAATGGATTAACTTCCGTTTTGTCCTTTTTTTATTGAACCGCGATCCCCATAGTGCCGGCAGCATCGATAAAATCCCCGATTCCTTTGCTGACACGGCGAAAAAGTAACACGGAGAGCACTGAGGTAAAACACGGAGGGGCACGGAGAAAAATTGCTTGATAAGCTTCGCCAGTCCGTGGTCCGGCAGTCCGTGGTCCGGCAGTCCGTGGTCCGGCAGTCCGGTGCTGTTAGGACAACGGACACATCAAATGGAAGAATCCAGAAGGAATGAAAGGATCTTCGTGCTGTTTTTGCTTGATTATTAGTATATTAGCACGTTCTAAACTTGCTGGATATGAAAACAAAGTTATTACTTATCGTGCTGTTCTGTGCCGGTTTTGTTTCATGCCGGAACGATTTTGATCCTATTTTCGGTGTAGAGGGAGAAAAATTGGCGGGAGTTTATAGCGGTGATGAGAAAATCAGGGAATTTGAATATGATAACCACGAGCGGTTAAGCATTGACAAAAGCCAAAACTTCTATTATTCCTACACCTACTGGTCGGGAAAAGGGCGTATTACCAAGAAAATGTATATAGATCAGGGCGTTTTTAGCGCCACCGCCAGCGTAGCTACCCGGGCATTAAACCGGGAGGAATGGGTAGATCCTCAGAATACAGCCTTATACGCGGAGCTGAGTTATGAATTCGACAGCGGCAATCGGTTGGTCAGGAGTGAGGAAGTACTGGGTTATTCGGAGTATGAATACGATGCAAATGGGCGGATTGCGGTCAGGAAATCTTATCACCTTGACAAGCTGGCGGGTACGCACAGGTATTCGTACGACGAAAGAGGGAACCTGATCAGGAAAGACCACTATTCAGGCGGAACGGTGTCAAGCAGAACGGAATACAAATACGATGAGATGAAGAACCCGTATTATCACCTGATACCCGACCGGATACCTGGTGAGAATACCAACCCCAACAATGTCATCCATGAGAAATACACGGTCTACAACTACCCGAATGCCGGTGAAGAGTCGGTGGTGACTGACAACGTCCTGTCCTACCGATACAACAGCCTGGGTTATCCCGCCGAACGAAGCGACGGTATGAGATTTGTTTATAGGAAGTAGCATGGGTGATCCCGGATCCGAAATGACGGGGTTCACCTTTTGACCGCCATCTTCGATCGGCTTTACAGACGAGTACTGTTTTGGGGGCGGTACCTCTACTATACAGGTAGTTGCTCTATTAAATTGGGGTGTTGTTTCCATTTGTTGTAAGTTGAACCGGCTAATTGAATATGTAACCAACGGCAACAAATGGCATGGAACTACTGGACAAACCGATAAGGTTACCTTTTTCCGGGAAAGTGATGACCCTCAAGTACATCCTGATCCATATGGCCTATTGGATCCTGATCACGGGCTTCTTTATCTACGAAAAAAAGTACCTGATCTACAAGGCAAGCATGCCCTATTTTTTTGCTTGTGTGGCCGGACGTGTATTGTTGCTGATCGTGGTGGGCTATCTCAATTTACAGTACTTCCTTCCGCGCTACCTGCTCCGGAAACGCTACCTGCACTATGCGTTGGCTGTATTTTTGTCGATAGCGGGCTATTTGGTCCTGCAGAGTCTTTATGATTATTACCTCTACGGGTTTGTGATCGGCCCCCTCAGAAACAGTGGCTGGTTAGAAACGTTATCCTATAATTTGGTTAGCACGGTATGGTACCTGGCGCTGATGCTGGCGCTGAAGCTGAGTATCGACTGGTATGAACAGCAAAGAATCCTGCAAAAAGTCAGACTCGAGAATCTCGAAGCCGAGGTGAAGTTCCTGCGCTCTCAGATCAACCCGCATTTTTTGTTCAATGTATTGAATAACCTGTATGCGCTGACCCTTAAAAAGTCGGAGCTGGCGCCGGAAGTGGTGCTAAAGCTCTCCGACATGATGGAATATATGCTCTACGACAGTGATCATACATCGGTTCCACTGGAGAAGGAAATTGCCTGGTTAAGTAATTACCTTGCGCTTGAGAAAATGCGATTAGGAGGGAAAAACCACGTTGAACTGACAGTGACAGGCGATTACAAAGGGGTAGAAATAGCGCCGCTGTTACTGATTCCACTGGTTGAAAATGCTTTTAAACACGGAATCGACCTGCAATCGGAAAAGGGATACCTTCGGTGTACGCTGAAAGCCGATTCCCAAAGCCTCTCGTTCCTTGTGGGAAACAGCAAGCCGGTGAATGGGAGGAAAAATGAGAAAGGCGGGATAGGCCTGACGAATCTGCGTCAACGCCTCGACAGGTTGTATCCCGGCAGGTACGGACTGCAGCTGCGCGATGACGGGCAGTACTACCAGGCGGACCTGAGCATTCGATTTACCTGATTTTCCAAATGGCCGGAATATGATAGTGGATTGCGCTATAATTGATGATGAACCGTTAGCCATCGAGGTATTGGCGGGATACCTGAACCAATCAGAAGGAATTGGCCGGGTAGCCTGTTTCGATAAGGCGTCCGACGCGTTGGCCTACTTTGCCGGCCACCAGGTAGATGTGCTCTTTCTGGATATTGAAATGCCGGAAATGAGTGGGATCGAATTATTGGAGCGACTTGACAATCCGCCTGTTACGATTTTTACTACTGCTTATCGCAATTATGCTTTTGACGGGTACGAGCTGGGCGTAATGGACTTCCTGCTGAAACCTATTTCCCTGCCGCGGTTCCGGCAGTCCCTTGAAAAGGCCCGCGAATTTTTGATATTACGGGAACTGAACAGCCAGTTAGACGAAGAGGCGCCCGAAAAGCCCGTAGGATCTGTCTTCGTCAAAAGCGGCGTCAACCGGATCCGGCTGAACTTTGACGAGGTCACCTTCATTCAGGGATTGAAAGACTATGCCATCATCCATACGGCTGCTCAAAAAATTATCATCAAGGGTAGTATTAAAGCAATGGAACAGATTTTTCCGGCTCCGCATTTTATCCGCGTACACAAATCGTTTATCGTGGCCGTTCACCAGATAAAACGAATGGAACGCGGCAGACTGCTTTTAGACGGAAACGCGATACCGGTAGGGCGGAGCTACAAAGAGCAGGTAGAGCGGGTCTTTCCGTTTCTATAGGTGGTGCAAAATAGCTGAAAACAGGTCCGGTAAATAGGTAAGATATACCTGGCATATCTATGCAGTAGGGTAATCCAATAGGTAAAACTGGCTGTTGACCTCAGCAACATCTTCACCAGTCATCGGTACAGATCCAAATACTCTTTGAAAACATACAACCTGTTGCGTTGTCCGCCCGAAATTTCCTTCAGGATCTCTAATTTCTCTAAATCGGCCAGCAATTTATAGTTGGTGGCCTTTGATTTGCCGGTGATAGTTTCAATCCTGGATGCATCTATGACAGGTTGCTCGTACAAGTACTCAACAACCCTCTTGGCCTCGCTGGCTCTACTGCCAAAAGATTGCATCTTGATTTCGAGATTTCGCTGTAACTGCAAGATTCCATCAAAAGTTTTGACGCCAATTTTGGAGATCTCAATTACTCCTGCTAAAAAAAATTTCAACCACTGATTAATGTCATTGTGCGTCCGGGCCCGCATTAAATTGTCATAATATAAGACTCTGTTTCGCTCAAAATAATCTGATAGATAAAGTATAGGCTGCTTGAGTATTCCTCTGTTAACGAGATAGAGCGTAATGAGCAATCGACCCACTCTGCCATTGCCATCCAAAAATGGATGGATTGTTTCGAACTGATAGTGAATCAAACCTATTTTAAGCAAATCGGGTAAAGGGTTTAGCTCATCATTGGCAAATTTTTCTATATCAGACATTAGGTCGGCAATTGACGTATGTACCGGGGGTATAAATACAGCGTCGCTAAGACTTGCACCACCGATCCAGTTTTGGCTGGTACGGTACTCTCCCGGTTGTTTATACGTTCCTCTTACACCTTTCAATAAAATTTTGTGAGTTTGTCGTATAAGTCGGGAGGAAAAGGGAAGCGTGTGCAATTGTTTGACGGCCTCGTTCATTGCACTGATGTAATTTTGCACTTCTTCCCAGTCATCACGTTTTTCCACTGAAATTTCTTCTTTCTCCAAAAAGGCTTCTTCCATATTAGTCTGCGTGCCTTCTATTTTGGACGACTGGGTCGCTTCCTTGGCTATGTGCATACGGATATAAAGATCAATGTGGACATATTCAGAATACATGTCCAGCCTACCAAGATACCTGTCTGCTTTACTTAGCAAGTTAACTAACTGCATATCATCAATCTGCCAGTTACGATTTATGTTTTCCGGTTGGAAGCTTTTATAATATCCTTGATTCACATATTTGCCGGCTCTAAAACGCTTCATAGAAAATTGGAGATGTTAACTAAAGAATAATTAAGTTTAGAAATGGCGTGTAAATCTAAACCATAATTTCAGTTATTTTAGTTTTTAGTGAAGAAATTAAACTAATAGCTGCTATTAGTTTAGATGGAGCGGCTAATCGTGAGAGACCGGTAGTGTGGGAGGAAAGTCTTACGGACGTTTTGCCTTTTTGTCGGATCACGGCGATGGCAGAGACGAGATAAATTGATTGCCTACTTCGCTATCCACCAGGCGGAGCTACAAGAGCAGGTAGAGCGGGTGTTTCCGTTTCTATAGGTGGGTACGAGACCCGGGCCGGCAGCAGGGGCTCTGCGCATTTTTCACGGTTTGATTTTCCAGACTTTATCGGAGGCTTCCAGGTATTCCGGTAAGGCCGCGGATCCGAACCAGTTATAGAGCTCAGCTTCCAGTAAGTTTTCTTTGATGGCAGGATCCGTTGCCAGCAGGGCTTTGGCTTCTTCCAGGGTAGCGGCATTCAGGATGAAGATACCGCGATACGAGTTTTCGTTTTTGCCCAGGGGACCGGCAACAACGAGTTTGCCTTGCGTCACCAAACGCCCGATATTGTCGAGGTGACCCCTGAAGCTCTCGCCGATGAAGGCTTTGTCAGTCGTTTTATTGCTTCCGGTTTTAAGCATGACAAGGATGTAGCTTTTCATCCCGTAATCATCGGCTCCCAGCTTTTGGGCCAGTTGAGGGTCGTAGTTCGGGTTGGCTGACAGCTCGCCGGGAACCTTTTTCAGCAGGTATGAAATCGTCCTTTGTTTGCCGTCGGATATGTAAACCGCCAGTTCTGTTGCTGATCGCTTTTGATAGCCGATCTTTTTCGGGAAATCGTGACCGGCGTTTTCAAATGAATAAATGCTGTCGTGCGGGGCCAGCGTAAAATCGATTCCCCGCCCCTGGTTCTGCCCGGGAACGGTTGGGGTGTACACTACTTCCTGGTCGCGTTGCGTAATTTCCAGGTATTCGGTAACCTGGACGAGCCCGTCCTTGAGCTGATAGGCTATCCCTTTGAGCGTGTGCGTATTAAGCCGGTCCCAGTGTTCGTAATGTTCTTTATCCGCCATTTTCCAGGTACCTTCGAGAAAATCAGGGAAGCGGGACTGGGAAAAAGTCACGTGCGCCAGAAGCAGCATTACAGCAGTAGCAAAATAGTTCATCGCTTTAGTGGTTCCGGAGTGAGGCAGTTCATAAAGTTACAGGAAGATTCTGACAGAACGAAAAGAAGTATTTGATTTTTTAGAAAACTATAGGACGGCAGAAAAGTGCTTTTTCTGTTAAATGTGCTACGGTAAAGCCGGTGGAAGATCGCCGTCTATTCACTATATTTATCAAAAAAATGCATTTGTTTATGTCCGGAAAGGTCAGTTCCTGTATTAAAAAGTATTCGAAGGTGTTTCTTTGTTGCGGTACGGGTGTCCTGGCAGGGTGTTCCATGAAGGAGCACAAAGTACCGCTTGATCCCGATGAACCCCGGTTGGAACTCGTCAACAGGTCAGTGACTCCGGCCTTTGTCAGGGCAATGCCGGGCTTTGAGCATTTGCAGATTACGACCCTGATCAGTTCCGACGATGTCCTGGAAGGCTCCCCGGACTTTGTATTCGGAGCCCAGCCGGACGGGGCGGGATTTGCTAAAAATCCGGATGGGGAAGGGTTTGTTGTGGTCAATAATCACGAGGCGCTGGCCTCGGTATCCCGGATTTACCTGGATAAAGAAATGAAACCAGTCAAAGGCGAGTACATTGTCGATGCGGAAGGAGGGCAGTGGCGGCTTTGCTCGGCAACGCTGGTGACGCCCGGGGAACATGGTTTCGGGCCCGTTTTCCTGACGGCCGGGGAGTCCGGGCTGGAATCGATGACACACGCAATTGACATTTTTGGTCCTGCCGACAAGAAGAACAAAACCCGGACGGTAAGCGCCTTTGGGAAATGGAATGCGGAAAATGCGGTGCCATTGGCCAAGGATGCCTTTCCCGGAAAGACGGTGATTATAATCGGGGAAGATCACCCCGACGGTCAGCTGGTAGCCTATGTTTCGGATGTGGTGGGCGATTTGAATAATGGCAAACTCTATGGATTGAGAAGGACTAACCAGGAAAGCGTTGAAACCAGCATGGTCAGGGGACAATGGTATGACGTGGAGTTTGTGCCTTTTGATAATGTTAAAACGAGTACGGGTGAGGAGCTGCAGGCACAGACCGTGGAGAAAAAGATGATACAGTTTACACGGGTCGAGGATATTGATTACGTGAAAGGAGGGAATGGTGCGGCAAGAGACATCTATTTCAGCGCAAGTGGTGTGAGCCAGGGAGACCGGGTAAGTCCGCCGGCTGGTAAAATTATGTGGGGAAGGGTCTATCATCTGCAGCTGGATGCGACGGATCCGCTGAAGGGAAGGCTGGAAGTGGCGGTAGACGGCGCCGACGATCCGGGGAGCTTTATTGTTAATCCGGACAATATATGTGCCACCCGGAATTTTGTTTATATACAGGAAGACGGGGACTCGAATTACCTGGATACGGATCATGATGGGACAATCTGGCAATACAATATTGCGACTAAAGTGTGTAAGCCGATGTTACGGATGGAACACAACCGCTATGATACCGAATTTGATAACAAATATAATACGATAAAAAATTACGAATTCAGCAGCTGGGAGTATGGCGCCATGATCGATATTTCGGAAGAAACAGGTATCCCGGAAACCTTCCTGATCAACCTGCACATCCATACCTGGCAGGATCCGCGTTTCAGGGACGCCGATCGAAGCGGTCTGACGACGAATCAGGAAGGAGGGCAAACGGTGATTGTGAGCGGAATTCCCCGATAACTATTCTTTTTGGTTACTGACGGAAGGGTTTTCCGGCTGCTTTACCCCCCTGTTTCTAATGGCTGATCTACGTTTCTTCCGAATCCTCGTGCTGCTGCCGGTGCTTGTATTCCTCACGGATTGTACCTTGGAAAAAAAGCCGCATGAACGGGTTTATTCCCGGTTTGACACCGACCTGGATGCATTGATCCGGACGAATGAACAGTTTCTGGAAGCGGTTACCGGTCATGCAGCCCTCCCGGAGCTGCAGCGGGAGTTTCTGGCGCTGCGCCTGGAGTATAAAAAAACAGAGGCGTTTGCAGCATATTTTAACCCGACAACCGTGCGTGTGGTAAACGGTGCGCCGTTGGATGAAATTGAGGAAGCAGAGAATGCGGTTTTTGAACCCGGCGGATTGCAGGTCATTGAAGCGCTGCTCTTCACGGAAGCTCCTGTCGAACGGCAGGAGTTAATACGGCAGGTGCGGAAGCTGCTGGTAAACATCCGGCGGATCAAAATGCTGTGGCAGGATATTGAAATAACCGATTCTCATGTGTTTGATGCGTTGCGATTGGGAGTGTTCCGGCTGATTACCCTCGGAGTGTCGGGATTCGACACTCCCCTGTCAGGAAACGCGCTGGCAGAAAGTGAAGTGGTTTTACGGTCGTTACAGGTGTACCTGACTGAATACAGCCCGGTCATCGCGAATTACCCGGTACTAGACAGCCGGATCGATGCTGCGATCGCGTTCGTGCAACAGCATCGCAACTTTATGGATTTTGATCGGGCGACCTTTATTGTGAAGTACGTGAACCCGGTGTCGGTGTCCCTGAACGAAAGCCAAAAACAGGCAGGAATTCCCTTCATCAGGGCCCGGGGGCTGTTGCGTGGTGATGCCGCTACATTGTTTGAAAAAAATGCATTTGATCCGGAAGCCCTGGTAACCAATGCCCGGTTTGCCGCCACCGCGGCACGCAGGGAGCTGGGCAGGGCATTGTTCTACGAGGGCATGCTTTCGGGTGACGGGCGGACCAGCTGCGGGACCTGTCATCAGCCGCAACGAGCCTTTACCGATGGACTGAAAACCAGTAAGGGATTGAATAGCGGATCGGTTAAAAGGAACGCGCCCACGGTTCTGTATGCCGGATTGCAACAGGCACTTTTCTACGATATGCGGGCGCCTTCACTGGAGGATCAGGCGATTACGGTCATTCATAATGAGCAGGAAATGAATGGTTCTCTTACCGATATTGCAAGGTTGCTCCACTCGGACAGCAGTTACCGCGAGCTTTTCAGGAAGGCCTATCCGGAGGAAGATTCGGTTCAGCCGCTGTCGATTCAGAATGCCCTTGCGGTTTTCATACGTTCATTGGGAGCATTTGATGCTCCTTTCGACCATTTTATGCGCGGGGATACGGCCGCCCTTACGGCGGACCAGGTGAGCGGATTTAACCTGTTTATGGACAAAGGACGCTGTGGTACCTGTCATTTTATTCCTTTATTTAACGGGACCGTTCCCCCGGATTTCCGTAAAACAGAGGCAGAAGTGCTGGGGGTTACTATCCACCCTGACTGGAAGCAGCCTGTTTTAGACGAGGATACCGGGCGTGATATGCATGGCCGGTATCCCCAATGGACACACGCTTTCAAGACAGGGACCCTCCGTAATGTGGGGAAGACAGCCCCTTACATGCACAATGGCGCCTACAGTACGCTGGAAGAAGTGCTGGAATTTTACAATGAAGGAGGCGGCGCCGGACTGGGACTGGACGTGCCGAACCAAACGCTGCCGGCTGATAAACTAAACCTCACGCCATCCGAACAAAAGCAACTGGTAGCATTTCTGGAAAGTCTGACCGATTCGTGAAACCGGATTTTAGATAATATTCAGCATTTTCTGAGTCGCTTTAATGGCAGAAACAGTCTGGTCAGAGTCCAGCCCTCTGGTTTTGATTTCTTTTTCGTTTATTTTCCAGGTAATGACCGTTTCGCAAAGGGCATCGGTATTGCCCCCGGGAGGGATACGCACGGCATAGTCGGTCAGCATGGGGAGATTTATTTGCTTTCTGCTGTAAATCTTTTTGAGAGCATTCATGAAAGCGTCGTATTGGCCGTCGCCCTGAGCGTTTTCTTCGATGACCTCGTTGTTATCGAACCGTACTTGTAAGGTTGCCGAAGGTTTCAGGTTTTTGGCATGGGTAAGGACATAGCTCTCGATGACTACCTTTTCTTCGAAAGCAAAACTATTCAGCACATCGGATATGATGTAGGGCAAGTCCTCTTGTGTAACAATTTCTTTCCGGTCGCCCAGTTCAATTATACGAAGCGTTACTTTCTTGAGATCTTCCTCCGGAAGGGTAATCCCGAGTTCTTTCAGGTTGTTTTCGATATTGGCTTTTCCGGAGGTTTTTCCCAGGGCGTAAATCCGTTGGCGTCCGAAGCGTTCCGGCATCAGCTTGCTGAAATAGAGGTTGTTTTTCTTGTCCCCGTCAGCGTGGATACCGGCCGTCTGGGTAAAGACATTTTCACCGACTACCGGTTTATTGGCCGGGATACGAATTCCGGAAAATGTTTCTACCAGCTTACTGATCGTATAAAGCGACGATTCGACTACCGATGTTTTCACTTCTGGCATAAAATCGTTCAGAACAGCGATCGTACTGGCCAATGGAGCGTTCCCGGCACGTTCCCCCATCCCGTTGACCGTCAGATGGAGGCCATGTACGCCCGCCCTGACAGCCTCAATGGCATTGGCAATACCCAGGTCATAATCGTTATGGCCGTGAAATTCGAACCGGTGGTCCGGGTAACGGGTGATGATCTGACGGACAAAATTGTAGGATTCTGACGGTGTAAGCACTCCCAGGGTGTCGGGCAGCAGGATACGTTTTACCGGCAGGGTTGTCAGGAAATCCAGTGACTGAAAAACATACTGCGGAGAGTTACGCATACCGTTACTCCAGTCTTCGAGGTAGATATTACAATCGATGCCGTTTTCCCGGGCACGTTCAATCACCTTCCCGATTTCGTCAAAATGCTGTTCCGGACTTTTTTTCAGCTGATAGATCAGGTGGTTCAGAGACCCTTTGGAGAGGAGGTTCATTACTTTCGCCCCGGCCTCCAGCATCCAGTTGACCGAGGCTTCACCGTCTACAAAGGTCAGGACCTCGACGCGGTCCAGAAAGCCATGCTGCCGGGCCCAGTCGGTAATTATTTTTACCGCCTGAAACTCTCCTTCCGACACACGGGCAGAGGCAATTTCAATACGGTCGACATGGACTTCCTGTAAAAGAATCTGAGCCAGGGTCAGTTTTTCCTTTGCTGAGAAAGACACTCCGCTGGTTTGTTCACCATCGCGGAGTGTCGTATCCATAATTTCAATATATCTTGATGACATAATTACGCTATCCGGTAAGCGGCAGAATGATTCGCGGGAGGGTGGGGCTGATAGTTAATAGATCAGCGCCTTTTCAAATGTGCTGATTTCTTCTTTCATTGCCTGGAGATAGTCGATGTCGTCGAAACCATTCATAAGATTGTGCTTCTTATAGGAGTTGATAGCAAAGGATTCCTTTTCCCCGGTCGGAACGATGGTGATGGTCTGTTCCGGTAAATCGACTTCCAGTTCCGCAGTGGGGTCAGCTTCGATGGCCATAAAGATTTTATCCAGGAATTCCGGACTGATCTGGACCGGGAGAATCCCCACGTTCAGAGAGTTGTTTTTAAAGATATCCGCAAAAAAACTGGAAACCACGCAGCGGAAACCGTAGTCGTAGATTGCCCAGGCTGCATGCTCACGACTGGACCCGCTGCCGAAATTACGCCCACCCACCAGAATCCTGCCGGAATAGATAGGGTTATTCAGGATGAAATCTTCTTTCGGGCTGTTGTCATTATGGTAGCGCCAGTCGCGGAAAAGGTTGTCTCCAAAGCCCGTACGCTCGGTCGCTTTCAGGAACCGGGCCGGGATAATCTGGTCAGTATCGACGTTTTCGATGGGCAGCGGGACTGCCGTACTTTTCAATAGGGTGAACTTATCGTAAGCCATTGTCAATGGGTTGGTCTTGTGTTATAATAGTTCTCTGGGATCGGTGACGACACCGGTCACGGCTGCGGCAGCGGCAACCAGCGGGCTGGCCAGCAAGGTGCGCGCCCCGGGGCCCTGACGGCCTTCGAAGTTACGGTTGGAAGTACTTACCGCATATTTTCCTGCCGGGATCTTATCGTCGTTCATTGCCAGACAGGCAGAGCAGCCAGGCTGCCGGAGTTCAAAGCCGGCCTCGATAAGGATGTCGTAGATACCTTCGTCATGGATTTGTTTTTCCACAATATGGGAGCCGGGTACAATCCAGGCGACTACATTATCGGCTTTTTTACGACCTTTAATAAGTGACGCAAAGGCCCGGAAATCTTCGATACGCCCGTTGGTACAGCTTCCTACAAACACGTAATCCACTTTTTTGCCCAGCATAGAGTCGTTTTCCGAAAAGCCCATATATTTCAGCGCTTTGGCATAAGTAGCCTCGCCACCCTCTACATCAGCGGCAACCGGGATTCTCTTGGAAATACCTTGTCCCATACCCGGGTTGGTACCGTAGGTAATCATCGGCTCGATATCGGCCGCATCATACACATATTCCTGATCAAAAACGGCGCCCTCATCGGTCTTCAGTGTTTTCCAGTAAGCCAGCGCTTTGTCCCACGCATCTCCTTTAGGCGCATGTTCACGGCCCTCTATATAATCAAATGTACGTTGATCCGGTGCGATCATTCCGCCGCGGGCCCCCATCTCAATGCTCATGTTACAAACCGTCATGCGGCCCTCCATTGACATTTCCTCAAAAACCTGCCCGGCGTATTCGACAAAATAACCTGTCGCCCCGGAAGCAGACAGCTGCGAGATAATGTAGAGGATGGCATCCTTGGGAGTGACGCCCTTTGCCAACGTTCCGTTAACGGTGATCCGCATTTTCTTGGGCTTGGGCTGCATGATGCACTGGGAAGACAGCACCATCTCAACTTCAGAAGTCCCGATCCCGAAAGCGATGGCCCCGAAGGCCCCATGGGTTGATGTATGGGAATCGCCGCAGACAATTGTCATTCCGGGTAGTGTGATCCCGTTTTCCGGCCCGATAACGTGCACAATACCGTTCCGGGCATGCCCGAGGCCCCAGTGCGAAATCCCGTATCGGGCACTATTCAGTTCAAGCGCTTTCAATTGCTTTGCCGACAACGGATCATTCACCGGAAGGTGCTGGTTGATCGTCGGCGTATTATGGTCGGCAGTAGCAAAAGTTCTGTCGGGGTACATGACTCCTAATCCCCTGTTCTCCAGCCCGAGAAAAGCGACCGGACTTGTCACTTCATGAATAAAATGACGGTCAATAAAAAATACATCCGGCCCGCCCGGAATGTCCCGGACCACGTGGGCATCCCACACTTTATCGAACAAAGTAGCTGGTTGTGCGTTCATCTATTCCTTTTAATAAATTGGTTATACAAACTAGATCAGCCGCCGGTCACCCAGGTTACCGGCGGTTTCTGAAATCCAAAGTGCAAAATAAGGCATATTATAAAGAATAACGATAACAATCTTCGTTTAAAAATGGTGTTTTTTAGCCGGGCGCAGAAAAATAATACGAAACAGTCGGGCGCATCGCTGCCTGTACGGGATAAAAAATAAGATTTGACCAGGAAAATTATATATTTGTACCAATTGTTCTCAGTGCTGACAATACTTTGCATTAACTGCCGCCGGGTTGCTAGTCTTATGCCTATACGTGTACTGCTGTGTGATGACCATCAGATTGTTCTGGACAGTCTGTCGCTGCTCATCGCTTCCATGACCAATATTGAAGTAGTCGGAGCGCTTAACGATAGTCGTAAAGTCTCCGATTTTATAGAAGTTCATGATGTAAACGTATTGCTTACAGATATGTCGATGCCTTTCCTGACCGGGACGGATCTGGCGCTGCGGGTACGGAGTGATTTCCCCCACGTCAAAATCCTGATGCTCACGGTTTCGGAAGATGTGGAAACCGTAAGAGAGGCTTTTCAGGCCGGGGTGTCGGGGTATGTGATGAAAACGGCAGGGAAAAAGGAACTGGAAAAGGCGATCATCACAGTGGCCGGCGGCGAAAAATTTTTCAGCGAGTCGGTCATGTTTAAGCTTGTCAGCCATCCCGGTGCGGTGGAAGAGGCGGATGCAAAGCCGGCGGCGGTTACCACCCGGGAACTGGAAGTAATCAAACTGATTGCCCAGGAAATGTCGACATCCGAGATCGCGGAACACCTGTTTGTCAGCGTAGGGACCGTGGAAACCCACCGGCATAATATCCTCCGTAAACTGGGGGTTAAAAATGCGATCGGAATCATTAAATACGCCATGAGGCACAAGCTGATCTGATCACAGCGGAATTGTGACGGATACCCGGGTCCCCCCGGAGGTAAGGTTTTCAATGGTTGCACTTCCCTGCAACGACTCAGCCCTGTTGATAATGTTACGCATGCCCATCCCGTCGGAAAGGGTGGTCACGGGCATTCCCACACCGTTGTCGATAACTGAAAGCGTGACATCGCTGTTGTCGCGGTCAAGGCTTATCCGGAGAGTGGTGGCCTGTGCATGTTTGATGACATTATTGACCAGCTCCAATGCGATATTATAGAGTTGATGTTCCGTTTCCGTGGGAAAACGGGAGTTGATGTTGCGGACCACCAGCTGAAAGTCGACCGTGTTATCCTCGAATTTGCTGACCAGCTTCTGTAGGGCGGCAGGCAGCCCGTCGGTTTCCAGCTCGGTAGGGAGCATGTTGTGAGAAATCAGCCGGACGTCTTTATAGACATCGTTGGTCATTTCGACCAGGCGCGAATGTATCCGGGTATTGAAGGCGTTGAATCCCTCCGTCTGCATCGATTCCAGGTGCCACCGGATGGCCGCCAGTTTAGTATTCAGGTTGTCGTGCAATTCTGAAGCGACCCGTTTCCGTTCTATTTTCTGACCTTTATGCAACGCTTTTTCAATTTCCTGGTTTTTGTGGAACAGCTCCTGGTTCTTCGTACGCAACCGGCGATTGGACCACAGCGCATACAAACTGACCAGCACCCCGAGCAACAGAAGACCGATCAGGATGTTCCGCGACTGGAGGAGCTTTTCATTTTCAAGTTCCTGTATCCGCAGCTTGTCGGTCTGCTGCTTTTTCTCAAAGTCATACGTAAGAGAAGAAATGGTAGATTTTTGTAGGGATTGGGCATTGAGAAGCGTATCTGACATCGATTTGAAGTGCTTGTGATGGTACAGGGCATCTTTCAGGCGACCGGTCCTTTCATACGCTTCGGATAGCTGGTGATGATATTCGGCGGCTTCCAGCAGCAGCACAGGATCGGAAGAGGAAGCCCAATTAAGGCCCTCAGTTGCGTAAGCGATCACCCGGTTCAGGTCGCCTTTCTTCAGATAGACCTTCCCCAGCATGATCTGGGACGGGTGCAGCAGCGCTTCCTCGGCATCTACCTGGCTTTTGTAGAGGTTATCGGCCAGCAAGCTATAATGGAGCGCTTTTTCGACACTGTCCAGGGAAAGATAGATATCGCCGAGCCGGGCATAGTTGCCCGGTAAATAATACCCGCCTCCGGAAGACTCATAAAGCGCTATCCCCTTTTTCAATGCCTGGAGCGCTGCTTGCGGCTCATCCTGTTTTTTGTAGATTTCGGAGCGCTGACTGTACAAAAAGGCCCTTACGCGATCATCGTTCAGGGCAATAGCTGTTTTTTCGGCATCATCGAAACACTGGAGCGCCTCTCTGAACATGCCCATCTGTACATACATGACCCCGAGATTAGGCAAGGTAGCCCGCAACGCCCCGGCTTCACCGGACGCCTCCTGTAATTTACGCGCTTTCAGGAGCAGGTCAATGGCTTCCGCATAGTTTCCCTCATTCCCCGCAAATTCTGCGAGTTGAGTATAAACCGATCCCTCCCAGTTTTTATTTCCCAGTTCGACAAAGATTTTTCGGGCTTCCTCATAGAGCGGCCTTGTTTTCTCCTCGTGCTCCAGGAAGCCCGAACCATAGGCTTGTGCCCGTCTGAAAATGGCCAACCCTTCCAGTAATTTATCGTCGGCTAATTTGGCCAGGATTACGACCGAATCAAGGTGGTTGTGAAGCGTTTTAACATCGGACAGGTAGTCCAGCTCAATCCGCGCCAATTGCAGCCGGGCCCTGGCCTCTCCCTGGTAAAAGTGGAGCTGCCGGGCCAGGCGGATGGCCTCGTGTAAATGCATAACGGCCAGGGAATCATCTCCCCCCATCCAATAGGACTTGCCAGCCTCGTTAAGGGCGTTTACTTTGCTGGTGTCGGTATCGGACATTCTTCCCAGGGCAGTTGCCGGCGAATCGGATCCTTGTCCGTTTACTTGGAGGCAAAGGAAATAAAAGCAGATGAGCAAGGGGTGATTTTTCATATTCGAGCATATAAACCTTTTAAAATTAATGCATTAGCGGATAATTCTTGACAAGAATATCCGGAAATATAGGTTTTCCTATAGCTGATTTACAGGGATACATGGATTTATGCTGCCGTTCACCGCTGCCGGGAGGAGGGAAGTGCCCAAAAAAGCCGGACTCCAAAGGAACCCGGCTTTCTTCATAAATAACACGACTTTTTCAACCACTTTATTTAGTGACGATGTACAACCTTGTTTTTGCAAAATTGCACAGGTCAAATTTATCCATTTCGGCAGCCATAAAGAGTAGATTTGGATTAGAAATATATTAGAATGTCAAAAGTGGTAAAATAATAGGATTAATACGGGAAACAGGCTAAATATGAGGGAGTTTTAACCGGAAGGTGCTGCCCTCGTCAGGGGCGCTGGTCACATAGATCCGGCCGTTATGGGCTTCTGTGATACGATGGCACACGGACAGTCCGATTCCATACCCGCTGTAGTCGGAAGCATTGGGTGTGCGGTAGAAAGGTTCGAAGATATGGGGTAAGTCGTCCGGCGCGATGCCAATGCCGGTATCCGATACGGAAATCGCACAAAAAGCAGTATCGGTAGTGATAAGCACACGGGCCGACCGGTCGGGAGAATACTTGCAGGCATTGTCGAACAGGTTCAGAAACACGCGTTTCAGGAGCGCCTCATTGCCTTGGATCAGCGTATGGTTCTCGCTCTCCGGCAGGTTCGAATAATCGATCGCAATCGTGTATTCCGGGTGCGTGGTATAAAGCTCTTCCCTGGCCAGAAATACCAGCTCATCGATCCGGACGGGTTTCATCTGGAGGCGGCCGAGGTCCTCAAACGACCGGGCCAGAAAGAGCAGGCTGTTGGTAATTCCAATCAGTCTTTCAATATCGGTAGAAAGGTTGAACAGTACTTCTCTAATATCCGGCTGGTCTTTCAGCTGATGCTGGGCCAGCTGTATCTCGGATTTAAGTGCTGCCAGTGGCGTTCGCAACTCATGGGAGGCATGGTAGACGAAACTCCGCTGCTGGTCGAATGCCAGCTCCAGTTTTTCCAGGACAATATTAAAATTGGTAGCCAATTGTCCGATTTCATCAGGAGAATTGGCCTCCTGCAGGCGGTGTTTTAAATTGAGCGCCGTAATAGTGGTGACCTGCCCGTTGATGTCTGCTATAGGTTTTAAAGCGTTTCCGGCGAAATAGACACTGAGCAGAATGGTCATCCCCATGCCGATTAAAAGGCTCCAGGCAAGGGTGTTCCGGAGGTTTAGCAGTTTGTTGTGGCCAAACTGGTCATACGCTGCGGCCAGTACGATCAGCGGCTCATTTCCTTCTTCGTAAAGCAACCCCAGTACCTGATCCTTTCCCTGGTAGGTTTCCAGCTCTTTTAATCCTCTGATCTTGTTCAGTAAATTATGATCATAGTTGATGGAGGGTTGGTCGGCAGTCGTGTAGATGATCTCATTGTGCTGATTGAAAACCACGATGCGTTCGTCATTAAGCGTGGTTAAGGTGTTACTGTCAATGATTTTCAGGAGTGTCGCATCGATTTCCTGGACTTTGACCAAAAACTGGCAGGTCGTGCGCGCCTTGTTTTTAAGGCGGTCGTAAAACTCTTCTTCCCGGAAGTCCGAAGAAACGGTGTATACCAGTCCGGAGAACACGATCAGTATCGTGGCGACAATGAGCGTAAACTGAATGGCGATTCTGTTGCGTATTTTCAAGCCATTGCCGGTTAATGCGAAGGGTGGAGTACATACCCGAGTCCGGGCCGGGTATGGATCATCTTCGGTTCGAAATCTTTATCAATTTTACGTCGGAGGTAGTTGATATACACCTCTACCACATTGGTGCCGGGATCGAAACTCAGGTGCCAGACGTTTTCGGCCAGGTCCATTTTTGAAACTACTTTTCCTTCGTTCCGCATCAGGTATTCCAGCAGCGCGAATTCTCTGGCGGTCAGTTCGATCGATTTGCTGTTGCGCGTCACGCGTTTGGTCGTGACATTCAGTTCCAGCCCGCCGATGGTAAGTACCTCGTTTTTAACCGGCGTATCCTGAAGGCAAGTGCGACGCAGCGCCGCAAAAATGCGGGCTGTCAGCTCCCGGAAATCGAAAGGTTTGACAATGTAGTCGTCCGCTCCCATTGCCAGGCCTTCTACTTTATCTTCGATCTCCCCGTAAGCAGTGAGCATAATAACGGGCAGGAGAGGTTTGTAGAGCCGAATCTGCCGGCATACTTCAAGTCCTTTCAACCCGGGGAGGTTGATGTCCAGCAATACCAGATCAAATGTTTTTTCGAGTGCGAGCTGCTTCCCAATGATGCCGTTAAAGGCGATCTCGGTATACAGGCCTTCTGCATTCAGGCCCCTGGAAATATTTTGAGCAATCCGTTTATCGTCTTCTATTATAAGTACAGATCTCATGTTGCATCTTAAAAACCACTGATGGAGTACGAAGATAACAAATTTTGCCACAGAAGGAGGTGTAGGGAGGGGAGTTGGGGCAATGGGGAACGGGGAACGGGCAATGGGCGGTTTCTTCGATCAGCTTTGCAAAACGGATACCCGGTGCTGTATGCCTATCTTTTTTTTCTCTCTGTGTTATATTGAAAATAAAAAAAACGGACAAAAATTGCCCGTTTTTTCGAAATAGTGTAAACATTAGGGTTATTTTACTACTTCGCCTTTAAAGGTTAGTACAGTTAATCCTTCCGTTGCATTTGATTCTACGGTAACAGTTTTGGTAAAGGGTCCGGCTGCCGCAGCGTTAAAAGTCGCTTTGATGTCTCCGGATTTACCTGGCTGGATCGGCTCTTTGGGGTGTTCGACGCCGGTACAACCGCAGGAACCTTTGGCATTTTTAATGATCAAGGGTTCATTGCCGCTGTTTGTAAATTCAAATTTAACGGTAACGGGTTGATTCTGAGGAATTTTACCGAAATCATGAACAGTTTCAACCCATTTAAAACTTGCTGCCGCAAATTTTACGGCAGTCAAGGCAACAGTGCTCACAGCTAACAGAAATAAAATGACAATATACTTTTTCATGGTTGTTTTAGTTTGAAAAGTGTAAACGGTACTGGTTGTTTACATTGCAAACTTAGCGGTTTCAGGTCTGGAGAGGTGTTAATAAACCTCAAACGTTTGTTAATAAGCTGTTAATGTCTTGAAAAGTAGACCGGGAAAACGGAAATTTGAAGAATTATTGAGGAAACAAGTGGCTATTAACTGATTTGAAATGTCCAGTAGAACAATCCGGTGGCTGGTAATGTTTTCCGCCCTTTCCATTATAGGAGTGGTGATGACCCAGATTTACTGGGTCAACAAGATCCTGGATATCCGGAACAGGCAGTTCAGCCTGCAGGCGCATGTTGCGCTGCAGGAGGTGGCAGAGGAACTGGCCAATGTCAGTAATGTCATGCTTTTTACCAACCCGGTGGAGCAGCTGTCGCCTGATTATTTCCTGGTCAATACCAACGCCAGGACCCAGCCGGATATCCTGGAGCATTTTCTGAAAGAGTCGTTTAACAAGCATAACCTGATTGCTGATTTTGAGGTGGGGATCTACGACTGCAATACGAACCGGATGCAGTATGGCATGTCGCTCAGCACCCGTAACCACGATAAGACACCCGCCCAAACGGCCAATTGGGTTAAAACAGATAAGTATCCCTATTATTTCGGGGTGCGGTTCCCGTCCCGGTCGACACTGTTTCCATGGGAGTTTCAGGGTTGGATGTGGTCGTCTGTCCTGATTCTGGTGGCGTTGGGATTCTTTGCCTTCGCCTTGTTTGTGATCCTGCGGCAGAAGCAGCTTTCGGATGTCCAGCGCGATTTTATCAACAATATGACGCACGAACTGCAAACCCCGATTTCGTCGATACGGATTGCCTCGGATGTCTTGAATTCGGCGGCGATCACCGGGCAGCCGGAACGGTATCAGCGGTATGCGCAGATTGTCAAAGAAGAAATAGGACGGTTGCAGCGCCAGGTAGAAATGGTATTGACCACTGCACGAGCGGAAAGCAACCGCCTGGAGCTTGAATTCCAGCCGGTCGATGCTCACCAGGTGATCGAAACAGTCTTGCAGAAATACAACGGTCAGGTCAGCCGGAAACTGGAAGCCACACAAGCAGTGGTCAGGGCGGATCGGCATCAGTTTATAGGACTGATTGGCAACCTGGTCGATAATGCGTTGAAGTACTCGGGGAAAAATCCGGAGGTAATGATAGCCACGAAAAACCTGGGAAAAAAACTGGTAATAACGGTTTCGGACAAGGGAGTAGGCATCCCCGAGGCCTACCAGAAGCGTATTTTTGAAAAATTCTACAGGATCCCTTCAGGCGATGTCCACAACGCCAAGGGGTTTGGGATCGGGCTCAGCTATGTAAAGGAGATCATCAGGACCCACCTGTGGAAACTGGAGCTGGCCAGCCAACCCGGAAAGGGCAGCGAATTCCGTATATTGGCCCCGCTTACAACCGCGATACCCGATTAACCATCCAAATGCCGGCACTATGACCAACAAGAATGCTTCCAAACCCGTCGTCTTGTATGTAGAGGATGACCCGAACCTGGCGTTTGCTACCAAAGATAACCTGGAATTGGAAGGATACGAGATTGTACACTGCGAAGACGGTAAGTCGGCATTGGAAATATTTGCCTCCCGGGCGTTTGATTTATGTATCCTGGACATTATGCTGCCGGAAATAGACGGGTTTACACTGGCCCGTAAAATCCGGGAAACGGATACCGAGGTGCCGATTCTTTTCCTGACGGCGCGGTCGATGCAGAATGACAAAATACAGGGTCTTCAACTGGGAGGGGACGACTATGTTACGAAGCCGTTCAGTATTCAGGAGCTGATATTGCGGATGGAGGTATTTCTCAGAAGAAGTAAAAAGGATCCGGCCGAGGCGAAAAACGATGGTTGCTTTGTAATTGGAAATTACCGGTTTGATTTTCAGAAGTTATCCCTTAAGCTAAACGGGCAGGAACAGACACTGACCTTCCGGGAAGGGGAAGTGCTGAAATACTTTGCATCCCACCGGAATGAAGTGGTACGCCGGGAGGAACTGCTGAAAGCGATCTGGGGCGACGACGATTATTATATGGGAAGGAGCCTCGATGTCTTTATATCAAGGCTCCGTAAATACCTGTCTGCTCCCGGGGAGTCTATCCGCATTGACAATGTGCATGGCGTAGGCTTCCGGATGTCCTGGTAATGCCTGTTGCGGCGGATCAGGCGGTTGTTTCCAGTACGACCGATTCGTTCTGAAAGGGAATCCGGACATCGCTGAACCCGGCTTGCTGAAGTCTGATTTTAAAGGCAATCTGGCTTTCGTATTCGCCGTGAACCAGAAAAACCCGCTTTACCCGGGAAGGGTCCTGGCAGGAAAGATAATCCAACATTTCTTTGTAGTCTCCATGACCTGAAAAGGCATCCATAACCGCGATGTCTGCCCGCACCTGGCATACGCCGCCGAATATCTTCACCTCTCTTTCGCCTCTTCGCAGCGCACCTGCAAGTGTGTGGGGAGCGGCATAGCCTACCATCAGTACAGTATTCCGCTCGTCTTCCAGGTTGTTCAGTAAATGGTGTTTGATCCGCCCGGCTTCGGCCATCCCGGAGGCAGAAATAATAATGCAGGGCTCTTGTTTGCTGTTCAGGGCTTTGGAGGCATTGACATCTGAAATGTAGTGGAGGTAAGGAAATGCAAAGGCATCACCGTCCCGTTCGATATAGTCGAGAATTTCGGGATTGAAACATTCGTCGTGGGCTTTCATGATGCCGGTGGCTTTTACCGCCAGCGGACTGTCGATATAAACCGGGATCCGGGGAAGCCGCCCCTCCGAGGAAAGCCGGTCCAGGACATAAATCAGTTCCTGGGTCCGGTCGACTGCAAATGCGGGAATAATGAGCTTTCCCCGTTTCAGAATACAGGTATCCCGGACGATTTGTTCCAGGTGCGACAACACATCGGGAATCTCGGGGTGCAGCCGGTCGCCGTAGGTAGATTCACAGATAATGTAATCGGCCTGAGGAAAGGGCTCGGGTGAACGCAGAATATTGTCTTCCGGTCTTCCGATATCTCCTGTGAAGGTCAGACGGACAAAGGAGCCCTGGTCGGCAATATTGAGGTGAATGGCTGCACTGCCCAGCAAGTGGCCCGCATCGGTAAAATGAAAAGTAATGTTATCCTGATCGAGAGAGGTCTCCGTACCGTACGGGATGGGTCTGAACAAGGTCATGGTGCGTTCGGCATCCGCAGCGGAATAGAGCATTTCGAGTTCCGGACGGCCTTGCTTGCGGCGTTTCTCGTTGAGCCGGGCAATGTCTTTTTCTTGTATATAGGCGCTGTCCAGGAGCATGATCCGGCAGAGGGAAACCGTGGCTTCGGTGGCATAGATGGGTCCCCGGTAGCCTTGCCTGACCAGCCTCGGCAGCAGACCGGAGTGATCAATGTGCGCATGCGACAGGATCACGTAGTCGATGTCTGCAGCATGAAAGCCAAACTCCTGGTTCGGTTCATCGGATTGTATGCCCTGAAAAAGGCCGCAGTCGAGCAGAATGCGTTTGTCGTTATCGGTAGTGATAAGGTGTTTGCTGCCGGTTACGGCACGTGCGGCGCCAAAAAATTGTATACGCATGACGATGGATTAGTTGGGTAAAAAAAGTCGGAAGGCCGGCCTTCCGGGCTGCCTTGTAACCAAGTAAAGAGCGGTCCGGCAGAAATCTCATGGTTCCGGGACCTCGGCTAAAACATAGATGCCGTCAATATTCCGGGCCTGGCCGTTGTAATCGAGCCCATAGCCGATTACAAAGCGGTTTGGGATTGCAAATCCGGTGTAGTCGAGGGGGACGGGGACTTGCATTGCCTCGGGCTTATAGAGCAGGGTCGCTATTTTAAGAGAAGCGACGTTCCGTTGCTGCAGCTGACGGATGAGCTGATGGATGGTGAGCCCGGTGTCCACGATGTCTTCAACAATTACTACATGACGATTGCTCAGATCTTCCGTGAGCCCGATAATCTCTTTAATGCTTCCGGTAGAGGCCTTCTGCTCATAAGATGCCAGTTTGATAAAGGAGATTTCACAGGAAACATCAATACATTTGAGCAAATCGGCAGCAAACATGAAGGCACCGTTCAGCACCACCAGAAAGACCGGCTGCCGGTCCCGGTATTCATGGTTGATCGCCTGCGAAAGGGTTTTGACCCGCTCCGCGATGGCTGCAGGACTGATCAGGAGGTCGAAAGCTTCGCCGTGTACCTCAATGGTTGTTTTGAAAGACATGGATTCCGGATACTAGGGGTTCATGAGCGCTGTCGGGGACGTTGTCGGGAACGCAAGTTACAGGATTAAAGAAAAAAAGCAGGAAGAGAAACGGAATTTTGGAATGCGGCGTTAGTAGGAGGTAGCTGTTTTAGTGTTTGACATGAGAAATAATAGGCTTTGGCGCAGGGTTTATGTGCCGGTATACCTGGTGGTCGCACCGTTGATCGGTTGGGGGCAGTTGTACTCGTCTGCTGAACTGGACAAAAACTACGATATGATTCTGAAAAATCCGAGCGTAGAAATCGAGTCGACGGCGGCTATTAATCTTTTGTACAACTTTAGGTTTCCCGAGGCAGACAGCGAGATCCGCTGGCTGAAGTACCGTTTTCCCCATCATCCGATGCCGCATTTTTTACTGGCCCTGGCGGAATGGTGGAAAATTGTGCCGAATACCGATGTGACTACTTACGATTCCAAAATGCTCATGCACCTGGATTCGGCGATTGCCCTTGGAGAAAAATTATATAGCCAAAAAGAAAATAAGGTGGAACCGGCCTTTTTCCTGGCGGCATCCTACGCGTTTAAGGGCCGGCTTTACTCGGAACGCAAAAACTGGACCAAGGCGACTTTCGCGGGTAAAAATGCACTGAAATACCTGGAACGCTGTAAAGGGAAAGGGGAGCTGAGCCCCGAGCTGTTGTTCGGGGACGGGGTATACAACTACTACGCCCAATGGATCCCCGGCGAGTATCCGCTGCTTAAACCGATCTTGGCTTTTTTTCCGAAAGGCGACAAATCCACCGGGATCAGGCAATTGGAAGAAGTCGCTACCAATGCCTTTTATACACGAACGGAGGCCCGTTATTTCCTGCTCCAGATTTATAGCATGGAGGCAGAGTATGGGAAGGCGTACGAGCTGGCAAAATACATGTGGAAAACGTATCCGGATAACGCGTATTTCGAACGCTACTACTGCCGGACGGCTTTTGTAACCAGCCGCATGGCGGAGGCTTCGGCCTCGGCGCAAAGTATCCTGGAGAAAATCGCCCGGGGGAAAACCGGTTATGAAGCGGTGAGCGGGCGAAATGCGGCTTACATACTGGCGTATTATCAGTATAACTACCTGAAAGACTGGTCTCAGGCCAAACACCATTACCAACAGGCGGTTGATTTTGCCTTGCAGACAAAGGCCACCGATTCCGGATACTACATTTCTTCTCTGATCGGGTTGGGGAAAATTGCCGAGCAGGAAAAGGACCCCGAGGCAGCGGTCGGTTATTACCGGAAGGCATTGGACCATGCTTCAAAAAAAAGCAGCCAGTATAAGGAGGCGAAAGAGGCCGTTGAAAAGCTGAAAAAAGGCCGTCGGGAACAACGCAAGGCTTCTCCCAAAAAGAATTAAAATGCCGGCTGCGACAAAACATCCGGGCTATTCTGAAAGAAGCTTTTTAATACTGACGTTGTCCCTGGAAATAACCCGGAGCAGGTAGGAACCTGCCGGGAGAGGCGGCCGCTCCAGAACCGTTTCCGACAAGTGGTCCAGTTGGGTGACCATGACAGGCTTCCCGTCCGTCCGGAGCAGTTCAAGGGTGCCGGTCAGGGCTTCGTTAAAACGGACGGTCACCCGTCGCTGCTGCACGGGGTTCGGGTACAGCAGTATAGCGGGCTGTTCCGTGGCGCTGTTTCCCAATACGACAGGTTCGATGGCTATTTCCACGACTCCGTAACCGGCCGACTCACTGCTGTCGCTGACCGCTCGTAAACGGTAGGTCGCGTTTTCGGCGGCGGCCAATGTATGATCGACGCAGCTGGTGGCGGGAGCGGCGATGCGTTCGATGAAGTGGTAGTCATTTTCTCCGCTGCGTTTTCTTTCAAAGAGGTACGCGTCGGTGCCTGGTCGCGTGCTACCTGAACCGAGATGTAGGTGTAGCCCGGTAACCATTACGCAACCGGCAGTCCGTCGGACAGGCATTGAAAGGGTCGCCACCGCTTGCAGACCCGATTCCTCATAACAGAAAAAGGCTGCCTTTCAGGGCAGCCTTTTTCTGTTATGAGTTTTATTTTTCAGGGAATCGGCAAGGTTTTGCTGTCCTTAAAAGTAGAGAGGATAACCATCGATTGGGTGTTGGCCACCTCTTCAATTTCATTCACTTTTTCAAGCATCAATTTTTGATAAGTACTGATATCTTTTGAAATTACTTTTAAAAGAAAATCACCTGTTCCCGTAATGTGATGACATTCGATTACTTCCGGTATTTCCTGGATCTTTTTTACGAACGTTTCGGTGAGCATTTTCCGATGCCCGACCAGCGAGACCTGTACAAAGGTAGTCACTCCTAAACCAATTTTTTCAGGATCAAGCTGCGCATGGTAGCTTTTTATAATACCACTCAGTTCCAGTTTTTTAACCCGTTCGAGGGTGGGTGCCGGAGACAAACCAATTTCTTTGGAAAGCTGGGCATTGGTAATCTTAGCGTTTGACTGAAGTATTTCCAATACCTTCCTGTCAATTTGATCTAGTTTCATCAACGTGGACATGCTATTATCCTTCTAATAATTTTGGTTACTGAACTTTTCTGCAAAACTAGAGAGAATTCCCAATTTTATTACAACTAATTTGGGATAATAAAAAGATTTTTAGAATTATCATAGGCGAAACATGTATTTTACCTATGATAATTGTGTCGAAAGTAGTCAGGTTGTCAAACCGCGTAATCCGCTTGCCGTGACAGGAAGTCGGCATACGTGGCTTCGATGCCATCTTCCAGCGCAATGGTGTGCTGCCAGCCGAGTTGGTGCAGCTTGCCGACGTCCATTAATTTTCGGGGGGTACCATCCGGTTTGTCCGTATTCCACCGCAATTCCCCTTCGTAACCAGTCACCGACCGGATGAGTTCGGCCAAGGCGCGGATAGAGATATCTTCTCCTATACCGATGTTGACAAATTCGGCATCATCGTAGTGCTGCATGAGAAAATAACAGGCAGCCGCCAGGTCGTCCGCATGTAAAAATTCGCGCAGGGGAGAGCCGGTTCCCCACAGTTCCACAAAGGGCGTCTGGCTCACCCTGGCTTCATGGAATTTCCGGATCATCGCAGGCAATACATGGGAAGTGGTAAGGTCATAATTATCGTTGGGGCCGTAGAGATTGGTAGGCATTGCCGAAATGAAATTGCAGCCATACTGGCTGCGGAACGCTTCACAAAGTTTGATCCCGGCAATTTTGGCAATGGCATAAGGCTCGTTGGTCGGTTCCAGCAGGCCCGTAAGCAGGTAGGACTCCTTTAAGGGCTGCGGCGCCAGTTTAGGGTAAATACAGGAAGAGCCTAAAAACAGCAGCTTCTTAACCCCGGTCCGGTGGGCGTTGCTGATCACATTATTCTGTATCTGAAGATTGTCCAGCAAAAAATCGGCACGGTAAGTATTGTTCGCTACAATGCCGCCTACTTTTGCCGCCGCCAGGAATACAAATTCGGGTTGTTCCTGATCAAAAAAGGTATCTACAGCGTACTGATTACGTAAATCGAGTTCGCCGGAGGTACGGACAATGAGGTTTTGAAACCCTTCACTGCTTAATTTCCGGTAGATTGCAGAGCCCACCATCCCACGGTGACCGGCAATATAAATACGTGCGTTTTTTTCCAATTTAACTAAAAGGTTATCTTTGCAGCTACTAAGAAGACAGAATCGCAATATGCGTTGCAAAAGTAACGTTTTATAACGAGGAATTGGTTTCAGGTACATGGTAAGAAATAGCATCTTTCTCGGAGGTTTATTGCTTTGGGTTGCTTTCCCGGGATTTTCTCAGGAAGGGACAGCCGCTAAGGTGATGTCGAGCGCCGATTCGCTTCAGCAAAAATTGGGTGGAGTGGGGGTTGCGGTCGAGGGAGCGCCCAGGCTGAATGTCGGGCTTCCCGGCGGGAAAAAAACAACCGAAACCCTGTCGTCTCTTTTTGGGGAAACCATCCCGGATCTGGGCTTAAAGGTGACCGAGTATAAAAACCGGCGCTCCGAGCGGAAGAAAAAAAAGAAGGCTGCCAGGTTAGCAAAGGTACAATACAAAGGAATCCTCATGGAGGAACGCTCGGTCAAATACGGTAGCGGCGACCGGGCGAATATAGAGGTATTTCACGTGCTGAAAGCCTACGAACCGATCGACCCGTATGTCAGAGGTCCGCAAACCCGCTGGTATGATCTGAAAAAGAAGGTACTGAGCTCGTCTGTTATCCGCGATAAGGAGGCGGCGCTGCCGCTCCATGGTCCTTATAAGCGGTATGTAGCGGGTAATCTGGTAGAAGAAGGCTTCTACTTTAAAGGGGCTATCGACGGCCGCTGGGTGAAATATGATTCGAAATACAGCTTGCTGGACAAGTCGTTGTGGGAAAATGGATTCCCGGCCGATTCCCGTATTACCTTTTACGACTCGGCACACACGAAAATCAAGGAGATAGTCCCGGTGCAACTGGGAATGGTGGAAGGAGAATACCTGGCCTATTATGACGGCGGGCAGCTGATGGAGGTGGGCCGTTATGAACGAGGTGCCAAAATTGGCCGCTGGTTTGAGTATTATCAGTACCGTGGCCAGCGAAAAAAAGAAATACAATACCCAAGGTCCTGCTGGGACGAGGAGTTCGAACCGTTTGTGGTGAAAGAATGGGATGATAAAGGAAAGTTGCTCTACGACTATAGCAAGGACATCCGGGCACAGGGGGAGACCACGGCGGAGACCGAAGTCAATTAAACCTCCTCAGTATTTTTCGTAAATTTTCAAGAGTAGTTTCTCGGTATCCTGCCGGATTTCGGACATTGGCCGGATGAAATGATTGTTCATATAACTGAATACCAATAACCTTCCTTTGCGCGTGTAGAGGTAGCCGCTAAGCGTATAATTGTTGCTGAAACTGCCGCTCTTTGCATAAATACGCGGCTTTCTTTCCTTAAAAACCGTGCTTCCCACTGTGGGGAAATAGCTGAGCAGCCGCTTTTCCGGGACCGTTTCAAGCAATCGTTCGAGCACTGCCACGGTGGTGCGGGGCGTGAAAAGATTATAACGCGATAAGCCGGATCCGTCCTTCCAGACCAGCGTGTCGGGCATACCCTGAAAATGATGTGCGAGCGCATGTGCGATCGCTGCCCGGGAATTAAGTTCCAGTCCGTTGACGGATGCATAGAGGTAAAGCAGGTGTTCGGCCAGCATGTTGTCGCTTTTGTACATCATGCGCCGGTAAACGGTGTCGGCGGGCAGGCTGTATTGTGTGACCACCGGGCCCGTTAACCGGTTGGGAGTGTAGCCGATGGTTTTGCCTAACGCATAGCCGAGCAACCGGAGCGTAAGCGAGTCGGAGACAATAACCGGAATGTCGCGTGCCGGAGGGTTATTTTCCGGGTAATGAAATATGTTCCGGTGAATCTCCCGGTAAATACCCGGATGAGCGCCGGGCTGTAAAGCGGATTGCCAGAATGCGGGGGACGCCCGCAACCCATTGGCGCTGTCGCGGCTGAAACGGACAATATTGCCGTACACAGGCAAAGCTGATTTTTCGGTTTGATAATAGTCATTATAGTCGTCCCAGGCCCAGCCCGGGCCATTTCGCCGGTCGGTAAAATGATTGCCTGCATACACGATGGGGTAGGGGGTGGTTGCCAGGAAAGCAGCTACGGCACTGGCGGGCAGATCCGGATGGAACAGAGAAGGGTCGCCCGTTCCCCGGATGTATAGCGTATCACGGAGAAGCTGGTACTGCAGCCCGGGAAGGGAGTCTTTCAGGGCTTTCAGACTCGCGTATAACGTGTAAATTTTGGTGTTGGAAGCGGGATTGAAATACCGGTCATCCTGCCATGCAACCAGTTTTTTTTGAGTTTTGGGATCGTAAAGAAGAAACCCGATATGATCCTGTCGCTGTTTTTCGGTTTTTTGTAGCTCCGATTGAATATATTTGGAGGAAGCGCAGCCAATCGTTAAAAAGAGTGGGAACAATAAGAACAGGCAGCGCAATGGTTTCATGGGGTTGTAGCACAAACGAACAGACAGGACCTCCCCTAAAAGTAATGCATTCGGATCAAATACCGATAGCGTTTTGTTTCAGATGGCAGAGATTCAGGAAATATTAAGGCAGTATTGGGGGTATTCGTCCTTCCGGCCGGCCCAGGAGGACGCGATCCGGTCGGTGCTGGCCGGACAGGACACATTGGTGTTGTTGCCTACCGGCGGCGGAAAGTCCGTTTGTTTTCAGGTTCCGGCACTGCAGCAGGGGAAGGTTTGTATTGTGGTTACGCCGCTGATTGCGCTGATGAAAGACCAGGTCGATCAGTTGAAGCGGCGGAAGATCCCGGCAGCGGCGATTTATTCCGGGATGAGCGCCCGGGAAATTGATGTCGCCCTGGATAATTGCATACACGGGAATACGGCGTTTTTGTACGTGTCGCCCGAAAGGCTGCAGACCGACCTGATGATCGCCCGTACAAAGTTGATGCAGGTAGGTTTGCTGGTGGTCGATGAAGCGCACTGTGTGTCTCAATGGGGATACGATTTCCGGCCTGCCTACCTGCAGATCCCTGCTTTCCGGGAGCTCCTTCCGGGATGTCCGGTAATGGCGCTGACCGCCTCTGCAACGGGAACAGTACAGCGCGATATCATCGATAAGCTGGGAATGAAGCAGGCAAAGGTCTTCAGGCGTACGTTTGCCAGAAGCAATCTTTCCTATTCGGTCTTTAAAACAGCGGATAAGGAGCAGCAATTGCTCAGGGTACTCTCGAATGTGCCCGGTACTGCAATTGTGTACGTCCGCACCCGGAAAAGGACCCACCAGGTGGCAGACTGGCTGCTGAAGAGAGGGATCGCGGCCGCCGGTTATCATGCGGGACTGACACTGAAAGAGCGGGAGGAACGGCAGCAGGCATGGATACAAAATCGTATCCGGGTAGTAGTGGCGACCAATGCCTTCGGGATGGGGATTGACAAACCGGATGTACGGACAGTCATTCACTGGGATTTGCCGGAAAGCCTGGAAGCGTATTACCAGGAAGCGGGCAGAGCCGGGCGTGACGGCGAAAAGTCGTTTGCAGTGGCGTTGTACAATGAGAAGGACATCGAAGAACTGGAGGCAGGAATACGTAAGAAGTATCCCGCATTCGAACTGCTGCGGCGGGTCTATCAGTCGCTTGCCAATTATTTCCGGATACCGGTCGGCAGCGGGCTGCTGTCCGGGGGGGATTTCGACATCAACCGGTTTACAGAGGTGTATAAGCTTCCCGTCGGCGAAACATTCTATGCGCTGAAACTCCTGGAACAGGAAGGATTTATTCAACTGAATGAAGCCGTAAAGCAGTCGTCGCGTCTCCGCTTCGTGGTGGATAAACGGGAATTGTATGATTTTCAGCTGCGCTATCCCACCTATGACAAGGTAGTGAAGCTCCTGCTCCGGCTGCTGGGAGGGGAAGTCTTCCTGAATTTTATGCCGGTTTCCGAGGCGGCATTGGGGAAGTTGCTGCATACAACCGCCGCGGAAGCAGGCACGCTGCTGCAGTTTTTGAAGGAGCGCAATATCGTTGAATATGAAATGAAAACAGACAAACCCGGCATTCTCTTCCTGACTCCGCGCTACGACGCACCCAAGCTTCCGCTGGAAGAAGCAGCAATTAAAAAAAAGGAAGAAAGGGATACGGTTAAAATCAAAGCAGTCGTTCACTATGCAGAACATCCGGTGCAATGTCGTTCTATTTTGCTGTTACAGTATTTTGACGAGCCGGATGGGGGGTATTGCGGAATCTGCGATCATTGCCTCCGGCGTAATAAAAGGGTGACCGGGGAGACAGCGCTCCGCCAGGAAATCTGCAACTACCTCAGTGCGCAGGGAAGTGTATCGCCGGTGCAGCTGCAGCTGGTTTTTCGTGACAGAGAACCTGCCGTTTTTATCGCTACGCTGGAGGAGCTGGTTTCGGAAGAGGTGATTGCTTATAATAAGGGCGGAAACCTTGAGGTAATTGAAAAAAAACGGGAATGATAAAATTCACTTTGGGCTGTTGCCTGTTCATGACATTCACCTGTTTGCAGGCACAGGATCTCAGCGGGTTGCGGGCGAGCAATTACGGCGGACTTTACCGCGCTACTTACAATCCCTCCGTATTGGGCGGGTCACCGTATAAATGGCAATTCAACCTTGCCACTATTAACAGCTCCATCAACAACCGGTATTTTTTATACCTGGGACGCAACTCGGTACTGTATCCGGCCCTTGCCTCCAAGTCAAGCAAGGAGCTGTACGGGAGGTCGCGAACCATGGGGTCTATCACAAATCCGGACCGGATTCATTTGGTAAGTGATGTAAGGTGGCCGTCTCTGATGCTCACGGTGGCGAAGCACCATGGCGTAGCGTTACAGTTCAGGTCCCGCGGATTTGTGCAGGGAGAGGGCATTCCTGCGGAGATGAAAATGTTGTATACCAAACGGCTCGATACCCCTAAGGAAGGTCCCGGAGGTGGTGAATGGGGAGATTTCTATCTGAAACAGCATAGTTTTTCCGAAATGGCGGCCTCGTACGGTGTCCAGCTGGTGAATAGAAAGGAGCATAAGGTTAAGACGGGGTTAACGGTCAAGCAGCTTTGGGGAGGCCGGACGAGTTTTATAAAGGGGCATGTAGAAAATTATTCGTACGGACCTGTGGGAGGGGGTGAGAATGAGGTAACCCTGAACAATTTCCGATACGAGGCAGGGTTCACCCGCCCGGTGGGCTCCGCCACTTTTCCGGAATTGCTGAAGGCCGGCAACTATGGACAAGGGTGGGCGGTGGATATCGGGTTCACTTACGAAATAGGTTCCCACTGGTATCGGAGCGACCCTGGTGACCAGCGACCAGGGTATGTGTTGCGTTTGGCGGGATCGGTTAATGACATGGGGCAGCTGCGCTACCGGACCCGATCTTCCGAACGCTTTTCCGGAGAAGCGGATCAGTGGGTGATGGGACAGCGGGAAATGGAAACAATCGCTGACTATGGCCCCGAGGGCATGCGCATGTTACTGGAAGGAGCGTCGGACGGCGATTTTACCGGGAAAGGACGTCTTCCGGGAATGTATCACTGGGAAGCAGATGTGCAGCTGGTTAAATCTTTCTTTATCAACATAGCCGGATCGCGGTCACTCTACAAGGAGCGGGGCAATTTACTGGACATACGACAACCGGGGCATTTTACGATAACACCGAGATGGGAATATGAAGATGCGGATTATGCTTTTCCGATTGCTTTTATTGAAGGAAAGAAACAGGTAGCAGTGGGAGTGTCCGGAAGGGTAGGGCCGGTACAGGCAGGAGTCAGTAACTTTTTAGGGCTGATCGGGAAGGGGGATACACGCGCTACGTATGCGTATCTGGGAGTATCGCTGTTTCATGTCAGAACCAGAGACCATCGTAAAAAGATCAAATGGAAGCCGGCCTGGGATTGACATTAATTGGACACACCTGCACGTAACACCTGTACTACCCAACCGGTCACGAACTGTGAGAGCGTCGTAGCCAGTTTGTCGGAAAGTACCTGGTTTTTCGTCTCCACTCGCAATTCTTCCGAATAGGAAAGTTCCGGCGACGGCTGTACTTTGACACTCCTGTAGGGAGTTTTTGAAGGTTTTACGGTAGTAACAGCTTCTTTTTTTGCTTTCAGCATTTTCTGGGCAGCAAACATATTATGGGTGAAACCTGTCGCTCCGGCCTGGGTCAGGCTGAATAAAGCCAGCACGGCGAAAATCTTTAAGGTTCTCATGGTTTTTGGTAGTTAGCGGATAAGTTTGGTTTTTAGATATACAAAGATATATGTTTTGCTGAGTATTATGCAATACCAAGTACCTTGTTTTTTAGTTTTTTTAACATTTTTTTCGTGAACGGTCAATTCGGGTCTGCTTCACCGGTGCCCGGCACTGAAGTTTTACGATGGGGTTCAACTATACAGATTGGCTTTTGGGGCAAAAAGTTGCATTGGGGGGACTATTTTTTTTCGCCGGGCTTGCCTGTGATTATGTATACCTCCGGCTTGCGCCCGTAGACAGTGTCTTCACACGCCGCTTCCCGACGGTCCGGCGATCCGGCGTTCCGGCTGGTAATGGGATGGTCTGTGAAGACACAGACCACTCTAGTTTGGCTATTTTCTAACATAAAAAGGGGCAAATTGAGGCT
>JBEBSD010000016.1:0-94950 GCA_040394475.1 Telluribacter humicola | reverse complement strand
AAAATAATCATTTTCAACCAAAATAACACTATTTCTAGTTTTGAGAGATGCCCTACTATATGAGTAACGTAAATAAATACAGCGACAAGCCAACGATAGCCTTCTATACCAATAACAGGGGAGTTCCGGGAGACCGGCTGGTAAGCGAAAACTTTACCGGCAAAAAAACGGTAAAAAAGGGGTGGAACACGATAAGAGTATATGATTCGGCCATAGCATTCCCGGAAAACGGTTGCTTTCTGGCGCTGGAGTGGGCTTCGTATGTAAACGAAACAGCTATTAATGCTACCAATTCAATCGGCTTAACGTTAGAATTCAATGAGAATATCACTTTTCAGCGATACAATAAAAAATCATGGTTTTCATGGGAGCAATCGATCAATGCCAGGAGTAATTTGAGAGAATCCCTCTTTTTCAGACAATATAATCCAATGATCCGCATCACTGTACGAGAATCAGAGGACCGCTGATCTTGTTCAGGATAACTTATAATTGAAGAATATATGCTCATAAAGCTCCTTTTTACGATCGCAGGTTTCCTGTACCTGGCGCCGTCTTTTGCCGGCAGCAAAGGAAATGTTACCCTTACAGTAAGCCGGGAAACCCAGTCTTTCCCCGTATTTACAACGTTTCAGGACAATATTACCGAGGCTGGAATTACCTTTATGCGGGCAGGAGAGGTATATACCATTGCTGCCGAAGCAACTGGTACCAGCGTCATGTTTTATCACCGGCATTAATTACCTGGAGAACATCCCAAACCGGTGGGAGCTGGCCAAAACATTGAAAGAACCCGCCCGATGCGAAATAATGTACAATTTGTTGTATAAGGCAATTGCTTCCAAATTGCTGACAGATGTGGAACATCGCGCTTACGCCGATCAGATCTACCTGCCGCACGATAATGCTGATAGTTACAAAATAGTCGGTGCGGAAAAATCAGAATTCGTAATGGAACATAAAATTAATACAATACCCCGGTACATGCTCATTGATAAGTCGGGGAAGGTTGTCAATGCGAATGCGCCAAAACCTTCTTCCAAAAGTATTGGGGAGATGCTCAATGGATAGTTGATTTCCAGGTAGGAAAGAATTTTCGTTCTATTTGACCCTTACCAACATTTTTTTTTACTACATTGAGACGCATTTCTAATGCCACTACTACTGCTTATTCAATAGCAAAAAATTTGCATAGTTGCAGATAAGTTGTCTTTTTTTAACAGATGTCCCCTCAACTGTGAAAAAAAACCGTGAAGTTACATTGGGCAAAAAAGACGGACTATTGGCAATAGTCCCATTTTTGATTTTGGCGATAGGATTCGGACTCAAGTCGCTGCAACTCGAATCCCCCCACCAGAGCTTCGCTGATGCTCATATTGCACTACAGTTAAGTAAAGGATGGCTGGAAGGCAGACCCCTTTTGTATGATACTTATTATGGCCATCACGACAGCCTACATAACTATTTTTTTGTTCTCTTACTGGGGCCCGTCACCTGGCTTACCGGCATATACGGTCTGTTTTTGACATACCTCCTTTTGACCGGGTTCCTCTTCTACCGGCTAGGACAAACAATCATTACGTGGCGCAGCAAACACGCTGTCTGGATTTCACTGGTACTCATGGGATTAGGCCCTATCGCCTATCTGGTTTTTGTCGATGTATTTGGCTGGCACCCGGAGCAATATTACGTACCGCTCATGGGCCTTTCCGCCTTCTTCCTGGCAAAAAAAAAATGGATTCCGGCATCCGTCTTCCTTCTCTTAACGGCAACGGTCAAAGAATCTGCCCCCATTCTGTTAGGTGGACTGCTGCTGTTTGCATCAATCACTGACTCCGTTCTTGAAAAGCCCGCTGCCTCTGCCCGAAGTATACTGCTTTCCAAACGCACGCTCTTAACTGTGTTGGGGTCGGTCGTTGTATTTTTTGCAGGAATGGCTTTGCTGTCCTTTAAAAATGCCGGACCCAGCCGGCTCATGACGGCATTGCGGGTTCTGATGAGTGTCCAGCCAATCGAGCTGATCAATTACCTGATCAAGTTCGTGCTGTCGCTCATCCTGTTTTTCGTGATCCTGGTTCTTCCGTTCATCCCTATTCTGAAAAAACGCTATGGCGGCAACTTGCTGATTTTTTTTCTGGCATTTTACCTGTTGGTGCTCGGAGCGGCATTTTTTGTCGAAGGGCTCCTTTATTTTCCCGATTTTGACGGCGGGTTACCCTACCCGACCAGGGCCGGAAGCGTGCTGGCATTTTTCTTTAGCAGTTTCATTTATCTTATCATCCGGATTGCCCCGTCCGATAAACCGGTTTCGCTTTCCTACAGCTTATGGAGTACTATTCTCCAGGTTACTCTCAGCGCTTTCCTGGTGTTTCACAGTTGGTCGTTTATGGACACCCGAAAAGACCTCGGAAAGCTGCTCTACTATGTACTATCTCCCTCACGGGAGGATCCGTACAACGATCCGGATCGCCGCCTGCTCAAAAAAATCGCCGCAGCGCTACCAAGAGGAGCAGAGGTAGTCGCCCCTGAAAAATACCTCTCCATTTTTCAAAAATCGTACGGCACGCGTCCCGAACGTCAGGAGTGGCTTCTCGGACAGCCGATACTTTATGTTGGCGATCAAAACGCACAGGAGCCGATATTCTTTAACGATAAAATCCCCGAAACCAATTACAAACTATACAAAGGAGAACAAATTCATCTATGGATTAACGTATTATGGGAAAGCCAATTAATGAAATCACTGGAATAGAAAGAGAAAAGTGGATCAGGCGCAACACCTATTATTATCGGTACCTGGTCACCTACCTGAAGTACTTCATTCCCGAAAATGCCTCCATCTTACAAATTGGAAGCAACACCGGGTATCTGCTTGAAGCGCTTCATCCACGGCTGGGCGTCGGCGTGACTAACTCTGTTTCACAATTAGACTACGCAAGGGCACATCGGCCGGCTTACACCTACTACCTTTCAGAACTGGAAGATTACGAAGTGGAGGGCGTTTTTGACTTTGTTCTGGTCAGCGATAGCATCGGAAGTTTCCAGGATGTACAGAAGGTATTCGATCGGATCGGAGCCAATTGCGATGCCAACACCAGACTCCTGATCACAACTGTAAATTTCCTCTGGTATCCTCTCCTCAGTCTTGCCGAAGCCATTGGCCTGAAGATGCCGCAAAAAAGACAAAACTGGCTTGACAAAAATGACATTATCAACCTCCTGGGACTTGCAGGATTCGAAACGGTATCACAATCAAAACACCTGATCGCCCCGCTTTACATACCACTTCTCTCCAACTTGCTCAATACGTTTATCGGCCCGCTTCCTCTCATCAACAGACTAGGATTGCTTAATTTTATGACGGCAAGAAAGCTTCCTGAACACCACACCCGGATTGCGAAAAAAACAGTGAGCGTGATTATCCCGGCACGTAACGAAAAAGGCAACATCGAATCGCTGATTCTGAGAACTCCCAAAATGGGAAGCCATACAGAAATCCTGTTTGTCGAAGGAAATTCAACAGACGATACCTGGGCGGAAATTCAGCGCATAGCCCCCCAATACCTGGGTAGCCGCGACATTAAATGGGTACAACAAGACGGGAAAGGGAAAGGTGACGCAGTGAGAAAGGGTTTCGAAATGGCGAGCTGCGATATTCTCATGATACTCGATGCCGATATGACCGTTCCACCTGAAGACCTCTCCAAGTTTTATAACGCCATCGCTTCCGGAAAAGGGGAATTCATCAACGGAACCAGGCTGGTATATCCTATGGAAAATGAAGCCATGCGCTCTCTGAACCTTATTGGCAACAAGTTTTTCAGTCTGGCGTTTTCCTGGATACTCGGACAACCCCTCAAAGACACGCTTTGCGGCACAAAAGTGATCAGTGCGGAAAACTATCAGAAAATCAGTAAAAACCGGCACTACTTTGGCAACTTCGATCCTTTCGGCGATTTTGACCTGCTATTCGGCGCCTCTAAATTACAATTGAAAATAGTGGAAATTCCGATCAGATACCGGGCCAGGACCTATGGAGAAACCAACATCTCCCGGTTCCGGCATGGTTGGATATTGCTCAAAATGACACTCTTTTCCCTGTTGAAAATCAAGTTCATCCGCAGCGGAAAATAGCATCGCTATACAGACAAAATTTAATAAAGGAGGCCCTGCAATCTCCCGCTAACCGGATTTCCCCCTGTCTTTAGTACCTTGCACATTATTCTAAAACATTCTCTTGTACCATGCGAATTGCACTAGAATCGCGCATTTTTTTACTCTGCCTTCTGCTACTGGGGGTCCATTTGGACTCAAAAGCTCAAAAACAAAAGAAAGAGTTCACCTTCGTTTTTCTGACAGACATTCACCTCCGTCCGGATTCGGTCGCCGGCAATGCTTTCGATAAAGTGGTAAAGCGGGTAAAGAGAATCAACCCGGACTTTGTCCTGTCCGGCGGCGATCAGGTATATGACGTAATGCGCGGAAACCAGGCTAAAAGTGACAGCCTTTTCCATTTTTATGCCCGGCAAAGCAAACGTTTCGGTAAGCCCGTATACAATACAGTCGGGAATCACGAGCTTTTTGCCATCTACGACGTTAGTCCGGAAGACAGCACCCACGCCGACTATAAGGATGGAATGTTCAAGCGCTATTTCGGCGACCCGTATTACGCTTTCCAACATAAAGGCTGGCAATTCATCGTACTGAATGTATTGGATGTCGAAAACTATCGCTACATCGGAAACGTAGACCAGCAACAACTAAACTGGCTCAAAGAGGTGCTTTCCCGCACACCCGCCACCATGCCGATCATCCTGACGGCACACATTCCGCTTGTTTCTGCCTTTACGGATATTTATCCACCTTCCGGAGGCTACCCGACCGGTCCTGCTATCCGGAACCGCAATGAGGTACTCGCCGCCTTCAAAGAACATAAGCTTAAATTCGTTCTTCAGGGGCATCTTCATTGGTTTGAAGACCTGAACATCGAAGGGAAAACACGTTTTATCACCGGCGGCGCTGTAGCCGGGCGTCCCTCCTGGAAGGGCAACCGACACGGACCGAGAGGCTTTCTCAAATTCACCGTTAGCGGCGAAGAAGCAACGTACGAGTTTGTTGCTTATGAAGATTAGTGCCTATAAAAATCTTACCAATCAACATCGAAACGCTTATAATGCTGACACCTCTCCGCATCGTAGCCACCGCGCTGGCAATCATTTATGCAGTTTTTTCCTCCTATGGGCAAGCTCCGCTAAAATTTCACATCGAATGGAAAGCAGGCAATGTCCAGGGAGAAATAGGAGTTACCAATGGTGTTATCGGGAATGTTGAAGTGCTGAAAGGGAAGGCAAAAGGAAATACCTTTCAAATTGCCGCTTCCGACAGGGCAAGACTAACCATTTCAATAGCGGCTTACAACCTGGAGCCCGGCCCGGAACCTACGCTCATTTCTGTAAAAACTCCCCGGAATTCGTTTTCGTTTTTCCTTCGGGATGTCAGTAACGACTATCCCATTCTCATTTCAGATTATGGCGTGGCGGTATTGGCAGCGGCCGATAATCGGTCTTACACAGAAGTCGAAAGGGATATCCTGTTGCGTAAAACGCGCACCAAAATACAACAAATTGAAAAGGAGAAAGAAACCTCATTCGCTGCTGTGGCACCCACAAACAGGAAAATGAGTGTGCCGATCTGGCTCGGCATCAGCCGGGATATGCGGATGTTCGAAATCTCAGAAGAACTGGAAGACATGGCGCAGGAAGGTAAAATCATACGACCTAAATATGCTTCCAGTTACATCAAACATCCTGAAAAAGAACAAAACGCCTATATCTATACCTTGGGAAGAGGCGTCGGGGTGAAAAACAATATTACCCGAAGACTGGATGAAGGGGCCCTACCCGTTTATCATTCCGAGCTGCTGGATGACGATGTCCTGTATCATACGATTTCATTTGTGTCTTTTGCAAAAACTCCTTTAAATGCCTCCAACAATAAAGGGACACATTATGTGGTTGCAGACAAGCACAGTCACGGCAGGACCTACAAGGAAGAGCATATGAAGGAAGTGGAAGAAAGAATGAAAACGGCATATGATTTCGAAGACGACGTGGTATTATACGCACGCACCACTATCGAAAACAAAGGTGCGGTGCCCCGGTATGCCTGGATCAAAACCCCCAGGCCGGGAACGGGCTGGTGGTACCAAAAAATACATCAATATGATTCCGAAACCGGGTTCTCTTCTTACACTACCGACCGGGTCTTTTGTATCTCCCGGTTAAACGGAAAAGCACTGAACAACGAAGAAATTTCGATTTTACTACAACCGGGCGAAAAAGCGGAATATGATATTTTTATGCCGCACACGCCTATGCCGGCTAGTAAAGCTGCCGAATTAACAAAACAGTCATTTGAGCAGCGACTCGCAGAAGCCCGACTGTACTGGAAAGAAAAACTGGCTACGGCCGGAACTATCCGACTTCCCGAAAAACGTGTCGAAGAAATGCTGCAGGCAGGGTTGCTGCACCTCGACCTGATCTCATTTGGTCAGGAACCAAAAGGTACCGTGTCGGCCAACATCGGCGTATACACCCCGATCGGAACCGAAAGCTCCCCCATTATCCAGTTTTATTTGTCAATGGGCTGGCACGATCTGGCAAAAAGGGCATTGAATTATTTCCTGGAGACGCAATTGAGCAACGGGTATATCCAAAACTATGAAGGATATACCGTCGAAACCGGGGCGGCGTTGTGGTCAATGGGGGAATACATCCGGTATACGGGCGACACCGATTGGCTGAATAGCTCGAAGGAAAAAATCCTGAAATCATGTGATTACCTGATCCAATGGCGGACTAATAACAAGAGAGAAGCATTAAAAGGCAGAGGCTATGGTATGATCGATGGCAAAGTGGCCGACCCTGAAGATCACTATCATCAATTCATGTTAAACGGCTATGCGTATCTGGGTTTGGCAAGAATTGCCGAAGTACTCAAAGAAACCGACCCGGCTACCGCAAGCCGCATCCAGAAAGAGGCCGATGAATGGAAGCAGGATATTCTGACCACCGTTCATACTCTGTTGGGGCTATCTCCGGTCGTACCGTTGGGAGATGGCCGCTGGGTCCCGACACTGCCGCCATGGGCCGAGGCCGACGGGCCAAGGGCGTTGTTTCAGAGAAAAGAAACCTATTGGTCACACGGAACATTTACCGCCGCGGATGCGATGTTAGGCCCGTTATACCTCGTCTTTTGCGAAGTGATCGCACCGGAATCTCCGGAGGCAAAAATGCTGCTGGACTATCACAGCGAGCTGTTCTACCAGGGAAATACCGCCTTCAGCCAACCTTACTATAGCCGGCACAACTGGCTTCAGGCAAGGCTGGGGATGGTAAAACCCTTTCTAAATACGTACTACAATACTTTTTCGGCGCATGCAGACAGGGAGACCTATACCTTCTGGGAGCACATGTACCGCGTCAGCCAGCACAAAACGCACGAAGAAGCCTGGTTTTTAATGGAAACACGCTGGATGCTGTACCTGGAAGACGGGAATTCGCTGAATTTCCTGAAAACAATTCCAAGAACCTGGATGGAAGACGGCCAAGAAATCGTGCTGGACGGTGCAGCCAGCTATTTCGGAAAAATCAAACTAACCGCAAAATCGAATGTCGCCAAAGGCTATATAGAAGCGGCTGTTGAGTGCCCCGGCGACAGAAAACCCCGCATAGTGACGATAAGACTGCCGCACCCGGAAAACAAGCACCCTAAAAAAGTAACCGGCGGCACCTATGATGCAAAAACAGAAACCATTACGATCACCAATTTTAGCGGCACAGGTCACGTACGAGTCGAGTTTTAGCATGATCGCAATCGTAACCCGTCACCCCTACATCGTAAATCATTAATCCCCATGCAATTGAAAACGAGATTTAAAGACCAGGTAGCAGTGATTTCCGGCGGGGCCGATGGTCTCGGCAAAGCCATCGCCTCCCGATTGGCAAAAGAAGGAGCAACCGTGGTGTTGTTTGATATCGACGCCCAAAAACAGCGGCAGACGGTGGCGGAATTCACGGCTTCCGGTATCGAAGCCATGGGTATCACCGTGGATGTGAGCGATGAAGAAGCCGTAAAAAGCGGGTTTCAAACCGTAACTGAGCAATTCGGAAAAACGGACATCGTCATCAATTCTGCCGGCATTGTAGGTCCTACCAGCACCTCGATCCTTGATTACAGCACCGCCGATTTTGACAGGATCTACCAGGTAAACCTTCGGGGTGCTTTTCTGATCGCTAAGTACGGCCTGAGACAGATGGCGCAACGGGAGTACGGCCGCATGTTACTGATCGCATCCATCGCCGGAAAGGAAGGCAACCCCTTTATGTCGGGCTATTCAGCCACCAAGGCCGGGGTAATCGGGCTGGTCAAAGGGCTTGGGAAAGAGTTCGCCACGCAGGGTATTACGGTTAATGGCCTGGCTCCGGCTGTCATTAAAACGGCCATGAACGAAGACACGGCTCCGGAACAGCTTGCGTACATGACCGCCAAAATTCCGATGGGCCGGCTGGGCACCGTAGAAGAAGTAGCCGCCCTGGCCAGTTTTATTGTATCTCCCGAAAACAGTTTTTCAACCGGGTTTATTTACGATATATCCGGCGGCAGGGCTACTTATTGATTGCATTTGTGGAAGGATGAGAGAATCGATCACGGTATGACGATCGAGAGTTTCACCGAAGCAAAATTACTTTCTGAGTTTTAGCACTACCTGTTTCTGAGATCAGTATCCCATCTTTCGTAAGCCTGATTAGCCGCCAGTTAGTGTGATCGCGACCGAAAGCCCCGGTCATCAACTGGGTGATTTTATTGCCTTTTCTTGTTTGAAAGTCTTTTAGTGCACTTTCATGCTCATGACCTGTCAGAATCAGACGCACCGAAGAATGGCGCTGCAGCACACTATACAAATCGAACGTTCTTGAATCCGGAGCCGGTAAAAGAGAGACTGCCTCTGCCGGATTACCCCAAGGCAGCGGCATATGCATAAAAATAATCTCGACATCCGTATTCGATTCCGATAGTTGACTTTCTAACCAATAAAGTTGCGGCAAATTCGTGACAAATGGCACACCGGAATTTCTATCCTTCTTATCCTTATAATAGCTGTTATCCAAAAAAATAAGACGATAGTGCACGGTGTCTACCTTTACCGTCTGGCTGTAATACGTACCGCTTTTGAAGCACTGTACATTTTGTATCCAGGTTGCCCTTGCCAGCTCGTCTGATGCGTAGTAGGGCTTTGAGTGATAGTCTGGTGCGGCACTATTGTAATTACTTTTGATATCATGATTTCCCAATATCATATATACCGGGACACTACTGTGAGCAAGCAATTTTGCGAAGCTCTCAATCTGGCCTGCCCGCATGCTTTCTGAAGGCGTCTCTCCTTCAAAAAAATCAATCATATCCCCGGTATGAGCGATAAAGGAAGCATCGTGTAGCTTGGGCGCTTGCGTTAAGAAGTCTACAAACGGTGAGACTCCTTGTCCATAGTGTTTTCGACGTTCTGCAATTTCTGTATGATAACCGGACAAATCAATTATATGGGTATCAGTAATATGCAGAAACGAAAGTGTATCGGAAGTTTGGGCATACGAAACGGGCAGCAATTGGGGACAGAGGAGAATTGCCAGCAACAAGCAAACGGGAGTTTTCATAAATAACAACGGTTATAAAGCAGTATAGGGGCCAAAAACAGCTTTGACCCTGTAGGTTTCATCATTGTCTTCGAGAATGTAGACGCGATACGTTATCCCATCGGGATCTACGCGGATGACAATGTGCCCTTGTTGACTTTTTAGTTGATTGATTGCTGAACCAATGAATACTTTCGTAGTTTCCATCGTATTCGTTGCAAAAACATGCCGGGTACCCGGATACAGTTTTGTTGAAAGTAAGCGGTTCAAGGTTCCCGGACTCGGGTGACTAACCGCCCACGACTGGATAATATGTGTCTGGGGCTGAAGTTTTCTCAGGAAATATTCATTCTGGGTATCAAAATAGCCGTGATGGTTCACCACATTCACATCCACTCTTCCAACCGCATCGGCAACAGGCGTTTCAATATCCTGCCATCCGCCAACAGGCACGCCCGTTATATCCCCTCCAATAAAGTAGTCAAATTTCCCATAGGTTAGTTTCAGAGCGATGCTAGTCATGTTTTCACTTGGGTATTCCTCGGGTTTAAGCAATGCAATATCCGGAATATTACTTGCTGTCTCCACCCCGCGTCCCGTCCACACGGTTCCGTTAGCAGCGACATTTCTAATTTTAAAGTGCGGATACTGTGTTGGTGCGTGCATCAGGACCAGCTGATTTTCACGCCCAACCTGCAATTGTTCTACCGTCCCCTTATTTTGTTCGATATGCCATTTCAGAAACCTTTTATAATTGTTGATGTGTGGTTGTTTGAGTGGACGCGGCCACGCATAATCGGGCCACCCACGATCGATAATTTTAGCTACTTTTAACTTTGAACCTACTTCCGTTACGCCTGTAAGCACAAAGTCACCTGATAAATGCCGGCTATTACCTTTGTAAAGCCCTCCCATATGATCGGTATCGAAATGAGTTAGCAGCAGATAATCAAGAGTAGGCCGGCTTCCGGGAAGATGCATATACGTAATATAGCGCGTAATCCAATCGCCCGGCGATCGGCTATCATCCGGTTTGGCAGCTGCTAGCCGTGCGTCCCGCGCCCTCTCAGTAGCGCCGGCATCAATGAGTAAGGTTGTACCATCCGGCAAAAGAAAAAAAGTAGCCACTCCTCTTCCCGTATTGATATGATGGATATCCAACAATCCTGCCTTCCAGGCAGGAAAGACCGCCTCGTCCTGTGCGAAAAGACGAGGTACCTGAAGGAGAGAAATAAAAATCAGGCCACCTGCAAGGATCAAATATTTTTTCATGATTGCGTTAATACTTTTCAGTTAGCCATTTTAAAAGAGTAGAGTGTAGTATTCTGCAGGTAGAATCGGATATAGACCTTTTTCCCTTTCAAAGCAGATAAGTCGGAAGCGTTTTTCCAGGTAACCATATGGTTATCACCTTCTCTGACAGTGACAGGATTACAATCGGCTAATGAGAACCCCCTGATTGGAGTTGCCGCTACCTGATCCGACGGGGCTTGTATTATTTCTGCTTTGATCTGACCTCCCCAATGTGCGGGAGGGGTTTTTACCTGAGAACGAAAGTTAATGAGTAGTTGATCTCCTTCTAAAATAAATTCTCTGGTAAGTAAATAACCACCTTCAGGACCAGCCTGCAGACCTACAAAGCGGTCTTTGTCCATAAAGGCCAAACCGGTGTTGTACGCACGAGGTATTCTTGTTTCAGCCTGTGGCACATTATTGCCTGCGTAATAAATGCGTATTTTGTCGCCATCCGGTACCGGGGAAATACTAAGTATCGACCCGGCGTCCCATTCTCCGGGACTCCCGTTTTCGATGAAATGAGGTTTGTCCGGCAGACGGTTCCATCGAAGACCGTCGCGACTCCACATGAGATGGTTATTCTCGGGCCGGCTGACGGCGAGGTTATCCATCAGATGTAAAAACCCGATAAACATTCCCTTATAAAGGGTGACCGTTGCCCAATCAATATCCATTTTATTTCCCAGAATGTTCTGGATTTCATCTGTGTCGTCCAGCATCTGTATCCCTCTCGGATACGTCCAGTTTTTCAGATCCTTGCTGATTGTTACACCGAACCGACGTTTAATATTCAGGCCTTTTTTCTCGGGTCTCATCGGATGGATGCTATAGAGCCCTTCTTCCGCTCTTATCAGCGCGTTAGTGGCAGGGCGCCGATATAACATCCATCGGTCTTGATGCTCATCTTTCACGAGTGAATAAGAACCGTCCGACGCGCCATGGAACAATATAGGATCAGGAGCCAAAGTCCACTTCTTGCCGTCAGGTGAATACATCAATACGATACACCGGGTTTTCTCTCCAGGAGGAACCATTTTGACCAGACCCATATAGCGCCGGTTAGGATCAGTAGCCAGTGTATCCAGCTTGACCTCTTCCAGGAGGGCGGTTTCGTTATCGTCATGTATAACGATGTTTGTCCTTTTATTATCCATACGAAAGAAGTCCAAAGCCGGCTTTTCCCAAGTGAAACCATCTTTACTTTCAGCATAGAGCGTTGAGTAGTTGTGGCTCTCTTCCTGTCGGTAGGCCAGGTACCATCCCTTAAATAGTTGTTCCTGCGGATCATAAATTACATGAGTCAGCGCCCCGGTGCTGATACTATCTCCATTTACCCAGGGGGCTTTACCGCTGGCAAACACGGGATTGCCTTCATATTTTGTGACTGGCCCCAACACCTGCTTCAGACCATATTTGTCCTCAACGATATAATCGTCAAAAAAAAACTGCAAACGGTTCCCAATTTGTAACGGTTCTCCCGAAAAATAGGCTTCCCGCCAGGGGGATGTGAACGGTTTGTCAGGAGGCATTTCAGTAAGTGAAGCAACCTGCGCTTTCAAAGTTGGCAGATTAAAAAAACTGACGCCTGCGATCAGCAATACGACCGGGAAAGAATATTTCATTATCCAAATAGTTGGGTATAAACAACATTAGCAAGAAAAATAGAAAACCCTAAAAGAGGCGGAAATCCCTTCAGAGCTTTCTATCAAGTAAGCCGCACCGCTATTCGTAGCCAGGGTTTTGTTTCACTTTATGCTCAAGGCTTAATGTAGATTCTGAAATGGGAAACAACAATAAATGATCTTGTTCTTTCCGGTTTTGCAATGAAGGTACCAGGTCAAAGGCTTTACCGAATCTTACAAGGTCCCACCACCTCTTGCCTTCGAGCGTGAATTCCAAAAGCCTTTCTTTGAGAATAGCCTCGTCATTTTGTTCTTTAGATCCTGCAACAAACACATGATTGGGCGAGTTGCTTCCATAGGCACGCTCCCTGATTTTGTTTATCTCGGCGGAAGGGTCTTGTCCCAGCGCATTTTTTGCCTCCGCTTTTAACAACAGCAGATCTGCGTATCGATATACAACCATGTCATCGAAATACACTCTTACTCCGCCGTTAACAAACCCCTTGAATTTGGTACAGAACGCCGTGTAAAACTGTCGGTTCCCGGCTGTATCAGTTGTATATACTTCGTAAAATGTTGCCTTTTTACGCTGATCTTCTTCTGTAAACTGAGCGCGGGTAATTTCAGAAATACTAAATCTACCTCCGTCCGTTCCGGTCGTGCCAATCGCCTCAGTTGTTTCTTCGTCAAAATCAGGACGAATCTGTCCGGGATTCATATAGGTTACTCTTCCCCAATTTTCACTGGATTCAAATTGTTGAAAACGGATGGCCATTAAAATTTCTTTGTTTCCTTTATTGCCATATTCGAAAACACTTGCAAAATCAGACAAGAGCGCTATGTCACTATTTTCAGCTTTGTTCAGAGCATCAAGGGCTACTGTAAAGTCGGCGTTTCCACCATTGAGCCGTTTACCGGTCCATAAATAAACATCTGCCTTTAGCGTCAGGGCAGCAGGTAAAGACCAGAGGAAACGACCTGCCTGGAAATTATTGTTCGGAAAAAGATTAATGGCGTTATCAAGATCTTGCTTTATCTGCTCGAAAACTTTCTCTTTCACCGTTCTTTCTTTCTGGACTGATTCAGGTGTAAATCCTTCCGTCGGTTCGGTCAGCAGTATTACATCTCCCCAGGTTTTCACCATGGTATAGTACAGGAAAGCCCGCATAGTGTAAGCTTGCGCCAATAGGTTGTTTTTATTGGCTTCTGAAGTAAATGCAATACCTGGCACATATTTCAGAATCAAATTGGCATGGTGAATAATGGTGTATAACCCCGTCCAGGTAGGACCTGGATTACTCTTACTCAACTGATTGTCCCAGAAGATGCTATTCTCATTCGCACCAAAATTATTTCCCAATGCCTCACTTCTACCCTCTCCCCAAAACATCATATTGAAATTTCCTTCATACTGGAGTCTCAGGCGCTGATACATCGCAAACAATACCCCGTTTGCATCATTCTCTGTTTTCCAGAAAGAGGCATTTGAAATGCTGCTCACCGGCTCAAGATCCAGAGGACCTGAACAAGAGAATACAGCTGCTACAGCACTAAGAACAGCGACATATTTTCTAATATATTGTCTCATAATTAATTCATTTTCAGGTTAGAAAGTGACTCTTGCGCCGATGATTATATTACGCGGAAGCGGATACCCCCCACTCTCCTGTCCTCCATCCTCCGGGTTTAGACCTTTATATCCTGTAAAATAATGCAGGTTATTTCCTGTGACATGAAAGGTCAGGTTGCTAATTTTCATCTTGCCGGATATTCGGGAGGAAACGATGTAAGATAACGACACCTCTCTAACGGCCAGATAGTCGCCTTTCTCATAAAACAGCGAGTTTCCGCTATCGGGCTGATCTCCGTTTCGGGCTATATTACTTTGCGAGTTTTGATCTGCCCAGAAGAATCGCGGAATAGCTGTCTGGTCTCCCTGATTTTGCCACGAGTCATGTATCTCAGATGGTAGAGAAGAGAGCGTACCGTAGTAGGAAAGCATAAATGCCCTCGACCAGTTGTATTTGATATGTCCTGTCGTGTAGTCCAATCGTACGGCCAGATTAAAATTTTTGTAGCTTAAATAGTTTGAAATCCCCCCCGTCCATAGCGGGAACGTATTTCCTACGTAAACCCGGTCTCGGGTATCAATAATTCCATTTCCGTCTACATCCATCCAGTTCACATCGCCCCCATATTTTGTTTTATCTGCCAACGGTATGATCATATCCGTAGGGGCTCCGGCAGCGGCTTCGTCGGTCGCATAAATGCCAAGCTGCTTATAGGCATACAAGTCGCCGATTCTTCCGCCTTCCTGTAACCCTCCTAGCCATGCGTAGTCTCCTTTGCCAGGATCGAACACATTGAATCCGCCAATTCTGTTGTTTTCAACACCGTTGGGCGGGAGGGAAAGTATTTTGCTTTTAACCTTTGACGCATTGAGCGACACATTCCATTGAAACCCAGAATTTCCCTGGAACACTTTTGCCATTAATTCAATTTCTATGCCTTTATTTTCCAGGCTTCCCAGATTAGTCAGTATACTTCCAAAACCAGTTGAGTGAGGCAATGGCAAACTGGTCAGCAAATTATCGGTTACCCGCCTGTAATGGTCGAACAAAAGGTTGATCCTGTTACCAAAAAAGCCGGCATCCACTCCTATATCAATGGTTTTAGACCGTTCCCATTGAAGCTCTGAATTCGCCAACGTTGTATTAGCGATAACGGGATTATTTCCATATCGTAACCCAACCCCGTAGACTCCCTGTGCCTGGTAATCACCGAGCCCGCCGATATTACCATTAATTCCGTAGCTACCTCTTACTTTCAACTGGCTTATTTGCCGGGGGAGGGCGCTCCAAAACGCTTCCTTGTGCATATTCCACCCTACTGATACCCCCGGAAAGAGCCCCCATTTATGCCTTTCTCCCAAGTTCGAAGCCCCGTCATATCTCGCGTTTAACGAAAGCAGGTATTTTTGGTCGTAATCATAGTTAATGCGAGAAAAGTAACCCAGAAGCGCCTGATGAGATTCGCTTCCAGTGATCGATACCATTGTAGAAGATGCGTTAAGGGTGGGGATTAAGTCTGAGGCCGCCCCTTGTCCGCTGGCGGTCAGATCGCTTCGTTCTCTGCGATAATAAGAAACCCCAAGTTTTGCATCGATATTATGCAGGTTTTTGAAAGATGTATTGTACGACAGAACACCGTCCGTTTGGTACTGAATGAGCTTTGCATAAGAAGCCGAAGCACTGCGTGTGTCGTTGAACGTAACAGGTCCGGCAAGGTAACCTGCCTTTTGAAAATACCTGGAATCGGCTATTGTAGTGAATATAGAGACTTGTGGCTCGAAAGAGAGTCCTGGCAACAGGTCCCAACGAGATCCGACCGCAACGGTTAAGTTGTCTTGCGTGTCCTTATTCGATTGAGAATTCAGCACATATTCAGGATTTTGTGCACGTCGGTTGACTCCCGGAGCAAGTGATCCATCCTCGAACCTGTATTTGGCCGTCGGTGCTACTGTTTGCGCCCGATCGCGGTCAAATGGCATAACAACACCGTTCTGGAACGTTTTCGAGTAAATCAGACGACTGAATACTTTCAGATTTTCCTTTAGTTTCAGTTCTCCGTTTGAGTTCAGCGATAGCCTCGTATAATCTGTGCCAAGCGCTGTTCCCTGGTTTTTAAAGAAACCAAGACCAACGTTGAAGGTAGCCCTTTCCGTCCCGCCAGAGGCGGATAAGGTGTGATTGTGAGATATTCCGGTTTTGTAGAATATATTCTGCCAATCGGTGTCTTGAAAAATGATCGTCTTGGAAGGGTCCAACGGATCCGGCATGCTCTCCCAGCCTTCTTTCAATTTATGCTCATTGGCGGCTGAAAGGTACTGGGTGGTATATCCGGTCGTGTTACTAAGATCATTCCCTGTTCCACCGGAGGTTGCCTGGGTTAACAAGCTGAGCCGTGCCGGTGTTTTTTCTGCAGATGCTGCGACTCCCAGTCTATAAAATTTGATAAAGTCACGTGCCGAGACCAGGTCATAAAACTGACCAACTTCCGACGTCATCAAGCTATAGTTATAGGAAACCTGCATTTTGCCGGCTTTTCCCGATTTCGTAGTAATGATCACAACCCCGTTTGATGCTCTGGCTCCGTAAATAGCAGTAGAAGCGGCATCCTTTAATACCTGCATCGATTCGATGTCATCCGAATTGATATGGTTCATATCACTCCGGATAATTCCGTCAATAATATACAACGGAGATGCCCCGTCCGGGTTATTGATAGATGTTCCGCCTCTGACAATGACACGAGGCGCTGCGCCTGGTTGTCCGGTTGTTGTTTGCACCCGCACACCGGCCAACGTGCCTTGTAGTGCGGTGGCTGCGTTGGCGTAGGGAACATTTTCAAGTACTCTGGTATCCAATTTGGAAATAGCACTGGTTATTGTTTCCCGGGATTGCGTGCCATACCCCACCACCACCACTTCCTCCAGGCTCTTTTCATCCACCTGTAGCAACACCTCCAAAGACGTCCTGTTTCCCACAGCCAGTTCCTGTGAAAGATACCCCACGAACGAAAACACCAATACCACATTCTCATCCGGGATGTCTATTGCAAATGCTCCATTGACGTCTGTGATCACCCCGCGCTGCGTGCCTTTGATAAGGATGTTGACTCCCGGCAGCCCGTCGCCCTTTTCATCGGTAACGTTACCCTTAAGTTCCCGCAATGGCGGCACAAACGGGATGTCTGCGTTCCAATCCCCTGTTCCGGAATTCTCCGGAAGCTTCATCAAAATAATGTATTTACCGGTAACGGTATAACTTAAACGTAGTGGATTCAACAGCTTTTCGAGGGCAACCGATAATGGTTCGCCTTTGACAGAAAGGTTTACTTGTTTCCGGGGTACGATCGCCGGGTCGTAGCTGAATTTTACCCGGGCCATTTTTTCGAGTGCAGACAGCGCCGTCCTTACATCCTGGTTGTTTATGGACAGCGTTACGGTTTTGGAACACGTCTCCTGGGAATAGCCATTTTCAGCCAGGGTTACGCCTAAGCTGATCATTACAAGGAATGTATGGAAACAGGAGAACTTTAGCATGGTCACAAAAAATGCAACGGGTGGTCGACTTTTTTTCATACTTTTGAATGATTTTGTTTTGGAGATCAATGAAGAAGCAGAATCCCTTTCCTCGTCCGGGTACTAAGCGATTGAGGAAATGAATACCAGGCTGACGATGTTGCTGCATCGTCAGCTTTTTCGTGTACGCTATTTTTGTTTAGTCCGACATAAGCGAGTATATGGTTAGGTTATTGGCTTTCAATAATGACTTTGGCATCTACAATATGGTAGCTTAAACCCATCGTCTGACAGATAACATCCAGCTTCTCAAACAAGGTCTCATCCTCAAGACTCACCTTAAGGGACCTGCCCGCCACCAGGTCGCTGTCGTACAGGATCTCTATGCGATACGCTTTCTCAAGTGTTTCAAACACGTTGGACAAAGGGGTCTGGTCGAAATCAAATTCCGTTTTGGAGGCGGATCCTACCAGCAACGGTTCCGGCACCAGGGTTTTACTGAATTTCTCCAGATCTTTTGAAAATTCGGCCTGCTGGTTAGCCATCAGTACCAGACCCGACATCTGGGGGTTTTCCTGGTCTTTCTCAAAATCTTTTCGTTCGAAAACGGAGACTTTCCCGGATTTAACCGAAACAATGACTTTTGCGGAATCGTCATATGCCTTCACCCTGAAGCTGGTCCCCAACACTTTTACGACTGTTTTGTTGGCGAAAATGATAAAGGGGCGCCTGGGGTCTTTGGCGATGTCGAAAAATGCTTCTCCGTGCAACTGAACAACTCTTTCTTTCGAATCGAAGTTTTCCGGATAGCTGATGCGGCTATTTCTATCAAGACTTATCGTACTCCCGTCAGCCAGCACCATGTCGATGACTGTATCCGTGTTATTGACCCGTTCCGTTAAGGTCCCGTTTTCCGGCGCCGGGTGCGCAAGGTAGGTCAGGGAATCCTGCGGGCCTTCCACTACCGGCCCGTACCAAAGGTACACGCAGGTGCCGGTTACCAGGAGTGCAACCGCTGCAGCAATCTGCGGCAGCCGCCATTTCCGGAAAAGCTGCAGGGACGGGGTCTGCGTATGTTCCCTGACATTTGCCCATATGGCATCTGCCATCTTATCAGAGCGATTTTCAGAATCCCGGGCTGCCAATTTCAGGACCAGCTCTCTTGCAGCAAGTATCTTATCGATCTGATGCGGATGTTCCTCGGTGTAGCGTTCCCAAAAGTCGTTGTGAGCAGCATCATTCGCTGTCACCCACTTTTGGAACGACTCATCAAAAGCAAAATCTTCAATCTCGAAACTGGAAAAATCCCTGAACATCACGATGCACGCTGGTTTTATACTACCCAGTGCAGAAAGTGTCGCTTTTTAATCCATTTTTTTGACGTTTTTCCCTAAGAAATCAACAAATACTTAAAATAACGCTCAAAACGAGCATATTTTCTTTCAAATTCCGAAGGGCCGTATAGATAAACTTGCAGGCCGACTGGTAGTTTACTCCCATGATACGGGCTACCTCTTCGTTACTCAATTCCTGAAAATACCGGAGATGAATGGCCTCCCTTTGCCTTTTAGGCAGCTGGCCCAATGCCGCAGTAAGTTGCTGCGATTGCCGTACCCGCGACTCTTCGTTCAGCATACTGGTTTCAAAACTGCCTCCATCCAATTCAAACCCGCTCAAGTCTTCCAGGTTGTTGTTCTTTAGGAACCGGATGATTTTGTAACGCAACGATTTTAACAGGTAATGTTTGATGGAGATAACCTCAGAGAGCGTCTTTCTGCGGTCCCATAACTCAATGAACAGATCCTGAATACAATCTTGTATAACGTCTCTGTCGTTGGTTATTTTAAAGCCATAACTGATCAGATGCTGAATATGCCGCTGATACATGCACTCAAAAGCAAGTCTGTCTCCATTCTGGAATGCGTACCAAAGAGAAGGGTCGTCCTGCCAACTTTCTTCTGCTGCAACAGTCTCGTTCATTTCAGGATAAATCATGTTACCAGTTCGCAAAGATAACTAATGTCATCACAAAAATAGAGACCGTAAAATGAACTCTGTTTAAAAGTGTTAACATTAGGGTAACATACGTCAGCCGGTGACGATCACTCCCAAAATCCCGTACCCCTCACAGGGTTGCCCCGTTTTCAAACAATTCTGCAAATACCGTTTCCTTGAATCCGATGGCAATCACATTCCCGTTTTCGTCTGCTACAACCGGCCGTTTGATCATAGAAGGGTTCTCAACCATCAGCTTGATGGCCGCTTCCGCGTTTTCCGCAGCCTTTTTGTCGGCATCCGAAAGCGCCTTCCAGGTAGTAGAGGCCTTGTTCATCACTTTATCGAGCGGCTGCTGCGCCAGCCAGTGGTGCAATTTTTCGGGAGAAATCCCGTCGGTCTTGTAATTATGAAATGTGTAACCCACCTGACGGGCCTCCAGCCAGGTACGGGTTTTCTTAATAGTGTCGCAATTGGGAATGCCGTAAAGGGTAATCATAGCAGATGCATAAACAGGTACATCCGGCAAAGATACCCCTTATTGTCCCGTATTTCAACCCCGCAGCCGCCCGGCGGGTTTCTAACCCCCTAAATTCGGTTAACTTGCAATAGATTTTACACCTTATTTCCTTTCCTTACAAACAAACCACCTTACACCATGAGCCTGCTGAAATCTTTTTCTACTATAAAATCGCTTTTACAAACGGTCGACCTGGATGCGCTCACGAAGCTGTCACGCAAAGTCGACCTGAAAGCCGTGATGGCCGCCGTTTCCCGAATGGACGATGCCGACCTGGCCAAAATGATGAAGATGCTGCAGGCCGGCGGTTCGGGAAAAAAGAAGGCAAAACCCGAAGTGAACGGAGACTTCTATGAACTGGGCGCCACACTGGCGCCGGAAGACCGGGAAATAGTGCTGAAGGTGCGCAATTTTATGGAGAGTGAAATCCGCCCGATCGCCAACGACTATTGGAACAAAGCCCATTTTCCGATGCACATTATCCCCAAAATGGCGGCACTCGATATTGCCGGACTCACCTATCACGGCTACGGGTGTGCCGGACGCACAGCCTTGCTGGAAGGGTTCCTGGCCATGGAAATGGCCAGGGTCGATGCTTCCATTTCTACTTTTTTCGGAGTCCACAGCGGACTGGCCATGGGCTCCATCTACCTGTGCGGCTCCGAACAGCAAAAACAGGAATGGCTTCCCGTTATGCAGCGCATGGAGCAGATCGGGGCGTTCGGGCTTACCGAACCGGAGGTAGGATCGGGCGTGGCAGGAGGCCTTACCACTACCTGTAAAAGGACGGGAGAGGAATGGGTGCTCTCCGGACAGAAAAAATGGATCGGAAATGCGACCTTTTCCGACCTCACCATTATCTGGGCGCGGGACCTCGACGATAACCAGGTAAAAGGATTTATCGTCCGCAAAGGAAACCCCGGATTTTCCGCCGAAAAAATGGTGGATAAAATGGCACTCCGGACCGTCCAGAATGCCCTTATCACGCTCACCGATTGTGTAGTCCCGGAAAGCGACCGGCTTCAGAATGCCCATTCGTTTAAAGACACCGCCAATGTCCTGCGGATGACGCGGGCCGGAGTGGCCTGGCAGGCGGTCGGCTGCGGCAGGGGTGCTTATGAAGCGGCGCTTCAGTATACGATGAAACGGAACCAGTTTGGCAGGCCGATTGCGGGATTTCAGCTGGTCCAGGACCTGCTCGTGACGATGCTCGGCGACCTGACAGCCATGCAAACCATGGTATATCGACTGTCGCAGCTCCAGGACAGCGGTACCATCACCGATGAGCATGCTTCTTTGGCCAAGGTTTTTTGCACATTGCGGATGCGCTCCATTGTCGACCATGCCCGCGAGCTTTTCGGAGGAAACGGGATTTTATTGGAATACGATATTGCCCGCTTTGTAGCCGACGCCGAGGCCATTTACTCCTACGAAGGAACCAAAGAAATCAACTCCCTCATCGTCGGACGAGCCATCACCGGAGAAAGCGCGTTTGTATAGGCACCCCTTAAGCCGGCCGGTTTCCGACAACTGAAAGCTGACCGCCGATAGCTGACAGCCGATTTCCGATAGCTGAAAGCTGACTGCCGATAGCTGATAGCCGATTTCCGATAGCTGACAGCCGATAACCCACCCCCCTCCGGAAGGTTTACATTTTATTCATTTTGCAAACCCGCCGGAAAGCACGCGAAATCGCTAATTTTGCAGGATGGATCACTAAATGTAAAGGAGGTGCCTATGGAACCGGAACGCGATGTATGGATCCGATTTATTTCAGGCGATCAGGAAGCATATTGTGCACTCTACACACGTTATGTCGATATCCTGTATGCTTTCGGCCTCAGGTATTCTCCTGACAAAGAATTGATTATGGATTGCATCCATGACTTATTCATCGATCTTCACAAGTACCGCCCCAGGCTTTCCGAAGCCGAAAATCCCCGGTTCTACCTGCTGAAATCGTTCCGCCGTAAATTAGCCAGGGCCAGCCAGAGAAATGTTTTCATCTCCTTTGACACCTGGTTCAGCCGCATGGATCCCATCGCCATCGATGCCTTTACCTTGTCCCCCGATCACCAGCTCATGGCGGATGAAGCCAATCGCCAGCTGATGGAAGCGCTGACGCGCGAGCTGAACCTCCTTCCGCCCAGGCAGCGCGAAATCATCTTTCTCAAATTTAAATATGACCTCACTTACGAGGAAATTGCGGCGATGCTGCAGATCACTATACCCACTTGCAGGACGCTGATTTACAGATCCTTAAAAAAACTCCGGAGCCGGATCGACCGCCTGGATGTAATTTATTCATTGCTGATTCTGAGCACGCTTAAAAAAATTTTCTAAAAAAAAGCTTCCGGACAGTCTATAAACCGGGGAGTGCCTTCTCTTACCGATAGAATGCCCCTCACAGCGGGCACCATCTATGACCATCAACAGGGCACTCGAACATGGCGGAATCCGAAAACGATAACGAACTTCAAAAGAAAATTGCGCTGCTGTTCGATACCATCGGCAATGAACGGTTATCGGAGCAGCAAAAGCACGGCCTTTGGAAACGCATCGTGTCCTTTGCAGACGCACCCCCGTCGCAACGCTTCTGGCGCTACCGTGCCGTTGCAGCGGTAGTCGCATTGCTCCTGGTTGCCTGCGGGGTACTCTTCCGGCACCTGTACTCCCAAAAGGAAAACCCGATGCAGCGCATTGCCGATCAGCGCACCCTTCAGGTCTCGTCCACCGAACTGATCCTGGCAGACAACCGCAGTGTGCTGCTGGATTCCACAGAAACCGAAATCAGCTATCAGCCTGCTGACGGGAAAGTGATGATCAGCTCCGGGAAGCGCTTCGAGCAAAATGCTTCGGGAACAGCCGCCTACAACACCCTGGTCGTTCCGCATGGGCAGCGGGCCATGATCACACTTTCGGACGGCACCAGAGTGTGGGTCAATTCGGGATCCAAACTGGTATATCCCGTGCTGTTTCCGGCCAATAAACGTGAAATCTTTTTGGAAGGAGAGGCTTATTTTGCCGTTACCCCCAACAAGGAAGCCCCCATGACCGTTTTCACCCGCGAAATGGACGTTACCGTCCTTGGAACAGCCTTCGACATTTGCGCCTATCCGGACGACCGTCAAACGTACGCGGTGCTGGCAGAGGGGAGTATCGAACTCAGAACCGGCCAGTCATCGCTGTTTACGAAGAAAAAAGAACGCATCATCCCCGGGGAGCAGGCGCTTTTCGATGCGGATTCCGGGGAACTGCGGGTCGTGCCGGTCAATGTGGAAGACTATACTTCCTGGAAGGACGGGTACCTTATACTCAGAAGCGCCCCACTCAAAGACATCCTGAAAAAGCTGTCGCGCTATTACCGGACGGCGATTATACTGGAAGACATTCCTTCCGGCGAAGAAACCCTCTCAGGGACATTATTGCTCCAGGAGGATCTGCTGAACGCGATTGATATTATTTGTTCCACTACAATGTTAACCTATGGCGAAAACGAGAAAACAATTATCCTGAAGAAGAAAAACCGATGACCTGGAAGCGCCTGGAAAAGATGGAGGTGCTGTAACACCCCCACCATGACTTTCATACCATTCGGATCTGAACCACCCAAATGAGCTGTAACTATTTTTTAACAAAAGTCTATCAAAAATATGAAAAGTTTTTACGACTATCACCCTGGTCTGCACGGGTTTTTAGTGTCTCAAAAATTCTGGAGAGCGATGAAACTAACCGTTGTACTGTTTTGCTTTGGAATACTCGGCGTAAGCGCCTCGGGATATTCCCAAAAGGAGCGCATGGATATCCGCATGACCAACGGGACCCTGGTGGAATTGTTCAGACAAATACAGAAGGCGACGGCTTATAAAGTGTTTTACAACGACAAAATGCTTTTGAAGTCCGAAAAGGCTTCCGTTACCATCAACCTGAACGATGCCAGTATCCCGGCCATCCTGGACGAAGCGCTCAAGGAAACCTCTTTGTCCTACCGCGTCAGCGGCAGGCAAATCGCCATTACCCCCAAAAACGGGCAACCCGCCCTTCCGGCATCCTCCGGCGCTCTTCCCCCGGCCGTCAGTACCGGGCAGCAAGCGGTGGAAGTACCGGCGGAAAAAATCCTCTCGGGTACCATCACCGACTCTAACGGAGATCCGCTGCCAGGAGCAACGGTGCTGGTCAAGGGAACCAGCCGCGGAACCACCGCGGATGCCGGCGGGGCATTTTCCATCGAAGCCGATCCGGGAACGACACTGGTAGTCTCCTTTATCGGGTTCTATTCCCGGGAGATAAAAATACAGGATCAAACTACCATTACCATCAGGCTGCAGGAGGATGTTGCCGGTCTGGATGAACTGGTGGTGGTGGGATATGGCGCCCAAAAGAAGATTAATGTTACCGGAGCCGTGTCGGCCATTGGCAGTAAGGAACTGGACAGCCGGCCGGTAACCTCCGTAGGTTCGGCGCTACAAGGCCTGCTTCCGGGAGTTACCGTGGTCAATGCTACTGCGTTGCCCGGTCAGAACGGCGGAACAATCCGGATCCGTGGTATCGGTACACTGGGCGACTCCAATCCGCTGGTTGTAATCGACGGCATTCCCGGCGGGAACATGAACATACTTAACCCGGATGACATCGAAAGCATCTCGGTCCTGAAGGATGCCGCCTCCTCCTCTATTTACGGAGTCCGGGGAGCAAATGGTGTCATTGTAGTGACGACCAAGAAAGGCAAGGCCGATTCCCAGCCGGCCATCGCATACAGCGGCTATCTCGGCATACAAACACCCACTGCCCTTCCCGAATTTGTCGGCTCTCCCGAGTACATGGCGCTGTTGAACGAATCCCAGATCAATGTAGGCCGTAACCCGACTTATACGGATGCCGATATTGAAATCGCCCGCAACGGTTCCGACCCCAACTACTTTGCCAATACCAACTGGATCCAAGAGATTTATAAAAAGCGCACCACGCAGCAGAACCATAACCTGAGCATCAACGGCGGCGCGAAAAACCTGAATTATTACATTTCCTACGGTTACCTGAAAGAAGGCGGCCTGATTACCGGGGATAATTTTGATGCCAACCGGCACAATGTGCGGCTGCGGCTCAACACCACCCTGCTTGACCGGATCGTAATAGATGCCAACCTCGGTTATATCGACCGCGGCTTTTCGGGTTCCTCCGAAAGCGTGGCCACCGCCGGAGGTCCTATTTATGCCGCGCACCAGATTCTGCCCCTCGTGCCCGTCCGGTTTACTACTGGCGGTTGGGGGTATATCGGCGGACAGCGGAACCCTGTGGCGGTCACCACCGATGGCGGGACCAATAAATTCACCTCCCAGGAGATCACCGGGAACCTTACGGCCTCCATCCGGTTAGCCGACGGGCTTACGTTGCGCGGACAGTACGGACTGATCAAATACAATTCCTACCGGTCCATCCTGAGCAAAACCATCAATTATTACAGTCCCGTCGACGGCTCGCTGATTTACCAGACCAACCCGGTTAATAAAATCGACGTCAGAGACTATAAAGGCGTTTACCAGACCTTTCTTGGTTTTATAGAATACGACAAAACCTTTAGTGAGCGGCATTCCGTAAAGGCATTGATAGCCGCGTCGCAGGAAGAGAATGTTTCCGGCAGCTTCCTCGCCACCCGGACCAACCTGGTATCCCAGGAGCTCGACGCCCTCAGTTTCGGTACCGCCAATTTCCTGAACGACGCCTCCGGGACGCACAATGCGCTGAGATCCTTTTTCGGCAGGGGCGCATACGGCTTCAAGGACAAATACCTGGCAGAATTCAATTTCCGCTACGACGGCTCCTCACGATTTGCGCCTGATGTCCGCTGGGACTGGTTTACTTCGGCGTCTGTAGGCTGGGTATTTTCAGAGGAGAAATTTTTTGACGGCCTGCGGCGCATTATCGAATCGGGGAAAATCCGGGCCTCGTACGGCTCTCAGGGGAATGATAAGGTCGGCTCCGATTATGCTTATCTCGCCACCATCGGGGAAATCCAGAATGTATTTCCGATCGGCAATCAGCTGACGATCGGCTACCGTCAGAACAGCGTCCCCAACCCGTTGCTGACCTGGGAATCCGTCATCAAGCAAAACATCGGGATCGACCTCGTCAGCCTGAAAGGCCGTTTGGCGGTGAGCGCCGATTTTTTTGTCAACAATACCAACGATATCCTGCTGAATGTCCCGCTGCCCGATGTGCTGGGGGTTTCGGCCTATCCTCCGCAAAACGCAGGCAAGGTTGAAAACAAAGGCTGGGAACTGCAGCTAAGCTGGAGGGATCAGGTCAGCGACTTCCGCTATGGCGGCGCCTTTAACCTCTCCGATGTCAGAAACAAGGTAACCGGTCTCGGAGGAGTACCTCCTACCTATGCGGACCAGGTACGGATCGTAGGATATCCCATCGGTGCCTTTTACGGGTACCAGGCAGAGCGGATCGCACAGATTGCCGATTTTGATTACGACGAGGCCACAGGAAAGTATAGTCCCCGGTTTCCGGTGTACGCAGGCGACCCGGTAGCGCCCGGCGACCTCATCTACAAAGATCTGGACAATGACGGCAAAATCACAGCGGAAAATGACCGGGAAGTTATCGGGAGCCCCATCCCGCGGTATACCTATGGCTTCCGGGGGGAGTTCGGCTGGAAAGGACTGGACTTCTCCTTCTTTTTGCAAGGGGTCGGAAAAGTGAACGGTTATATTCAGGGAGCTGCCCGCCATGCACTGATCAACGAAGGGTCCCTGCCGCAAACTGCCCACCTGGACCGGTGGACACCCGAAAATCCGGGCGCTTCCTATCCGCGCCTGACCTATCAGCTCGCCTACAACCAACGAATGTCTACCAACTGGCTGGAAGACGCGTCCTATCTGAGACTTAAAAACATCCAGCTGGGCTATACGATCCCCGCCTCGCTGGTTCAGAAAGCCCGGATCAACCGTCTGCGACTGTATGTATCTGCGGACAACCTGCTGACCAAAACCAGCTTTTTCTACGGATACGACCCTGAAACACCGGTAAGCAGCGGCGGTTTTTACCCGCAGGTAAAAACGGTGGTATTCGGACTCAACATTGGCTTGAAATAATTAAAAACAGAAGGATCAAAGACATGAGAAAATATCAATTATATTCGTTTCTGCTCGTTTTCCTGTTGGTTACAGCATGCAATGACAGCTTTTTGGACAGGTACCCGCTGGATGCCCTTGCGGACGAAACATTCTGGAAATCGGAGGAGCAGCTGGTGCTCGCAGTCAACGGCTGTTACGAAAACATCAAAGCTAAAAACACGGTGGATATGGAAAACATGGGCGACAATACCCTGTGGCCCTCCACCACGGATTTCCAGCTGATCGGCAGCGGCAATTTTGCAACCGACCTCGGCACGTTCAATTCTGAATGGCGTAACCTCTATGTCGGTATCCGCCAGTGCAACGTATTTCTCGAAAATTACCATCGCGCCGAAATTCCTGATACCCGGAAAGAGGCCCTGGCCGCTGAAGTCCGCTTTATCCGCGCTTATTTATACAGCTATCTGACCAACTTTTACGGAGACGTCCCTTTGGTGACCAAACCCCTGAACATCGACGAATTGTTCGGTCCCAGGGATCCGCACGACGCTGTAACCGATTTCATCCTGTCTGAGCTCGACCTTGCAGCCGCCCAGTTGCCGGCTGCCATTCCCACAGGCGCAAACCTCGGCCGGATTACCAAAGGGGCAGCACTTGCCCTGAAAGCGCGGGTAGCCTTGTATGAGGGCCGATACGCCCTTGCGGAAAGCGCCGCCAAAGCGGTGATGGACCTCGGGGTATACCAACTGTACAGCAACGGGAACCCGGAAACCAGCTACAATGAATTGTTTACCTACAAAGGCAAGCTGTCGGCCGGCAACAACAAGGAGACCATCCTGGCCCGTACACACCTGGCTGATATCAAGATGCACAATCTCAGCCGTGAAATACAGGTGCCCGATCAGAACGCACGGTGGAACCCTACCAAATCGCTGGTCGATACTTACCTCATGACCGACGGATTGCCGATCGATAAATCCCCGCTGTACAAAGAAGATAGCTATGAGGCTGTTTTTACCAACCGGGATCCCCGGATGCGGCAAACGGTTCTCCCCCCGAACACCCCCTGGGGCGGGCGGTACGACGGAAACCCCGACAATACGGATCCGGCCATTTTCACTACTCCGAAATTCCGTTCGGACAGGAGGGGTTCGGTCACCATCACCGGCTATTACTTCACCAAGTATGTAGAACCTTCTACCGTTGCACAAGTAAGCCGGGATGCGAACGACATCCACCTCCTTCGCCTGGCGGAGGTCCTGCTCACCTATGCCGAAGCCCGGATGGAGCTGGGGACGCTCACACAGGAGGATCTGGACATCACGGTCAACAAGTTACGCGACAGGGTCGCAATGAAGCATCTTGTCCTCGCCGACCTTGCCGCAAACGGATTAGACCTTCGTACGGAAATCCGCCGGGAACGCCGGGTCGAACTGGCACTGGAAGGGCATCGCTATTTCGATATCAAACGCTGGAAACAGGGAGAATTACTGGCAGCCGATGTTAAGGGAATGAAAAAGGAATGGGCGCTGGTACAGGCCGATGTGGGCAATATCAGGGAAGATGAGGAAGGGTACATCCTCGCGTTCACCGGCAGGATGTTCACCGAGAAAAACTACCTGTGGCCCGTGCCCCTGGTACAGAAAGAACGTAACCCCGCCCTGGGGCAAAACCCTGGCTGGGATTAATCCCGATGTCCCCGGGGCCTGCCCCGGGGACATTTCCGGACCATCAAAAGAACCTATTCCCTCCTGTCTTCCCGGTCAGGCTTTTTTGTACCTTGCGCACATGTTCTGTTCCAGCTGTATGCCCGGGACCGCAACCGGGACCATTTGCCCCCCGGTGAAGGAGTCGGATCCAGGCGGGACAAGCACTTTTATCCAGGAAAAACGATTGTACCATCCGAACTGTTTTTGATTGTTCTATGAAAAATTACGCTTTATTGCTGCTCCTGTTTCTCTTTCCTGCATCAGCAAATGCTTCCGATAACGGAATGGCCCCTGCTGCCCGGCACCGGCTCAAAATAATGACGTATAATATCCACCATGCGAACCCACCGTCCAAAAAGGAAGGCATCATTGATCTGAATGCAATTGCGGCTGTTATTATCCGAGAAAAACCGGACCTGGTGGCCCTGCAGGAAGTTGATGTCAACACCGAACGGTCCGGGAAAGGCAGCCATCAGGCGCGGGAGCTGGCGCAGCTTACCGGCATGCACTATTATTTCTCGAAAGCCATCGACCACCAGGGCGGCGATTACGGCGTCGCCGTTCTTTCCCGCTTCCCGATCATTGATTCCCTTACTTACCCGCTGCCGGTCGACGCGGCCCCGGGAGGAGAACCCCGTACGCTTTGTGCGGTAAAAGTGCAATACCACAAAAAGAAAACCCTCTGGTTTGCCTCTACCCATCTCGACCTGAAAGAACCCAACCGGATCGCACAGGCCGAACGGATCGTCAATCATTTCGCTTCTGTAACGGAGCCCGTCATCCTGGGAGGTGATTTCAATGCCCTTATCGGGAGCCCCGTTATCGATCGCCTGGACCGTCATTTTACCCGGACCTGTTCCGATTGCGCTCCTACCAGCCCCATGATTAACCCCAGGCGGACGATTGATTTTATCATGTTCCGGTCCCGGATCAGCGCTTTGTCGACCCGTGTAATTGACGAGCAATATGCTTCCGATCATTTACCGGTGGTAGCAGAATTGGAAATCCGATAGCTGCTTCCGCTAATTTCCACCGGCTTTCCGTAGTCTTATCAGGGATAGTTGCCGTACTATTTTAACAAGCGGGTCTTTCCGGGCCTTGCCGCATTTGTTTCTAATGATTTCAACTTCACCAGCCATGTCCTTACGGCCCTTGTTACGATCCCTGCATTACTACCCGCGGTTGCTTATTTTTCTTTTTACAAGCCAGATGCTTTCAGCACAGACCGCTGAAAATCCGTATACGCCCGCACTGTTTCCGGACCGGGTGATTCTCAACATTACAGAAGACCCCTCCACTTCCGCGGCGATAAACTGGCGGACCTCCGATACCGTCACCGTCAGCTATGCCGAAATCGCTATTGCGGAAGCGGATCCCCGGTTTGTGAGCAAAGCCCAGCGTTATACGGCTCAAACCGAACGGCTGGAATGGGAGGGAACACCCCCGTCGCATTACCACTCCGTGATCTTTAAGGACCTGCAACCGAACACCAAGTATGCTTATCGCGTCGGGAAAGGAGACTTTTGGAGCGAATGGTTCCATTTTACAACGGCCGGGAAACCCGGGGAACCGTTTTCTTTTATCTATTACGGCGACGTGCAGGTCAATATGCGGTCGCTCTGGTCACGGGTAGCGCGGGAGGCCTACGCAAAGGCGCCCCATGCGCGGCTGGCAATGTACGCGGGCGATCTGATCAACCGCGCCAACCGCGATGTTGAATGGGGCGAATGGTTTCAGGCCGGCGGATTTTTCCATGCCATGATCCCGGGCTTCCCTACCCCGGGGAACCACGATCACTATGACGATGCCAACGGGAAAAATACCATTTCCGGCTTTTGGCGCCCCCAGTTCACCCTTCCGGAAAACGGCCCGAAAGGGCTTGAAGAGACCTGCTATTACGCTGATGTACAAGGGGTTCGTTTCATTTCACTCAATTCCGACCAGGCAGAGGAATCGGATGCCTTTCTCAGCGCACAGGCCTCCTGGCTGGAGGGTGTCCTCCGGAACAACCCTAATAAATGGACCTGCATCACCTTTCACCATCCGATCTTTTCACCCAAAAGTACCCGCGACAACAAGCGGATGCGGTCTACCTTCAAGCCCATGTTTGACAAATACAAGGTTGATCTGGTGCTGCAGGGACATGATCATACCTATGCACGGGGCATGATGAAGATTCCGATGGAAGGCAACAGCCAACCCTCGGGAACGATGTATGTAGTATCGGTAAGCGGCCCCAAAATGACCAACAATCATGTAGAGAAAGCGCCCTGGATGGACCGGAAGGCTATTTATACGCAGCTTTACCATGTTGTCGATATAGACGGCGACACCCTCCGCTTCCGCACCTATACAGCGACCAGCGAACTTTACGACGCCTTTGACCTGATCAAACAGAAAGGGAAAGCCAATAAACTGGTCAGTAAAATTCCCGAAGGAGTCGCCGAACGCTAATATCCTCACAAGCGGAGCGATACCATGGTCTGTGTCCCACAGACCATTTTGGATACCCAGCCGTCAGCCGTCAGTGCCAAAATGCCAAAAATCGTAAATCGTACCTCGTAAATCGCACTTCGTAAATTACCTACGAGTGGTAAGGTTGGTGCAACCGGCCTACATACCGGAATCCCCCGGAATTTTCATCCAGCGTCGGAAGCTGTGCGGAAAAATTCGGATAAAGCGTGACATTTTCGAGCGCTGCTACCGGAAGCCATACGATGTCCCGGGCAGAGGTATGCGCTGTATTCAGGACAGGTGTCTGGTCGGCAGTCATCCGGACGGTAAACAAACAATGAAACATATCTTGCTTATTGCCGAATTGAAGCACCTCGCCTCCCAATACCATCGCATCTACTTCCGGCGTCACGCCAAGTTCCTCCTGCCATTCTCTTACCAGCGCCTCCTCCAGCGTCTCTCCCGGATCGGGGTTGCCGCCGGGGAGTACATATACGAGCGACGCGCCGTAGCGATACAGCATTGTCAGGAAGTGCCCGTCTTTCAGAAGCAAGCCTGCAGGTCTTACATTCATAGCACTAATTTCTCGATTAACAGGATCAGGATGTGAATTACCTTTATATGGACTTCCTGAATACGGTCTGCATAGCCAAAGTGCGGCACCCGGATCTCCGCATCCGCCGTTCCGCCCAGCTTCCCGCCGTCTTTACCGGTCAATAGCACCACTTTCATTCCCTTTGATCGGGCAGCCTCCACGGCGCGGATGATATTGGCGGAATTGCCGCTGGTGCTGATCCCCACCAGTACATCGCCTTCCCTTCCCATCCCTTCTACAAAACGTGAAAACACATAGTCAAACCCATAGTCGTTTGCGACACAGGTCAGGTGGCTGATATCCGAGACCGCAATGGCCGGAAGCGACCGCCGCTCGTCCCGGAACTTACCGGTAAGTTCTTCTGCAAAATGCATCGCATCGCAATGAGAGCCTCCGTTACCGCAGGAAATGATTTTCCCCCCGGCCTTTATTGCTCCGGCCATCAGGCGGGCGGCAGCTTCTATCTGCTCCAGGTTTGCAGGATTGCTCAAAAATGCCTCCAGTACGGTCCGCGCTTCGTTCAATTCCTGCGTAATGATTTTTCCGATTTCCATTCTTCTAAAATAATTGCTGCCGGTAAGGCAGGTTATACCGCACCCCAAAAGTAACCAGTGAAGTCGAAGGAAGCAGCGTATGGCTGGAAATCACTTTCCGCTGCATCATCCGGTAGTCGAGGAACAAATTATGCGCCAGCATGTACGACAGCCTCAGGTCAAACATCCGTGTTTTTTCGAGAATACCCTGCGTGATGACATTCCCCTTATCCGACACCCGGGTATCATAATCCAATGTCAGATCGCTGCCGTAATTTGTACCAAAGGCATCTACTCCCCGGTCGGCAATCACAATTGTGCCGTAGGCAGTTAGCCGCGCGCCCAGCTGGTACCGGGCAATCCCCAGGACTTCCCAGAAATTGGCCCCGAGCGGATGGGCCAGGGCCTGTTTATAATGCATATAATTCCGCCCCCCGTCACGGTGCGTAAAGGTATAAGGCCGTACCACGTTGTACTCCGCCTGCAAATCCAGGTGGGGAATCCCCAACGCATCAATGTGCTTGGCGCCCAGCTGCAGACCATATTTTTTAGTCCACGACCGGTCGTTGTTAAAATAATCCTTGCTTAAGAACTCATCGACCATCAATTGTCCGTAGGTTGAGAAATTTTTAAACGTCAGCCATTTGAAGTCGATCCCGAGTAACGCATTATCCGAACTGCCGAGGTAGGATTCCACAAAACGGTAGAAAATAACCGGGTTGAGGTAATTAAGATCGAATCCTCCTGACGTGCTGTCCCGGCTAAACACTTCCGCCTCAAAGAAGCCCAGGTTAAACCGGTCAGTAATATTCACACTCAGATGGTGCATGGCTGTATACTTCTTTTTCCGGAGCATATCACCATGCGGCGCATCCTGGTTATTGATCATGGAAGTCCACAGGTTGGTGTACCGGACCCTCCCGATCTGGGTATTGATTTTCAGGAACAGGTAGGGACTGCTGTTGTCCGACAGCGTCAGGGAGCGATAGCCGTTTCCGAAAAAATTACGGTCGTGCCCAAACTGTATATTGACGCTTTTCAACGGGTTAAAGGTAATATATCCCCTTGCCGAGAAAAAATCGACTCCCTTTTTCATCCCGATTTTGGTCAGTCCCTCCCCCGGGAAATTCAGCTTCTCCGTATACTCCTGCACATACTGCGGAAAATAACCCTGGTTATCAGTGATATACGTATAAAATCCCAGTTTTTTATTGATCATTCCCCGTACTTCCACGCCCCTGCCCGAGTAAAGCAATGCCCGCCCGACGTCCTTTTCCTTTCCGGCAAAGTTATTGGTGACAAAATTGACGTGAATATCAAAATCCTCGTTCCGGCTGCTGTATAAATCGGCCGGATGCCCCCACAACAAACGGGATTTTCTTCTGATCCCCTGTTCATCGATCCCGTAGGCAAGTGTATCGGCGGTCCATTCCCAGCTATCGTTTCTCAAATAGTCGATATTGTAACGATCGCGCCCTGACCATTCACCCGGATGTTCTGCTTCTGTTTCATTGAGAAACAGGATCACCGCCTTCCGGTCATAAGGTTTGGCCCCGGTATGAAAGGTTTTCGAGAATTTTCCGCTTTTGATTTCATAGCGGTCAAGCAGATGGTAGTAATCATCATTCAACGGAATAAACGTGCTTTGGGCCTGGCAGAGTGTGTGAGAGAAAACCAATATAAAAAGTGCAAGCTTCTGGCAGTTATTCCACATGTGTTGGCCGGATTCATTTCGGTCGAATTGATATCAATTTGTAAAAGTATCCAATTATGCCCTTTAACAAAAGAAAGTTAGGAGAATTTGATCGGTATTTACGGTCGAAATTTGTATTATCGCAAGGCCTTAACTTTCTGGTTGTTATTATGTTCATTTTATCTGAAAACACTTCCATTGCCCACCAGTTTCTGAACGAACTCCGTGACCGGTCCATTCAGGCCGACAAATTGAGGTTCCGCCGGAACATGGAGCGGATGGGGGAGCTTTTGGCATACGAAATCTCCAAAACCCTGTCTTATCGCCCCATAACCGTAGAAACTCCGCTTGGAACAGCCGATGGACAGGAACTGGTTACCCCCGTGGTACTGGCCACCATCTTGCGGGCGGGAATTCCTTTTCACCAGGGCTTTATCCACCTCTTTGACCAGGCAGAAAACGCCTTTATCGGCGCTTATCGCTGGCATCCCTACGGGGCCGATGACTTCGACATCGAAATGGATTACATCACAGGTCCCGACCTCAACGGGAAAACCCTCATTCTCGCCGACCCCATGCTGGCGACGGGCAGGTCACTGGAAAAATCCTATCATGCCCTGCTCCGTTTCGGAATCCCTGCCCAAACCCATATTGCGGCAATTATCGGCAGCCGGGCCGGTGTCGATTTTATCCGGCAACGCATCCCGCAGGCCCGGCTCTGGCTGGGGGCCGTCGATGCGGAACTGAACGAACTCGCTTATATTGTCCCGGGGTTAGGAGATGCGGGCGATTTGGCGTATGGGCCTAAATAGGGGGGCGTTTGTTTTTTTCGTCTCCTGTAACTCTCCGCAAGTCTTTCAGCCCCATTCCTGGCAACATTTTGGCAGAAATTGGTATCCGACACACAGTAGAAAGGCTGTTATTTTAATAGCCATCCGAGTGGGTTTCAAAGCTTTTCTTGTTTTTAAAAATCCATTTAACAGATAAAATCACTGGAAAGGATTGTATTTTAGCGGGGAATTCGAACCCTGAAAAAACAAATTTTCGAACACTATAAAATCAACGATTGGGAAGCCTACCATAAGAAGTTCGAATTATAAGAGCCAGCCATTCTAGGAGCGAATCCCATACCTACAGCCTCTCTCCTGTCTTAAAGAAAGACAATAAACTTCACGTTAGCTCTGGGGAAGCCCAATAACATTTTAAGAACACCCATGCTTGAATGCTGCAGCTTAAAAACATTCAAACAAAAGAGATATCTGGATCACGTCGCATCGATAGGATTCGAATTAATGCGTTATTAATATCTGCCCTTTCACTCCTTCCTTCTCTCCGTCAGTATGAATATACAAATAATAAATACTACTGGGTAACTGTGAAGTATCTAAAGAAGCATTACCGTCTTGGCTACGCACACTTATTGCCACTTTGCCGTTCAAGTCATACAATATGGCTCTATATTCTTTCTTCTCCCTAGTGGGGTTCATCCCACTCCTCTCATCCGGCTCGATATGGAGCCTTTCCCCAGCTGGGTTAGGGAAGATTACGTAACCCCAAGGATTGCACCCAGAAAAATCCACAGGAACCGGTTGTAAAATCCAGTCACTCCATCCACAACTATTTCTTGCTCTGAAACGGACAAACTTCGGCCCAATGTTATTACTAAAATTCACAAGAATACCGGTAGTAACCGTACTACTAACACATACGCCAGGACCTACATTGTTAACAATGGTGTGGCTACCGGTACTATTGATAACCTGCCATTCAATCTCCAAAACTCCGCTTTCTGGCAAACTACATTTATCAATAGTTGACCCTATATACGCACCAAATCCCACCGAATAACTAGCATTACAAATACTCTGAAATATTTGGAACTGAGTATGATCCGGGACGCCAACTTGGATTTCCTTCTCAATATCAATATCTCCACAGGATAAACCGGAAATTACCATCTTGAGAGTTACCGCCATATTGTACGGTGCTACTCTGCTTACCGTAACACTACTACCACTACCGCTGATACTCACAGCCACGCTTGGTGAGGCGCTCCAACTTACTGTTGCACCAGTAGGAAGACTGCTGATGCTGTAATTTTCCGATATACATAGCATAGAGGGGCCGACAATTGATAGTCCATATGGGTTCTCAATAAAACTTCTTCGGACACCGTTTGGAGCGAATAGTGCTCGTACACGGTCTCGCTGGTCTTGAGTAAATATATTCATGCATGCATCATCCGTATAATCCATATAATTCATAAACATATCATTACTGCTACAGGATGATTGGGGAAATGCGGGGCAATTATAATATTCGCTTTCTTGGTTGGGAGTATCCCCAACATTATCTCCGACACCACTACATCCGACATAATCTCCCCAAATATGAATCAAATTTAACCAATGTCCCAATTCATGGGTAGCTGTTCTACCTTGGTCGAATGGAGAGCTAACATTCCCCACTCGACCAAATGAAGTTGTCCTTATAACTATTCCATCTGTATTCGGGCTGACAGAATATTCGTCGGGGAATTGCGCGTAACCTAGGAGGTTTCCATCCAAATTACCCACCCATATATCAAATACCTATCGGTTGCCCAAGCATTACTACCCCCTTGACTGTCAAATTTGATATTATCCAATGCCTGACTGAAGGATGAATCACTAGTCATTTTACGTACCACCCCATTAGTTGGATTTCCATCCTGATCAATACATGCAAGATGGAATTCCAATCCAACATCAGCTGCAACAGTTTGGAATTGAGTCGGCGTATTTACTGCATCCGAATTTAATCGTCTAAAGTCCTCGTTCAAGACATCGATCTGAGATTCTATTTGAGCCATGCTAATATTCCTTCCACTACCTACTGGTTCACCATTATGTAACACATGAACAACTACGGGAATTCGTATTATTGTCGGCACATTTTTCATGGCACCATCGCCCTGCGTTTCCAGATATTTTTCAAATTGCTTATCAAGTTCGAGTATTCTTTGATATCGATGAGGGGTGTTCCTTTCTATATCGGCTAAATCTAAAGTTGACCCACATGTTCGTTGAGCCATTATCTGTTGACAAAAAAAAGGGATTGCAAAAACTAATAGTACAAGTTTATACATAACTTTTTTTTAAAAGGTTACAAAAATCACCTACTTACGAATATAGTAATCTGTTCGATTAAGTCTATTTGAAAGAATCAAGGTGTCTTTTATAGACAAGATATATAACAAATCCGGGCCTATTTTTAATAGAAATTCGTCATAACCAGCAGAAGACCCTGTTAATTTTGCAGACGTGGTTATGTGATATATGTGACGGGCAACTTCGTCACCGTTCTCAATGATATGCAAGTTGCCATCGTTCCCAAAAACATACTGCCGAACGATCGCTTCGGATGCCGGAGTGTAGTGTACAGAAGCTCCGGCGCCTCTTTCGTAATAAATGGTTTCCTTCCAGTCCCATTTTCCGACAATAGCCTTTTGAGGACTATCAGCGGGCTCCATATCATCCAACAAATCGTTTCGATGACAAGACGTAGTAATGAAACACGTCGCTAATAAGTTAAAGAGCAATGCTTTCATGATTTTGTATTTTAAGATTCTCAAATTGTCACCAAGCATCTGCCCTACCGTTGTAAAAAGATCTAATTCAAATACTTTATGTCTGTTTCATACTGACAGTTAACGAATTGGATAAAGAAATATATTCGATAATTCTATTTTCTGCCTTCATACCAAAACGTCACACCCTAAGATAACCGGATAACACTGGTTTCGCTGGATTTTACGAGACAGGGCAAAATCCAGTCCATTTCCGGATACTGCCGACAAACATCTGTATCATCCCGGATACGCCCATTCAACGATACGTAGGACTAACCTGATCCGGGATCTTTTTACATACTCCGATTTGTTGGAAATCTATCCGGTAGTAAGCAATACAGGCATATCAGAAGACGACTTTAGCTTTCATTATAAGGTGAGTTTTATTCAACTTTAAAATGAAATCATTATATGAATTTAGACCTTATTATTGTTATATCCAAAATATTTCTGACATTTTTCCGGCTTTCGGACTTTGGTTACTTTCCCACTAACGTCGGGTGATTCGGTTGGTAAATGCATGTCCACCACCTACACCGTCGCCGGGACGATACTCTCCCGGGCGATGTCATCAGGCCTCGGGTGATACCTCCCCGGGCGATGTCATCGGGCGCAACGCCATCGGATCGGGATACCCCCCGGGCGATGTCATCGGGCGCAACGCCATCGGATCGGGATACCCCCCCGGGCGATGCCATCGGGCGCAACGCCATCGGATCGGGATACACCCCCGGGCGATGCCATCGGGCGCAACGCCATCGGATCGGGATACCCCCCGGGCGATGTCATCGGGCGCAACGCCATCGGATCGGGATACCCCCCCGGGCGATGCCCGGGGCTATTAGATTGCGCCCCTTCAGGGCTTGAAGGGAACAACGTCCGATCGGGTTCGACTCCGCAGGGTTCGACTCCGCTCACCCGCCGGAGCCGCCCATTCCCCATTCCCCAAACCCCATTCCCTAAAATCTAATCCCTAAAACCTAATACCCAAAACCTAATCCCTAAAACCTAATTCAACAACTCATCAAACGTAAGGCTCACATAAAATACGGAACCGATGGTAGGATTGCCCCAACCCGTGATGTATTCCTTTTTCAGGATGTTGGTCCCGCCCAGTTTCACAATCGATTTAATGGCGGAAAGCTTCCGGCTGATTTGGGCATCTACGGTCGAAATAGCCGGGATAATCGACTGGGTAGCGGGGGAGGTTGAGAACCGCACCTGGTTCGGCACGAAGGCGCTGTTCCAGAAGAAAGCATCCTGTCTGCGGTAAACCACATTGAAACCCCACCCGGAACGGGCAATATTACGGTTGCCGAATGTCAGGGAGTAACGGTATTTCGGAGAATTGAAATTGACGTCCGAACCGTCGTCCAGAATGGTAATATTCTTTTCCGAACTGAATACCTTCACCCCGCCCGCCATCAACGTATTATTAGAAAGATTGCCGCCAATCACGAAATTGGCAGGTAACCGGTAATCCAGACCCAAGCCGAACCCCTGCACCCGGATCGCTTCCCCGTAACTCGACGGCATCCCGAATACATCTCCCTCATCAGGACCCGAGGCAATCATCAGGTTCCGCGCTACATTGAAGTTCTTATAGTTGGAAAAGTAGTAATACAGGTCGATAAACAGGGAGTTAGCAATTAATCCCTTGTAACCGATTTCGCTGGCGATCACCCTTTCAGGTTTGAATTCCGTCAGTTCATACGGTGTTCCGGTGCGGATATTTTGCAAGGTAACACCGGTAAAATATTTATCCCGCAGGGCCGGAAGTCCCCCGATAAGGCGGCCGTTAGGCGTCAGCAGGTCGATGTACTGCGACTGGGTATCGGGTATCCGGAACCCGGTCTGAAAAGAAGCCCTGAAATGATGGTTGCCTCCCAGGGTCAGAACCCCGGAAATCCGGGGAGAGAACTGTCCTTTGAAATTTTCGTTCTTATCATAACGCATGGATCCGGTCACCTTAAAGATATCGGCAAACGTCTTTTGCAACTGCACATAGCCGCCGTATTCCGAAATGGAAGGCTCTTCCCCCTCCGGTCCCTTATAAAACAGGGTCCCGTTCGAATTAAGGTCATATAACCGGTAGTTAGCCCCGGCAAGGATTTCTATGACGTTGGGATCGATCACTTTGTTGAAATTGTACATCCCCTCGAGGTGGTACATAGCAGTACGCTCCAGAAATTTGGCCCCTACCCCGGTTGCATTCCCCGGGATCGCGACGTCTGTTACCTCCGCCAGTCTGTCCTTGAATGCCTGCGAGCCCGGCGAATAAAACTGTCCGTTGCCTACCCCGGGAAGCCCGGGAACCACAGCCGCCACGTCCGGGTGACTGGCATTGACCGCTGCTACCGCCTGCAGATAGGCCGCATAGGCTGCTTGCGGCCCTTCCGGGAAGGCCGATTGAACGGCCGTCAGGACGTTGGGCAGCGTTGCCCCTGCATAATTGACGCCATACATTGCAAAATACAGCGGGTTCAAAGCCACCTGTCCGTTCTGGATGGTCCACATTTCATTCATCCCCAATCCGGCCAATCCCACCGCATAGGTGTCGCCGGAATTCTCCTGGGTTGTGTAAGCCCTTACAAAGAAATTGGATCCTTTCACTTCTGCCTTGTACTGACCGATTCTGAAATTCTTGATAAAATACCGGTCCGCTCCGGTATACACGGTAGTCCCCAGCCCCCAATTGGCCTGCAGCAGCGCCTCTACGTTATCGCTGATCCGGTAATGCAGGGAGGCATTGGTTTTAATACTATACGCATTGTAGTCGACCAGGTCCCGTTCGGTATACCCGGTACGGCCCACCGTCCGGGTACCATATAAGTCAGTCAATATTTTAGTATAAGCTTCCTCCTGAGAGCCTGCCAGCCCGGCTGCAGCAAATGCTCCCGCTACCAGGTTGAGTCCGTCGTACAGCTCAGCCACATCGGGATTGAAGGCAGCCACCGCCGGAAGGGCATCTCCGATGAGGCTATTCAGGCTGACAGCCGGGTCTCCATATACACTGATCCCGTCGTACGCCGGGTTGCTCTGCGGAGTCCCTTCAAAGCCGAACCCGTTGGCCAGACTCTGGTCCCGGTAATCTGTCGCCTGCCAGTCCTTCGCCTGGAGGTAAGTAAAATTCACCTTAAAGGCCCATTTATTATTAAATGCCTTGGCATACCGTATACCTACATCGTAAAAAGGAGTCGTTTTTTCCGGCTCATGGGAATACCGTTTCACCCGGTTGCCCGCACTCATTACCCCGGTTTTGACATATGCGCTCAGCCCCTGGTACAGGAAGGGGCTTTTGCTGTTCATCAGCAGCACCCCGTTCAGTGCATTCGGGCCATACAAAGCAGACGAAGCCCCCGGCAGCAATTCCACCGTTTCCACATCGAGGTCCGACAGCCCGGCAATATTGGCAACGGAGAAATTAAGGCCGGGCGCCTGGTTGTCCATACCATCCACGAGCTGTACCATCCTTACGTTCCCGTTCCCGGAAAACCCGCGGGTATTCGGGTTGCTGAACGTAAGCGACTGCGTACTGATATCCACTCCTTTTACATTCCGTAATGCGTCGAAGAAAGAGGGCGCCGGGGAGTCGCGGAACGTACGGATGTCCAGCCGCTCCACCGATATCGGGGACCGCATGACGCTCTCCTCCACCCGGGAAGCGGCTACCACGATTTCCTTCCCCATGATCACTTCCTCTTCCAATTCAATGACCAGGTCATCGCGGCTGGCTTCAATCGGTATTTCCTGTGTCCGAAACCCCACTGAAGATATCACCAGGGTGAAGGGGGGCTGGGAATTCACCGTTAATGCAAACGCTCCTCTGGTATCCGTAATAGTGCCGACTATTTTCCCCTTCACCTGGATACTTACCCCCGCCAACGGCGTACTGCTACCCGATTCCGTAATCGTTCCACTCAGTATGACCTGTCCGAAAACGCCGTTTGACAGTCCGATAAAGCCGAAAAGGAGCATATAAGCTCTTAAGTTGTTGATGTTCATGGTCACTTCAGTTTGCGTTAGGTTACTATTAAGGTAAATTTTCCCGATAAATTCAACTTTTTCGTATTATTATTAAATTATTTGCATTTTTTCAGTGTGACCTATACGCTTAATACCTTGATAATGTGCCTACTATGCAGGTGTTTAAAGTAAATTTGCTTTAACCCTTAAAGCCCGATAGCTTTGTAACAGTAGAACCTGTGAAAAAAAACCTATGTACAATACCTTTGTGATCATTATGGCCGGCGGTGTGGGAACCCGTTTCTGGCCTTTTAGCCGTACCGACTTCCCGAAACAGTTCCATGATGTACTGGGTACCGGGAAAACACTGCTTCAACAAACCGCAGAGCGATTCGGCGAAGTATGCCCGATGGAGAACATTTATGTGGTTACCAGCACTGATTATAAGGACATCGTGCAACAGCAGCTGCCGGGGCTGACTCCGGACCAGATCTTACTGGAACCGCACCGGCGTAATACCGCTCCCTGTGTCGCCTATGCCTGTTTTAAAATCGCGTCCCGCAATCCTGATGCCAATATTGTAATTGCACCGGCAGACCATATCATTCTGAAGGAAAACCTCTTCAGCGATACGATCCGGATTGCACTGGGAGCCACCCGGATGGAGGACATCCTGGTAACCCTGGGGATTCAGCCGAGCAGGCCTGATACCGGGTATGGCTATATACAGTATATCCCGGATAAGAAGATGGTGAAAAAGGTAAAAACCTTTACCGAAAAACCGCATCATGAACTCGCGGTCCAATTTGTTGAAAGCGGTGAATTTTTATGGAATGCAGGAATTTTCGTGTGGAATGTATCGGCCTTTAAATCGGCGCTGAAAAAATACATGCCCGAAACCTACGAGCTCTTTGAGGAAGGTACCCCTTTTTACTATACTGACAAAGAGTCCAAATTCATTGCCAGAGCCTATACGCAGTGTAAAAACATTTCGATCGACCACGGTATCATGGAAAAAGCCGGCAATGTGCATGTCGTACTGAGCGACTTCGGCTGGTCGGATCTCGGTACGTGGAAGTCGTTGTATGAAGTTTCGGAAAAGGACGAAAACGACAACGTAATTGACGGACAGCTCCTGCTGCACAATACCCGCAATTGCATCATCAAAACGCCTAAGGACAAGCTTGTTGTGGTGAACGGACTGGAAAACTTTATTGTAGCGGAATATGATAATGTCTTGCTGATCTGCCTGAAAGAAGAGGAGCAGCGTGTGAAAGATTTTGTGGCGGAGGCGAAATTTATTAACCCCGGTTTTGTATAGTAACTGAACCGGGGGGTGGTTCGACAGGCTCACCATGACCTTCGATGGGCTCTCCATACCTTCGACAGGCTCCATGACCAATTGTCACGCAGGAGGCTACCGTGAATGGTCATGGCAGCTCGTCGCGCGCTTGCCGAATCACTATTTCCGCAGCGCCTTACCCAGTTTTCCGGCGGCCTGCATGGTATTCATCTTACGCATCATTTTGCGCATTTCATCGAACTGCTTCAGCAGGTTGTTTACTTCCGTAATCGTGGTGCCGCTGCCGTTGGCGATGCGTCTTTTACGGCTGCCATCGATAAGATCCGGATTCATCCGTTCCTTTTTGGTCATCGACCGGATCATCGCTTCAATCGGCACGAATGAGTTGTTGTCAATATCGACGTCCTTCATGGCGTTTCCCATCCCCGGGATCATTCCCAGGAGGTCTTTCACGTTCCCCATTTTCTTGATCTGCTGGAGCTGCCCCAGAAAGTCGTCAAAATCAAACTTATTCTGACGCATTTTCGCATTGAGCCGCTTGGCCTCATCTTCATCAAAGGCCTGCTGCGCCCTTTCTACCAACGAAATGACGTCCCCCATACCCAGGATACGACTCGCCATACGATCGGGATGGAACACATCCAGGGCTTCCATTTTCTCACCGGTACTGATGAACTTGATCGGCTTCTCAACGACCTGCCGGATGGAAAGCGCCGCTCCCCCGCGGGAATCCCCGTCGAGCTTGGTCAGTACGACCCCGTCAAAATTCAGCCGTTCGTTAAAGGTCTTGGCAGTGTTCACGGCATCCTGCCCGGTCATGGAATCGACTACAAACAATATTTCCGAAGGTTTTACTTCCTTCTTGATATCCTCCACTTCCTGCATCATCACCTCATCCACTGCCAGGCGCCCCGCGGTATCCACAATGACGATCTTCTTACCGGTTTTCCGCGCATGTGCTACCGCATTTTGGGCCAATGTCACGGCATTTTTGTTTTCCGGCTCGGCATATACCTCCACGCCGATCTGCTCGCCGAGCACCTTCAGCTGATCGATGGCGGCCGGCCGGTAAATATCACAGGCAGCCAGGAGGACCTGCTTTCCCTGTTTTTTCAGATGGGCCGCCAGTTTCCCCGAAAAGGTGGTTTTACCGGAACCCTGGAGGCCGGCAATCAGGATCACGGCCGGGTCACCACTGATGGCGATGCTCTCGGCGCTTCCGCCCATCAGTTCGGTCAGTTCCTCCTGCACAATCTTCACGAACATCTGCCCCGGCTCCACCGAAATAAGGATCTTCCGGTCCATAGCCTTGTCCTTAATCCGGTCGGTAATTTCTTTGGCGACTTTGAAGTTTACGTCCGCATCTACCAATGCCCTGCGTACCTCCTTGGTTGTCGCCGCAACATTTATATCTGAAATACGATCCTTCCCCTTTAGCGTGCGGAAGGCGGTGTTAAGTTTGTCTTGTAAGTTCTGAAACATTCGGATATGTACTAATCAATTTGCACAAAGTTACAGCAATTTTGTAAAATCGCAGAGTAACAGCCCGGTAGAAAACCGGATACGTTTGAGAAAGAGAGAAAAACCCCTACTTTTCCAGATAGGGCCGGTAGGCAACCCCCAGCTTTTCATATCCGGCAGCATTGGGATGCAGGCCGTCCGAGAAAAGCGCTTCCACTATTTTGCCCGCTTCATCCAGCAACACCGAACCTGGATTAATGTACGCGGCATTGTATTCGGCCGCCACCATAGCAAGCTGCAAATTCAGTGCATGGATGCGTTGTTCAAGATTCCGCCGCGGATAGATCCCGGTCATATAGACCCGTGCTCCCGGCTGGCGGGAAGTAATAGCCGGCAGCAGCTGCCGCCAGCCTTCCACAATCTCCTCGTCGGTATTGGACTGCAGGTTATTGGTTCCGATCATGACAAAGATCTGTTGCGCCTGGTAGCCGTCCAGCTCTCCATGGTACACCCGCCACAGCACATTTTCAATCCGGTCCCAGCCATACCCCATATTCAGGACACCGCCGGTTCCGAAGGTGGCATCCCAGGATGCGCGCCCTGCCGCCCTGCCGGAATACGGAAGACCGCCCCAGTAATGGGTAATCGAATTCCCGATCAGCACGGTGTGGGGCGCTTCCTTCCTGCCGTATTCCAGGATCTCCCGGTGCCGGGCTTCCCAGTCATATCCGCCCAGTTCCCGCAGTTGCGTACAAGGCCGGGTAGTGGACACTGTTCCGGCGGGTTCATTCAGAATCCGGCGTAAGGCAGTTTCGTACCCTTCCGCATACCGCATCATTCCCAGGTCCGAGGGATGTGTTCCGTCCACCATCGTTTCAATACTTTGCCCGAAAGCTTCCATCGGAATCAGGTACAAATGAGTCGCCCCTGCTGCTTTCAGCTCTGCAAACGTCGTTTCGAGCACCCGGTTAAGGCGCTCATAGAGCCCCCTGCGGGTTGCATTCATTTTTTGCTCGGTATACCCGGCATGCGACGCCAGGACGATCGGGACTTCCGGGCGTTTTTCCCGCAGGTAGTTCACTGCATACAGCAATCGTTGCCTGACCTCTTCATCCGGGTAGGTTACGGGATCTGTAAGGTTGGGCAGGTTGTCCAGCACAAACACCTTTGCGTCAAGGGTGGCCATGGGGTGGATAATTTCTTTTTCAAGCCTTCCGTTGCCTGAAAACCCGAGATTAATGACCGGCCTGTCGAGCTTTCTTCCCAAAATAGCGGTCCATGCCATTCCCGGACGCGAAGCACAGGCTCCCTGTGCGATAGAGGTGCCGTAAATGACGACCGGCTTTTCGGGACGAACGGGCAATACTTCAAAGGCTGCCCCGGCAGGCACGCCGATCTCCATCCATTTCACCCCGTTATACAGCGGCAGGTACAACCGGTATTCCCGTCCCTTTTTATGATAGGTATCATTGGGAACCAGCTGGTTGAAATGATAGCTGATCGTATCCTTAAAGGTAAAACGTCCGGCACACCAGCGCTCTTCGCCATCACTTGAAATGGCATACAGGTCTACCCCGCTCACGCCGGTTGCGGGCATGTGGGCCAATCCCGGCGTAGGGTTAGTTGTCTGATACCGTACCTGGACAGCCTCCGCATCCGACCGGAAACGGATCATGAGACCCGCGCTTTGGGTAGACAGCCGCCAAACTACGTCTCTGACCTCCTGTTCACTGGAAGCCGGCAGCCGGTCATAGCGGCCTTTTACGGCATCAGGCCAGGCTTGTCCTTCAATAACCGTTGCGGCAGCCGTTGCGGGGTTCCACCAGTTGATGTCCTGTGCGGAGAGCAAACAGGGCGCCCACAGAAGCAGGCAGCCGATGATACGATGTCGTTTCATATATAAGTGCGCAGGGCCGGCAATTGTGCCGGCCCTGCAAAAGTATTATAATTTAGGTTCCCATCCCGGTGCATAGGTACGGCCCCATAGTTTCATAGCATCCTTATCCAGGGCCTTCCCGGTTTTCGGGTCGACCTTAAAGTCTTTTCCGATGCGGGAAGCGATATTGGCCAGGTGGCACAGGTGCACGCTCTTGGCTCCGTCGAAAATCGTGGAGTTCTGCTTTTCCTTACCCCTTATTGCCTGGAAGAAGTTGACCACGTGGGTGGTAGACATATCGCCGCCGCCGCCTAACTGGGTACCGGCTTCGTTTCCTTTGGCTTTACTGTCACGGATCAGTTTCCCCTCTCGGGAGTACAGTTTGTACCCGCCACGGTCCACGTAGACCGACCCTTCCGTACCGTAGATAATCGTTCCCCGGTCGGTGCCATAGGTTTTATACCCGTTGCGGCTTTGCCCGTCCCATTTAATGACTTTGTTATCCCCGAACCGGAAGGTAGCATCCATGGTGTCATACATTTCCCATCCGTCATTGGCAAAATGCCGTTTCGCTGCTTCCACGCTTACGGCTTCCGGATAGTCAACCTGCAGCGCCCAGCGTGCGACATCGAGCTCGTGGGTCCCGTTGTTTCCCGATTCGGCAGTTCCATAATCCCAGCCGTACCAGTGCCAGTTGTAGTCCCAGGTTTCACTGGTATACTCCCGCCTGGGCGCAGGTCCCTGGAACAATTCCCAATCCAATCCGGCAGGAACCGCTGTTTTCTGCTGCAAAGGGACTTCTCCACGGTTGGCAGCATAAAAAGCGATCGCCTTGTACGGCTTCCCGATGGTCCCGTTGTGTATCTCACGGATAATCTCGATCGATTCCGCTGACGAACGCTGCTGGTTACCCATCTGGATTACCTTGTTATACTTGTTCTGCAGTTCCATCAACAATTCCCCCTCGCGCGGATTATGGCTGCAGGGTTTTTCCACATACACATGTTTCCCCGCCTTGACGGCCATCCAGGTGCCGGGAGCATGCCAATGGTCAGGGGTTGCATTGATCAGCACATCTACCGTCTTATCCTCAATTACTTTACGGATATCATTTTCCAGCTTTGGCGCATAATCAATGTGTTTGGCAAATTGTTTTGCTGCATTCTCCCGTTGCTTCTGCATCACATCGCAAAGATAGATCAGCTCTACATTGCTGCTTTTGAGTGCGATGGGCTGGTAAAATGCACCCATCCTTCTACCCAGTCCGGCCAATCCTACAGTCAGACGGTCATTAGCCCCTATGATCCGGGAATATGCTTTTGCCGGCAGGGCATTAAAATTGACCAGGGCCGCCCCGGCACTGCCCAGGGCAACCTTTTTAATAAATGCTCTTCGTGATTCTTCCATGTTTGTTAAGATTGATCATTTCCTATAATTCCCTGTCCCCTTCCTGTAAAAGGGCACATTCTTCTATAGGACGCAGGAAACCCCATTCTTCCCTATGTCATGCAGGAAAAATCATTACAGATGCGTGAGGATCAGATTTTTCCAGCGCACCTTGATGCCTCCGCCGTCATGGATCTGCAGCGCAATGGAGCCATCGGCAGCGGCAATTTTTTCATCGGTAATATCGACCATTTCATGACCGTTCAACCAGGTTTGCACCCGTCCGCCTTCCACCCGGATTCGCATGGTGTTCCAGTCGCCGAATTTCAGGAAACCCTCTTTTTCGTCGGGGATCTGTACCAGCCATCCGCGGCCGTAGGATTCGTAAATCCCCCCGGTGTCGTGATTAGGCGCCGCTACTTCAACCTGCCAACCCGCCACTTTGGTCCCCTCCACCGTCGAACGGAAAAACACGCCGCTGTTGCCATTGGCATTTTGCAGGAAATCCACGGTCAGGTCGAAGTTCTTGTAAAATTTATCGGTCGTCAGGTAGCCGTACCCCTTATCCGGTCCGCTTTCACAGATGAGCTCCCCGTTCTCCACATACCACTTTTCGGTTCCGTTAATGGTCCACCCTTTCAGGCTTTTCCCGTTAAAGAGCTTAATCTTTTTCCCGGGTTTCTCACCACCGGCCAGTGCCGATGAAGCCATACAAGCCACGACAAGGAAACTTACTACAAGTTGTTTAACGCTTTTTTTCATCTGTAAACTTGGTTTTTTTGTTTTGTATTGTTGGAATTTTGAGGTTTGATTGCCTGTTGGCAATCGGCTTTCAGTTATCGGCTGTCAGCAAAATACGATGGGTGGTTGGGTGAGCCCAGTCGAACCCAGGAGTCGAACCCAGGAGCTGAGCCCGCAGCTTTCAGCAATCAGCAATCAGCTATCGGCAATCAGCAAGTCGGCCGCCGCCCATTCCCCATACCCTATTGCCTATTCCCTAAACCCCATTCCCTATCGCCCGACGCCCATTCCCCCGCAATTAAATGCAATCCGGTTATAATTCCTTCTGAAAGCTTATTTTTTTGTAGCGGAGAGGGCTTTGATCTGTTCTTTGCTTCCCCACCAGAATGCTATTTTCTGGCGGTTCCAGGTATAGGTGGTTGCCACCGAATCGCCCCAGCTGATGATGGCCGGGTACGAAAATTCATCCTCTTTGTCGCCGCGGTCTATTTCGATTTCGTCGGGCCAGGTGTTACCGTTGTCATAAGACAATGCCAGCGAGATCGGTGAGCGCGACCCCCAGTTTTCGTTATCCGGGTTGTACATCAATGCCAGGGTGCCGTCCGGCAGCCGGGCCAGATCGATCCCACTGTTCGGATTCGGCATATCGGTTTTACGGATCACCGACCAGGTCTTGCCGGAGTCTTCCGAATCACTTCTCCCGATAACGCCGCCGGTGGTGCGCACCAGCATATGTACCTTCCCTGGCTCAGATTCCCACAAAGTGGGCTGAATCGCCCCTTTCCCTTTTATTTCAGTGGTGTCGATCCCGAACAGCTCACTGGCGGTCCAGGTAACGCCCCCATCCTCGCTACGGTCTACAAACACATCCCATCGTCCCGGCTCGATGGACGCTCCTGCCAGCCAGGTGCCATCTGACAGTTCAATCAGTTTATTCCGGACCGGACCACGCCCGCCTTTGTCGCCGGCGACCAGTTCATAGGCCTCCGACCACGACGCGCCATTGTCTTCCGATACTTTCACCCAGGTTTCCCAGTGCGATATTTCTTTTCCCACTTTAAAGAACAAGTATATTTTCCCGTCGGCTGCCCGGTGCAGCACAGGGTTCCAGTGGGGGTCTTCCCTTATTTTGGCCACCTCTGCAGGCGCTGTCCAGTCACTCGGCCGGCCTGTAGATACCCAGATCCCTACATCGTCATCCTTTTCGGCTGTCCCTCCAAACCACGCGACCACAAACTGTCCGTTCTCGAGGCGCACCAGTGTGGAGGCATGGCATTGCGGAAAAGGGCGGTCTTCTCCAAATACAAAATCCGGTCGGGTCATCTCGTAAGTAGTTTCCTGCGTTTCGCTGCAAGCGAAAAAGCTCAGAGCGCCCACGATCAAACTTCCTGTCCAAAATGATTTCCTGTTGATTTGTAAAAACATTCTCTGATTCGTTTAAGTAATACGTCAAATTAAGAGTACCCTCCAGAAGGGCATCCAGGCTAGTGCCGGCCCGATAATTACTTCTTAAAATGCTGATCCGCCATCCGCATGTATTGTTCCCAATCGTATAACAGGATATCATGTTTTCCTTCCCGGATATGGTAGCCCACCCACTTTGTCCCGACCGGTTGCATGGGCGATGGCGGCTCCGGGTCCGTCAATCCGGGTTTCCTGTACAACCGGTATACCTCACCGGCCAGCATTGCCGATAGATATTCCCCCTTGGGGTCGGCCCACAAATCTTCGGAAGCACTCGCCACATAGACAGGCCGGGGAGCGACCAATGCAATGAGCTGGTGATAGTCGACGGGCAGTTCCTCTTCCTTATTATTATACTGTTCATAGTTTCCCGCGAACCAATGCGGGAATGCCGTGTTAATCCGCTGAATGGTTTCACCGAACTTGCGGCGGGTAATGGCGGCGCCTCCCTCACCCGAATTGTTGGAAATGACCATCGCGAACCGCGGGTCCTGAACGCCGGCCCACACAGCCGCCTTTCCCAGCCGGGAATGCCCGATTACGGCCACCTTTTTTCCGTCTATCCGGGCATCCGTCTGGAGATAGTCCAGTATGCGGCTCAGTCCCCATGCCCATGCCCCGATGGCCTTCCATCCGGTATCAGGGGCAGTGCTTTGCGGAAAGAGTGTCTGGATACTCTCCGGCCCGCCTTCGGGATGATCGGGATAGATCTCTCCATAATACATGGTTGCTACGGCATAGCCCCGCTCAATAATCTCGGCTACGGGCCATCGTCTGGCTGAGCTTCCGCGATTCTCGGCCCGTGCTTTGTTATCCGTAATACCCAGTTCCGCATTATTCCGCACCCATCCTTCCGTGACCTTGATTCCCGGATCCGTCTCAACAGTATGATTTCCTGCAAAATTCAGTCCTACGAAAGCCGGCACCCGCCCCTTTACGTGGTTGGGGATATAGAGCAGTAATTCCAGGGACTTTCCCTGCGGCAGCCGGAATGTGATTTCCTTACGGGTCGCCTTTCCAGCGAGGGCCAGCTTTTCCTCAGAGCGTACGGTATAGGTCACCGGAATCGTTGAAGCAGGAGTAATTCCGAATACTTCATTGGCAAAAAGCGAAAGGATCTCCGGCCGGCGAACGCGTTCCCATTCTTTAGCCGTGGTGATATCCTTCCCGGCTTCCGATTGCAGCAAAGCAGGCAACGTATACTCGGGGACCCCGCTTTCTTCCTGCATCCCCTGAGCGACTGCCATTCCCGGCAGCAGCCAAACCGTCAGCATTATTGGTAGTTTCATTGGTATAATAAGGTTTTAGCTGTCAGGTGTTAGATTTTAGCTGTCAGCTATCGGATTTCAGCTATCAGCTATCAGCAATCAGCTATCAGCTATCGGATTTCAGCAGTCAGCTATCAGCAATCAGCTATCAGCTATCGGATTTCAGCTATCAGCTACTTCCTAACACCTAACACCTAGTTAAAGACAAAAACAGCGCCGTTCTATCCAAATTGTATTTCCCAACCCTATTATTTATCTTTATTCATTCAAATTCACGGTATCAGAACCATGCAGCCGAAGGAAAACCCCACGCCCGGTAAGCGGCCGGAAGACAGCAAACCGTCTCCCGGGGCCTATGCCCGCTATACGGGACTGGCCTTTCAAATGCTCGCCACGATTCTGGCTTTTACCTACGCAGGCTACAGGCTCGATCAGCTGCAGGAAAATAGCCTTCCTATCTGGACACTCATTTTGTCCTTGGTTGCAATTGCTGCATCTTTGTACCGGTTTATCCGGGGCGCCGGCCAATAATACAGTTCTTTCCGCCGGATCGTATTTCCGGCGACCCTGCTATTTCCCCCGGGGATTCTGAATAATCATTCCTATTCGTATATAATGAAACAATCGGTCATAGCAACACTCTTTCTCGGGATTGTATTTTTCTTTGCTCAAAAAACGGAAACCGGCGCCTCGCTGCTCCATCCGACCATCAACTACATGCTGGTATTCTACCTCATGCTTTCGTACCTGATTGAACGGCTTATGTCGCAGGGATTGAGGAATAACCGCGAAAAATTCGTTCAATTCTACATGACGGTCACGGTTTTACGGTTACTGCTGTGCCTTGTTTTCGTTGGGATATTTCTTTATAATGGTGTAGAAAATCCGCACTTGTTCATTTTGGACTTTTTTGCACTCTATTTATTTTACACTTGTTTTGAAATTTGGGGCATCTATCGTAAATTGCGCGCCAATTGAAAATAGCATAGTTACTGTCAGTTAAAATGTACCTACAGATCAGACGTATTTTTGCGGTGGCCTTGTCGCTTACTGTACTCCTAGCCAGCGGGTTAAGCGCGCAGGAAGCGCATCAGCACCCCGTACAGGAGGGCCTCCTGGAAATTGAGCACCAACTGGAAGAGAACATCCGGCATAATGAGGAGTCGTTTGATACCGGTGCGCTGATTATGCACCATATTGCAGATTCCCATGAATGGGCCATTACGGAAGGGGTCGTGATCCCGCTGCCGGTGATCCTGTATTCTGCCGACCGCGGATTGGAAGTGTTTTCCTCGTCCCGGTTCCACAATGACCACCATGAGTACAACGGTTACCACCTGGTTCACGGAGACGCCGAAAAGATTGTCCCGGTTGATGAAAACCGTGTAATCTATGACTTTTCGATTACCAAAAACGCAGCGGCCATTATCCTGGGCGCTGTGCTGCTGATCCTTCTTTTTACATCGGTAGCCAAATCCTACACCGTCAACCGGGGAAAAGCTCCCAAAGGCCTTCAATCGGCTATGGAAGTGATTATTCTCTTCATCCGCGACGAAGTGGTCAAGCCCAATATCGGTCCCAAGTACGGAAAGTACCTGCCTTATATTCTTACGTTGTTTTTCTTTATCCTGATCAACAACCTGCTGGGGCTCCTTCCGGGGGCAGCCAACGTAACCGGTAATATCGCGATCACCATGACGCTCGCGGTACTGACCTTTATCATTACCCATCTCAATTCCAATAAGCATTACTGGAAACACCTTTTTGCACCCACCGGTGTGCCCACTGCTCTTTTACCGATCATGATCCCCGTTGAAATTGTGGGAGTGTTCATGAAACCGTTTTCACTGATGATCCGGTTATTCGCCAACATGACTGCCGGTCACATCATTCTTCTGAGTCTTTTCAGTTTGATTTTTATATTCAAAAGTTTCGTACTGGCACCGGTGATTTCTGCCTTTGCCCTGTTCATGAACTTGATTGAAATTATGGTGGCGTTCATTCAGGCCTTTATATTCGCCCTGCTGTCGTCCATGTATATCGGCAGCGCCATTGAAGAGCACAGTGAGGCCGATCACGGTCATTGATTTTAATCTTTTGTTTTTCTCATATCTTTTTTAAACAACACAATTATGTTAGCTCAAATTTTGCTTCAGGCAGCCGAACAAGGTGGATTAGGATTGGCTTTTGCAGGTTCTGCCATCGGTGCAGGTCTTGCTGCTATCGGTGCCGGAATTGGTATCGGTAAAATCGGCGGCAGCGCGATGGAAGGTATCGCCCGTCAGCCTGAGGCCGCAGGACGTATCCAGACTGCCATGCTGATCATCGCGGCGCTTATCGAGGCGGTGGCGCTTTTCGCAGCGGTAATCTGTCTTCTTATCTCTTTCAAGGGCTAAGAAAACATCCCATTCTGCACCCCTGGCGCTAGGCCCGGGATGTTGCACAAAACTACCGTGGAGGCATTAGGCCTTCACGGGCTTTTAAAGCAAAAGATTTTAAGGATTCTAACATATTACTTTTAAGGTAGCAATACGATGTCACTATTAACACCCAATCCCGGACTGATCTTTTGGATGCTGGTAGTCTTCCTGACGCTGGTTTTCATCCTGGCAAAATATGCCTGGGGCCCCATCATCAATGGTTTAAAAGAGCGTGAAAACGATATTCAGAGCGCCCTCGACCTGGCTCAGAAAACCCGCCAGGACATGGCCAGGCTGAAGTCGGACAACGAAAAGCTGATCCTGGAAGCCAACGCCGCCCGTGACCGCATCCTGAAAGATGCCAGGGAGGCCGGAGAACGACTGGTTGAAAACGCCAAAGCGAAAGCGACTTCCGAAGGCAACCGGCTGCTGGAAAATGCAAAAGAAGCCATCAGAAACGAACAGATCGCAGCCATCGCCCAGATTAAGAAGGAGGTAGCGTCCCTGTCTATCGATATTGCTGAAAAAGTACTCCGCCGGGAACTGGATGATAAAAGCGCCCAGGAAAAACTGGTTGCCGACCTGATCAAGGATAACGCCAGCCTGAACTAAGGAAGAAGGATTTCTGAACTTAAAGCCGCTCATTACAACATGTCAATAGCAACCGTAGCCTCCCGTTATGCCAAGTCGCTGATCGAACTTGCCAAAGAGAAAAACGTGGTGGATGAAGTATATCAGGACATGCTTCTTTTCAGCAGAACAGCCGACGAAAACCGGATCCTGATGAAGGTGCTGGGCAGTCCGGTGGTGCGTCACGAAAAGAAGCTCAACATCCTCAGGGGATTGTTTGAAGACAAGGTCAGCCCTGTTTCCTTCTCAATTTTCAACATCATTACCCGCAAAAACCGGGAAGCGATCCTGGACGCCATTGCCGATGAATTCGTAAAGCAATACGATATCCACAAAGGTATCCAGAAAGCGACTGTCGTATCCAGCGTCGCGCTGACACCGGAACTACGTCAGCAGTTCCTGGACACGCTGACCCGGTTCACCGGCAAAACCATTGAACTTCAGGAGAAAGTAGACGAGACATTGATCGGCGGGTATATTCTCCGGATTGCCGACCATCAGGTCGACGCTTCACTGAAAAGCCAGCTCAACCAACTGAGATTAAAACTGGTTTCCTGACCGGTTTCTCTCTGTTCACTTCTATTACACAAAAACGGCCGTAAAGGCCGTTTTTTGCATATCAGGCGATGGGGAATGGGCAATAGGGAATGGGCGATGGCCGGCTTGCTGATGGCCGATGGCTGAAAGCTGTGGGCTCAGCTCCTGGGTTCGACTATGCTCACCCATCGTATTTTGCCGATAGCTGATGGCCGATTGCTAAGAAGGGAACGGGCAACGGGGAATGGGCGCTGACGAGTCGCTGATAGCCGATTGCCGAAAGCTGTGGGCTCAGCTCCTGGGTTCGACTATGCTCACCCATCGTATTTTGCCGATAGCTGATGGCCGATTGCTAAGAAGGGAACGGGCAACGGGGAATGGGCGCTGACGAGTCGCTGATAGCCGATTGCCGAAAGCTGTGGGCTCAGCTCCTGGGTTCGACTATGCTCACCCATCGTATTTTTGTCCGACAGCTGATAGCCGATTGCCCCTAACTATCCAGCGCACGTTTCATGTAAGCCCCGATAAAACTGCCCGCGAAGGTCAGCCCCACGGCACCATACAAACTCTGCAGCTCGATATCCGGATGGCTCCGCTCCCGGCCGGTCACCATGCCGGTCAGAACCAATACTCCCACCAGGAGCAAAATCGCCTGCACGATCGCAAGCAGCCACCCTTTCTCCGGATCGATAAAGCCGATCCCGACCGCGCTGAGTGTCGCCAGGAACAACGGCAGATGCACCCCTTCCGTCCCGTAAATACTGTACACGATTACCGGTGCTGTCAACAAAGAGAGCAATAAACCTTTTAGAAATTTCATGGGTATAAAAGCGTTTGAGAAAAAAGTGATCAGATGTCAGCGATCGGCAATCGGATGTCAGCGATCAGCGATTTGCTGACGGCCGATAGCTGATAGCTGGCAGCCGATAGCTGATAGCCGATAGCCGATTACCTAAGACCTAACACCTGTTGCCTAACACCTGTTGCCGATAGCCGACAGCCACCCCATTACCGTTTCTTTTGCTTACAGGCCGGTACCGGGATGGTCTGTGAAGACACAGACCATGGTGGTATTGCTGATAGCCGACGGCCGATAGCTGATTTCCGATAGCTGACAGCCGATAGCCGATAGCTGACAGCCGATTTCCGCCTCAGCTCAGCTTTTTATATTTGATCCGTTTGGGAGTAGCGTCCGTTCCCAGCCGTTTTTTCCGGTTCTCTTCGTACTCCGAGAAATTCCCTTCAAACCAGTATACTTCCGAATTCCCTTCAAATGCCAGCACGTGCGTTGCCACCCGGTCGAGGAACCAGCGGTCGTGGGAGATCACCACCGCACACCCCGCGAAGTTCTCCAGACCCTCTTCGAGCGCCCGGAGCGTATTGACATCCAAATCGTTTGTCGGCTCATCCAGCAAGAGTAAATTTCCACCATTTTTCAGCGTTAACGCCAGGTGCACCCGGTTGCGCTCTCCTCCCGAAAGGTTCCCGATTTTCTTTTCCTGATCCGACCCTGCGAAGTTGAACCTGCTGACATAGGCCCGTGCGTTACTTTGCCTGCCGCCAAGCATCACCCATTCGTTCCCTTCCGAAATGGTCTGATAGACCGTCTTCTCCGAATCGAGGTTATCGTGTTCCTGGTCCACATACGACCACTGCACGGTATCTCCTATATCGAACGTTCCTTCCAGCGGCTGCAACTGGCCCGTGATCAGCTTGAAGAGTGTTGTTTTACCCGCGCCGTTCGGACCGATAATGCCGACAATCCCTGCCGGCGGCAATGAAAACTCCAGGTTTTCGAACAGCAGCCTGTCCCCGAACGCCATTTTCACCCCCTTTGCTTCAATCACTTTATTCCCGAGTCGCGGTCCTGACGGGATAAAAATTTCCAGTTTGTCCTCTTTCTCCTTCCCTCCTTCGCTCAACAGCTTCTCATAGGCCCCCAAACGCGCTTTGGATTTGGCTTGCCGTGCCTTTGGAGAGAGACGCACCCATTCCAGCTCCCGCTGCAGTGTTTTCTGGCGTTTCGATTCCGTTTTTTCTTCTTTCTTCAGCCGTTCCTGCTTCTGGTCGAGCCAGGAAGAGTAATTCCCCTTCCACGGAATCCCCTCACCGCGATCCAGCTCCAGGATCCACCCGGCCACATTGTCCAGGAAGTACCGGTCGTGGGTTACGGCGATTACCGTGCCCTTATACTGGCGGAGATGCTCTTCCAGCCATAGCACCGATTCCGCGTCCAGGTGGTTGGTCGGTTCGTCGAGCAGCAGGACGTCCGGTTGTCTTAACAGCAGCCGGCACAGGGCGACCCGGCGTTTCTCCCCTCCGGACAGCTTTTCAATAAGCGCTTCTGAAGGCGGGCAGCGCAGGGCATCCATCGCAATTTCGAGGCGATTGTCCAGGTTCCAGGCATCCAGGGCATCCAGGCGTTCCTGCACCGCTCCCTGCCGCTCCAGCAATTTGTCAAAATCTGCGTTTTCATCGCCAAATGCCTCGCTGATGGCATCAAACTCTTTCAGCAGGTCAACCACTTCCTGAACCCCTTCCTCGACCGTTTCCCGGACCGATTTAGCGGGGTCCAGTTTCGGTTCCTGCTCCAACATTCCCACAGAATAGCCCGATGAGAAAACAACTTCCCCCTGAATATCGTTATCTATACCAGCGATGATCCGGAGCAACGTAGACTTTCCCGATCCGTTCAAGCCCAAGACGCCTATTTTGGCGCCATAAAAAAAAGACAAATAAATGTTTTTAAGTATTGTTTTATTCGGCGGAATCACTTTACTTACTCCCGCCATCGAGAAAATAATAGTTTCGTTACTCATTTTTTAGTTAATTTGTAAGATCGGCAAATATCGTTATTTAACCCCCATTGTAAAAGCTGAAAATAAAAGGAAAGATGGAAAACGCCACTGTATTAGAAAAATACGGCTATGTAAAAGACGGCAAGGTATTTTTAAAAGGCTATTTAGACTTCCCGGACCGCCAAATCGGAGAAGTAAAGCGTACCGAACAGGAAGCAATCGATTATTTTAAGAATCGGTACACAATTGCAGAAAGTAAAGTAAACCAACTACAGGAAGAAGTAGAAACCGCCCAGAATAAGGGCTCTTACCTGACCAAGTTGCTGCAGTTGCGTCAAAAACTCCTGGGCTTTGATGCCATAGGAGATTTTCCTGTTTTACTTGAACGGCTTGACAAGCTTGAAGTGTTTCTCTCGGATCTGATTCAGATCAATCAGATTAAAAACCTGGAGATCAAACGTGCCCTGATTGAAGATGCCAAGGTTGCGGCAGTCATTGCAGACTGGCAGGCAGCTACGGATCAGCTACAGGAAATCAAAGCCAAATGGATCCGGACCGGATCTGTGGATAAGTTGTACAGCGAGGAAGTGGAAACTACTTTCCAGGAAATCCTTGATGACTTTTTCCATCGCAGGCGGGAGCATTTTGCCGAACAGAATCAGATTATCCAGAAACGGGTCGATGCTTACGAAGACCTGATCAAACAGGCCAAAACATTGTCCTGGATGAATGACCTGGATGCTGCCTACCAGAAAGCGCGTGAAATCCGTTTTGCATGGAACAACGTGGGAGAAGTTCCTCCCAAGAAATTTTTCAAAATCAGTAAGGCCTACCGGCATTTTGTGAAGTTGTTTTACGACAAATACAACAATGCGAAAGGAATTGAGCCCAAGGTTAAAATTGATCCCCGGATCATTGAACAGCAAAAACTACTGGCCCAGGCCGAGGCGCTGCTCCGCAATGAGAGTATTGAAGTAGCGGCCGAACAGACCAAAGTACTGCTGAGCAAATGGAGGGAAATCCGCTTGCCTTTTAAACTGGCCGACAAGGAGCTTGCCGAGAAGTTCCGGAACGTCTGTGACAAGGTATTTGAATTGAGCTACCTGCGGCGGGTTATTCTTCGGAAATACCCTGCATTCGACCTCAAAAGTGAGGAAGAGCAAATCCGGACGAAAGTCCGTGAGCTGGAATGGCTGATTAAAAGAGAAAAGACCGATCTGGACATCGCGATCCAGATGCTGGAAAATAATCCACCTTCGGGAGAGGATGAACTACGCCAACTCACCGGCAGTATTAACATCCAGAAACGGAAAGTGGCGATGAAGGACCGGATCTTACGGGAGTTTGAAAGAAAACTCGCTTCGCTGTAAGAAAGAAGCTATCACTTCGCGGCAGCCTTGGTTTTCGGATCAAGGCTGTCTTTTTTGTTAGCCGCTTCCAGAAAGGCATTGACTACTTCGGCGTCAAGCCCGCCCGGCGCTTCCAGGTCAGGCCGCAGGCGGCGCAAAGCAGCCAGCCCCGAATCGGTCACCGCAGATTGCCATAGAAACACTTTCTTCAGGCTGGTTAGTTTGGCCAACTCCGGAATTCCGGCGTCCGACACCTGGGTCCCCATCAGGTTCAGGTATTCCAGCTTCGTCAATTCCTGCAGCCGGGGAAGTATCGCATCCGACACCTGGGTGTGTTCCAGGTACAGTTTATAAAGATTTTTCAACCCCGCAATTTCTATAGCGCCCTTATCTGTAAGCCCCGTATGCCCGAGCTTCAGCCACACGACCTGATCGGATAACTTTTTCAATAGCGTAACCTGCTCATCGGAAAAAGCAGGTGCATTGACAGCGCTTATCTCCAGCAGGTTCTGCTCCCGGGAGACCGGCGAAACGATTACCTGGTGTTTGCGAAGTTCACTGATCGCCTGCTCATCTCCCGGCGGCACCTCGAGTGTACTGATCCCGGACGCTGCAATAGCACCACCGGAAGCACCTGCGGCCAACGTTTGTAAGTGGGGCTTCATACTATCCGGCTGATTCAGCGAAGCTACCCGTTCCTTAAGAGGGGCTCCCTGGTCGATCCACCAGCCTATAAGCGCAATCTGCGACGATGTCAGCTGCGTCTTTCCCTTGGGGGGCATATGGAAATCGTCATTCAACGGCAGCAGGCAAACCTGTACCAGTCCGCTGGTCTGTCCATTGCCCGCCGTAAACACAGCGCCATTTTCTCCTCCTTTTGACAGCTGTTCAAATGAATCCAGGCGCAACTTTCCTTTCTGCTTGCTACCGCCATGGCACTGGACACACCGCGCCGTAAGAATTGGCTGCACAATCTCCTCATAGACCAGCGCCTCGTCGACATTCTCCAGGGGCTTGATTTCTTTTCCGGCCGGATCTGCTTCCAGCGGCTCCATTCCGGCTAGCGTACGAAAGGGTTCCGGGGTATATTGCGTCAGATAATCCTCTCCATGTGTCAGGCTTCCTCCCATGTGTCCTGCTGCCAGTAAGAGGAGTACACCCAGGCCAAACGCCGGATAATACAGTACGGAAAGAAAGGAAACCCGGTCATTCACCCAGGGGAGTGTTACCAGCCAGGCCACCCAGAGACACAGTGCAACCCCGATCCCCTGCCATTGGTGCGTACTGACCATCGCTTCGTCATACCCTCCGTTTGCAGCCAGGAACAACCCTGCACCGCATGAAAAGGTAGCCCCGATTGCCGAGCACAAAAGCACAAACGACTTGACCGATTCACTGACCGACAGCCGTCCGGTACGTTGCCCTATTTCCAGTAACACCGCCAACAGCAAAAACCCTATCGGCAAATGGACCAACAAAGGATGCAGGCGTCCCAGAAATGGCCCCCAGCCGGACGACTGAAGAAATAGCAAAGAAGAAAACATCATACCGCTTTTTATGTAATAAAGCAGTATACCACTGTTATATAATCATTCCCGGACCAGCCCCGGGAAAATTTCAGTGAGTCGGACCGGGAACTACTGTCGTGTCAACGATGCTTTGTCGTATTTCAGACGTCATGCTGAACTTAAAGTCCGCCGCTCGAAGACCGGGTCACGCTGACGGTGAAAGCGCGAAGGCGGGTCGGAAACCCGCGTCTGACTCGTGAATAGCCTTCTTAATCACGCAGGTCGGAGACCTGCTTTCACTCCTCCGCTCGTCTGAAGACGAGGGAGAGCGGTCGCAGGAAAAGTGGTGGGAATCCTGCAGGCTGTTTGCGGGTCGGGAGACCCGCCGGTACCAACAAAACGGGTCCGAGACCCGCGTCTGACTCGTGAATAGCCTTCTTAATCGCGCAGGTCGGAGACCTGCTTTCACTCCTCCGCTCGTCTGAGACGAGGGAGAGCGGCATCGCCTGGTAATCTCCCGAAAATAACAATTCAAACCCGTAAACAATAAAAAGGGGGATGTCTTTTTGAGACATCCCCCTTTTTATTGTTTACGCCAAATGCTTTACAGAATAGCTTCGGCCAGTACCAGCACCTTGTTGTTCAGTACTTCCACTACCCCGCCATCAATGACAAAAGTTTGTTTGGAGGAACCCGTATCGATCACGACATCCCCTTTCCCGAGCGTACTTACCAAAGGCGCGTGGAAGTTCAACACCTGAAACTGTCCTTCAGTACCCGGAAACGTGACGGACGTTGCTTCGCCGGCATACACTTTCTTATCAGGGGTAATTATTTCTAAGTTCATATTCGCTCAGTATGTTTAGCGGCATTGGATGCCTGGTTTTCTGGCGCTGGAAATGTTCAATTGGAATACTGACAAACCGGTGTTTTTCCAAAAATCCAGGCATCCCACACCCGCCGGATTCATTATCTGTTGGCTTCGGCGAGCATTTTCTCTCCTTTACGCACGGCATCTTCAATGGTCCCTACCAGGTTGAAAGCCATTTCAGGAAGATTGTCGTGCTCTCCGTCCAGGATCTGATTAAAGCCTTTGATGGTATCGGTGATGTCTACCAGGACACCTTCCAGACCCGTAAACTGCGACGCCACAAAGAATGGCTGCGAAAGGAAGCGCTCCACCCGACGTGCACGCGATACTACCAGCTTATCTTCTTCCGAAAGCTCCTCCATACCCAGGATCGCAATGATATCCTGCAGTTCTTTATAGCGTTGCAGAATGTTCTTGACACGCTGCGCGCAATCGTAGTGGGCATCTCCCAGTACTTCCGCAGACAGGATGCGGGAGGTAGAATCCAGGGGATCCACCGCCGGGTAAATTCCTTTTTCAGAAACCTTGCGGCTCAATACCGTTGTCGCGTCCAAGTGGGCAAAGGTCGTTGCCGGCGCCGGGTCAGTCAAGTCATCGGCGGGAACATAAACCGCCTGTACAGAGGTAATGGATCCGTTTTTAGTCGACGTGATCCGTTCCTGCATGGCTCCCATTTCTGTGGCCAGTGTCGGTTGGTAACCCACGGCAGAAGGCATCCGGCCTAAAAGTGCGGACACCTCTGAACCAGCCTGTGTAAACCGGAAAATATTATCGATAAAGAAAAGAATATCGCGTCCTTTTCCTTCACCATCCCCATCACGGAAATACTCTGCCACCGTCAGTCCTGACAAGGCCACACGGGCACGCGCCCCGGGAGGCTCGTTCATTTGTCCGAACACGAAAGTGGCCTGTGAATTTTTCAATTCTTCGTAATCAACTGTGGAGAGGTCCCAGCCACCGGCTTCCATACTATGTTTGAACGCTTCTCCGTATTTAATAATACCGGCCTCGATCATCTCCCGCATCAGGTCATTCCCTTCACGGGTACGCTCTCCCACACCGGCAAATACCGATAGACCTGCAAATGCTTTCGCAATATTATTCATCAGCTCCTGGATCAATACGGTTTTACCCACACCGGCCCCGCCGAACAATCCGATCTTACCACCCTTCACATAGGGAGCCAGCAAGTCTATTACTTTAATCCCGGTATACAGGATTTCCGTAGTCGTTGCCAGGTCCTCGAACCGGGGAGCGCTGCGGTGAATGGAAATACCATTCTCCATGTCTATGCCTTGCAACCCGTCAATAGCATCCCCCACAACATTAAACAGACGACCTTTAATTTGCTCGCCAACGGGCATTTTAATCGGCGCCCCTCTGGCGATCACTTTCATGCCGCGCTGCAACCCTTCAGTTCCTTCCATCGCAATCGTGCGCACACGATCTTCACCCAGGTGCTGCTGACATTCCAGAATCACTTTTTGACCATTTGGTTTCACGACTTCCAGCGCTTCCAGGATAGAGGGCATGTGTTTGTCGTCTTCAAACGATACGTCTACTACCGGGCCAATTACCTGCGTAATTTTTCCTATGTTTGTCGCGTTTGCCATTGTGTAACGTTATGTTTTTGTCTCGTGGTAAATTTCAGACCGCAAAATTAGAATATAAATCAATCAATACAAACAAGTTCAGCGTTCATTTATTGGATATTTTTTAGGAAAGTGCACCAAATTATCCATTTGAATATAGAATTTTATAGAAAGTCGCGTTATTTATGAAATGAATAAGTCTTTTTTCCGGGAATCCTGGCCGCCCTCTGAGTGGCGGTCTGTAGTATTAACCTTATTTGCGGTTCTTTTTGCACTCGTTCTGGTGCTCTTCAGCACCTGGAACCCGATGGCCAATGCCATCCGGTGGGATGTGCTGAGCCAGCTGACCACCGTAGGGGTGGACCTTGATTTCCTGCCTCTGGGAAATTGGCACTATTCCGTTACCGTTCCTTCGACCGTCGTAACCGAATGGTTCGTTGCCTCCGGCATGACACTGGATCTGAAAGCCATTCACCTGATTTTGCTGGTGGGCCTGATTGGCTGGACACTCGTGCTGGCCGCACTGACCGCACTGCCGCGTTTCTGGTACTTTGCCGCCCTTATGGCTTTTATCCTGCTGCTGACCTTCTCCCGCACTGAAATGCTGGGCGTACTGCCGGCGATCGACAAAGCCTTCTTATGCATCCTGATCGTTTCGTACGCGGGCGCCGGCTATTATCTCCATGCTTTTCGCCCGGATATTGCCATCGTCCCGCGGATTGTTATTTTCCAGGTCATTACGCTGATCGTCTATGCGGGAGTCGCCTGGGGCGGGACCGCTTCCTATAAGCCGCTTACTTTTCTGGCTTACAGTTTCCCACTCTGGCTTACCGGCAGCATGCTCTTCCTGCTTCTCTGCGCGACAGAGATTTTCTACGGACTCGTCTGGCTCAGTACTTCCCGTATAACCAACCGCCAGGGAACAAATGCCCTTCCCCGCTTCCTGGTCATCAGCCTGCTTTACCTGTGCGTACTACTGTTTGCCTTTATCGCCAATACCCGGCTGGCCGGCTGGGGAATGGTCATTCTTCACCCGCTGCCGCTCGGTATCGCGGCTGCACTGATCGGCCTATACGGTTTCAGGTTACGGTGTGAAAGCACTGCAGGGGTTATCGACTTTCGCGGTTCCGGATTCTGGTTGTATACAGGCCTCCTGCTGGTAGCGGCCGCCTTTCTCTCCTTCGCCGCCATGACAGCCAATGATCCCTTACTGGAGGTACTGGAAGATATGGTCGTCAACAGCCAGTTGGGCATGGGGATCGTTTTTACCGGCTATGTCCTGATTAACTTTCTGCCGCTTTTCAAAAGCGGGCTGGAAGTGCATAAGGTGCTTTATAAACCGCTCCACTTTAGTCTTACAAAAGCCCGCGTCATTGGGTTTGGCGTTGTTGCAGGCCTCTTTTCCATGCAGAGCTTATTCCCCTTTCACCAGGCCGTCGCCGCCTATTTCAACGGGTTGGGCGACGTGCATATGCTTGCCCGCGAGTATACCCTGGCCGAACAATATTATAAAATGTCGCTGCAGCAAGAGTTTCAGAATCATAAATCCAACTATGCCCTCGCCTCTCTCGCCCTCCTGCAGGGCGATGAAAATGCGGCTGCTTTCTACTTCAAACAGGCCACTCTGAAGAAACCTTCTCCACAGGCCTACATCGGCCTGAGCGATATTCTGATGAAAGAAAACCTGTATTTCGAGGCGGTGTTTAACCTGCAGGAAGGACTTCAAAAATTTCCGGACAACGGTCACCTGCAAAACAACCTGGGGCTACTGTTTTCCAAAACCAGTGTGGCCGATTCTGCCTATTTCTTTTTAAAAAGGGCAGAAAGCACCCTGAGGAATAACCCCATCCCCGCCGCCAATCTGCTGGCCGTCCTGGCGGCTTCGCTGGATGCATCCTCGCTGGATTCACTCTCCGCCGCCGGATTCACCCCGCGCAACGACCTCGCCTGGCAAGCCAACTGGCTGGCCCTGCAGAATAAAAAGGCCGCCTTTATCCCCGAAGTGGTAAGGCCCGATGCCACTCCCGCGGACTCGATGCTCAGTGCCGCCGGATACTCGTACTGGATTAATTTCGCCTTTAATCAGGCGCGTCAGGGTGGGAAAATCACACATCCGCTGCGCCGCCTTGCCGATCTCAATGCAATGGCCGGAGACGAATTATTCCTGGCCGCTCTCTATACCGAGTATTACAGCGGCAACAAGACCAGGGCGCTGGAGGCACTACAGGCGCTTGCCGAAAACAGCGAAAAAAATGCCCTGCTTTACCGCAAAATACTGGGTCACTGGTTTTTACAGCTGGGCTTGTACCCCAACGCTATCGACCAGCTTTCCAGGACCAATGATACCGAAGGTTTTCTGGGACTGGCGATTGCCCATTCGCTGTCGGGGAATGTTGAGGTAGGGGCTATCGTACTGGAAAAGCTTCGTGAATCAGAAGTAGCTGACGACCAGATCGCTACCCTTCAGGAACAACTCGGAAGGCTAACCAAACCCGTAACCGCTTCCGATTCTTTATTGAAGATTGCGCTGAAGGCCCCGACAGCGGAGGCATTCGGGAAAGCGGTCCGTTCAAACCCGTTCGACCCGGCGATCGTCACGGCAGCGGCAGACTATTACCGGACACAGCAAAAAGAATTGACCAAAGCCTTTCAACTCGTGGTAGACGCGCTCCGTTTTAATGAGCAATCACCGGAATTGTGGGAATCCTATGCCTTACTAAGCCTGGATCTGGGATTAACCGATCAGGCGGAAGAAGCAAGTGAGAAAGTCAGGACGTATGGAAGCGCTACCGATTATACCACGTTTTTGACCCGTTATCAACCCAAAAAAGCTCTTATCGAAAAAGAGCGGGAAGAGTTCCAATAAACTGGTAACTTGTGACCGTCCTGAATACAGGCCCGTCGCACAAAAAAAACGTCCCCTGATGGATGGTCAATGAACTAACGCCTGGCATTAAGCAACTGGAAGCAATGAGAATAATCGAAACAACTGGTATCAGCCGCCGCTACATTATGGGATCAGAGGTGATTGATGCGCTGAAATCGGTCACCATGCAGGTCGACAAAGGAGAATATGTCGCTTTCATGGGGCCTTCCGGATCCGGGAAATCAACCTTAATGAATATTATCGGTTGCCTGGACACCCCCTCTTCAGGGCAATACATCCTGAATGGAAAAGACGTAAGCTTCATGTCGGAAAGTGAGCTGGCGGAAATACGGAATATGGAAATCGGATTTGTATTCCAGACATTTAACCTGTTGCCCCGGATGTCGTCTCTTGAAAATGTGGCGCTTCCCCTTATTTATGCCGGGCTGGGGAAATCGGACCGGACCGAAAAGGCAATGCTGGCCTTAAAAAACGTCGGCCTGGAAAATCGTGCCTACCACAAACCCAATGAACTATCAGGAGGACAACGGCAGCGGGTAGCGGTAGCCAGAGCTCTGGTAAATGATCCGAGCATCTTACTGGCAGACGAACCCACGGGAAACCTCGACAGTAAGACATCCCATGAAATCATGGACCTTTTTGATCAGCTCTATAGCAAGGGGAATACCATTGTGATGGTCACGCACGAGGAAGACATTGCGCATTATGCCCATCGCATTATCCGCCTGCGCGACGGCCTGGTAGAATCCGACACCATCAATCCTAACCCGATCAAGGCCAATCTGCAGGCATAAGCAACCGGGCGTCAATAGGTCTGTAAAATTCTTACCTGGTTCTTTTTGCCGATCTTAATACTGGCGAACGTCAGTTTATAGCAGATGACGCCCGTTGCAACCAGGCCCGCTCCTACCATCACGGTCTGCTGATCGGTCGTAAAGCGTTTTCCGTCGATACCCTTATTAAAAAAGTCGGCGCCGGTATAAATCAGTCCGGCCAGCGGCAGCAGAAAGGCCCCCTCTGAAACCCAGGGGATCCGGCGGGAGGTCTTTATTTTCCGCAGGTCTTTCAACAATACCTCCCGGTGTTCCATCCGGCCCACTGCCTCATTGATCAGCACGAAGGTGAACGTCGAGTCAGTTACTTCGCCGATAAGCTCATTGAAACGCGTTTCGGACCCGTGCAGCCGAAAGCGGATCGTTTCTCCCGGGAAATAACGATACCGGTGATATCCGCCCGGGAACGACGTGTGATCTACAATCATATACCGCTGCCCCGGGCGCGTTACCAGCCGTGTACCCCGCTGCTTTATAAGCAGCTCGTCACTTTCCAGCGCTTCCACCCGGTTATACGCGTCCTGCGCGACCAGAGGCCCGGCCACCGCGACCAGCAACAGCATGCTTACCAATAACTGCTTTTTCATACGCTACGTCCTTCCGGACCTCATTCGTGGTAACCTCCGGACCTGCTGACACGGCTGCCCGGGTATCCTGCTAAACATTAAAACGGAAATGCATGACATCGCCATCCTGCACCACGTATTCCTTTCCTTCCACTGCCATCTTTCCCGCATCCTTAATCGCTGCTTCCGACTTGTAATGAGCATAGTCGGCCAGTTTAATCACCTCGGCACGGATAAACCCTTTTTCAAAATCGGTATGAATCACGCCTGCAGCCTGGGGCGCCTTCCATCCCCTGCGAATGGTCCATGCCCTTACCTCCTTCACACCGGCGGTAAAATAGGTAATCAGGTTTAAAAGGGTATAGGATGCCTTTATCAGGCGATTCAACCCCGATTCTTCCAGACCAAACTCCTCCAGGAACAATGTCTGTTCCTGCGGGTCTTCAATTTCCGCTATCTGCGATTCGATGGCTGCGCACAACACTATCACCTCTGCCCCTTCCTCGGCGGCCAGCGCTTTCAGCTTGTCCGAATACTCGTTCCCGGTCAGCATGGACGCTTCATCTACATTTGCCACATACAACACCGGCTTCACCGTAAGCAACTGCAAATCTCCGATGGCCGCATCCCGGTCTGCCTCGGCGATGGAGAAACTCCGTGCATTTTTACCAGCCTCCAGGACCGCCTTATACTGTTTGAGAACCTCCAGCTCCGCCCTGGCCCTTGCATCTCCTACCCGGGCCGCCTTATCGATCCGTTGAATTTTTTTATCAACCGATTCCAGGTCTTTCAGCTGCAACTCCACATCTATGATTTCTTTATCCGAAACCGGATCTACTTTCCCTTCAACATGGACAATGTTATCGTCCTGAAAACAACGAACCACGTGTACAATAGCATCTACCTCCCGGATATTGGCCAAAAACTTATTGCCCAGCCCGGCGCCCTGGCTGGCCCCTTTTACCAGTCCGGCAATATCCACAAACTCCACGACCGTGGGTACGACCCGCTGCGGTTTTACCAGTTCGATCAGCACGTCCATTCTTTCATCGGGGACTGTTACCATGCCGACATTCGGGTCGATGGTACAAAAAGGGTAATTGGCAGCCTCGGCTCTACCACTAGAAATCGCGTTAAAAAGAGTAGATTTCCCCACGTTGGGAAGTCCGACGATACCACACTGAAGACTCATTCGTTAAATCGATCTTTAAATTAAAAGTTTTGCAAAAATAGCGAACTAGTTGGGATCAGGTACATTTCTTGCCGAGGATCTTTAATAAAGCGATCACCGGACCGCAACTCCTGTTCATTTCCCTTCGTACTTTTTCGTGTTATTGGTATTCCTGCACCCGGTACAACAACCTGTATCCGGTATAATAAATTCGCAGCTGCTTGTATGCCGGATATGGGTTATTGCGGGATGTATTTGTGTGGTCGCAATCCTGTTTCTGGCTGGTATCTGACGTTTCTGGCTGGTATCCAAAATGGTCTGTGGGACACAGACCATGGACACTCTATACCAAAAAGGCCTTCGGAGTCGCTTCCGAAGGCAGGGAAAACTGTTAAACAATCAGGCCACTATTCCCACTTCAAGCTGGAACCACCCGAAACTTCGTCCAGCTGCTCATCCGACTTGGCGAATTGAGAGAAGTCGAAGTCCGGCATCAATTCCGTCTTCACGTGGTCCACCGTTTCCTGAAGCGCTTCCACGAACTTATCAAAATCCTCTTTGTAAAGGAACATTTTGTGCTTTTCGTAGCTAAACCCTTCCCCCTGCTGATGACGGCGGCTCTCGGTAATTGTCAAATAATAATCGTTGGAGCGAGTTGAGCGAACATCAAAGAAATATGTACGTTTCCCGGCTCTAACCCTCTTGGAGTAGATTTTCTCTCTGTCTTCCACTTAAGTTTAAATTTGATGTAAAAGCTAATCAATCGCTAATTTAAATAAGTTTATCAAATGCAAAAAATTTGGTTTGCGAATTAAGCCATTATTTTCAATTTATTGTACTTTTTCCTCATAATTATTGTGTTTTGGCAACAAATACGACTTCCAGCCCTTTTTTCCTTTATATTTGCTGCCGGTAAATGACGCCAGTGCCGGATCAGCTTTCATTGAAAAGCAGATCTTCACAGTTCCCGGAAGGAAATGTTTCATTCACAAAACCGACCCCTATGAGCGTACCACCGTTTATAATTGCCGTGGTGTTCCTGTTGGGCCCACCCCAGGAAGCAAAGGTCAGTCAGCAGTTATTGACTGTCCAAAAGGGAGTGGCTTCCTATTATTCGCATAAGTTCAATGGGAAAAAGACGGCTTTTGGCGAAATATTCAACAATCGGCTGTACACTGCTGCCCACCCCACACTTCCGCACAACACCCTGCTGGAAGTCACCAATATTGCCAATAACAAAAAAGTCGTGGTCCGGATCAACGACAGAGGACCTTTTGGAAAACACCGCCGCTTACTGGATATCAGCCATGCTGCCGCAGCCGAGCTGGACCTGCTGCGGAAAGGTATTGGTCAGGTAGAAATTAAAGTCGTCGGGACCGAAGGCAGGCTTTTCTCCGAACTGGACGGCCTGACCCGTCTGGCCGAATTGCTTGCTCCCTTGCAAACAGCGCCACAACCTTAACCCAAGCCAATGTCAAAACCCGCGATTGATCTCGCAAAAGTCCGTGAATTCGGGAATCTCGAGTTTCTGGCAAAACAACTGGTAGAAGGGTTTATCACCGGACTGCATAAGTCTCCTTTTCACGGTTTTTCGGTTGAATTTGCAGAACACCGGCTCTATAATACCGGCGAAAGCACCCGGCATATCGACTGGAAAGTGTATGCCAAATCGGACAAACTGTTTGTAAAACGTTACGAAGAAGAAACCAATCTGCGTTGTCACCTGTTGGTCGACACGTCTTCTTCGATGTATTACCCCGAGCCCGCATTTGGAAAAATCACATTCAGCATTCTCGCCGCAGCCAGCCTTGCAGTACTGCTCCAAAAGCAAAAAGACGCGGTAAGCCTTTGTACCTTTTCAGAGCACATCGAAGTTCAAACGCCGGTAAAATCGACGGCGTCGCATGTCCATAAAATCTTACTGGAACTCAATACGCTGCTCAACCAGCCGCCGCCGCAACGGAAAACTGCCGTGGCGGACGTCCTCCACCTGATTGCGCGGAAAATACAGAAACGGTCGCTCGTAATTCTTTTCAGTGACATGTTTGATACCCCGGAAGATTCTGCGATTCTCTTTTCTGCCCTGCAGCACCTCCGGCATAACCTGCACGAAGTATTGGTTTTCCATGTGACCGACAAAAAAACAGAAGCCGAATTCGACTTCGAGGACCGGCCGTATGAGTTTGTGGACCTGGAATCCGGGGAACGGATACGGGTGCAGCCCAACCAAGTCCGGACGCAGTACCGCGAACACATGCAGCGGTATTACAATGACCTGAAGCTTAAGTGCGGTCAGTATAAAATCGATTTTATCGAAGCGGACATTTCACAAGGGTTTGATCCTATTCTGATGACCTACCTGGTGAAGCGCTCAAAAATGCGGTAATTGCTATAATTTGTGCCTGCGCTTGTAAAAACTGTAAAAATCTTCCAGCTGTTCTACCGGCATTTTACGGGCAACAATCCGCTTGTTCTTATCCAGAATATAGATGGTCGGCGTCGACAATACATCAAATCGGGTACGGAAATCGATGGCTCCGCTGTAATCGTACCCATTCAGGATTCCCTCAAAATGCTGTCCTTTTATGAAGTTTTTCCACTCTTCATCCGAGTTCTCCGTAGCTACCGCCAGGACTTTCACCCCTTCATCCTTCGTTTTTTCGTAGAAACTAAGCAGTTTCGGAGCAGACTCCTTACAGTGTCCGCAGGTTGGTGAATAGAAAAAAACGACTGTTAACTCCGCATTCAGCGTTCCTACTTTCAGCGGTTTTCGCTGCTGATCCCAAACGGTCATTTCGGGGAAAACCTTGTTCACCAACAGCGGTTTCAGCACATCTACACGGTCTTTGAGCCTTTTACGGGCATCGTCCGATATATCCACAGCCCCTTTGAGGTAATAGTTTTCAACGACATGCACAAATACCCCCTCTGTTCCCACCGTTTTAGGATTTTCGTATTCCATCGCAAAATAACGGATCAGGAAATACCTGACATCCGGATTCTCTGTACGGGCGATAAGGGCATCGGCTTCCTTTATCAGCGAATCCGTCACTTGTACCACCAGGTTTTTGACATACTGGTCAATTTTAGACTGTATCAGCGGGGTCCTTAACATCCGGTCGTCCGATAAATCAAAATTATCCCAGTAATGTGTTTTGTAGTAGCTGAACACCCACAGGGAATCGTCTTTTCCATTCGAGAGCTTAGGCGCCGGGGGGATTTCCGGATTTTCAGCCGCTTTCAGAAACCGGACCGTCAGTAAATCGGGGTGCTCCTTAAATGCCTTGTTTTTATAGGCACTGAATTCCGCGCGAAGGGGGGCAATAGCCGGATCAGCCGGATTTAATTTCGCAAGCGAGTCGAGTCGTTTCATCACTGTCCGCAGCCGGTTCTGATACTCGTAAAAAAACTGGTTTTCCACCGAGCCGCTGACTTTCATATTTCCCACCAGATCGGTGGTATCGGTTGCCAGCGAAAACCGTGGTTCGGTTCCAGAATAAATGACCTCCGCCCATTTCGACTTCCCGGGCAGCAAAACCAGGTATACTCCTCCCGGCAGCTTCTCGGTCCCGGTAAATACCATCCGTCCGGATGCATCCACCCGGGCGGTATCCTTGGCAACGAAGGATGTGCTGCTGTGGTTGTAATGCCCGAGTATACAGGTCGTATCTTTCAGTCCGTTGAGGGTCACTTCAATATGATAAGCTTCCTGTGCGGCCGCCTGGTAGCTGCCGGCAGCCAGAAAGGCCATCCAACATATCAGTACATTTTTCATACTTTTGTTCATCCTGCTTTACGTGAGCTCCCGGCCAATCGTTTCATTGATTAAGTATATTAACGGATTAACACCGTATCCTCGCATAAGTTATGTTCTATACGCTCTCAAAGTTATTGGATTTCTTGTTAATGCCCTATAACCTGCTGCTGTTATTCCTGCTTTATCTGGGTTTCAGCGCCCGGTCCGGGCGCCGCCGGCGGCTCTTTTTGATGCTTTTCGCCGGGTTTTACCTGCAAGCCAATGCCTGGCTGGTTTCCGGGGCCTTCCGTTTATGGGAGCCTTTGCCCAGGTCTGTCAGTTCGCTTCCGCGCTCCTATGAAACAGGGATACTGCTTACAGGCGGTCTGACCGGCTACCCCGTTCACGGGTTGGACTTCCCTCAGCCGGGTCCTCATGCCGACCGGCTCCTGGCGACCTATCACCTCTACAAAGCCGGTGCGATCCGTTCCGTTCTCATTACAGGAACCGATCATCCCGATCTGCTGAAACAGGGACTTGGTGAAGGACAGCAGGCCCGTAGCCTCTTGATTTCCTGGGGTATTCCGGAAGGCGCCATCCAATTGGAAAGCCGGGCCAGGAATACGTATGAAAATGCGCTGTTCTCGGCGCCCGTCCTTCAGCAGCGGCTTCCGGCCGATCGGTACCTCCTGATTACTTCTGCCTTTCACATGCGCCGGGCTATAGGGTGCTTTCAAAAAGCCGGCATTCCTGTTGATCCGTTTCCGACCGGGTTTCACGGGTTATCAGCACCCTTTTCCCTGAAAAGGATGCTCCTTCCGGCGCCGCAGGCAACCGGAGCTTTGGCACTGCTCTGGAGAGAATGGGCCGGTTTTCTGATTTACAAAGTCCTCGGTTACTGCTAAGTACTCAAAATGCGCACCATGCGCAGCAAATCATCGGCAATCGGTTTGGGCAGGCGTATCGAATCCTCGAAAGGAGTATACACCAGCTCGTTATTGATGATACCTGCCATCACCTTTTTCTGCCCGTTCAGCAAGCCCTCCAGGGCGCCCAGACCTAAGCGGCTGGCGAGGATCCGGTCGGAAGCCGACGGAGCGCCGCCCCGTTGAATATGCCCCAGAGTAGTCACCCGAAGGTCAAGGTCCTCCGAATTGATCAGCTTTTTGATCTTTTCACCCACTTCAATAGCACTTCCTTCCTCGTCGCCTTCGGCGACAATGACAATCGATGACGATTTTGAACGGCTCCAGCCCTCCTTCAACGTATTGACCACCTCCGAAACAGGCGTCAGCACCTCCGGCACCATCACCATTTCGGCGCCGCCTCCGATGGCTGCCTGCACGGCGATATAGCCTGCGTCACGGCCCATGACCTCGATCAGAAACACCCGGTCATGCGAACTCGCCGTATCCCGGATCCGGTCGATGGCGTCCAGGGCGGTATTGACAGCCGTATCAAATCCGATCGTGTAATCCGTTCCGTAGAGATCATTATCGATCGTTCCCGGTGCACCCACCGTTGGGATACCGAATTCATTGAAAAAGGTCAGAGCTCCGCTAAACGTTCCGTTACCGCCGATTGCCACGAGGCCTTCGATCTCCAGTTCCTTTAATTGCTCGTATGCCTTCCTGCGCCCCTCATAGGTAATAAACTCCTTGCTCCGGGCCGATTTCAGGATCGTTCCACCGCGCTGGATAATATTGCTGACAGAATGAGAGTTCATTTGAAAAATATCTCCGGCGATCATGCCGCTGTACCCTCTCCGGATTCCATATACCTCGACTCCGTGGTAAAGCGCCCCGCGAACGACCGCTCTGATACATGCATTCATACCAGGTGCGTCCCCGCCGGATGTAAAAACCGCAATTCTTTTCATGTAGTGTATTTAAAATACTTATTTTATCGGTTGCTTACTGCAACACTTTATACGCTTCTTCTTTCAAATTTCTCCGCAAATTTATTAGGTATTTTCGATTCAAAGGATAGTTACTTTTGTTTTTGCGGGAAAATTCACAATAGTTTGCTCAAAATTAATACTTTAAACATACACCATTCCTTCTATATTTGTGACGTTTTTATAGGAAACAAGGCAAGAGGTTGTGCTTTTCCGGAAACCGGCGGTTTCTGACACACCGTAATTTACATGAAATCTGCTTACATGAAAAATTTACTGTCCTGGAAGGACATTCGTCCCCATTTAGTAGCATTGCTCGGCTTCGTTTTGCTGTCATTGCTGTATGTCTCTCCTGTAATCGAAGGCAAACGGCTGCAGATGCATGATATTGTCCAATCGAAGGCCAGCTCACAGGAACTGGAAGCTTACCATGAAAAAACGGGTGAATGGGCGCAATGGACCAATAGTATGTTTTCCGGAATGCCGGCTTTCATGGTCGGCGGCGATTACCCCTTGAGCATTTCCACTAAAATAGGGCGGGCCGTTTATCACCTGCTCCCGATACCGGCCAGTATTTTTCTCCTGAGTTTACTGAGCGCCTACCTCCTCCTTTATGTGCTGACCGCCTCCGCCCGGCTCGCTTTTACCGGTGCGGTCGCTTTTACATTTGCGACATTCAACCTGATCAGTATAGAAGCGGGGCACCTTTCCAAAGTGATGGCCATCGGCTATGCCCCCGGCGTGATAGCCGGGGTTGTGCTTGCGTTCCGAAAAGACTGGCTGACCGGGGCAGCCGTAACAGCCCTTTTCATGTCCCTGGAACTTTATGCCAACCATATCCAGATCACCTATTACCTGGGGCTCGCGCTGGTTGTATATGTGATCATTGAAGCATTGGTCCTCTTGAAGTCAGGACAATCGGTCAGAATGCTGAAAACGGGCGGAGGCCTGCTGTTCGGCATCCTCGTCGCGGTGGGCTCCCATACGACCCGTTTGTGGAATGCATTCGACTACCAGAAAGAAACCATCCGCGGGAAATCAGAGTTGTCACCCCTCACGCCACCCAGCGCACCGGTCAAGCAGGACGGCCTGGACAAGGACTATGCTTTTAACTGGAGCTATGGTATAGGGGAGACCCTTAATATGGTGATTCCCAACGCCTACGGGGGATCGTCCTCGAATAACAAACTGACCGACCGGTCGGAAACCTACAAGGTGCTGACCAGCCGGGGAGTAGATGCTTCGAATGCCCGGAATTTTGTCAGCGCGCTGCCTGTACCCCTCTACTGGGGGGACCAACCCGGAACAGGCGGGCCCGCTTATGCCGGAGCGATTGTGTTTTTCCTTTTTGTTCTGGGATTAGTGCTGGTCAAAGGAAGGTTTAAATGGTGGCTGGCGGGATTCGTTGTGCTGTATATCATATGGGCCTGGGGCAAGAACTTCGCCAGTCTCAACTACTTGTTTTTCGATTATTTCCCCATGTTCAATAAGTTCAGGGCGGTAACCATGACGATGGCCCTTGCGCAGCTGTTCATGGTGGTACTCGGTATTGTGGCCCTGAACGATGTTGTGCGACGGAAATGGACACCGGCGCAGTTGCAGCAGCCTTTTCTTATCAGCCTGGGTCTTACCGCCGGTGTGCTTCTGCTGATGGCCCTGGTACCCACGTTGTTTTTCAGCTTTCGCGGCCCCTATGATGCGCAGTTTGTCGACAGCCTGACGCAAAATGTTCAGGATCGTACGTTTGCCGAAGAAATTGTCGGGGCGATTGTGCGCGATCGGGCAGGGGTTTTCCGGATGGATGCCTTTCGCAGCCTGTTTTTCATCCTGGTCACGGCCTTGCTGTTGTGGCTCTGGGTAAAGGAAAAAATTCGTCCGACCTTATTCTATGGCAGTTTGGCGTTGTTGATGATCGCCGACCTGTTCGGAGTGGATAAGCGCTATCTCAATAACGAAGATTTCATCTCGCGCCAGGCGGCAGAAGTCGCCTTCCAGCCGTCTGCCGCCGATACGGAGATCTTACAGGATACCGACCCTCATTTCCGGGTATTTGACCTGACCCGAAGCCCGTTTCAAAGTGCCGAGGCTTCCTATTTTCACAAATCGATCGGCGGGTACCACGGGGCCAAACTGCGGCGTTACCAGGAATTATTCGAACGACAGATTGCCCGGCCGAATGCCAACCCGGGAATTCTTGATATGCTCAATACCCGGTATATTATGACCGCCGACCAACAGGGCAACCCGACGGTCCAGCATAATACGGGAGCGCTTGGCAACGCCTGGTTTGTCCATTCCTATGAAATTGTGCCGGATGCCGACGCCGAAATGGCGGCGCTTGATTCGCTGAAACCAGCCCTGAAAGCAGTGGTGGACCAGCGTTTTTCGGAGCAGCTGGAAGGTCTTGTGCTGCAATTTGACAGTTCGAATACGATCCGCCTGGTAAGCTATAAACCGGATGAGCTGGTTTATGAAAGCAATGCGGGTACCGAGCAACTGGCGATTTTTTCAGAAATCTATTACAATGTACGTGACGAATGGAAAGTGACCATCGACGGAGCGCCGGCCCCGTTGATGAGAGCGGATTATACGCTGCGGGCCGTGCGTATGCCTGCCGGCAAACATACGGTCCGGTTCAAATTTGAACCGGTATCAGTGGCTGCAGGGAATAAAATAGACCTGGTCAGTTCTGTTCTGCTGCTTGCGTTACTGCTGGGAGCCCTGGTTCAGGAAGCCCGAAGGAAAAATCACGTATAATAGGCGCTGCAGGCTGCTGCCAGCCGCTCCATATCCGCAGGCTGGTGTGCTGCCGAGATGACCAGCCTTACCATTGGGGGCGCTTCCGGATCCGGGTAGGAAAAACAGGATGCAAGTATTCCTTGTTCCTTCAGAAAGGTATACAAGCCGGTATCCAGGGTACTATAGCCCACATAGTCATCCAGATACGCCAGGCGGCTGCCGGCGTCGAAAGCAGCCCTGAACAGGGTGTTGTTCTGTAAAAGACGCACGTACGCCTGGTAGTAGTCCCCGTGAACGATCGATTGCTTCAGGGCGTACATATAGGCCGGAGGTGCGGGGGACCCAGCCGAAAACCAGGGCGACTGCCGTACCCCGTCCAATACATTCTGCCGTCCCAGCAGGACTCCGCCCGGTATCCCCAGCGCCTTGTTGAGCGAAGCCACTACCACCAGATTGATCCCGGGGATCGCCGCTAACTGCCGGTAATTTCCTCCTCCAGATGCTCCCATGACACCCAGCCCGTGGGAATCGTCCACTACCACCCAGGTATTCTCCCGCTTCAGCGTCATGAGCGGTGAAAAATCCACGGCTTCTACCCAGGGGCTTCCTATCGCATCCGTGTAAATCACGTGCATTGCATCGGCGGCGGCGCTGTTGATCGCTTCCACCGCGTCACCCAGCCAGTTGGTCCCGGAAGACTTTGTGCTGCCAGGGAAACGCAATGCGGGGTGTAAATGAGGAGATTCATAGGTGACAACCGTATCCGACAGCTTCCCCAGCCAGCCCCGGATCAGCTGCCCGGCCAGCATACCCGAAGAAACCGTCAGCGCAGCCGGAGCACCCGTAAATGCTGCCAGCAACACTTCGGCCTCCCGGTAAATAGTAAGTTGCAGCGAATTGTTTCTGGAGCTTCCGAAATGCGTACCATACTGACCAATTCCTTCCGTGAGATGTGTTATAAAGCCGGCGTGATGGCCCATTCCCAGGTAATCCGTTCCGCTGCACCACATGTATTCCCTGCCATCCAGGTCCCGGAGAAGTCTGGAAGGAAGGGAGCCGGTCAACAAAATTTCTGCCACGGTCAGCGAAGTAAGGGATTCAACAAATTACTCTCAGGCTTCCGGCAACCACCTGGATATGAATGTGGTTGGATGCGGCCACTAGCGGCTCACCGTCAAAATGCATCAGAACCGGCTCGTCGGTTTCGATCACTACTTCTTTTGTCAGACGATGGGTATAGTAATCCGAATCGTCCAAAGTTTTGGCAAACAATCTCGCCCCTAATACCATGCTGTACCACTCGGGGAACGGCTTGACATGGCACAAATCCAGATACCCGTCGGTAACGCTGGCCTTGGGCGAAATCCAGGCATTGTTCCCGAACTGCCCGGCGTTGGCAAGCGTCAGCAAAAAAGCTTCTACGGGCTGTCCGTCTACCCGGTACGTCCGGGGCTGGTAGTTCCGGTAGGCTTCCAGGGAAAGCCTGATATAGTTTTTAAGGCCTCTTTCCGATGAATTGACGAACAGATGGCTTACTTCTGCATCAAACCCTAACCCGGCTGTACAAAAAAAGGGAAAATCGTTCAATAGCCCGGAATCCATTACGATCTCCGTTCCTTCCACCAGCCGCACAAGTGCTGCCCCTGTATTCATCGGGATATTAAGGTGCCGTGCCAGTCCGTTTCCCGATCCCATGGGCAAAATCCCCAGTGGCGTCTGCTGATAGAGCAGGCTGCGCGCCACTTCGTTAACCGTCCCGTCGCCCCCCACGGCTACAATCGCCGCCCAGTTGTCACTGTGCAGGGCATTGCGCGTGATTTCACAGGCATGGCTGCTTCCCTCGGTCACCATGATCTGGGATACACGGTCAAGCGAGGCCATTTTATCTTCTATAAAGGCAGTGAGAGCTGTTAAACTTAACCCGGTTTGCGCTCCTGCCTTCGGATTCACAATAAAAAGAAAAGGTTTTTCCACAACTATTTCATAATCAGCACTCCAATGATCAGTAAAATAATGATCAGCAGGTAGTAGAGCCCATCGACAAAAGGATATTTCTGCCGGTCCAGTAGTCTGTTTATTTTTTTTAGCATCGGAAATCAACTAATACCGGAAGGAACGGATTCCTTCCTTGCTTTCTAAAAAGCACAAAATTATAAAAAAGCGCGGGATTCCCTGCCATGTCTCCGGACAATCGCCCTCTCGGGAGCTCTTTTGGTGGTGGTACAAACCGGAAAATCCCGGCATTTTACCGGGATTTTCGCCTGTACACAATCGCGGCCGTTTACCCGGACGAGAGCTGACGGTGGTAATGTTTGAAAATAGCCGGTTTCCCGGAAAACGGTCGTCAGGGAGCGGCAATAAGCAACCGGTGCAGCGCATCCGGGCCTTCGTTCTGCTCGACCCGCAACAGGTAACTGCCCGGCGCCATACCGGACAAGGGTACCTTTTCGCTGCCAAGGGCCTCATTCTGGTAGATCAAACGGCCATAAGTATCCAGTATGGTCACTTTTTTGATCAGTTCGATGCGATAAGGCAGGGTCACGAACGCTGTTGCAGGGTTTGGATAAATCCCGGTTCTGATACCTGCGTCGCTTTTAAAATCCTGCATAGGACTGAGGCTGAACGAACCGTCGATATCCACGATTTTCAGACGATAGTAACTGCGTCCCGGAAGAGGAGCTGTATCCCGGAACAGGTAAAACCCGGTATTCCCGGAAGAAAGCTGACTTTCCACACGCGCCACTGCCTGCCAGGACAACGCGTCGGAGCTCCTTAGTATCTCGAAGTAATCGCAGTTAAGCTCACTGGTTGTCGACCATTCCAACAGTGCAGCGGGCTGTACCGCCTCCTTGTCCGAGGTCACCCTGAAGCCGGAGAGCGTTACCGGCAATCCGGTAGTCTCCACAGAAAGGGCAGGCCTGTTGGCGAGGTTGCCGTGTTCCCGGGAGGCAAAACTGGCATTCGTCGTTCCTCCCGTTGTAGTGGAAACCAGGGCAATTGAGAAAACATCCGTGCGCAATTCAGACAACACGTCACTGATATCCCATTCATAAAAACCGATAGCAGGGTCATTGGGTATGCTCGCCAGCAGTCTTATTTTTTCCGGCCGGTTGTTCCACATGATTTCCGACTCCTTCCAGTTGTTATGGGCTACTTTCCATATCTCCCATTGCGTGACGCCAGGCCCCGTCGCATTCGTACCGTTCAGGTGCAGTCTCAGTTTCAACGTGGTAGCGGCTGTTCTTGCCCCCGGGACAACCGAAGTGATGCCAGGCACAATGAATTTCAGATAGGCCTCGCGGGCGTTGGCGGGGGTATTGTCCTTTTTAATGGCCAGCTGCCCCTCGCTGCCGAAATTCGTATCGGCATAGGTTCCCCCTCTTATATAGGCATCCGCAACACAATAGGTTCCTTCTACGGTCTCTTCCCGCCCGAACAATTCCCATTCTGCAAGCTGAAATGCGGTTTCTCCATGGTTTTCACTTACTTCCAGTCTGAAGTAAAGAAATTCCCCGGGAGACCCGACCTGGTATTCCTGCGTGAGCCCCCGTTCCGGAAAACTCTCGTTCTGACGTTCATCAAGCAGCGTCCATTCCAGCAGGTCATTGGATCCGTAAAGGATCCAGTCTTTCGGATCACGGCCCGGCCGGTCGTTACCCGAGGTAAGCGCATAACTGTATACTGTAGCCGGTTCCGCCGACTGGTACATGATCCATAATGAACTGACGTTACTGACAAAGTATTTGGTTTGATAATTATTGTCGATGAGCGAGGGAAAATTCTCCGCCGGTTTCGAGGTGTTGGCGTACTGCGCCGTCAGGATACCGCCGTTGTCCGTAATGTCCCAGCCCCCGTTTCCCGTCGGCCCGGCTCCTGCATACACGGGGGGCTCGGCCTGAATCTGGGCCGCTTTCGTCTGCAGCAGGGCTCTCAGGGTAAGATCGAGCTGTTCGGGTGTCGTGATATTCATTACAGCCTGATTTCCCAGCCGGTCTTCCAGCTGCTGCAGGTACAGACTCCGTGGGACCACCGCGGTGCCGTAGCTCTCCCAATAGCCGTCGCCGGTCCTGGTAGCTCCGGTACTGCCAATCCCCCAGTTCCTGGCATACGGCGGACTTTCTACCTTTATTCCTTTGGTAGCCGTACTGTTCCAGAACAGCACCTGCGCTCCCGCCCACCCGTGACCGCTTCCGAGTGCCTTACGGTTTTGGACGATCAGGTCTCCCACATACAGGTTGTCATAAAGCTGGCCGGTGGCCCAGCGATGATGGGGGCCGCTGTCACTCCTGGTATTCAGCGATACCCCGTCAAGGAATACATTGGGTCCCGGAACCCGCGAACCACTTACAAAATCATGACGCCCGCCCCAGGTATAACACCGTTGAAAGAGGTTGCCGTAGGTAGTTCCTTCTACATTAAAAGAGTACTTATACCCCCCGGTAGTAGGCGCTTTGGGGTCAATCATGGCACAATCTTCTACCGTATTAAAGCGCGCGCTGTTGCTCAGGTTAACACAGGCATACGCAAAATATTTGGCAACTACGTTTTTGACCCAGCAGTTTGCAGCCATCGAAATCGTAACGGCATTCCAGGCGTGCGCTTCATCCGAATCGTTGTCAAAAACCGATTCAAGCCGAAGGTCCTCCACTCCGGAATTTTCGACATAGCCTGTTCTTTCACTGGTGTATACATCCGCCCCTCCGAATTGTTCGTAATACGGATCATAGACCGGCAAGTCGAGGGTCAGTACCGTGCCGTTTACCGCAGCTATTTTCCGGTAATTCAGCATCCGGTAGGTACTGGCAGTCCAGCCGTACTGAACCATATCCAGCGCCTCGATCCAGGCATCATTCGGGGTTTTGCGAATGGCAATTTCATCTCCCTGCTGAAAGGAATGGCCTTCTTCGACTTCGATGGTCTGACTGCCGGTCGGGACAAAAGATGAGGTAATGCGTCTTACCGTCCCGTTTTGAGTCGTTTCCTGTCCCCGGATAACGATAAAATCGTGCTTTGCCTTTTGCGTGGCAATCAGAACGGTCTGATTACGGCTGGTTCCTTCTCCCCTCAGTACCACCCCGGAGGCCGCAATGGTCAGGGTTCCCGATACCTGATATACGCCCGCCGTCAACAAGACGGCCCCACGGATACCATTTTCATCCGGCGTCATCGCCGCCACCTCGTCCAGGGCTTCCTGAATGGCCTCCCGTGCATCGCCGTCCGCGGGCTCTAGGGTTTTTCGTACCGGAACCGACGGTAATGCGACTCCGCCTTGCTGATACCCTGCGTATGAAAAATCAGGAATCCGGTTGAACGGGTTAGCGTCATCTGCCTGGTTGGCATACAGTTGGTAATGCAGGCGGTTCTCCTGTAAATAAACCAGCTGCGCCTGAACGGGTACCAGGTGAACGATCATCACCAACAGGAGCAGCAGCTGTCTTTTGCGACAGGCTGTTTGTTTGCTTGTTCTCAGAATTTTCATAGGTTCGGAATAGTTAAATATAAAAATGATTGGCCGGGCAATAATCTCCTGACCTCTGGAAACACCAGAAGGAGAGAACCGGGTTGCTGCTTGCTCCCGTACTACGAGATATCCCCGGGATCAGGGCACGCCCCGAAGCCGTAACTGAAGCTGCGCCTCAAAAAGGGAAGCAGGGTAAACCGCCTTCCCCTGTGATTCGTTAAGGCCATAATTGACAAGATTCACTTCATTATCCGACCGGAAGCCGGCAAAAACGGGCTGGGCAATGGTAAAATTACGGCGTCGCTCCGGGTCCCAGAAATTGTAGGTGAGGGAGGGGCGCCGGGAACGGTGCTGGAAATTCCAGAAAACCATCCCTTTGCCGTGGTGCGGATGGCCCGGTACCGGTCCGCCCAGGTTATAAAATACGCCGCCTTCAACGGCATCGAAAAGCGTCGCCATGGGTTGTCCGGAATGACTGTCAATATTCTGGTCAGGCCCCATCGTGCACTGTGTAATAACGGTTCCGGATGCGCTGTAGCCTGTCCCCGGGCCATGATGATGGGCGCCATTGAAGCGGCATTGTTTGATCAGCACCCCATATCCCGTCCGTGCATGCACGGACGAGTGCCCTTGTTTCCCTTCGAAATCGACGTTCAGGACGGAGATCCGGTAACCGGAACGGATGAAAATCCCCTCATTCCAATCCCGGAAGACACAATTCCGGACCCAGCTGTTTTTCACATATTCCATGCCGACCGCTTCCCAGGCATAATCATGGATGGCATCTTTATGGTGTACAAAAGTTTCAGGATATTCTTTCCAGTTACTGGTAAACAGGATATCCTCGATGCCGCATTCGGTCAATGATGTAAAAGAACACAGTTCAAAAGGAGCTTCGGCTACCAATTTCAGATCAAAGTGAATCGGGTTCCGGAAGCGGACCCTGTTGCCCACGATCTCGTCAATGGTATGGATTTCAAAAATCTGCATACCTCCTCTGGGGCCAAAGAGGCGTGTCCATTCCGGTTTCAGGGGCAGTTCCCCGAAATAATGCCGCGTAAATGCTTCACTCCGGTGCCGGATCACCACATCCTGCCCCGGCCTGAGCCCTTCAGCCGATGCCACTTCCACCCAAAAACTTTCCCGGGGGGCGTCTTTCCGAATCGTTGTGAGACGCTTCACTTCCGGTTGATCCGGCTTGAAAAGGAACTGCCTTCCGTTAATCCTTTTTTTATCCTGAAAAATCTCCGTTCCGCCCGGACCGCTTCCGCTTCCTTTCAGAACAATATGGCTTTTCCGGATCCGGATGTTCTTCGTAGCATCTTCATCGGGCGCAATCTGGTACTTCCCCGGAGGGAAAAACACGACACCCCCTTCCGGATCCGCTTCTGCTGCCAGGATAGCCGCCTGGATGCCTTCATCATCGTACAGATTATCATCCGGAACCGCCCCGAAACGGGTTACATCAAACCGCTTGCGGTCCTTCAGATCGGGGAGCTCTTTTTCCGAGAAATGATAACCTGCGTACGAAAAATCCGGAATCGGGGATAATCCACCGCCTGAAGCGGCCTCCACAAAGGCTTTCCACAAAGCAGCAGTATCCTGTGCATTGCCTATGGTGGTCGTTAGCAGGACCACAAATACTATTTTTTTCATTGCAGGAAATTAGTTGCCGGCTGCTGTAGGAAAAAACCAGATGGACGGATGCCGGACGGGAAGGTTGCGAACCACTTCCTCTACCTCCGGAAAATGTTCGTGCTGTTTCCATGTCGCGAGCCAGTCTGGTTGTCTGAATGCCTGGGCGCCGAAGACCAGGAACGGCTGAGCCACCGGCCAGTCGTCCCAGTACATAACATCTTTCGGGTGGTCCCAGGTACTTTTGTCTGCCACGTACGGAAAGAGGTACGCAATTCCTTTTCGGATCCCCTTCCCGTCAGCCGTTTCAAATTGCCACAGATTTTCGCTTTCATCCGACAGTATCTGGCAAATCATCACCATGGCATCCAGGTTAAACAAGGAATAGCCATAGGGTTTGGTACGCTTCAGCTCCAGCGGAAAGCTTCCGTCCACAGCCATTTGATCCGGTAAAAGCACCGTTTTGTAGCGTTCGCGGCAGAATTCAAGTAATTTTTCATTGCCGGTAAGGCGGGCAAAAGAAGCCACCTGCATGACCCAGCAGGTTCCATGATTGTTTTTGGCATTCATTTCATCCTTTCCGTACGCATGGGTGGTCAACCAGGTAAGGTATTCCGCAAACCAGGTACGGATACCGGCCATTTGAGCCGGACGGGCACTTTTTGATTTCTCCAGCACCAAAGCCCCCTGGGCTACTTCCATCAGATGAATGGTATCGATAATCCCAATACCCCGGCCCGTCACCCGGCCCTTAATGGCCTGCGCATACAGGAGCGACGGATTCATACGGGTAGCCGGGTCGATCAGCCAGGCCTCGTAATGGCGGAATGCGTGCCGGGCGTACCGCTCATCGCCGGTAAGCAGGTAGGCCGAAGCCAGCGCCCCTGCGATGCGGCTGAAACGGATCATCGCCAGCCGGTGTGCCGTAAAATTCTGAGGATTGGTCATGCCGTCCCGCTGGACATACGGTCCTTCGGGATGAAGAGAGTCCGGCCACCAGTAGTCGCCTTCCGAATAGAAATCATGCGGCGTCCCCGCACTTCTGGGACATACCGACGCAGTCACGGTAACTGGCTCCTGCTGCAAAGCCCATTGCGCTTCCTTCAGAATTCCCGGACGCAGCGTACGAGCCACTTCTTCCCTTACCGGCAGCTGTGCCTGCGCCGGGGGCGCCACAACCAACATGTATAACATCCAACACTTCCCTATTCTCATCTGTATAAAACTTGAGGTTTCCTTGTTTTCGTTCAGCGGCTACCCAGCCCGCCTAACGCCTTGTCACCCTCCGTTACGGAGTCATAAATTTCCAGCTAACGGCAGCAATATGATCGGGTTTCCCCGCCTCAGAAGGAGCGATTGTACCCTTCCATTCCCCGTTGGCCGCTTTCTCTACGGTAATTTTTCGCCAGCTAAACGCTCCCTTTTCATAGTCAAACGTTTCGCCGTCATCGTCATACAGCCGGTAATTACCCGGCTTTTCACCGTAGTGCCGTATCTCCAGGTTGATTTTTTCTCCCTTTTCCGGAGCGTGTAACCGTACCGGCATCAAGGGGATGATACCGCCGTCCTTTACATACACCGGGATTTTATCCACGCCTGGTTTTACGGTTATCACGGTACCGTCTCCTGCAAAAGCGCCTGTATAGAAGTCATACCACTTCCCTTTTGGCAATACCACTTTCCGCTCCGTTTCCCCGGCAAACATGGGGGCTACCAGCAAGTATTCCCCGGCCATGTACTGGTCCTTTATTTCTTTTCGCACTGCTTCGGCATAGGGATTTTCCTCCAGGTTACCCGATCCTGCCTGCTCCTCCTGTTCCATGAGAAACCCTTCTTCCAGACTCATGGCCCGGAACGGCGGCAAGCCTTCAAAATGATACCGCGCAAAGGCCGTATACCAGTAAGGCATCATCTGCATCCGGAGATGTGCCATTGCCTGCACCTGGTCGGCCACCTCGGGAAACGACCAGGGTTTGGTCCCGCTGGCCCAGGCATTGATCATTGCCATCGGGGAAAAGCAAACCGACTGAAACCGCCGGAGCCATTCCTCCCCTGACTTGGAAGCCCGTACCTCGGGTGTCCAGAGTACCCCCGCGAAACCGCTGTTGACCAGTCCTGTGATGAAGTCCTGGTGACTGTAATTATCATTGTAAATAACGTACGGAAACGAGGCCCCGCCTCCGTTGGAAGCCCTGACGAGTCCATACGTTCTCCGGTTGTGCTTCCGGAACAGCTCATAGCTTTGCTTCTGTACGAGCAATCCATATGTTTGGCGCAGCTGTTCGGAACTGTGGCCCGAAGGAAAGGTAGCCACATCGGGCCAGAGGTAATGATCGTATCCGTCCACCTCATCGATTTTATACCCGCTGACCCCTATGCCGACCTGGTCCTTATCCAGCTGTTTCCAGAAGATGTCCCGTGCCTCCGGAATCGTCAGATCCGGCACCAATCCTACCCACACCATATGGGAACCGGTAAAAGGTGCGATTGCCGGGAACATCGGAGACTCCTCCGACACATACGGGTTCGTCCATAAGTTCACCCGCACCTTTTTGTCCAGCAGTCCTTTGACAAAACGCTCCGGATCCGGAAAGCGGGTCCGGTCCCACTCGAACGTGCAGGGATAGGAACGGCTTTGCCAACCCGGCTCCAGGCCGATAAAATCAAGCGGATAGCCCTTTGCTTCAAATTCAGCCACCTCCCGGTTCACGTCGTCGGCGGTGTAGAGCCGGTGTACCCGTTGTGTAAATCCCAATCCCCAGCGCGGCGGCAGGCAGCCGCCGCCGTTGAAGAGGTTGTAACGCTGTATTGCCTCCAGGGCCGATGTCCCTCCGAAAATATAAACTTCTACCCCTTCAGCCGGCACCAGGATTTCAACCGCATCCGAATAAGGCCGTGCCGACCAGCTCTTGTCCGTATTCCGGTCACGTGCTGCCGGCAGGTTCTCACTGTCTTTCCGGACACCCGATCCTGCGTACACTTTGAGGTACCGGGCCGAATTGATAAAGACCCCGTAGCCTTTCGACGAAACGTAAAAAGGGGTAGGGGAATGCGTACGTCCGTTGTCTTTATTACCGTAATGATCGACCCGCAGCTCCAGAATCTTACCCCGCTGGTGTACCGTCTGAAAATTCAGTCCAAATCCGTAAAGCTGTTCACCCCGGGTCAAGGGGAGTCTCAGGTAGGTCTGCTGATTGTCGATCCGAAAGGCAATTTCATTTTCCGCCATGGGAAAGGCTGCCGGTGGCAGCTCTCCGATGGCAGCTTCATTGGGTTTTACGCCCGCCGCGCTCAAAAGCGTATACGAGTCCGGTTTACCCACCTGCATCCGCCATACCCCCGGAGCGACCTCCGTCCACGACGGAGTTTGCGCCTGGCCTGAAAAGGCACTGCACCCTAATACTATCAACAGGAGTTTTCGTATGCTTATCATAGCTGAGGTTTTTCCGGTTTTAAGACAAAAGCACTCCTACCCGGAATTCTATTTACTTCAGTATTGAACCGTCCGTGGCCACGTACGCATCGTCAAAAACCAGTGTCGGTGCGGTTTGGCCCGAACTGTTGCTGCAATAATTGATGCGCCACTGGTTAACATAGATGTCATCCGTGGCGTTGTTGTTCTGGCGCCACTCCTGCAAAGCCGTCGACTTGAGAATCTCGGTTCCTTCCACATACACGTGTACCAGGTAGTCGGCATCGACAGTCAGCGACACTTTTTTGGATTCATTTCTGGCAAACGACAGCGCCGGATGGTTTACACGTACCATTATCGCGCTGGTAGCGCTGGTGGTCGCATTACGCTGCTGGATTCTTAACCATCCGTTATACGGCTCTCCGTCCGGATCCAGGGGCAAGCCGCTGGTTCTTCCCACGGGATACCATTCAAAACGCAGGTTATCAATGAACAGGTTGTCTCTCCGCTCAGGATCGCGGTTGAGTGTCCACTCATAGTACAAGGTATTTTCTGCACGGGACGCCCCCACTGTGATGGCATCTGCCGGAAAATTGGAAAGCCACCCTACTCTTGCCTCACTGCTTACCGGGGCTTTTAAAGCCGGGTCGGCAAAGGCACGCTGGATATATCCCCTGGCGGCCGTAGTAGAATTTACGCGGGTTTCCAACGCCCCGTTTCTGAGGGTTGCAGCGCTGCTGTTAAGGGTAAATGTATGGGTACTTTTTTCAAACTTTTCAAAGTAGTAAGAAGATACCCACATTTCCCGGCTTCTTGTTCGTTTGGTGCCGTTGACATCCACCTCGCAGGTAATGGTGTAAGTCCCGGCTTCCCGCGGCGCCTCCCACGTATTTTCATCCAACCCCTGAGGCTGCGTCAGCCTTCCGCCCTGGCTCGACCAGGTATAGCGTGCTGCGGGCAAGTCATTGGAATTCACGGCCATCCAGACCTTCACCTTCTGGCCAAAGAAGAATTCGTCTCCCATAGCGCTGAGGGAATCTATTTCCACCGATGCCGGCTCTTCGCAGCCCAGCAAAGTGCCGGTTGCGATAACTGCCAGTAGATATTTTAGTCGTTTCATATGTTTAAAATTTGTATCCGGTTGATTGTAAGTATTTCGACCTGTTTGTCGGGTGTTGGTTATCGGCTGTCGGCTCTCAGCTTTCGGCTGTCAGCTATCGGCTTTCAGCACATACGATGGGTGAGCCGAGTCGAACCCAGGAGCTGAGCCCACAGCTATCAGTTGTCGGCTTTCGGCTGTCAGCTATCGGCTTTCAGCACATACGATGGGTGGTTGGGTGAGCCCGGTCGAACCCAGGAGCTGCGCTAACAGTTATCGGCTGTCGGACCGCGGACTGTGTCTTCACAGCTGGGAGTGGATGGTCTGTGGGGACACAGACCGACAACTCACAACTCACAACTCATAACTCATAACTCATAACTCATAACTCAAAAAAAACACCCCTCATTCCAATCGCAGTTCCCTGCGTGTCGGAAGATCAAGCCAGGAATCGAGCACATGTACGTAGGAGCTGTTAGTGGCCCGCAGGTTGGTCGTCCGCGCAACAATGGGCACCTTGTAATGGGTGGCAAAGTTGTTAAATGCAATTGTTGGTGAGCGGTCATTTTTCATCAGGTACAGATTGACCTTGGCAGAGTCGCCCGAAGCATGGGTATCGTACCAGGTAGGTTCCGCAGGCAGATTACTCCAGGTCCACTCGCCCTTTGCGATGTGGTACAGCAGCAATTGCCTTACCTCCTCTTTCGGGAACTGGGTAAGCGACAAGGCCACCAGCGTGCTATCGCCCGTCTCCGGATCTTCCGGATCATAACCAGGATTCGGCAGGCGGTGCGTTTCAAAATAGCTCAGGTTGGCCGCAGCCGTCGCATTAAATGCGGTATTGGTCGGAAGCATATAGGTACTGTTCGGCTCCCGGAAACTATTCTCAATTCCCGCATGTTCAATGCCTTCTATCAGCAGAGAAAACAAGTCGGGCCGGGAATGTATAAACTCCAGGGTCGTCATTTTCAGCTCGTTACTATACACTCCTGCCTTGTCATCGTAGTCGTATTTACGCTGCAGTTCCAGGCCCGCAAGTTCGCAGCTGCTAAGGCCAGCCGACAGGCACAGGAAAAGATATATGATTGTCTGTTTCATAAATTCAAATTGTTTAAATGCGTCTTAACCTTCGGTATACGGAACATTCTGCTGACCTTTCAGGGCCGGATTTGCCTCAAATTCCCGGTAAAAAATAGGGAACAACGCCCGTCCTTCATCTCCAAAACCGGTGACGGTCACATTGGCTTCTTCCTGCCGTTCTCTCATGGTAGCGTCCATCACTTCCATCAGCCGGCCCGACCGGCGCAGGTCAAACCACCGTTTTCCTTCGCACATAAATTCCAGTTGTCTTTCTTTCAGGATCACTCCTTCCACATCCCTTGCATTCGACGCGTCGACCTCTTCAAGCGCATCGGCGAGGTATCCGACCCGTTGCCGCAGGCTGTTGATAAGTGTCAGAGCTTCCTCCCCTCTGTTCAGCTGGTTAAGCGCCTCGGCTCTCAGGGTCAGCACATCGGCCAGGCGGTAGACCGGCATTTGCACAAAACTTTCAGCGGTTGACAATACCTGCCAATAATCTGCCTCAGCATTGGCCCGGCCCGGCATCACCTGGCTGAATTTGGTACATTTCTCAATGCCGCTTTGTGCATAGTGGTTATAACTGATCGGAACCCGGTTACCATTCCTCCAGATCCTGACGGTATCCAACACATTCCAGAAGCGGCCATCTTTTCCTTGACCCGAATAAAGACGATCTACAAATTCATTGAAAATCACCCTTGAGACTTTATAGGTGTTGTTCGTGTTGGACGCTCCCACGCGCTGCGCCCAGGAATTGGCCCCGTCCGAGAGGTCGGTCGACCAGTGCATGGTAAAAATCGTTTCGGTTGAGTTGGTAGGATTCGTAAACTGATCTTTCCAGGCTGCGTCATCGCGAACCAGCGCGTAGCTTGAATTTCCGATAAAGTAGCTGGAAGCCTGCAGCGCTTGTTCGTACTCTTTAAACCAAAGGTGCACATCCGTTTTGAGCGCCCAGGCTGCTCCCATGTTAAAGTAATATTTTTGCGTACCCGCTACATCAACCGACAAACGGGCAATGGCTTCGTCCAGATCGCTCAGTATCTGCTCTTTAATCACTTCAACGGGAGTCCGCGCCTGGCGGCTTGAGGCCAGGTCACCGTCCCAGGGCTCCGTTACCAGCGGCACGGCGCCCCATACCCGGATGGCATAAAAATACATGAGGGCCCGTAGTCCGTAGCATTGGCCGATACTGGGGTTATAATCCGACGGCAGCAGGTTCGGGATCCCGGGGAAGCGGGCAATCCCCACATTACAGCGGTCGATCACCTTGTAGAGATTGACCCAGTTCCACTGCGTCTGCGACGCATCAATTGCATTCATATAGACCCTGGTATCGCCATAGCCCGTATTCCCGTAATTATCGGAACGGAGATCGCCCCATTCCAGGTGGGCGGCAGAAGAGCCGTTGAGGGCATTCTGAAATTCATCGTACAACCCCGATATCCAGCTCCGCATATCTCCCTTTGTTGCAAAGAACGTATTCGGAGACAGTTCAGCCAGGGGCGTGCGGTCCAGGTAGTTTTCACATGCGGAGCAAATCATAAGTGCCCCCGCCAATAGTATTCTGTTTATGTTCTGTTTCATTGTGTCAGGAATCAAAGTCCGATGTTTATACCTATACCAATTTCTCTTTTCCTCGGATACGTGGCGTTATCGCGGCCAGGGGTAAGAACGCCCCCGCCAATTTCAGGATCATAACCGGTATAATTGGTCCAGGTCAGCAGGTTATTGCCATACACGTACAGCATGGCGTTTTTGAGGCCGACCTTACCCGCCCATTGGTTGCTGAGCTGATAGGACAGGCGTATGTTGCGCAAACGGATGAAGGACCCGTCTTCGAGGAAAGCGCTGCTCAGCTCCCTGTAATTATAATTCCGGTCGTTACTGATCCAGTACCAATCAGTAATCTGGCCAGGGTATTTCCATCCTGTCCGTACATAGTCCGGGTGTTGGTTGTGCAGGTTTCCGCCCCAGGAAGCATAGGAATGCATAAACTTGTTATAGATTTTTCCTCCCCAGCGGGCATACATATTAAACGACAGGCTCCATTTTTTATACGTAAACATGTTGTTCCATCCCAGGTCCCAGAGGGGTTGTGCATTTCCCAGGAACTGCCGGTCGGAATCGTCGATTTTGTCGTCGTAATTCCCGTTTGCATCCGGAAGGTTCTCCCAGATCACATCTCCTCCCCGGGCAACAATCCCGTTAACCGTCAGCTGTTTCACTTCTCCTGCATACATCTCTCCGTTGGGTAGCCGGTAGCCTTCGACAGTAGGCTCTCCGTTTTGTCCGATGATCACATTCCCCTGTGCGTCTCTGCTCACGACCGGAGCCAGCTGCGTGCGATAATCTTCTGTATAGGCATTGCTGGCATTGTACTGATAAATACCCTGCTGCCGGTATCCGTAAAAATTACCCGTTGCCATTCCCTCTGCAACGTACCAGATGTTGTCCTGCACATAATCTTCCCGGGCAAGGTTCGTAATCTTGTTACGGTTACGCGCCCAGTTGACCGTTGTTTGCCAGGTAAAATCGCCTCCTTTGGGAATCGGGTAACCCGAGACCGAAAACGCCACCCCTCTGTTCTCGATTCCTGCCAGATTCATTTTCATGGTCGTATAACCAGTCTGAGTGGGTAAATTAACCGGCACAATCAGGTCTTTGGTGGTCTTCACATAATATTCCCCGGAAAATGTAAACCGTCCGTTCAGGAAAGTCAGGTCGAGTCCGAGATCCGAAGAACGGGTTTCCTCCCAGCGTACACCCGGGTTTCCGTAGGTCCCTACCGCGCTTACTCCGGCAATTCCCATATACGGGTGGCCGGATTCATACCGGGTCTGGGATTCGTAATACCCGAGGGCACGGTCGTTCCCACCGGTACCATAGCCCAGGCGTAACTTTCCTTCCGACAACACCTTCCGGCTCCAGCCCATAAACGACTCATCACTGAAGCGCCAACCCGCAGAAATTGATGGAAATACCCCCCAGCGGTTGTCCTTCCCGAACTTGGAAGAGCCATCCGCTCTTACGATGGCATTGAGGATGTATTTGTCATTAAACGTATATCCCCAGCGGGTAAAGGCCCCGACAATTGCATAGTCCTGCGCAAAGGTTTCAGTCTGCGAAATATTCAGCGTTCCCAGGTTAATGGTCGACAAACCACTTTCCGTCACATAATTCTGCGCTCCAAATCGCAGGTTTTCTGTTTTCCCATTTTCAATACTCGCCCCTACCATTCCGTTGAGGCGGTGCGCGCCGAACGTCTTGTTAACGGAAAAATAGGCATCGCTCAGAACTGAATAGCGCCAGATCGTCTGATCGCTTCCGGTGCTTCTCCGTAAATCCTCATTACCGTTTGCATCCAGCTCTTTACCGACAAACTGGTTGTTACGGCTGAGCATTACGTTCCCGGTGGCGCTTGCGCGGAACTGCAGCCAGCTGTTGAACTGATACTCCAGGAACTGGTTAAAATTCCCTTCGTACCGGCGGGTGATGTTTTTACGCTCGTATATTTCCTGGACCGGGTTCCGCTGTCCGCCCATGGCATATACCGGCGCCAGGCTTCCATCCGGATACCAGATGATGTAATCCGTAATCCGTTTGAGCGCCCACCCCAGCACATTGGCTTCGCTGATATTATTGGTTTTCATATTGCTCACACTGATCCGCGTCCCAAACTTCAACCGCTTGCTCGCTTCATAATCTACATTGATCCGAAGGTTGGCCCGGTTGCTGTAGCTGGTCAGAATGACCCCGTTTTCCCCGATATAATTCAACCCCGTGAAGTACTTCAGCTTGGCTGTTCCTCCGCTTACACTAAGCCCTATATCGTTGCGGATGGCCGTGCGGGTCAGCAACTCCTGATAGTTGTTGCTCGTACTGCTGATCAACCCGACAGAGTCGGCATTGGCGTTGTATTTTTCCAGGACAGCTCCGCGTGTCGAATTATGGTTCAGCACCCGTTCGAACTTATTGACCTGCGGAAGGGTGTTCGCAACAGTGTTATAGCTGCGGAGATAGCGCACATCCACCCGGGGTTTGCCTTCCTCGCCCGATTTGGTCGTAATCAATACTACCCCGTTAGCGGAACGGGAACCATAGATTGCGGCTGAGGCCTGGTCTTTCAGAATATCGATCGACTTGATGTCGTTAGGATTCAGCCCGTCGATATCCGGGACGATCATTCCGTCCACAATGTACAGGGGCTGTACCCCTTCGTCGGAAAAGGTCGATGCCCCGCGAATGATAATGTTGCTTCCCGACCCCGGCGCCCCGGAGTTGCTGCTGATCTGCACGCCGGCCACCGCTCCCTGCATCGCATCGAACACGTTGACCGCCTGGCGCTCTGCAATGGTTTTTTCCGAGATGGTACCAATTGCTCCGGTTACATCTCTTTTGGCCTGCTGCCCGTAGCCGATTACCACTATTTCTTCCAATGCTTTGGTATCTGCTTCCAGAACCACATCCACTGTGTTCCGGTTGCCTACAGTCACCTTATGCGGCAAATACCCGACAAAGGAAAAAACCAGTACGTTTTTCCCTTCCACCATCGAAATGGTATACTGCCCTTCTACGTTCGTAACTGTTCCGGAAGAGGTCCCCTCCACCACGATGTTTACACCTGGCAACGCTTCCCCCTTATCATCAGTTACTTTACCGGTTACATTCCCCTGTGCCCGGACCGTCGCAAAGGCCGGGAGCATGAGGCAGGCAAACAGCCCCCATTTCCGGAATCGAAGTACTAATACATTCATAAACTGAAAGGTTTGATTTGGATTGATTAATTTTCGTTTTCATAAAAGAGAGGACAGGATAAACAACAACAACAGTATCAAAACAATCAGTAACATCCACTCTGAAATCCGTGCATAGCGCAAACTGTTGTTATGCTTATTTTTCCTCATTTTTTATTGAAAATATACAATGCAATATTACTATATAACCCGTCTTGAGAGGGGGGTCAAAAATCTCTTTTAGGTGGAAAAAAGGCTTTTTCGTGCAGAGTGGCTGTTGTTTCGGGGTAATAACCTGTAAAAGGAACACGGAGGGACGCAGAGGTCTGCACAGAGCTTCACAAAGAAAAAAACTTTGTGTAACCTCCGTGTTTTTCCTCCGTGTAACTCCGTGTTACTTTTTTACCGGGCCTGCCCTATTTTGTGCAACGGGACACCTGAGCACCTCTCAAAATGACCATTTCAAGCTACAAAGCGGCAAATCGTGCACTACGCAGGTCGGAGACCTGCTGTCACCCTCCCGTCGTCAGCGTGACCCGGTCCGAGACGAGGGAGAGCGGTAATAGCCTGTAAAAGGAACACAGAGGTTTGCACAGAGGTATTATGTTTGAAAGGTGAGACTTATAGGCGGGGTTTCTTTTATAGGA
>JBEBSD010000015.1:0-97083 GCA_040394475.1 Telluribacter humicola | reverse complement strand
TCAAAACCGTGAAATGCTCAACTCCTATACAAGTCGTCATTTCGATTGAAAAAACCTTGTTCAGTAGATTTTTCGCACCAAAATATCTATGTATTTTTAACATTGTGTGTTATATTTGCATAGATGATAAAGAGACGTTTAGAAGCACGGGTTCTTGAGCGGTTACAAAACAGCTCCTCTGTCGCGCTTATGGGGCCGCGTCAGGTAGGCAAGACAACGCTGGCATTTAGCATAAGCGAAGCCATTCGGGCTGTCTATCTTGACCTGGAAAACCGGACGGACCTTCAAAAAGTGCAGAACATTGCAGCATTCCACCTGGCCAATAGCGATAAACTCATTATCCTGGATGAAGTGCAACGGCTGCCCGAAGTTTTCGCGCCCATACGCGGCCTGATTGATGCCGAGCGGCGAAAAGGGAATAAGACAGGGCATTTTTTATTTCTAGGTTCGGCTTCTATTGACCTGTTGCTGCAATCAAGTGAGAGCCTGGCCGGGCGGATCTCTTATATAGAGCTTTTTCCTGTCGATACGACAGAATACCTCGAAAGTCCGAAAGAACTCGTCAAGCTGAACAAGCTATGGGTACGGGGCGGTTTTCCCGAAAGCCTTCTGGCAAACAGTGATGAAAACAGCCTCCGTTGGCGTAAGGATTTCATCAAAACCTATTTGGAGCGGGATATCCCGCAACTCGGCCCCCGTATTCCGGCTCATACACTGGAACGGCTCTGGATTATGCTCGCTCATATACAGGGTACAAGCCCCAATGCCTCCAAACTGGCCGGTGCGCTGGAGATATCCGGTATGAGTGTAGGACGGTATATAGACCTGTTGGTCGATCTGTTGCTGGTCCGAAAGCTATTGCCCTACACCGCCAATATCAAAAAGCGTCTGGTAAAGTCGCCCAGGGTTTATGTTCGTGACAGCGGGATTGTCCATGCTCTTTTGAATATCGGAAGCTTAAATGATCTGCTGGGTCATCCGGTCGTCGGCAAAAGTTGGGAAGGCTTTGTCGTTGAAAATATCATGTCTGTGATTCCTCAGGGGGCACAGGCCTTTTATTACCTCACTTCAGGGGGAGCTGAAATAGATCTGCTTATTGACTTTGGCAAAAATCCACGGGAATTCTGGGCGATCGAAATTAAGCGCAGCCCCTCGGCTGGCGTGAAAAGAGGGTTTCATGAAGCGTGTCAGGATTTAAGCCCTACCAGGAAGTTTGTGGTCCATGCCGAAGCGGATACTTTTCCCATGAAAGAAGATATCCTGGCGATCAGTTTATTTGAGCTGATGAAGCTCGTTAGCGGAAATGAATAATATTGCCGGAAAATCCCCGCTTCTCCTTGCCCCTGTGTCAGGTGTTTACCGGGTTTCAAACGGTGGTATTAATTTCCGGGTTAGCAAGAACTCCTGGAATGCGCCCGTCCCAGTGGAGTCAATATGAAATAGATAACGGAGACCCTTTATTACGTAAAAAATACGTTATCAGGGTTATCCAACCGATCCTTCTCAAAACTCAGTTTCTCGAAAAAGGAAGAAGCCCCCTGACGACATATTCGCTATATTTGAGCTTCAGGCGGACTTTACTCCCGACGGTTCTCCGCAGCAGCGCGCTTCCCCGGCTATCGGCATATTCGTCTAAAAAACTGAAAAGCAGCTGCTTACAAATTATAGATTCGTGTACTAATGGATAATGAGGCTCGGCTCATTTATGAAATAAAACGTGGAAACGAAGTTATCCTGGACCAGATATATCTGGAGAACAGAAATGCCTTCCTGCGGTTTGGAAAAAAAATGATGGGGGATACTTCCACGCTGGAAGATATCTACCAGGATGCGATCATCGCGTTTTATGAAAATGTGTCGGCCGGCAAGGTCACAACGCTAAAAAGTAGTATCGCGACCTATATAATGGCAATCGGCAAATTCATGATTTACCGCCATTTGCGAAAAAGCAATTCGCTGGTTATGCTTGAAGACTTCAATACAGCTGAAATCGACAAAGTATTCTATGAATATATAGATACTGTTAAGGAAGACGACAGCCTGGTTTTGTCACTGGAAAAAGCGTTAAAAAAGCTCGGGGAACCTTGCCAGACGTTATTGAGACTCTTCTATTACGATGGAAAAAACAACAGTGAAATCATGGAACAACTGCATTACGCCAGTACGGACGTGGTGAAAAGCAAAAAATACAGATGCTTACAATATCTGAAGCAACTACTAAAAAGCGTACTGCCGGATGGAAGATAGATACGGATCACTGATAGACGACTACCTCAGGGGAGTGCTGACAGCAGAACAGCAGCGGGAAGTCGAGTCCCTGCTGACTCATGATGAAAATTTCAGAAAAGAACTGAATTTCCGGAAAGGTACTGCAAGCGCGTTTGCGAGAATCCGCCACCAGGAATTGAAATCACGCCTGGCTAAGTTAGCGGACAAACAAAAACAAGATGTCGTCTTTTTACATCCGGCTGTAAAAGCCAGGAGAAGGATTGGGTACGCAGCCGCTGTATTGGCTTTCTGCATTGTCGGGCTTGGCTTCCTGTTGTTTATGAAGATGACGCCATCCGCCGGAGAGCTGTACGCTGGTTATTTTTCGGCCTATCCGAATGTGATCCTACCACTGGAAAGGGCTGCCGACACACCCGACGCCCGCAGCAAGGCCTATGCGCTTTATGAAGCGGAGCAATACCAGCAAGCCTATGACCTTTTCACAACCCTAGACTCAGATACTGACCCGGAAGCCCTGTTTTATGCCGCTTTGTCTGCTATGGAGGCTGACCGCATCGAGGATGCCGTCCGGCTACTGGGGAATTACGGAAGAACGCCGGCTCCGAAACTCGAACGCCAGGCAAAATGGTACCTCGCGCTTGCACACCTTAAAAAAGGAGAAATCGAACTTTCAAAGGAACTGCTGACACAACTGGCGACTTCGGCGGGTTACAATAAAGACGAGGCCGGGGCATTATTAAAAAAGCTGAAGTAAAGAAAATAACCTGTAACGGAATAAACTCTCAGCTATCCTTTGATGCCATGGGCTTTCAGATAGATCCGCTAATCAGATTACTTCAAACCTGATCGAACGCGCCGGAAGGCTTTCGTTTCCGGACAAGGTACCAGCCACCCCCGGTTAGTGCGAAAAACAGGAATAACCCCAGCCACCTGTTATTGTTTTCAACAAGCGGACGTGTATTTCCCGACACCACCAAACCGGCCCAATAGTAGGGATGCAGCAGGCCGGGATCAGATGCGTTCTGCTTCAGATAATCCCTTTTAGCAGCTGCCAACGCGATAGGTTTGGGGGCGTTGCCGTGCAATTCCCTGTAAAACTTGGTTACAATACTGCTAGTCGTTCGGTCAGGAAGCTGCCACAGACCCATTACAATGCTCGGTATGCCAGCCGAGGTAAACGCTTTGGCAAGGCTTTGTACCCCTTCCCCTTTTTCTATCGGCCCCTGACCTGTATTACAAGCACTGAGAACGGCCAGATCGGCGTTCAGCTTCATACCGTACAATTCATAGCCGTAGAGACGGCTGCCGTCCGGGAAAACAAAATAAGATTGCTCCCCGTTCTGTTCATCCATCGTCGCATGCATGGCAAGATGAAGTAATCGGTATCGGGGCGCTCTTTCCTCAAAAGTCGATTTTACAATAGAATCGCCCTGATGCACATCGCCGTTGAAGAGACCCGATAAAAGCGACGCTTCCCTGACAGCTCCCGGCAGGGCCGGAAGATTTCCTCCACGCTTTCCGTCCTGAGTCATTGGGCTGGGATAATGGGGAGCAAATGCCGCGAAAGTCAGCCCGGACCTTGCCGGTGTTTTTTCCTGGGCCAGCCAAAGAGGAACTGAAATAGCGTAACTGGAGGAATGGGTATTCAATAGAAAACCGTCCGGGCCAAGGCTACTGCTAAGGGCTTCAAAAGGCAGGTAGTTCAATATTCCTTCGGGAATAATCACCAACTGGCTTTCGAGATGCTCACGGACAGGTTCGGGTAAAAGCAGGGCGTACAACAGCCGCGCGGCCTTATAGTAGTCATCGTTTCTATTTCTCAATTTCCGAATGGCGTCTTCTATCTTCTCCGAAAGAGCGAGCGTTGAGCCAAGCGAATAAAGCTGTAATTTTTTGGGGTGAACATGCAGGAGATACGCCGCCGAATCGGCCATAATATATCGCAGCATTGATCGCCCCTTTAGCATCTTTTGCAGTTCGGCGATATTCAACTCTCCCCTGCTCAACTGGTAATATGCTGGTTGAGCAGGCAAAACATCATCCTCAATCTTTCCCAGCGCCGTCTGATGGCGGTGTATCGCGGCGGTAATCCTATCCTTTTCCGAGTCATTACCAGTACTGTCGCCCTCAAAGCCAAAGAGTTGGCTTTTGTAATGGACGATCATCTTTTGATGTTCCTCCTGCATCGCAATAAGCGAATCAGGCACATGCAAAGAACCCTCCGGTATATTTTTCAGGAATCTTTTCCAGCTATGGCGACTCCGTCTTCCCTCCAGCGAACTGATCAGTTCAGGAAGCTGGTCGGTTTGCTGTTTCAAATCCGGCTCGAGAAGCTGGCATTGCAAGGCGCCGTGATCGATCGCAGACAACAAATCGGCGAGCGTCTCGGTATACGGCCCGCCCAGGTAATATTCACCCAACATTGCAGACGCCAGCCCGAACAAATGTCTTGCGATTTTCAAATCGATATGGTTTGAAGAAGATCGGTAAAAGCCCAGGTATAAATGGCCGGCGGAGCTAAGCGATGCGATATAGTTACGGGTCACTTTTCCGCCGAAATTCTCCAGCCTTATGTCCAGCGGGGTCTCTCCCAGGCGTTCCGACCCGGTCAATCCTGCCAGCATTTGGGAAATATGATGTCTTACGACAGGCATCGCCTCATTCTTTTCGGCTATCTGGGCGGCTAATATGTGAAACATGGGCATATCAGTCTTGCCAAGCGCCAGCGCCAGCCCGATATGCTCACCGGCACTGCTATAGGCTCCGGTCTGCATGAGCGACTTAGCGAGCTTTGCATGCGTATGCACCATCGGATACTGATAGCCGTGCGTATGTTTTAATGCCAGCGCCTTCTCAAAAAAGCGGATCGCCACACTGTCCTTCCCGACGGCGGAATACTCGCTTCCTATATCGGCATACGCACTTTCCAAATATTCCAGGTGCCCGTCCGACACCTTGCCGCCCGTCCTGGAAAGCAGTATCCTGATCGAATCAAGACAGGCATAAGCCCGGTCAAATTCCTGCTTGCGGGCATACAGCCGGATACTCTTGTTCCAAAGATTCATCCGAAGCCTGAGGTTGGCGTCGTCCCGTTTATTTTCTATCAACCGGTTAACAGCTCCCCAGTCTTTGTCTTTCTGTGATTCCAGTTCACGTATCCTGGCAAGGAGGCTCCCGGCCTCCTCCACGTCGCCATATTCCATCTGCCAGCGAATAAGATTCCCGTACACAGTGCCGAGATAACTTCTGTCTTTCAGCTCCGCTTTTTCCCATATAGCCGCCGCCCGCCCGTAGGCTTCGTATTCTTTGTTTGCCATTCCCATCTGACCGTAGTTAAATGCCAGGTTGTTATACCCAAGCGCCACATCGTGGTCTATCAGGCCTTTATAGCGGATATACAGCTCAATCGAGACTTTATAGTTTTCGATAGCCTGCGGATAGTTCCCGATTTTGTTATGGATATAGGCCAGATCGTGCAACACTGAAATATAATCCAAAGGCGGATCTTCCGTGGTATGCTCACGCATAAGCTTACAGTGTGCGGCGATGGGCAGGGCCTCCCGCCACCTGTCGTTGTAACCGAGGAAATGATAGTAGGTATTTAGAAAGGTAGCCTGACTACTACTGTCCAAACCGGATTTGGGTAAATGCGGATAGGCTTTTTCGAAGAAAGGGATACCCTCTTTTTCGTAGTTATAGATAAGGCCATTGGCATACAGCACCCGGAATCTGAGCATTTCTCTCACAGAGTCGGGGGCACTCCGCGAAGAGGCCTCGGCTTTCACCCAAAGGGGGAGTGCTTCGTCAAAACGCCGCTGTGTCTGAAGGGAATCAGCCTGGCGATAAATTACCCGCCAGTCAGCGTTCTGAGAGTCTGTTTGATAAGGGGCCAGGCATAAAGCAAGCGCCAATAGGGAGGATAGAAAATAGAGAATTGTCGAATTGCGCATCGATAATAGTAAGCCCCGGAAATGCTATGGCCGCGACAGACGACCGAGCTGTAGGGCCAGATAAGTTTTTACATTTTTTGCGCGAAGCTGCTTACCTGCCCCCAGGAGACGACACTAACCTACAAACATTAGCTTATTTATTCAAAAAAAGTAACACTGCTAAATGAAAAAAGACCGTTTTGTTCAATTTTGGAAGGGTCACCTACCCGACTCCGTCTGTCTGGTCAGGCTGCAATTATTCCATTCCAATATTCCTCTTGCTTTAGGACTTGTTGCCTTCTTCCTGTTTTCTTGTGGGGAGAAAGAAGATCTCCATCCTGACGCTGCAACCGGAAGCAGCTATGAATTTCGGTTTAGCGACGGGCCACTGGCAGGAAAACAAATCGAAGCTTCCGGACTTGCTGAAGAAAAGGCGATGGCGCTATATACACGGCAACCCGGAACTGATGCAGAGGGCGTATCCATCCAACTCAATACAGACGAAGTCACCCTATCGGCCGGGATCATGCTCGATGAAAGCAACCAGCCCTTACCGCTCAAATCTGATTCAGACGAACCAGGAAGCCAGATAGCCCTCAACATCAGAGTCGGCAACTCCACCTATGTGTACGGTGGGGAGAGGGGCCTGCTTACGATGAAAAGCTTTACAAGAAAAGCAGGAGGTAGTTCACCGGCAGGTTTGGCTGCCCTGGAACTGGAATTTGCGGATGCCGTTTTTGTGGACGCGGTGGCAGCAGGAAACAACGAGCATGTGGAAGTAAAATTGAGTGGAAAAATTTCTATTAAATAACCTAATGACTTATGAAAAGCGCAATCAAACTGCTTATAATCATACCGCTGACCTTCCTGGTAAGCTGCGAAAAAGGCGGCGAACCCGGCAAAAATGAATCCACCATCTGGAGCCCGCCCCACTCGCAACCAGGTATATTGCAGGTGCCCGACCGGCTTAAAGCTCATGCGGATCCTTATGCACGGAGAGTGTATGCCGGAGTAAAGGAGATCGAAAACCTTATTGCCGCCCACCACCAGTACTTCCTGGTACCCGAGGGAACCGAAAACACATCGGGCATTCCAACAATCGAAAATAAATTCAGCTATGAGCGGGACGGACTGTCGGTTGAGTACGCTTTTTTCGACTACCTGTCAAGCCACCGGGTATTCGAACTGGAGGTTAAAAGAACAACCGGAGAGAGCGTCCTACGCGCATCGGGCGATTGGTGGCCGGATTGGAACGCCGAAGACGGAGGCCCTCAGACAGGGAAAAACTATGGGACTATAGCCTATCGCACCCCGCAGGGTTCCTTTGAACAAAACAGGGAATTTTCATGGAAAGACGACGGCGGGGGCCAGTACCGCGTCACCTATCAGGTATGGAACCCCGGTGCCGATAGCGGGCTCGCTGAGAAATACGAATACCAGTTCAATGCTGACAAGTCAGGCAGCTTTACCTATTGGGAATACCGCACCAACGGAGGAGGCGACTACATACGGGCCAACTGGCTGGCTGATGGCTCGGGGAAGCATGTCCTTGGAGAAGGGGGACTGGCCGCCACGAACGAATGGCAATAGAAATTTCAAAAATCGTGTAAATTTATGAAAAGAGAATCGAGGAACCTGGTCGGACCGGGGGTATGGATATGCATCGTCGCTCTGTTCATTATGAGCAGAGCCAACGCTCAGATCTGGAAAAATACCGGACAGAAAATTGAGAAGAAGCTGGAACAAAAAGCCAGTAACCGGCTCGAACGTAAAATAGACAGAACGATTGACAAGGGATTCGACAAAGTGGAACAGGCTCCCGGTCAGATTTCAAAATCTGAAAAAGCGAAAAAAGAGGCAAAACAGCAACAAACGCAGGCATCCGGATCACCCGGACCTGCAGTAGCTGAAACCGGCCATACGGAAGTCGCTCCTATCGAACCAGTTGCTCCCATGGAACAGCCTGCCGTGCCTTCGAAAGCCGATTCGACCCGCAACCTGAAACGATATCAGAAGTTTTCATTTATTCAGGGCGAAGACATCATCGCGTTCGATGATTTTACGCAGGATGCCGTTGGCGACCTGCCTGCGTCCTGGATTAGTACGGGAACATCGGAAATCGTTAAGTTCGATGGAGAAAGCAGCCATTGGGTATGGTTCAACAAAACAAAGGGGAATTTCGTGCCGGAGTATTTAAAGGACTTTCCGGATAATTTCACCCTGGAGTTTGACCTGATGTATGATTTTGCCTTTGGTACCTATTCTTTCCAAAGGCAGCTGTCATTGGTTTTTACCGATATCGCCAATCCGGAAGCCAAACTTGATTGGGACGGCAACCTTGGATATTTTTTCCTCCAGAAGCTGTCTGATAATTACCTGGCAATCAGCTTTGATGGCAATTCCTCCAACGGAGGGCCCTTTATATCCGGCTGGAAGGCGGTTTCCGCAAAAAAGGAGTTGAATTTCAAAACCAACTTCAAGGCAACAGAAATTATCAATCCTGCCGATGCAAAAAAGCCTGTCCACATTTCGATTTCACGCACCGGCAGGCGCGTGCAGGTATTCGCCAACGAAACAAAAGTGCTTGACCTGACAAATGCTTTCGAAAAGGATGTAAAACTAACCAGCGCCCGTTTTTTTGTTCATAACCACACCGAAGCTGACAACTACTACCTGAGCAATATCCGTTATGCAGTAGGGAAACCCGATGTGCGAAATAAGCTGCTCGAAAGCGGGCGCTACTCCACTTCCGCCATCACTTTTACTTCAGGTTCTGCCGTGATCCGACCTGAATCGTATGCGGTGTTGAAAGAAATAGCCGACGCTGTAAAAGCGCAGACGGGTAAGACGGTCAGGATTATCGGGCATACCGATAGCGACGGCGGTGAACATAGTAACCAGGCGCTATCAGAAAAGAGGGCAGAGTCCGTGAAAAAAGCCCTGGAAAGCGAGTTTTCGGTGGTCAACAAATTGGTTACCGAAGGAAAAGGCGAGGATGCGCCGATAGCGGATAATATGACCTCTTCAGGAAAAGCGCAGAATCGCAGAGTCGAATTTGTCCTGGAATAGAAAACAGCGATAACAAGCGAAGCTCCCAACAGAGTCGTTCTACCAACAATTACCCTCAAAAAAAGTCATAACTTGCTGGTATTGCTCATAATAACGGGTTCTCATTCCCTTTCACCATTGTCCACCCTATTCTGACACGACGAAAAAAGGAACACGGAGCGCACAGAGGGAAAACACGGAGGAAAACACAGAGAAAAATGGCTTGAGATGCGCTGACAGGCCGTGGTCCGGTAATCCGTGGATTGGAAGAGCCGACGTCCCTTTTAGCCCTTACCAAGTGATACGACTATCGGTTTATGGACCAGGTCATAATTAGTATCCAGTACACTGGCATTTATAAAAACCGTATCAGCCCTGGCATCCTGACCATAGTCTTCGTGAATATGGCCAAACACGTGGAGTTTCGGCTTTAATTGCTTTACCTTTCGGAACAGTTCTTCACAACCGGTATGTTCTCCGTAAATAGTTTTGTCAAGAATGCCGGAAGGAGGCCCATGTGTGACGAGAATGTCGGTATCATCGGGTATCAAGTCCCAGTGCTGCCTGATCTGGCTGCCTCTTTCCCTGTTGAATGCCCAATTGTGGAACCATGGCGTGATTGGTGAACCCCATATTTTGATCCCTTCGATCTCACATCCGGAATCGTTAAGGTACATTACATTCGAAGGGATCATCTGTTTAATGATCTTAGGGTGAGCTTGCTCAAAAAAGAAATCGTGATTCCCTGCAATAAATACTTTATAAGTGAATTTTTGCCTGCTGAACCAGTCGAGAAAACCATAGAATTCTACCTGCCGGCCCAACTTGCTGATGTCTCCTGCGTGAATCAATAAATCGCCTTTGGGTAATTTTAGTAACTGGTGCTTACCGTGGGTATCGGATATGAGGGTGATTTTCATTATTACGTATAGGTTCGGGAGCATCCTGCGCCTTGCCGGCTGTTATGAAAAGTGTAAAACCGGTCGAAAGGTACAGCGAAAAATCAGCTGATACCGGCAACCCGGTGGCCGGCAGTCCGTGGTCCGGCAGTCCGTGGTCCGGCAATCCGTGGTCCGGCAGCCCGGTGGCCGGCAGTCCGTGGTCCGGCAATCCGGTGGTCCGGCAGCCCGGTGCTGTTAAGATAACGTACATAGTAAATGGAAGAATCCCGAAGGGATGAAAGGATTATAGCGCCCTCCTGCTGATGCGGCTTCACAATCACCGCCAAAAAAGGCGGCTATCAGCCGCCTCCCTTGTCAACCATCAGTCTTCCACTTCCAGGATTTCCAGGTTCCGAATGCCGGCCGGCATCTTCCAGGCAATTTTATTACTCACAGCCAGACCGATCAAAGCTGCTCCCATTGGAGTCAGGATCGAAATTTTGTTTTGTTTCATGTCCGCGTTGGACGGCATTACAATCGTAAAGGTCATCACCTTATCCGCATCCAGATCCTTGACTTTCACTTTAGAATTTAACCGGATTGTTCCCTGCGGTACTGCATCATTCCTGACAACCTTCGCTCTTTTCAATTCATAAGATAAGGTCATCTCCTGCTTATTGCCATTTTCGGAAACATTTTCAGTCAAATGGGAAAGTAGCCGAAAGTCCTCTTCACTTAAAACCACCTGATTACTCTCATTCTTCATATCGATTCTGTTATTATGTTTAATTGATCATTAGTATGCTTTGCCTGTACGGTTGCGGTAATGGAATTTTCCTGTACTTTCTTTTCTCCAATGTAAAGGATACAACGGAATGGCTTCATTTACTAATTGTTAAAGGAATGATCGTCCCCTGAAGCAAAAAAATCAACCCGAAAGAAGTGCAGGATGGCTCCCCCGAACAAATGTACTAGTAACGATTAAGTTCGGGGATTATGAAATAAAGGCCTTGAACGAAAAAAACAAGCGTTTTTTAACAAGGTCTCGCAGGGGACTTTGGTAAAAAGGCAATCGGGTATCACCTCCCCGTTCAAACCGGGAGTACTCCGTAAAAATCCTATTTAGCACCTGTTTTACCATAATAAATTGCTAATATACACAATTTGAGTATCGAAGGCAAAAAAATAGCCAAATGTATCGATACCGGCCAGAACGCCTCCCGCCCTCCTGATTTTTGGAAAAGAAGACCGTTTTCCTTCCTTACATTTAACCGAGTGTGCTATTTTTGTGTGACGATCAGCTATTTTGCAGTAATTTAACTAAATCCGCTATGTCTTTAAAATACAGAATGTTACTGACCTGTGCCTGTCTTGTCCTATCGAGCCTGACAGCGGTCGCAACCAATGATTTCGCCGATACCACCCGAGCCTACAACCTGCCGCATCTTTCCATTACCCCCAAAGGGACCATCGGAATGTCATGGACCGAAACTGACAATGCCGGCGTCAACCATTTGTACTGGTCGGAATCCACTGACAGCGGGAAGACGTTTGGAGACAAAAAACTGGTTTACGCGGCCAAAGGACTGCGGAACGGAAGGCTGATGCGAGCAAAAGTCCTCTATAAAAAAGACGGTTCCCTGGTAGCCGTGTTTGGATTAGCCCCGGAACCTCCGGCAGAACCGGCAGCTGACGCCCACGCGCACCATGCGGAACCGGCCAGGCAACCAGCCAAAGGCGGACGCCCCCGCGACCTGCAAATCGTATATACTATTTCAAACGATAACGGCGGCTCCTGGACACTTCCGAAAACCGTCCATAAAGACAAAACTCCCAATATTATCCGCGGCTTTTTTGACTCTATCGTACTGGCCAACGATGAAATAGGGGTAGCCTTTCTAAAAGACACCGGCAGACCGCATGAACGCGATCTGAGGTTTATTACCAGTACAAATGGCGTATTCGGTGACGAGTCGGTTGTGAATCCTTTCGTTTGTGATTGCTGCAACATCAGCTTGCTGGTCGATGCAAAAGGCACTCTCAACATGTACTACCGTGCCAATGTCAATAACATCCGCGATATGGCCAAAATGTCTTCTACCGATAATGGCAGGACATTTTCCAAACAAGAAATTATCCTGCAGGATAACTGGGAACTGAAGGGATGCCCGCATTCCGGTCCGGTATCAGCCAGCGTTTCTTCCACCAACCTGATTGCCTGGTTCTCAGGCGCCCCTGCCGATCCGGGAGTACGGGTATCGACACAAGACGGGAACCGACTGGTGCTCCTCGATCCAACTGCCTCCAATCCCTGGCTGGCGGCTGGTAAAAATGCAACCGTCCTCCTGTGGGAGCAAAGCGTGCAGGAATCCGAAGCGGCTACCGCGACCCAAATTTCCTATAAGAAAATCAGTACAGCCCTCAATTCAGGTACTACCGAAGTGAAGTCCATTGGGAAAGGCGGCAACTTCACCGGAGTGCTGATTGACGATTCGCTGGTGGTTGCCTACGAAGTTAAAACCGGCAGCAGTAAACCTGCCCTGAAATGGAGTAAAGTAACTTTATAAGTAGCAATAGTCACAAAAAAAGCCGCTTTAAGCGGCTTTTTTTGTGACTATTGCACTTCCTTAAGCAGAAACACCTGCAGGTAATTTCCCGAGTCCTGCTTCACGTACCGGTTATAGCACAACATTTTATCATTATTCGACCAGACCACCGCCCCCAAGGGACGGTCTGCTTCTTCCGATCGGGGAGTAATCCGCTGTGATGCTCCTGAAGCAAGCTCAGTAATAAACACGCTATTGTCCGCGATATAGGCTACCCGCTTCCCGTCGGCACTGAAATTAAATGGCCCCTGGATCGGAAATGGATGTACAGTTACCTGCCGGACAGCGCCCCCGTTAGGGGATACGACGTGCAGCTGAGCCGCATTCCCTGCCGTATCAGCAGCCAGGAATCCTATCCATTCACCGTCAGGAGTTGATCGTAACCAATGCCGGGGTTCGGGGGTTACCCCCTCCCCGGGCAGGGTAATCCGGCGGCTCCGAACCACTTCCGGCACCGGCAAACGCACCGCCGGATCAGCAGAAGGCATCAGATTTTCTACCGCCGCCAACAGGTCATCCGGAAGATCCGCCACAAAAATTTCTGTTTTCAGCGTGCCCTCTTCCGTCAGCACATTTCCCTGGTAGGCAATCGCTTTCCGCTGCCGCGTCCCATCCGGGCGGGTATAGCCGTCCTTTCCGATCCAGCATTCATCAAATGCTTTTTCAATCTGGTCCGTACCCGGTTCCGGCCTGTCCGTCACCTCCGCCACAATGACCGAAAACAGTACCCCGTCGTTATTCTCCATCCGGCCATCTGCCGGGACGGCAACGGCCTGCCCGGGAATCATTACCCCGATGGTACGAAGGTCCTTTACATCCTTACCTGCCAGGGCAGCCTGTTCGATCAGGAAATCATTGTAGGTATAGCTGATCCACTTTCCGTCGCCACTCCAGGTGTGCGCGTGAGTCCCTCCCCGAAGCGCTCCCGGGGTAAACGGGGTTATAATGTTACGTGCATCCAAAAATTCAGGATGGAACGGCTTGTCGATAACCACCGATACTCCCGTCCTCCTGGTCATGGAATAAGGATGTTCCCGGTTGGCGTTCCGGATGCCATGAATAAACAGTACCCGGTTTTCGGCAGGTGAGAAGGTAACCGCTCCCACTCCCGGCCCGAAGGCCGTCTGGTTAGGCGCCTGGTACAGGGTCCTGATTTCACCCGTCTGTGTATGCACCATGGCCACTTCACCGGCTCCCATAATACCCGAATCCACATTCCTGGAATCGTATACAATCCAATCATCATCCGGCGAAAAAACCTGCGTCGTATTCACGCAATGCCCCGAGGCGTCATGCGTCAGTTGTATGTCTTTGTAGGATTTCATGGTTGGTTCAGTTACACAGGCTAGCGAAGTCAGGGCGGCGACTGCCATCGCCACCCCGCTTTGCAATCGGTTTCGGCCCATTTTAGCTTTTATTAACGATCATTACACTCCGAGCAGCACCTCTTCCAGGCCGATCTGAGCCTTCAGTTGCTGGTACCGATCATACAAACCATCTACACGGGCAGCCGTCTCAGGCGTAAAATTCCCTACATCCCTGCGCGTATACGTCCTGATAGCCAGCCCCCTCTTTTGAAGAAAGTACTTAGCGACAATGGGGTAAACGTCGTGCATGACATCCATATTATCCACAAAAAAGCGCTGTACGAGGGCCAGGTCTTCCGCCCGGGTCGCGTCAACATAGTGGTCACACAGCCAAACGACCAGCTCCGGAACAAAATTTCCCTGAATACAGGACAATCCGGCTGCTCCCGCCACCTGCGACGCTACGGCATTGACCATGTAGGCATCATACAGTTCAAGAGGCTTTCCGGCGGTAAGCCGCAGTTTTTCTTTCACCGCTTCCAGATCAAGACAGGTGTCCTTGTGGTAAACCACCCTTCCGGTTTCCACGTACCGCGCTAACTGTTCCGGCTTCAAGACCCTTTTATAAGGCACCGGGCACTCGTAAAACCCTAACGGAACTCCTTCCGTCCGATCAATGAGTTCGGCCACCCGTTGGTCCAGAATCGCATCTTCTTCCGCTTCCTCCGCCAGCAAACCCGTTATCGCAATAACAGCGGCAGCGCCGGTGTCATAGATTTGTTTTACAAAATCGGCTTGTTCCGCCACAGGACCTCCGAAGGTACCGGTACTAACCACCGGAACGGAGCCTCCTGTTACTTCCACTACGTGACGGGTGACTGCAAGCCGTTCTTTCGCACTCAGCTCAAACATCTCGCTCGACAGACAATTGGCAAAAAGCCCTTTGGCCCCGGCATCCAGATAAAACGTTGTCAACGCCGTAAGGCCCTCAAAATCTACCGCGCCGTTTTCCAGGAAAGGAGTTAACATCACGGGTACATATTTTCCTTGATTATCAGACATAAAAATGGTTGTTTATGGTACGACGGCCGGCCGTAATCTTCTACGACGAACGTCCGGTTTTTTGATTAATTTTTGTCAGCAGCACCCCCACCAGGAAAATGGTCAGGGTTCCCACTACAATGACCATGTTAATATGAAAAGGGTTTTTCAGGTGGGCGTATTCCTCCGGAAAGCTCTTTGAAAAGGTCATCCAGATAATCACCAATACCCCGATAATCGCCGCAATAAGCGCTTCATGGTTCCTGGTTTGTTTACTGATCATGCCCAGCAGGAAGATTCCCAGCATTCCCGCAGCGAAGATACCCGACAACTCCCACCACATGTCGAGGATACTTTTTGCCCCGATCATGGCAATCCCCGCAATCATTCCGGCAAGTCCGAATAAGACAGTCCCGATGTACAGGACCTTCATTTTCTGGGGATCGGTCGCTTTGTTATTGAAGTAACGCTGATAAATATCTTCTGAAAACACCGTAGCCGAAGCATTCATACCCGAGCTGATCGTGCTCATTGCCGCCGCCAGAATCGCCGAGACAATCAGTCCCACTAATCCGGTAGGAATTTTATTGACCATAAAATAAGGCATCACTTTGTCGCCGTAGTCTGCCGGCGCCAGGGTAACTGCCAATTGCCGGATCTGCTCCGCCGTGGCTCCTATCGGCAACCGCTCCGCAGCTGCCTGCTCCCTGATCACGTCCAGCAATTCAGGATGAACCTGAAAATAGGCATACAAGCAACTGCCTATTACAAAAAACAACAAGGACACGGGAACATACAGCCACACGCACAGCCAGATAGAGGAAGCTGCTTCCTTTTTTGACTTGGCCGCATGGTAGCGCTGGACATAGTTCTGGTCCATCCCGAAATTATTCAGGTTGATGAAGAACCCGTACAGCAATATCACCCAAAAGGAGGAAGAGGTAAAGTCAAAGGCAAAACTCCCCAGGCTGAATTTATCTTCTGCTTCCCCGATCTCAATGATTTTGGAAACCCCTCCGGGCACCCCTTTGATGACCAGGTAGACAATGAGCACCGCCCCAAGGGTTTTGATAATTCCCTGCACAACTTCCGTCCAGATAACGGCTTCAATACCACCCAGTACCGTATAAATAATGATACAGATTCCCACCACAATCATCACCGTGCTCATTGAGAAACCGGTCAGCGCCTGCAAACTGAGCGCAATCCCGAAAAAGATGGACCCCATCCGGGCCAACTGGGTGAGGAGAAAACAAACGACCGCGTACGTCCGGGCCCAGGCGCCGAACCGCTTTTCCAGGTGGGTATAGGCCGAAACTTCTCCGGTGGTCCGGTAAAACGGCACAAAATACCGGGAAGCGACCCAGGCCGACAGCGGCATGGACAAGCTGAAAACAAAGGCGTTCCAGTTACTTCCGAACGCCTTTCCGGGTACTCCCAAAAAAGTATTACTGCTTAGAAAAGTAGCATAAATGGACAATCCTATTGCCCATCCGGGAATTAACCCGCTCGCTTTGGTAAACTGTTCCGAGCCTTGTGATTTTCTTGAAAAGTATACCCCTACCAGCACCATTGATACCAGGTAAACGAGTATTACGGCAAGATCTATAAATGGTAAATTGTTCATCAGGAATAGAAATGGTTAAGCGTACGGAAACGAATACACTATCACAAAAGTACTCCCGGAACCGGCGGCAATCTTTTAACTTTTTGACAAATTATTGTACGATACTATCCTGTCGGTACTTTACTGCTCATACAATTCAATAGGCAACCCGTCAGGATCTGCCAGAAATGTGAAGCGCTTATTGGTGTAGCTGTCTGTCCGTATGGGCTCTGTGCGTACATTCCGGGCATTCAGTTCCGCTATGGCCTGCTCCAGGTCCGTAACGGCAAAGGCCAGGTGCCGCAGTCCGGCTGCTTCCGGATAGGAACTCCTGGCAGGAGGATCCGGGAATGAAAACAACTCGATCAGGTAACTGCCGTTCAATCCCAGGTCGCATTTATAGGAGTCGCGCTGCTCCCGGTAAACTTCCCGTTGTATCTCCAGGCCGAGTATCCGGGTATAAAAATCTTTCGACCGGTTATAATCCGAGCAAATAACTGCAATATGATGCAGGCCCTGAAGTTCCATATGCTTCCTAATTGATTACCCAACCGATCCGGCTGTTGCCGGCCGGCTGAACTTGTTGTTATGAATTTTATTCAAAAGTTAACCCTATTCCGGAGTTTTACCAAACCGGGCGGCCTCATACAGCTTTCCATGGGCTGATTAGTACAAAACTGCCTGTCAGGAGTACAGTAACAAATGCCTGATTATTCAGGTCTGACTTGCCGCTGCTTATTTTTACCTGAATTCTTTAACTGAATGCCTTTATGAATCGTCACCTGCGCTTTTTCCTCCTCCTGATGAGTCCGGTTTTCCTTTTTTCCTGTACCCGGGAAAGCGACCTCGCAAAGGACGGAGTAAGTTCGTTCAAAATAGTTGTCTCGGAGCAGGCCCCGGAACCCGAAAAACTGGCCGCCGCCAAACTCCAGGAATACCTTTACCGCATCAGTGATGTCACCCTGCCTATCGTCGATACTTTTACAACCGGTGAAAACCTGATTTTCGTTGGCTTCAGACAGGCCCCGGAATCGCTGATCCACGATTTAAACCCTGAGGATTTTGAGAATGAACAGTATATCCTGCGTTCCGACGGACATTCCCTGCTGATTGCCGGGGGCGGTACTCGCGGAACGCTATACGGTGTCATCGGTTATTTATCCGACCACCTCGGTTGCCGCTGGTACACCCGCGAAGTGGTGAAAGTCCCCAAACAGGCAACCCTCCGACTGACTGCTTTCGAAGACCGGCAGCGCCCTGCTTTTGAGTACCGGGAAGCCTGGTACCATGAAGCCTATGATCGGGAATGGGCGCTGCATAACCGACTGAATCCGAGTATCCGCCCCCTCCCCGACTCCATGGGCGGAAGCTATATCACCTATCCGTTCGCACATACATTTGCCAATCTGGTTCCCCCCGCCCGCTATTTCGCCGACCACCCGGAATATTTTTCGGAGATTAACGGCAAAAGACAGGCCGACCATGCACAGCTCTGCCTGACGAATCCTGAGGTTGTGCGGATCGCTACCGAACAGGTTTTTCAATGGATCCACGACCACCCCGACGCCAATATTTTTTCGATTGATCAGAATGACGGCGAAGGCAACTGCGAATGCAGCCATTGTCAGGCAATTGATGCACGGGAAGGCAGTCCATCCGGCTCCCTGCTGCATTTTGTCAACCAGATTGCCGACACAGTCGGGAAAGTCTACCCCGGCCTGCAGCTGCAGACCTTTGCGTATGCCTATACGGAAGCGCCTCCTGCAACGATCCGTCCGGCAGACAACGTGACGATCCGGCTCTGTCATTATAATTATTGTTCGGCCCATGCGATGGACGGCTGCGACCATCATCAGCCATTTCGGGAGCGGTTCGACCAGTGGAACCGCATAGCCGGGCGAATTTCGGTATGGGACTATTTTACGGACTTCTCTCAATACCTGATGCCTTATCCTAATTTTGAACCGGTGACCCAAAACCTGAAATGGTATGCAGACCGGGGCGTTAAGGGAATTTTTGCCCAGGGAAACAAAGTCCCCGATAACGGGGGTGGTGAATTTTCCGAGTTAAGGGCATGGGTATTCTCCCAACTCCTGTGGGATCCCTACCGGGATGGCTATCAGCTGATTGCCGAATTTCTTGAGAATGTGTACAGCCCCTCGGCTCCCTATATCCAGGCCTATATTGATATGCTGCAGGAGCAGGTCGTGAAGGACAGCCTTCATTTCAGCATCTGGGCACAGCCGCTGGAGGTTAATTACCTGGGAGTCCGGTCGCTCCGGAAGGCAGACAGTTTGTTTGTACTGGCCCGGCAGGCCGCTACAGGAGACACGGCCCTGTCCGGCCGCGTCGAGCTGGCCTACCTGCCGGTCTTATACAGCAAACTGTACTTTTATTCGGTCGGCGGATCAGCCTATTTGTCGAAAGCGGAATATCCGCAGGCAATGGAACAGTTCCGTCACAGTGTCGCCCGGCACCGGATCACTGCCATTGGCGATGTCCCGCAAACCTATGGCAACCTGGAGGCCTTTATCCGCAAAGTCGAAAACGCTCCTCATTTCCTGACCGACTGGTGGCTGGCCGGACCGTTCGACAACACGCACGAAAAAGGATTGTTCACTGCCTATGCTCCTGAAAAAGTGATGCAGTTAACCGATGAATACGAGGGAATAAACCAGATGAAAGTCAACTGGCAGCCCTATCATGATAACCTGTCCGGCTACATCGATCTGACCAGAATCTTCTCACCTTCGGAGTACGTGGTCGCCTATGCCTACCATAATTACAAGTGCGAAGCTCCAAAAACAGTTACGTTCGGGGTCGGAAGCAACGATGGCGTCAGGGTATGGATCAACGAAAAGCTGGTGCTGGACCGCCCTGTGTCCCGGAAAGCGGAACCTAATCAGGACAAAATTACGGTCGGGCTGCAACAGGGCGACAATCATATCCTGGTCAAAGTAGACCAGTTAGCACGTGCCTGGGGATTTTATTTTACGGAATTGTGATTAAGGAGTCAGGTACATTTCCTGTGGAGGAGCGCAGCATATACCCTTTCATCCCTTTCGGGATCCGTCTCTTGGGGATCCGTCTCCGCCTGGTCCCCAAAATGGTCTGTGGGACACAGACCATGGTAGTAAAACCCCGGATATTTCAATCCGGGGTGGTCAGTGCCTGAAGCAGCCTATTCCATGCAATGGCGCTGCTCATGGCTTACATTAACGAAGAGGGGTCACATAACCTTCCGCTGAAATGAGTCCCGGCGTCATCTGCCGGTCAGCGGAAAGCACGAAAGGGATTTGACCAGGAAGTTATACGCTGGTCATACAGCTATTTGCCGGAGACCTTCTTCGCATAATCCTGCGTTGTCGTTACAAACATAATTCGGGACAAGAGGACCGGGCTTAATTTCCGTCGTGAAGCTGCCAAAATGCAATCCGAAGCTGGCATACTGCGCGGTTTCGGCTCTCTCCGGTTTACGGTTCCGCCCTCATCCATTTGAGAAAAGCCGTTCCTTTTTCTTTGCTGATCAACACCGGAACCGGTGTCGTCAGAATAAGGTTTACCTGAAGTTTACGTCCTTCCGACTGGGCAATATGCAATACTACCCGCCGGGAAACGATAAATTGCCGGTTCGCCCGGAAGAAAGATTCCGGAGGCAATTCCGCTACCAGGGAGTCAAGCGTCCTGCCGGTTGCATAGCGCTGGGTATCGGTACAGATATAGGTGATCGTATTTTCGGTATGGATAAAGGCAATATCGGCAACCTTGATGGGAATAATCTTGTCTTTTCGATAGACCATAATAGCACTGCGGGCCTTTCCCGATTCCAGCTGACTCAACATCGCACCAAACCTGGCCTGGTAGTCCGACTCCCCGCGGTCCGGGAATCCCCGCAGCTGCCGAAGTTTTTCGAAACTTTTAACCAGTCGTTCCTTCTCAATAGGTTTCAGTAAATAATCGATCCCATTGGCCTCAAAAGCTTGCAGCGCATATTTATTGAACGCCGTACAAAAAATAACCGGCGGCAACTTCGGGATTTCCCGGAATAAATCGAAGCTTAAGCCGTCCCGGAGCTCAATGTCCGAAAGGATCATATCCGGCATCGGATTTCCTGCAAACCATTGCATACCTTCCCGGTACGATTTAACGATCCCTACCACTTTTATATCCTTCCATACCTGCTCGGCCATCTCCTTTAAATCCAGCGCGACAGGAAGCTCATCCTCAATTACCAATACGTTAATCACCAATTATTTCTTTATATCACTCATTTAAACAATTGATCAGCCCCTTTCTTTTCTGCACCTCATCGGCTGTCCGGTTGTTTCCTGCGGCATTCCCGTCCCCGATACCTGGCGCAAGGCCCGGTCCGGCTTTGCTACGCGCTGCGACATTTACAACGGCTTCAATTACAGGATTGCCTAAAAGTTTAAAGAAACGGCCAAAACGACCAAACCCATAATACCTTAAAAATCAGACTCTTAAAGATATTATAAGCATTTCACCTTACAATAAATCATTTTTTTTCATCTTCCTTGATCACCGCCTTGCAGATCCCATTTTCTTCAAAAAACATTAAAATATCAGCAAACACCCTCCAAAACACCCCTATTTTTATTGTTTTTTACACTATTTGTTAAAAAACACCCTCAAAAACCATCCTTATTCGGCAAAAAAAGCAGTAAACTCCATTATTTCTACATTAAACAGCCAATGCTTATTTTTGATTTGTCCTCTTAGTAGTAGGAAGACAAATCATTCACAATCTAATGGAATAAGCATGAAAAATTTAAAGAAAATAATAGGCGCCGCATTGGCTTTGACCCTGGCTGGTTTCACAGCGGTGGCGCAAAGCCGTGTAGATCAGGGGCATTCCGTCCACAACTATAAACACCCCAATAAAGCTAAAAAAGCTACGTACCCCAAGAGTACGCCGGTCTATACCAGTAACACCGTAACAGCCGTTTCCTCGGTACGGGCGAACAGGCATGTTTCGAATACACCGAAATACGCCCCCAAGTATGCCACTCTGACCGCCGGAAAACCTGTGTTGAATGAAACGATAACAGTAAATCCCCTGCTTTCGCAGCGGAATTACAAAACGCAGGCAGTCAGAAAACCTTTAAACGCTGCCTCGGGGATTGCTTCGACGTTGCCGGAAAGTGCAGAGGAAATCCAGGTTGATTGATTACGTACTATAATATGTGGAAGGGGGCCGTCTGAAAAGCGGCCCCCTTTTTAGTTAAACGTATTTTCGATCAGCATGGCAGTTGCTCCACCCCCGCCGTTACAGATTGCCGCAATACCATACCTTCCTTTTCGCTGACGCAATACGTGCACCAAAGTCGTCAGAATACGGGCTCCTGACGCGCCCAGCGGATGCCCCAGCGAAACAGCACCCCCATTTACATTGACCTTTTCGGGCGACAGCTCCAAAAGCTGCAGGTAGGCAAGCGCCACTACTGCGAATGCCTCATTCACTTCAAAATAGTCAATATCCGACAGGTTCAGACCTGCTTTCTCCAGCACTTTCCGGGTAGCCGCAACAGGGGTTGTTGTAAACCATTCAGGCGCCTGTTCCGCATCCGCAGCAGCAACGACACGGGCCAGCGGTTTCGCGCCGGCAGCCCGCAGTTGCGCACCGCTCATCAGCACCAGGGCCGATGCGCCGTCGCTGATGGTCGATGCACTGGCAGCCGTCACGGTCCCGGCCGGACCAAACGCAGGCTTCAGCAGCGGAATTTTATCAAACATTACCTTTTTGAATTCCTCATCTTCAGCAACTGCTACAGGCTGCCCTTTCCGGACGATTTCAACCGGAACAATTTCGTCCTGAAACCGACCCTCAGCCGCAGCCCCGGCGCTGCGCCGGTAGGAGCTTACGGCATAATTATCCTGTTGCTCACGTGTAATACCATAACGCAGAGCCGTCTTATCCCCAAACACTCCCATCGCCTGGTTATCATACACATCCAGCAGGCCGTCACGGGCCAGCCCATCCAGCAGGGCTCCATGGCCGTAACCATAACCGAAGCGGGCTTTGGGGAGGTAATAGGGAATATTCGACATACTTTCCATTCCGCCGGCAACCACGATACCGGCCTCTCCCAGGCGGATCGACTGCGCGGCCAGTGCGGCCGCCTTCAACCCGGAAGCACAAACTTTATTGACTGTCGTACAGGTCACATGCTCCGGTAATCCGGCAAAACGAACCGCCTGTCTGGCCGGCGCCTGCCCCAGATTAGCCGAAACGACGTTCCCCATATAGGCCTCCTCTATAAGCGCCGGGTCCACGCCCGCATTCCGCACCGCCCCCCGGATCGCCTGCGCCCCCAGGGCAGTAGCGTCAACAGACGCCAGCACACCTCCCAGGCTGCCAATCGGCGTACGAACCGCCGAAACAATAAAAACCTCCTCCATCGAGTATCAAATTTAAAACCAGTTAATTTGTGTACAAACAAACGCCATCCGACCAACCGCATCCCATCCGACAACCGAAAGCCGATAGCTGATAGCCGATAGCCGATAACCGATAGCCGATAGCTGATAGCCGACTGCTCACACAAACATCCGCCTATTATTATTTCAACTTTAATTTGTGCAATAAAGCGAAGTTACGCAATTGCAAGCTTTCCAGCAAACTCCTACCTTCTTCATTCCCGCAAGCTCTGTGGCAGGAGCCTTGAAACCTACTAAATTTACCTATTTTTATCCTACTGACACTTCTGCTTCCTAAAAAATCCGCGGTGCATTCCGCTTTCTTTCCGTAAGGCTTTTTAGCCAAAAATCTTGAAAACCTTATAATTTTAATTTAACTTTGCAACCAATGTACTGAGCTGGTTATTAGGCATATAGTCTACAATTTTAGTCTACTAACTAGACTTAGTGCATATAACTACTTATTTCCGAACTTAATAGCGGCAAATAAGTGTTTTGAATGAAAGTTAATTGTATCCGGAAATATGAACAAATCGATTGCAGCGTGAAAAAGCAAACCAGACTCATCCGCACGCAAACCACTCAGACCGCTCATAAGGAGCATTCGACCCCGTTGTTTCTTACCAGCAGTTTCACCTTCGATTCTGCGGAGCAGGGACGAGCGCTGTTTGACGAAACGGAAAGTGGAAATTTATACAGCCGGTTTTCCAATCCGACCGTTCAGGAATTTGTAGACCGGGTTTGTATCCTGGAGGGGTATGAAAGCGGGGTGGCCACAGCTACCGGCATGGCAGCTGTATTCGCCAGCTTCGCTTCTTTTTTACAAACTGGCGACCACTTGCTCTCGTGCAGGGCGTTGTTTGGGTCGGCCCACCAGATTATCACGCAGATTCTCAGTAAATGGGGTATCACCCATACCTATCTGGATGCCAACGCCGGCCAGGCCGAGTGGGAAGCTGCGATCCAACCCAATACCCGGATGATCTACCTCGAAACGCCGTCTAATCCGGGTTTGGAGTTAGTGGATATGGAAATGATCGGAAAGCTTTGTAAAAAGCACGGGCTGCTTTTCAATGTCGACAATTGCTTTGCGACGCCGGCCCTCCAGAACCCGGTAGATTTCGGGGCGGACCTGGTTGTGCATTCAGCCACCAAGTTCATGGAAGGTCAGGGGCGTGTCCTGGGAGGTGTAATTGTAGGAAGTGCGGAGATCATCCGACCCGTGCGTTTTTTCTGCCGGCAAACAGGACCTTCCATGTCACCATTTAATGCCTGGGTTCTGACCAAAAGCCTGGAGACCCTTGACATCCGGATGGAGCGTCACTGCCGGAATGCCCTGCAGCTGGCCCAGGCGCTGGAGGCCCATCCTGATGTAAAAAGCGTTAATTATCCGTTTCTGCCCTCCCACCCGCAGTATGATCTGGCATTGCGCCAGATGAAAGCAGGAGGCGCTATTCTTACACTTGAGCTGGAAGGTGGTTTCGAAAGGGTCAGCGCTTTTATGAAAACGCTGAAAATCGTGTCCCTGTCTTCCAACCTGGGAGACACCCGGACTATCGTCACCAATCCGGCAACGACTACCCATTCCAAGCTCTCGGCCGGGGAGCGGACCTCATTGGGTATCAGCGACGGTCTTCTCCGGGTTTCAGTCGGACTGGAAGCGATCGAAGACCTGATTGAAGATTTCGAAACAGCAGCCGTAGCATCAACTGCCGTTATGACGTTGGTGAAATAATAAAAAGTACCGATATGTTAACCAATCAACTACCCACCTTGCAGGCCGCTATCGCGGACAAAACCGAAGCAGACGCGCTGGCTGTGCTGGCCGGAATGTTTCCGGGAGAGGTAGTGTTTTCGACCAGTCTGGGATACGAGGACCAGGTGATAACCGATCTGATCTATCAGCATGCCTTGCCCATCGAGGTTTTTTCCCTGGATACGGGCCGGCTTTTTGAAGAAACACTGAAAACCCTCCAGCGTACGAACCGCCGGTACGATACCACGGTAAAAGTCTATTTCCCGGAACAAACTGCAGTTGAACAACTGGTTTCGGACAAAGGGCCTTATAGTTTTTACGACTCGGTGGAAAACCGGAAAGAATGCTGTTACATCCGGAAAGTAGTACCGCTAAACCGGGCATTGAAGGGAGCCAAAATCTGGGTTACCGGAATCCGGGCAGAACAATCGGGCAACCGGCAGCAGATGGAGCAGCTGGAATGGGATGAAAGCCACCAGCTTTTCAAATTCCACCCCCTGCTTCACTGGAGTTTTGAGGAGGTAAAGGCCTATATCAAAACCCATAATGTCCCCTATAACCCCCTGCACGACCGGGGATTCGTCAGCATCGGCTGCGCTCCCTGTACCCGTGCGATCCTGGAAGGCGAAGACTTTCGCGCCGGAAGATGGTGGTGGGAAGATGAAAGTAAAAAAGAGTGTGGATTGCACGCCCGCTGATCCGGCGGGAATGTACCCATAAACATAATTAACGGTTAAGAAGGAACGAAGAGAATGTCAGAAAACAGGAATCATTACATCAACTATCTGGACGATCTGGAGGCGGAAGCTATCTATATCATGAGGGAAGTAGCGGGCCAGTTTGAGCGCCCTGCCTTGTTATTTTCAGGGGGAAAAGACTCTATTACACTGGTTCACCTGGCGCAAAAGGCGTTTGCTCCGGGTAAAATACCCTTTCCGCTGGTACATGTAGATACAGGGCATAATTTCCCTGAAGCCATTCAGTATCGCGATGCCCTGGCCGAACGGCTGGGGGCACGGTTAGTTGTGCGTTATGTGGAGGACACCATCAAAGCCAAAAACCTCAAGGAGCCCAAAGGGAAAAATGCGAGCCGTAACTGGCTGCAGACCTATACCCTGCTCGATACCATCGAAGAGTTTGAATTCGACGCCTGTATAGGCGGCGCACGCCGGGACGAGGAAAAAGCACGTGCCAAAGAACGCATTTTCTCTTTCCGGGATGAATTCGGGCAATGGGACCCCAAACGGCAGCGTCCTGAACTCTGGAACCTGTTTAACGGCAAAATTCATAAAGGGGAAAATGTCCGGGTATTTCCTATTTCCAACTGGACCGAACTGGATGTATGGGCTTATATCCAACGGGAGAACATTGCGCTCCCGCCCATCTATTTTGCCCACGAACGGGAAGTAATCCTGCGGGACGGGCATCTCCTGGCCAATGCTGACTTCATTGCCAAAGACGAAAATGACCGGATTGCCACACGCACGGTCAGGTTCCGGACGGTGGGCGATATGACCTGTACTGCCGCGGTAGAATCCGGTGCGGCTACGCTCGAAGAAGTCATTGCCGAAATCACCGTGTCGCGCATCAGCGAACGGGGGGAAACACGTATTGATGACCAACAGACCGAGGCGGCCATGGAAGACCGCAAAAAAGGAGGTTATTTCTGACGAGTGTCATATTACTATTTAAAGCGATTTTAAGTCAACCATGGATATATTAAGATTTATTACGGCCGGTTCTGTAGATGATGGCAAAAGCACGCTGATCGGCCGCCTGCTTTTCGACACCAAAAACATACTTGCCGATCAGATGAATGCCATCGAACGGGCCAGCAAAACCCGTAACGATGGCGAAATCGACCTGGCCCTGCTTACCGACGGGCTGCGTTCGGAAAGGGAACAGGGGATCACGATTGATGTAGCGTATAAATATTTCCAAACAGCAAACCGGAAATTTATCAGCATCGATGCACCCGGACATATTCAGTATACCCGTAACATGGTCACCGGTGCATCCAATGCCGACCTGGCCATCATACTCGTTGATGCCCGCCAGGGAGTAGTGGAGCAAACCCGCCGGCATTCGCTGATTGCGTCACTGCTGAAAATCCCGCACGTGGTCGTCGCCGTCAATAAAATGGACCTGGCCGGCTATTCAGAGGACACTTTTTTACAGATTGCCGGCAATTGCCGCCAGCTGGCCGACAAACTGCAGATTAAAGACCTCCACATTATCCCGGTCAGTGCGCTGAACGGCGACAACATTGTGGACCGGTCTGCAAATATGCCCTGGTACCAGGGCGAAACCCTTTTGTCGGTACTGGAAGGAGTTTCTGTCGATTATGGAAGCGGTACGGACGATGCCCGTTTTTCTGTACAATATGTGATCCGTCCGCAAACCACGGAACTGCACGATTACCGGGGCTATGCCGGCCGCATCCAGAGCGGTTCCCTCCGTAAAGGAGATGCGGTTACAGTGCTGCCTTCCGGGCAGCAATCGCATATTGCCGCGATCGAGGTATACGGGAAAGAAGCTCCCGGAGCTACTGCACCCCAATCCGTAACCATTTTGCTGACCGACGATATCGATATCAGCCGCGGCGACCTGATTGTTCCTTCCGGCAGCCTCCCGATCGTAAGCCAGGATATCGAAACCCTGATTTGCTGGATGGACGACCACAAAGAGTTGAAACCCGGCAATAAATATGCCTTGCAGCACGGGACCTCCCGGGTTCGCTGCTCTGTCAGAAGTATTGATTATAAAGTCGATATCAACACGTATGAAGAACAAGACGTGGATAGCCTGAAATTGAATGATGTGGCAAAAATCGTGCTGAGAACAGCCAAACCCGTGCCCTTCGATCCGTATTCGAAAAACCGCAGTAACGGCGGCGCTATCCTGATCGATGAAACATCGAATGTGACCGTCGGAGCCTGTATGTTGGAAAACTAACTCGTCAAATTTTACGGAAACAAAACAAATACTTTAAATTTAGCGTTGTTAACCTATTAATTCCATAGGATATATGAAAACTGTAGCATTCAGTGAGCAAGTCAGTGCCGTAGCCAAAAGGGATATTCTGGACTTGAGAAATAAGATCGGGAGCTTTGTGACCGGGGAGATGTCGAATGAGATGTTTCGCAAATACCGCCTCACCCGCGGGATTTACGGGCAGCGTCAGCCAGGAGTACAGATGGTGCGGATCAAGCTCCCTTATGGTCAGCTTACGGCTGATCAGCTGGTTCGGATTGCTGACATTTCCGATAAATATGCAACCGGAAACCTGCATGCTACAACCCGTCAGGATATTCAGCTCCACTTTGTTCAAGTTGCGGATACTCCTCAGCTATGGGCAGAACTGGAAGACGCGGGGCTGACGATCAAGGAAGCTTGCGGTAATACGGTCCGGAATGTAACCGCCTCCCCTACCGCAGGCATCGACCCTCACGAACCGTTTGATGTAAGTCCTTATGCCCGGCAGGTGTTCCGGTATTTCCTGAGAAATCCGATCTGCCAGGATATGGGCAGAAAATTCAAAGTGAGCCTGTCGTCTTCTGAAGCCGATACTGCCCTGGGCTTCATGCATGATGTAGGTCTTATCCCACGCATCCGTACCAATTCGGACGGCAAACCGGTCCGTGGGTTCCGGGTGGTGCTCGGAGGAGGCCTGGGCGCACAGCCGGTCGCTGCCCAGGAACTGTACGACTTCCTGGAAGAGCAGTACATTATCCCTCTGATTGAAGCGACTATCCGTGTTTTCGACCGTTACGGGGAACGCACCAAACGGTATAAAGCACGGATGAAGTACTTACTGGCCGATATCGGGATTGACGAGTACCTTCGTCGCATCGAAGAGGAGTGGCCAGGCCTGAAAAACAAAACCTATCAGGTAACCTACACCGATACTCCTGCGCCGGCGCCTCAGAACACCGTTGCGTTCAATGACCTGCTCGCTTCGGAAGATCCGCGTTTCGTACAATGGCTGAAAACCAATGTATTTGAACAAAAGCAAAAAGGCTGGTATGCCGTACAGGTACGGGTACTGCTCGGTGACATCCAGGCTCCTGTCGCCCGTAAACTGGCTGATCTGGTCAGGCAGTATGCGGCTGACGATATCCGGGTAACCGCTAATCAAGGGTACTTGTTCCGCTTTGTAAAAGCGCAGGATTTAATAAAGGTCTATCAGCAACTGGGCGAACTGGAGCTGAACGAGCCGGGTTTCGACAGCACGGCGGATATCACGACCTGCCCGGGTACCGATACCTGTAACCTGGCAATTACCAGTAGTTACGGGATTACAAAGGTCCTCGAAACGGTCATCCGGGAAGAGTATCCGGACCTGATTTACAATAACGATATCAAAATCAAAATCAGCGGCTGTATGAATGGCTGCGGACAGCATAGCGCTTCCAACATCGGTTACCACGGCAGCTCTCTGAAAAAAGGCAATCATGTATTACCCGCCCTGCAGGTCTTATTGGGAGGCGGATTTGCCGGAGGCAGTATCGGGACAGTCGGAGAAAAAGTCATCAAAATACCTGCTAAAAGGGGGCCGCAGTCCTTACGCATGCTTTTAGGCGATTATCAGGCCAATGCCCTGGAAGGAGAATATTTCAACAATTATTTCAATCGGAAAGGGAAGCCCTATTTTTACCAGTTGCTGAAACCATTGGCTGACCTCAATGCGCTTACTCCCGCTGATTTCAGGGATTTTGACCACGATGAGATTTATAAAACAGAAATCGGGGTCGGCGAATGTGCGGGCGTAATGCTTGACCTGGTGTCCTCGACCCTGATCGAAGCCCGTGAGAAGTTACAGCTGGCGCAGGAAGTACTGGCTTCGGAAATCTGGGCCGATGCTATTTACCATGCATACGGCAGCATGATCACCGGGGCAAAGGCCCTCCTTATGGGAAATGGCGTTGCCACCAATACACAACACGGTATTCTGAAAGATTTTGACCAGCACTTCGGAGAATACTTTTGCCCCAGCGAAACCGGGGACGGCTTCCGGCAGATTGTCCTTAGCCTGAATCAATACGAACCGTCGGAGGCGTTTGCCAGGCACTATGTTTCCAATGCGGGTGAATTCCTTGACTATGTCCGGAGTTACCGGGAGAAAGAACTGGAAATTAACCCGGAACCTCAATTAATGCAGGAAATGGCCATCGGGATGGATAGTTAGGTTTGAGGTATTAGGTATTAGGTTTGAGGTTTGAGGTGTTAGGTTTTTGGTTTTTGGGGTTGGGTAGAGGGGTGTTGTGCGTTTTGATGGGGAGCTGTCAGGGGGTTTACAGATACAACGGATTTCCGGAAGTACAACGAAACGGAAACCCGAACAACTATTTTTGTTCTACAGATGAAATGGCCATGAGCAATCAGCTATCAGAAAATGGATTGCACAAAAAGCGGTGCGCCGCCCGCCGTCGATGAACCTTTCGACGGCCTCTGGGACAAAGTGCTGATAGCTGACTGCTGAAAGCTGATAACTTTTTATTCACATGAAACTGATATTGGTGGGAGCGGGTCCGGGGGATCCCGATCTGATTACGCTTAAGGGCCTGAAGGCGTTGCAAAAAGCAAAATCGGTGTTGTACGATGCTCTCGTTCACCCTGATCTGCTGCTGCATTGTCCGCCCGGTACCGTTCAGACGGATGTCGGAAAACGCTATGGCAAGTCGGGATGCAGGCAGGAGCAGATCAATACCCTGATTGCTGCTTATGCCGCGCAGTATGGGGAAGTAATCCGTTTAAAAGGGGGCGATCCGTTCATTTTTGGAAGGGGTTATGAAGAAATCGCCTTTGCCGCATCGCATGGCATTACCTCGGAGGTGATCCCCGGCCTTTCCAGCAGTTATTCCGTACCCGCCCTGTCGGGAATCCCGCTTACGACGAGAGGCTGGAGTGAAAGTTTCTGGGTCATCACCGGAACGACCAAAAACCATGTGCTCTCGCAGGATATCGCACTGGCTGCGCAATCTACGGCTACTGTGGTCATTTTGATGGGAGTACATCACCTTCCCGAAATTGTCGAAATTTACAGGGACCTGGGCAGGACGCAGGAGCCCATCGCCATCATTCAAAACGGAAGTTTGCCCCAGCAGAAGATTGCCCGCGGAACCATTGCCACAATCCTGAAAGTTGCCCAGCAGCAGGCCATCAGCTCTCCGGCCATCCTGGTGATCGGCCCCGTTGCCAAACTGGAAATCCCCGAAATTCAGGAACAGCTGACAGGTATCGTTCCGGCAGGTTGCTGATGTTCGCCGCCTATCTTATCGGGTTATTTGCACAAATGCCTCCTTCCATGTATTTTCGCACATGCATGTTAATCCCCACGATGTACGCGATCTGATTCGTCTCGCCATATTGGAAGATATCGGTGATGGTGATCACTCTTCTCTTTCCTGTGTCCCTCCGGACGGTTATCAACAGGCACGTCTGCTTGTCAAAGAAGCGGGTGTCCTGGCTGGTGTTGAAATCGCGGTGCTGGTCTTTCACGAAGTGGATCCGTCCCTGCACGTTGAACGGCTGCTTGCCGATGGCCAGCCTGTTAAGCCCGGAGATATCGTCCTTATCGTTTCAGGAAACGCCCAATCCATTCTGAAAGCCGAACGTCTCGTTCTGAATGTTATGCAGCGAATGAGCGGTATCGCTACTCATACCCGGAAAATGGTCAGCCTCATTGCGGATTTACCGGTCAAACTGCTGGATACCCGGAAAACCACGCCTAATTTTCGCCTCTTTGAAAAAATGGCGACCCGGATAGGAGGAGCTGTGAATCATCGTATGGGACTATACGATATGATCATGCTTAAAGACAATCATGTAGACTATGCGGGAGGGATTGAAGCAGCGATCCGAAATGCGAATACCTACCTCAGGGAGACCGGGCGCAGCCTTCAAATTGAGATTGAAACCCGTAACCTGGAAGAAGTGGATGCGGTATTACGCGTGGGCGGAGTCGCTGTCATCATGCTGGATAACTTTTCAACGGACGATTTACGGGAAGCAGTCCAACGGATCGGCGGACGTTTTGAAACGGAGGCTTCCGGCAATATCACGGAGCAGACCATCCGCGACATTGCATTAACAGGTGTCAACGGTATTTCGAGCGGGGCGCTCACCCACCAGATCAAGAGCCTGGACCTGAGTTTAAAAGCGATCGCACCGGCGGTGCGCTAGCAAACAATCGCCATCTAGAAATCAATCGTACGCCATCTCCCGTGTTCATATTTACGAATACAGAAGACAGTATTCTCCCGTGACCCGCGAAAATCAAACCCGGCGAGCAAAAAATTCTCCGGAGCGCCGGCATACGTTCGCGTAGAGATCCCGTCGTTGATCTTATGACGGTATTTGGCCAGCATCCGGCCGAAGAACAGTAAATGATCGTAAGCCTGATACGAATAAACGGATGGAAGCGTATTGGTCAGATCGTAGTAATCCTTTTGAAACTTTTTGATTTCCTGCTTATCCTCGTCGACAAAATCGGTATCCAGCAAATAAATACTCCTGGTATATGCCCCGAATTTGGTGCCGGATAAATCGAAACTCACCGACGTACTGATCAGCGGAACCGTATCTCCCGGGTCACGTAAGACATTCAGAAGCGCCGGCCCCGTCCGTGAATCAGTAGAAAACAAGACCAGATGCGTCGGTTCTGCTGTATATTTCTGAACCTTCTCAACCATTTCAGCTTCCCGGTACCCTATTTTTATCTTGGCGGCAATCACTCCGTTCTTACTGCGTACCGCATTTTCATAGAGCGCCGCCATCGTTGAATCCTTGGAAGTCTCCCCGTAATAAATCGCCGCCACCAGCTTACGGTCAATACTTTCAGCAACTTTCACTACCTGCCTGATCTGCTCTTCCAGACTCGGGTGTGCCAGGTAGTAATTGGGGTATTTATTGCTTAAAAGCTTGGAATCTGTTGACAAGGGGTTTACGACGACAACCTCCCGCTCATTGCTAAACGAGGCCGCCACTTCACTGGTATTCTGATACAAGGGGCCTATCAACAGGTCCGATCGCAGAAATTCAGGGTCGTGGCCCAGGTTTTTCAAGGCGATCTCACTCGTGCCGATATCATAGGACGAAAGCCGCACGTCTATTTTTTCGCGCTTCAGCTGTGCCTGCGCCAGCACCAATCCCTGGTAATAATCGAACACGAACTGGTTGCTGCGCGACCGCTGATTCGAGACAAACTCGTCAATCCGGAAAGGCAACAAGACCGACACATCAAACACTTTCTTTTGCTTCAGACGGTCTTCCGCCTTTATTTTACCTCCTGACTTGTCTGTTTTCGCCTCTGCCGTTACTGCTTTTTTTGCCTGTTCCGACAGCTCAAAGCGATAAATCAGATGAGTTGCCAGTTCTGCATCCGATTTATTATGCGGAGCGGACCGGATCGCATTCACCAGGGCTCCCGCCACGATGCGATCGCCGGGATACTGCTTATGCATGGCTTTCAGGGCCGCCACTTCCCGGACATCGGCAAAATAATATTGCTTCAGTCCCTCGACATCGGTCTGTAAAGCTGAGGTGGTAATCCGGTTCAGATAATCCAGCCCCTTGTAGTAATTTTTTAGCTTAAAATTCAGCTCAGCCCCAAGGTAATAGGCTTCATCTTTATGGGACCAATTGGGAAAACGGCTCAGGAGTTGCTGAAGCATCTGTATCCCTTCCTTGGTTTTATCAAGCCGGTTCGCGGCACTGGCATACAAATAATGGGAATAGACACTCCGTTCCTGGTTGGAGTAATCCTTCGCTAAGGCGCCAAACCGCGCCAGGGCATCGTCATAGCGTCCCTGCTTAAAAGCCGTCAGCCCCTCTGTATAGGCCTTATCATCTATCGCTGTTTCCCTGGCCCTGAACTGAGCAACCGCCCATCCGGAATCGATCAGAAGTAACAAAAACAAAATGCCTCTTTTCATGCCATAGGTTCTGTCTTCAATTGCACATCAAACGAATAAAACCACCGATGGTATCCGCTGTTCCCTTTCTGTTTAGTATTAAATAACGGTGAGCCCCCCGGGAACCAGTTAGCTCATCGTTACTTATACAGGATTATTTCCGCTTCCCCGCCTTCCGCTCCAGTTCTTCCTGGCGTTTCTTGGCTTCTTCTGCCGCCTGCAAGGATTTCTCTATATAATTCCTGAATTTTGATTGCTTTTGCGGCTTTTCAACGTTCTTTTTCCGGTTGCCATCCAAAATCTGTTTAATCTTATCCTCGTCTACAAACTTCCGGATGATCAGCTGCTGGGCAATCGTTACCAGGTTCGATACAAAATAATAGAAGGTCAGTCCGGCCGGAAAGGAGTTCAGGAAGAACATAAACATCACCGGCATCACATAACTCATGTACTTCATATTGATAGGGCCGGCCGTTTGCGTAGGAGTCATTTGGCTGCTGTAATAGGCATACCCGATGCTCGATATCGTCATCAGTACCGTGAACAAGCTCATATGATTCCCGTAAAAGGGTATGGTAAACGGAAATTTCAAAAAAGCATCATAAGTCGACAGGTCCTTTGCCCACAGAAACGACTGCTGCCGCAACTCAATTAAATTGGGAAACAGGAAAAAGAGGGAGAACAAAATCGGCATGGTGGCAAGCACCGGTATACACCCGCTCAACGGGCTCACTCCCACCTGCTGATACAATTTCATTTGCTCCTGTTGCTGCTTGGCCATATCATCCGGGTACTTGCCGCGGATTTCCTCCAGTTCCGGCGCCAGCACCTTCATTTTGGCCATACTGATATATGACTTATAGGTCAGCGGGGTTAACAGGAGCTTGACAATTACTACCAGGCAAATAATCAGCACCCCGTAATTGGAAAAGAACTTTTCCAGCATATTAAAGAGCGGTACCAGAAAATACTTGTTGATGGGCTTCAGGAATGCATACCCAAGGTACACATTTTCCTCAAAGCCTTCGGCTTGTACCTTTTCCAGGAGATGAAAATCATTCGGGCCAAAATAATACTGGAACTGCGCGTTATCCTTCTGAATATCCGCGACCGGAATATTGGTCCCGATATTCATGGTCTTTACGACCTGCATATCGGCCGGGTTGACCGTCGATCTCACTTCAAAGTCCTGAAAAGGTACCTTTTTTGAAATCAATCCCGCCAGGAAGTACTTATGCTTGATGGTAAACCATTTAACAGGCTGGTCCGCTTTTTCTTCCAGGGAATTATCGGCTGAAATCCCCAGGTCGTCCATTTCAGTGGTAAAAAAATTAGTAGTGACCACTTTCCGGTTTTCCGCCATGTCATTCTCCAGCTGCAACATTTCGTTGGTCCAGCCGAAGCGCAGGTTTTTGTCATACTGGCCGACTCCGGAAGTCGCCTTGATGGCGTAATCGATCAGGAAGCCGGCGCCATGTACCACATACGATTGCACCAGCACCTGGTTATCCGGCAGCCTTAGTTCATACGTAATCTCCAGCGAATCGGTCTCTCCGAGTGTCGTTTCACCGGCAGTGGTCTCAAAAAAACGTTCTGTCAGGTTCAGCGTCCCGTTTCCGGTGGGCAGCTCCAACTGAAACCGGTTATGATGTTCGGAAACCAGGTAAAGCGGCTTTTGGTCATAGGTTTTATAATTAACCAGCTTGAGCTCTTTAATAATTCCCCCTTTGTCGGAAAAGGTCACTTCCATGTCCTTTGTTTTCACGACCAGGTCCCTGGCCACGCGATTGACCACCGTATCTGCTGCAAGCGCTGACATTGAATCGAGGGGAGCGGAAGGGGTATCGGTACGACTACCATTTGTTACAGCTTGTTCGGTTACCTGTACACTAGCCGGCTCTTCTACCGGCACCAGATACGAATACCCGATTAGCATTAAAAAAATAAGCACAATGCCTATTATCTGGTTCTTATCCATTGAGTTAACTAAATTGATACATAAGTCCCGAACTACGTGCTTTCTGTCAATTCAACGCGGTTTCGCAATTTCGGGAGTGCAAAGCTACAATATTTTTGGGATTTGGCCGGGTACCCCGGCCAATAGCGACGTATTATACCCGGCACTATTATCCCTGTTTCCGGTCTTCGGCCTTTTTAGCCGCAAATGCCATGGCATGTTTAACAAAATGCACAAAAAGGGGATGCGGGCTCAACACGGTACTTTTCAATTCCGGGTGAAATTGTACGCCCATAAAAAAAGGATGCGCTGTCACCTGTACCATTTCAACCAGATTGCTCTGTGGATTAAGTCCTACCGCCTTCATTCCCGCCTTTTCAAATTGTTCCCGGTAGGCATTATTGAACTCATACCGGTGCCGGTGCCGTTCGGTAATGTTTTGTTTCCCATATATTTCGTAAGCCAGGGAGTCTCGCTTTATCTTGCAGGGGAATGCCCCCAAACGCATCGTGCCACCCTTGCTGGTTACGTCTTTCTGATCTTCCATTAAATTAATAACCGGATCCGGAGAGTCGGGATTCATTTCCACTGAATGCGCGTGCGTCAATCCCAGCACGTTCCTGGCAAATTCGATCACTGCCATCTGCATCCCCAGGCAAATCCCCAAAAACGGGATACCGTTTTCCCGGACATAGCGGATGGCCTCTATTTTACCTTCAATTCCCCGTTCTCCAAAGCCCGGAGCCACCAGGACGCCATCCAGGCCCGCCAAGAGCTCAACGGCATTTTCCGGCGTCAGCGATTCTGAATGCACCCATTCAACGGTTACTTTACACTCATTCTCAGCGCCGGCATGGATAAAAGCCTCCACTATTGATTTATAGGCATCCCTTAATTCGACGTATTTCCCGACCAAACCGATCGTAACGGCGTGCTTCGGGTATTTCAACCGGCTTAAAAACTGCTCCCAAACCCGAAGATCCGCATCCTTATCAGAATACATGTCCAACATATACAACGCTCGCTGATCCAGACGTTCTTTCTGCATCATCATAGGCACTTCATAGATCGTAGAGGCGTCCATGGATTCAATCACGGAACTCTCCTGAACATTGCAGAACCGTGCGATCTTGCGCCGCACTTCCAACGGTAAGGGATGCTCCGTCCGGCATACCAGTATATCGGGCTGAATCCCTGATTCCTGCAGTGACTTTACGGAATGCTGGGTCGGCTTTGTTTTGAGTTCTCCTGCAGAGCTGAGATAGGGAATCAGCGTCAGGTGAATAATGAGCACGTCATGCTCCGGCAATTCAAACTTTATCTGCCGTACAGCCTCCAGAAAAGGCAGCGATTCGATATCGCCTACACAACCACCAATCTCTGTGATGACAATGTCATATTCACCGGTCTGCCCCAGCAGCATCACATTCCGCTTGATCTCGTCGGTAATATGCGGTATCACCTGTACGGTTTTCCCCAGGTAATCGCCTCTGCGCTCTTTGGTGATGACATTGTAATAAATCCGCCCGGTCGTTACATTATTGGCCTGCGAGGTCCTGACATTCAGAAAACGCTCATAGTGCCCCAGGTCCAGGTCCGTCTCCGCCCCGTCGTCGGTCACATAGCATTCCCCGTGCTCATAGGGATTCAATGTTCCCGGATCCACATTAATGTAGGGATCAAGTTTTTGAATGGTTACCGATAAGCCCCTTGATTGTAATAATTTAGCCAGAGAGGAGGCAATAATTCCTTTGCCCAATGATGAAGTTACACCGCCCGTAACGAAGATATACTTAGCGGTCTTTTGCTCTTTCGAAGCCATAAGACGATTGCTGTGATTTTTAGATTACGGGATACAAAGTTATGTAAAATACCCCTCTTTCCGCCCAGTCAGTGATTAAAAAAAGAGGACAAAAAAGCAACCTTCTGACAATCAGTAAATTACAATATTTCACCCGCCCTACCGAAAGCCGGCAACGCCAGGAAGCCGCTTCCTGCGGCCCGTTCAGGGGTTCATGACATTGACTGCCTTTCCTTCCTGAAATGCTTTCAGATTTTCGGCGGCACTCAGCAGCAACCGCTTTCTCGCCTCGAAGGCCGCCCAGGCAATATGGGGCGTAATGATACAATTGGGGGCCTTCAGCAACGGGTTGCCGGCAGCGGGCGGCTCAGAAGACAGTACGTCGAGCCCGGCGCCGGCGATGGTTCCGGCATGCAGCGCTTCGGCCAGGTCGGCCTCCCGGATCAACGCTCCCCGCCCGGTATTGATTAAACAGGCGGACGGCTTCATCCGGCTGAGGGAATCCTTGTTGATCATCTCATTGGTTTCCGCTGTCAGCGGACAATGCAGGCTTACCACGTCGCTTTCCCGGAAAAGGGTTTCCAGGGGAACCTGTTCGACACCGGGAGGGCTGCTCCTGGACGAATGCTTCCGGTATGCGAGCACCCGCATCCCAAAAGCCACGGCAATCTGCGCGACAGCCGATCCGATATCCCCAAGCCCGATCAGACCCAGTGTTTTTCCCTGTAATTCAACAAGGGGTGTTTGCCTGTACGACCAGTCCGCCGACCGCACCCAGTCACCGGCCTGCACCGATTGACTGTGCAGTTCGACATGATTGGTCAGTGCCAGCAGAAGTGCAAAAGTATGCTGCGCAACAGCAGCCGAGCTGTATCCTTTTACATTGGTAACCGTCACCCCATTCCGGCTTGCCGCCTCCAGGTCGATATTGTTTACCCCTGTGGCGCTCACGCCGATATAGCTGAGTTGGGGCAGCTGCTTGAAACTGGCTGCATCGAACTGGATTTTATTGACAATTACTGCGTCTGCGTCGTGGGCTCTTTCCGCCAGCAGCGCCGGCGGCGTACGGTCATAGATCGCGACATCCCCCAGCAACTGAAAGGGCTCCCAGGACAAATCTCCCGGATTGACGGTATAGCCATCCAGTATTACAATTTTCATAACGAATTGATTGGGTTACTAAAAAGATCCGATTAAATTGAACGGTTAAAGGTAAGCAGGACAAAACGAATCAAAAAGCAGCTTGTAAATTTTAAATTATAATTATATTCGGTAACTTTACATTTAGTATGCAAGCATACTACCTGAAATTCACCATACATAACTGCTTAATTCATGAATGCATATATTGTAGCGGGATACCGCAGCGCAGTTGGAAAGGCCGGCCGGGGAGGTTTTCGGTTCACACGACCCGACGATCTGGCCGCCGTTGTGATCAGACACTTACTTCAGCAGGTGCCTTCCCTCGATCCCGCGCGGGTAGATGATCTGATTGTCGGCAATGCCGTTCCCGAAGCCGAACAAGGCATGCAGATGGGACGTTATATTTCGCTGCTGGCGCTTCCGGAATCGGTTTCCGGCATGATCGTTAACCGTTACTGTGGTTCGGGAATTGAATCCATCGCCATTGCCGCAGCCAAAATTGCCTCCGGCATGGCCGATTGTATTATCGCAGGCGGCACCGAGTCGATGTCACTTGTCCCGGTTATGGGCTGGAAGACGGCGCTCAACTACGAAATTGCGCACACCAATCCTCAATATTATCTCAGTATGGGGCTGACGGCGGAGCAGGTAGCAAAAGACTACCGCATCAGCCGGGAAGCCCAGGATGCCTTTGCTTTTGCCTCTCACCAGAAAGCCTTACAGGCCCAGAAAGAGGGCTTATTCGAGGAGGAAATAGTTCCCGTTACCACCAAAGAGGTTTATTTTGATCCGGTCAGCGGCAAAAAGAAGACCCGGGAAAGTGACGTAAAAACCGATGAAGGCCCCCGGGCCGACACTACCCCTGAAGCACTGGCCCGGCTCAGGCCGGTATTTGCAGCCGGGGGAAGTGTAACCGCCGGAAATTCTTCTCAGACTTCCGATGGGGCCGCATTTGTGTTGGTAATGTCCGAAAAAATGGTCTCCGAACTTGGCTTAACACCCCTTGCACGGATGCTTTCATATGCAACTGCCGGTGTCGACCCCCGTGTAATGGGCATCGGTCCGGTTGCCGCCATCCCGCTGGCTTTGCGAAAAGCCGGATTACCGCTTAGTGCCATTCAACAAATTGAACTAAACGAAGCGTTTGCCTCGCAGGCGCTCGCCGTCATACAGGAAGCAGGTCTCGATCCCGCGATTGTCAACCCCAATGGCGGGGCGATTGCCCTGGGGCATGCCCTGGGATCCACAGGGGCCCGGCTTTCGGTCCAGCTGCTTAATGAAATGCGCCGCCGCAACCAGCAATACGGGATGGTCACTGCCTGTGTGGGCGGCGGTCAGGGCGTGGCCGGCATTTACGAACTTTTATAAACTTCATTCTCAACCTAAACTAAAAAGCCGGCGATACGACTGAATAGTTGTATTGCCGGCTTTCCGCTGTAGAGCCCTCCCAAGCGTCAATAACCGCCCCGGAATTTGTAGGTACTCGCTACCTTGTCGATGGCGACAATATAGGCAGCAATCCGAAGCGGCACCTGATAGCGCAGGGAGGTTTCGTATACTTTGTCGAAGGCATCTTTCATAATCCGGTCGGTCCGCCGGTTAATCCGTTCCAGCGTCCATTTATAGCCGATACGGTTCTGCACCCATTCAAAATAAGACACCGTAACCCCTCCTGCATTGGCGAGGATATCCGGAACCACCATAATGCCTTTTTCATTAATAATGGTATCTGCTTTCGATGAAGTAGGACCGTTTGCCCCTTCCACAATCATCCGGGCCTGAATGGCCCCGGCATTATTTTTCGTGATAACATCTTCTTTCGCCGCAGGTACGAGTACATCCACCGGCAATCCGAACAGTTCTCCGGCCGCAATCAGCTCTGCTTCTGCGTACCCTTCCAACAGTCCGTTATTGGCGTTACGGTAGGCAATTGCCTGTCCGATATCGATGCCATTTTCATTGTAATATACGCCTGTAATATCACTGACCGCCTGGATCTTCACCCCCCTTTCATGCAGGAGCGAGGCAGCAAACGATCCGACATTGCCAAAACCCTGTATCACGGCAGTCGCTTTGTAAGGGTTGATCCGGAGCTTTTCCATCCCTGCCAATGCGGAGACAGTCACCCCTCTGCCGGTAGCCTCTGTCCGCCCCAACGAACCTCCCAGTACCAGCGGCTTACCGGTAACAACACCCGGAACGGTCATTCCCTTAGCTTTAGAGTATTCGTCCATCAACCAAGCCATTTCGCGGGAGCTGGTTCCCATATCAGGCGCCGGGATATCGCGGTCCGGCCCGAATACATCCAGCATCGCAATGGTATAGCCGCGCATCAGCCGTTCTATTTCACCTACGGACATGGCCCGCGGGTCGCAGGCAATCCCCCCTTTCGCACCACCGTACGGAATATCCACCACTGCACATTTCCAGGTCATCCAGGCCGCAAGCGCGCGCACCTCATCCAGGTTCACCTCCGGGTCGAACCGGATCCCTCCTTTTCCAGGCCCTAGTATCGTTGAATGGATAACCCGGTACCCCTCAAAGGTCCGGATACTCCCGTTATCCATTGTCACCGGGATTCCCACAATCACCTGTTTGCGCGGAACCTTCAGAATATCGTACATCTCTTCGGAGATCCCCAGCAGTTCGACTGCTTTATCGAAACGTTGCATCATCGACTCCAGCGGATTTTCCTTATCCGTAATAGGAGCGGGTTCGATATATTTCATGATTTTGATGATTAACTGATCCTTGGATTTTTACAAAAAACAGTGGTAATTTTTATGCAAACATACAGTATTTACCTTAATAATATCATGTCCCGTTTTGGCAGGATTTCACGGCCGGACAGCCCGGAAAAATATTCTTTCAACACCCTGAGAAATACACATAGGAAATACCTGAAAACCTTTGAAGAACCGAAGTTGTACCTGAGTTTACCGGTAAATAAAAAATTGCACTTTATTCTGAATACCAGTGTTTTCCTCCGCCGATGCATTCGTCGTATCGTTTAAAATGTTACTTTTGCACTAAAATTGAAAGTCCACGTTAGTATTGTTTTCAACTATTTGTACTATGCAAGAAGATAGAGTAAGATATTCCGAAGAAGAACTTAGGGAATTCGAAGAAATCATCCTTGAAAAGTTAGAGGGTACACGCAACGAACTGAACTATATTAAAGAAACCTTAAGCAAGCGCAACGACAGCGGAACGGATAACACTGCCGGAACTGCAAAACTGCTGGAAGACGGGGCCGATACCAGTGAACGTGAAAACCTGAGTCAATTGGCCGCACGGCTGCAAAAATATGCCACACAGCTTGAAAACGCACTGGTCAGAATAAAGAACGGAACGTACGGTGTTTGCATCGATACCGGGAAACTGATCCCCAAGGAACGGTTGCGTGTGGTACCGCATACCCAGCAAACCATCGAAGCCAAACTGAGACGGGCGAGCTAACCCTACGCAGCAAATCGTCCACCCTGTTACAGCGATCCACCGCGGTTTGCGCAGCGCTGCGCCCAACAGGTAACATGGAGCTTCACGGAGGGTACGCAAAGTTTTTTCATTGATTTTCTCTGTGCAACTTCTATGGCTCTTTGCGTAACCTCCGTGTGATCAGAACCAGCTCCGGAACAGTTCATTATTCAGGATAAGCGACAGCGCCATGCCCGCAATTATTCCTGAAACCACCAGGTTCCAGTTTCTCCTGGGAACCTTGAAGAAGTCGACGACCGCTACAATCAGTAATAACAGACACAACACAATTAACACTTGCCCGGCCTCAAGCCCCAGGTTAAACGCCAGCAGCGGCTCTACGATCGATTCTTCCTTTCCCAACAACGCGCGCAGGTAATTGGAAAAACCCAATCCATGAATCAAACCAAACACCAGCGCCGCCAGGTATCTGTTTAAAGAAGGCTTTTTTTGAACACGGAACAGCCGTGCACGGGGTTCCGCCTGTGCCATGTTCATGCAGGCAGTGATCAGAATGGTTACCGGGATAAGTAACTCGATACTATCGGAAGGCAACACTAGGATCTTGAGTGTCGCCAGCGCCAGCGTGACCGAATGTCCCAGGGTAAAGGCGGTAATGAGAATCATTACCCGCTTCCAATCTTTAAAAGAGTAAATCGCACAGAGCGCTATGACAAATAAAATGTGATCGTATCCGCCAGGGTCCGTAATATGATCGAATCCTAACTTAAAATAGGCCCAAAATTCAGACATTGATTACAGGAAAGATAGTTCAGATGAGTTAAGTACCCGAAAATTAGAAAAGAAATTACAGAAGCACGAACCTCCGGTGCTAAAGTTTTACTAATAAGGGCTTTTTTTTCTCAAATAACTCCAAAATCCACGCTTCGGACAGGGTATTGGCCCGGGCAAACCATTTTTGTCCAAATTTTCGGACACCCTTCCGGTGACAGGGATGTGCAGGAATCCCGTACTTTTAATTTTCCGTACTTTTTTTTACCTTCAGCTGCTGAAGCGCCAACCGCCCGCATCCGCTACCCGGCACGATCGCAATGGATAAAAGTTAACTACAGAACCATGATGATCCGAATAGTCATAGCATGGCTGGTCCTGCTGACCGCTTCCTGTCAGCAGTCCTCAAAAAATGACAGGACAATCGAAACCTATCTTTCCGGGCTGGAGAAAGCCGGATTCAACGGTTCCGTCCTGGTTGCACGCAACCACGAAGTAATCATTTCCCGGGGTTACGGATTCAGGGACTCCCGGAAACAGCTTCCTAACACACCGGCAACGGTTTTCGATATCGGCTCGATTACCAAACAGTTTACGGCTGCCGCCATCCTGAAACTGGAAATGCAGGGAAAATTATCGACGACAGACAAGCTATCCCGCTATTTTGACCCGATACCCGACGACAAAGCAACGATTACCCTTCATGATTTACTCCGGCATCAGTCAGGCCTGCAAAGCACAATCGGGAAGGACTATGACCCTATTACACAGGCAGACTTTGTCAGTGAGGTAATGCGTTCTCCGTTACGGTTTGAAACAGGCTCCCGTTTTTCCTATTCCAATATCGGTTATAGTCTGCTGGCAATCATCATCGAACAAGTTTCCGGGCAACCGTATGAGACCTATCTGTACGAAAACTTATGGCAACCTGCCCAAATGGAAGTAACCGGCTATACAAGACCGGGTTTCGATACAACTTACGTGGCAACCGGCTATTACCGGGATGGCAGCGTCTGGGGCAAACCGGTTGCTAAAGCGTGGGATACGACCGCTCCGTACTGGCACCTTGCCGGCAACGGCGGGATACTCTCCACTACAGAAGACCTGTTCAAATGGCATAGAGCGTTGATGACAACGGCTGTTTTGTCGGAAGATGCCCTGAAAAAGTTCTATTCTCCGCCTCTCCGTGCAGGCGAAAACGAAGATGCGGTCTACGCTTACGGTTGGGACGTGTCCAGAACGAGCCGTAACACCAGGCAGGTTTGGCATAACGGCACTAATTCGATTTTCTACGCCGATTTCCTCCGGTACATCGACGAGGGCATCACCCTCATTATGCTCTCCAACCAATCACATCCCAATTTTGATCAGTTGACCCGGGAGATATCCCGCATGCTGTTCCATCCCGGTTACCTCCCTGAAATTCCGGTTACCGATACCCCGGCGAACCGGGCATTCACGGATGAGCTTATTCAGACCATCCGCCATTCGGGACCTGACAGCGCCAGGAAACTATTCGAAGGACGGGCGAACGGCGTGGAGTTGCTGGAATTTGAAATGAGGGACAAGGGGTTTGAACTGCTTGACAGCCATCAGCCTGATTGGGCCCTGCAGGTGTTTGAAATGAACGTAACGGCTTTTTCAAACTCGGCGAAAGCACTGGAGGCATTGGGCGAAGCCTATATGGAAACGGGAAAAAATGACCTGGCCCTGAAGTACTTCAAACAAAGCCTGGCCAGACAGCCGGATAACCCCTTTGCAACCAGGATGATTCAGCAGCTCGGGCACTAACGGCACGGCCCCTTCCCGCTTTCAAGCGGCAGTCTACCCTTATCAATGAGCAGCTGCTCCCTGAAATCGCGCGGCTACTTCCGGCCTGTTACCAATTGCTGGTTGATTTTTGGCAGGAAAACGGCCATTATCCCTAACAAAGGCAAAAATGAACAGATTTTGAACAAGTAGTCCAGGCTGCTGATGTCTGCTAAAGCCCCCAGGGCTGCCGATCCGATCCCGGCGATCCCAAAGGCGAATCCAAAGAACATACCGGCGACAGCCCCCTCCTTTCCCGGCTGCAGCTCCTGGGCATATACCAGAATGGCTGAAAAAGCGGAAGAAAGAATCAGGCCCACGAAAACGGCCAGGATATTGGTCCAGAACAGGTTGGCAAACGGCAGCAGCAATGCAAAAGGCGCCGCCCCGAGAATAGAAAACCAAATCACAAGCCGTCTCCCGATCCGGTCGCCGATAGGGCCGCCGGCATAGGTACCAATGGCTACCGCCGCCATGAAAATAAACAGGTAATACTGCGATTCCCTTACCGAAAGGTTAAATTTTTCGATCAGATAAAAAGTATAATAACTCCCGATACACGCCATGTAAATATACTTGGAAAACACGAGGAGCAGCAGAATCCCGATTGCCCACCTGACCCTGCCTGCCGCAACACTGCCCGGCGCAGCCTCTCCCTTTCTGGCAGCCGTACGTTCCAACCGGTTTTCTTTGTACCAACGCCCCAAAAAGTACAGGACCATCACCGCTACCAGCGCAATTCCCGAAAACCAGCTGATCGAATGCAGTCCGTATTTTACCACAATAAGGGCTGCCAGTAACGGGCCGATTGCACTGCCCGCATTGCCTCCTACCTGGAACAAGGACTGGGCCATTCCTCTCCTGCCGCCCGAAGCCATAAAGGCCAGTCTTGAAGCTTCCGGATGAAATACGGCCGACCCGAACCCGACCACTGCCACACTGAGCAGCACTCCCATGAACGAATCAATAACCGATAACAGCAGCAATCCGATCAGGGTGAAGCACATCCCGATGGCAAGAAAATAAGGCTTGGGATGCTTATCGGTATGATTACCCACGATCGGTTGAAAGACGGATGCCGTCATTTGAAAAATGAACGTAATCAATCCTACCTGCAGGTAAGTGAGCTCAAAATTTGCTTTTAAAATCGGGTAGATCGCAGGAATAATCGCCTGGAGGGTATCATTTAAAAGGTGTGAGAAACTAATGGCGAACAACACCGGATACACCGTTTGTTGTACCGCAGGAATGGCGGCAGGTACCGCCTGGCTGGTCTTTTTCATGTATTGCCCTTATTAATAACTGGTTATTTGCTCAATAAGCCGGAAAGCCTCCGCGGAATCTCTCCGCTCCAGGCTATCGAGCAGCTGTTCATGCAGCCGCTGTGTGATTTTGAAATTATCGGAAGTGTTGTAACGAAGCAGGAAGGATTCTTCGAGTCGTACCGCAAATACCCGGTACAGGTCTGCCAGGATGGGATTTCCGGAAGCCTGCGCCACACAGGTATGAAAAGCGATATCGACCTCTATGCATTTTTTCTCGTTGCCGGCTTCTGCAAATTGTTTTCTTTCTTCCAGGTATCCCTTCATCTGCGCCAGTTGCGCCGCAGTCCGGTTAACGGCCGCTTTTTCCAGGATTTTGCGTTCCAGCAACATCCGGACCTCTTCCAGATGGGCAACATCTACCCTGGAGAAACGCTGTTCAAGGGTTTCCGGATCCGGACGGTCGCTTTCCACAAATGTCCCCAGACCTTGCTGGACCCGGACCCAGCCCGAGTTTGCCAGTACTTTAATAGCCTCCCGGATCGTCGACCGGCTCACCTCAAAATAGTGCATCAATTCCGGCTCGGTCGGCAGGCGGTCCCCTTTCTGGTATTTCCCTAAGGAAATCTGCTCCTGGAGCTGTCCTGCTACCTCGTCCGACAAGGATTGCCTCTTCCGTTTTGTCTTAATCATCATATCATCTGATGTTTGATGCAAACATAAGGAGGATTTCAGACAAAAGGAAGTTTTTTCAATCGGGATAAAGCAGGTATTTTTTTCGGAGAGCCTTGAAAACCGTCAGTCCGGGCTCGAAATGGCGCAGGATTTCTTCCTCACTTTTCCCTTCAACGATCATTTTCCGAAGGTGATCAGTGCCTGCCAGTTTGTCAAAAAAATCTGTGCTGGTGAAAAATTTAGTCTTATCCGGAGTTTTCTCGTAAAAAGCAAGCAGGTACTTCAGCGTAAATCCTGTTGCGGCAATCTCCGCAGTCCTGAGATCGAGTCCGTAGCACAATTTCCCTTCATTCACCGGGTTCATAGCGCCCGGTTTGTCCACCGGAGTAAATGTAAAGGGGCCATACGCTGCATTCCCCGGCGCCCCGATCACCTGAAACGGGTAATCGGTTCCCCTCCCGACACTCACCAGAGTGGGTTCGAACAGGCAGATGGAGGCATACAACCGTACGGATTGCCGGTTAGGGAGGTTAGGAGACGGCTTCACCGGCAGGTCGTACGCCATTTGATGCTGATAACCGGTACAAGGGATCACCGTCAGGTTGCAGGACTTATTCCCCTGCAGCCAGCGTTCTCCGTTGATCATTCCGGCCAGTTCCCCGGAGGTCAGGCCATGCACTACCGGAACGGGGTTCATTCCCACAAACGAGGCAAATTCCGGATCCAGCACCGGTCCTGCCACATAATCGCCATTGGGGTTCGGGCGATCCAGAACAATGCATGCTTTCCCATTTTCCGCACAAGCTTCCATCACGTAATGCATGGTACTGGGATAGGTATAAAACCGCACACCAACATCCTGAATGTCGAAAATCAGCACGTCCAGGTTGCTCATCTGCTCCGGAGACGGCTTTTTATTTTTCCCGTATAAGGATAGGATCGGCAGACCCGTCCGGGTATCCACCCCATTTAAAATCGTAGCCCCGGCATCCGCTTCTCCCCGAAATCCATGCTCGGGGGCAAAAATTGTTTTCACCGAAATTCCCAGCTGCAGCAAGGTATCAGCCAAATGGGTCCCGTCAGGGAAGATAGTCGTATGGTTGACAACCAATCCTACTCTTTTGCCGCTAAGCAACGGCAGGTAGGCGTCCAGGCGCTCGATACCCAGCCGAAGTTCCTGCCCCTCACCGGCAGCATGCTTCCGATCCGGAAGGGTGTCTTCCCTGTGTGACGAGTCCGCTGCTGCGGACCCCGCTCCCGTACAGCCCCCCTTCAGGAGCATGCAAAAAAAGAGAACGGCTCCGTGTAACAGCATTTTATGCTTACCTTTCCAGCTTGAATTTCCCATAGCTCCTGAAGATTCAAATCAAATAAGTGTTTCAACGAAAATGTTTTCGTTATTTTGGCCATTGATCAACGTATCTGACAAATATAGTTTCCCTTTTGAGATTTTCACTTTTTATATCCCGGCGAATACGTCAGAATAAAGCAGGCTCTTTTTCATCGACGGCCTACCGGATCGGCGTGGCCGGCGTCGCTATTGGGGTTGCAGTAGCCATTATTACCTTTTCAGTCCTGTTTGGCTATAAAGAAGCCATGCAGGAAAAGGTTTTCCTGTTTGGCTCCCATTTGCGGCTGACCCAACTGACCTCCGGGAACAACCTGTATGAAGAAGCGCCTATCACCAATACTGCGGAACTGAACGGGCTGTTTGCACGGGTGCCGGGTATCGCCCGCTGGCAGGCAGTAGCCCACCAGTCAGGAGTGCTCAAAACGCCCTCCGAACTCAAAGGAGTGATCCTGAAAGGAGTCGGGCGGGATTATGACTGGGACCTTTTTAAGACCTGTCTGGTAGACGGCCGGCTCATCGATTACGAGACCGCCGATTCCACCTATTCAACAGAAGTGATCATCAGCCGAAAAATGGCCAGGGAGCTGCTGCTGAAACCCGGGGACAAGGTGCTGATCTACTTTGTCAAAAACCCGCCCCGGGTCCGTAACCTGACGGTCGCAGGCATCTATGAAACCGGGCTGATTGAGGAGTTTGACGACAAAATGCTGATTGGCGACATTGGCCTGGTACAGCGGATCAATGACTGGGATACGCATACAGTGGGGAGTTATGAGCTGTATGTCAATGATTTCACCCAACTCGACCAGGTGTACCGGCAATTATTCGAAAGCACGCCGGCCGATATGTTCCTGATGAAAATCACAGATCTCCACCGGCTGATGTTTGACTGGCTCCTGCTGATGGACACCAATACTACCGTCTTGATTACGCTCATTCTGATTGTAGCCTGTTTCAATATCATATCCGTCCTGCTGATCATGATCATGGAGCGAACGCCACTGATCGGGCTGTTGAAAACCCTTGGCAGTCCCAATGCCCAGATCCGCGAGGTTTTCACGCACATCGGGTTATACATCATTGTAAAAGGACTTATCTGGGGCAATCTGACGGGGTTGGTTCTATGCGGTTTGCAGCAACGGTTCAAATTGATCCCGCTCGACCCGGTGAACTATTTTATCGACACCGTTCCTATCGCGATCGACGCTTATACGGTGCTATGGATCAACCTTGCCACGATCCTGATTGTGGGGCTGATTGTGCTCATTCCAACTTCCATCATCTCTAAAATACAACCTGCAAAGGCGCTGGTTTACAAAAAATAGCGGTATTGGCTCCGGCATCATCGCGCAGCCCTTGGCTGCGACGATTCTCTCAGGCTCAGGGAAACAGGCAGGTTGCGGGTTTCGTATTGCACCATCCGGGTGGGATGCTCGATCAGGTCGATGAGCCATTCACAGGCAATGTTCCCCATCTCGATAGCCGGCTGTGTGACGGTGGTCAGGGGCGGATCCATTAAATCAACCATCGGCAGGTTGGTAAAGCCGACCAATCCGACATCTCCCGGCACCTTGTACCCTCTCTTTTTCAATCCGTACAGGCAGCTGAACGTCAGCCGGTCGCTCGCGGCAAAAATAGCATCCGGAATAATTCCCGCGGCAAAAATACGATTCATTGCCAGTTCCATCTCATCGGCAATTGCGCCGCCGTGCTGGCAATACTGTATAAAATGTGGCTGAAAGGTCAGGCCATGATCAGCCAGCGCAGCTTTATAGCCTGAGAGTCGTTCCTGGGTAATGGAGAGTCCTTCATGGCTGGTTACATGGGCGATCTGCCTGAATCCATTGGCAATCAGGTGCGCGGTGGCCTTGTAGGCACCATTGTAATTGTCGGACGTAATTTTGTAGGCATCGATGGTTTTGGGGACACGGTCAAAGAACACAATAGGCATCCCCTTGACAATGAGTTGTTCGAAATGGCTTTCATCTTCCGTCATCGACGACATGGACACCAGCAGACCATCTACCCGTCGTGAAACGAGTTGTTTGGTGTTGGCCACTTCCCTTTCATATAATTCTCCGGTCTGAAAAATAACGACCTGATACCCCAGCAGGTAAGCGATCGACTCGATGCCGTTAATGACTTGTGAAAAAAAAGTATTGGCAATCTGCGGAACAATCACTCCGATCGATTTACTTTTGTTTTCTTTCAGGCTCAGTGCGATTGGGTTCGGTTCGTAATTGACCTTTTCCGCATAGTCCAGTACCAGCTTTTTGGTTTCCGGGTTGATCTCATAACTATCCCGTAACGCTCTGGATACAGTTGATGTTGAAATATTCAGCGCTTTCGCAATATCCTTTATGGTAATGATTTCCACCTCTCACCTTTGTTTAATCCAATTACTCCTACCCGTATTGTTCGCTTTCGCTGCATCAGGATAGCGTTTGGAAGTCCTTTTTTTGTTAAAAATAGCCTATAAATCCCCTCCATGCAAACGTTCCCGATAACGATTGCATGAAAATCGTGGCCCTGTTCCTTGTCTATCTTGCAAGGAACACGTAAATAGCCGTTTGAATAAATGGCACCTTAATCCTTTACTATGAATAAAAACAACTTTTCCCTTGCCGGAAATACCGCCCCGGCAACCGGGTACAACAAGGGAATCGGCAGGGTCATTGACGGAGGCGGGCGCCGCGATCAAGGCGCTTGCAAGCCCCATCCTGACCGTTGACAGCGGCTGAATGGGGTGCTGATCACTTCAATCAAAATTTAACTACCTTACTATATATGGATATCCGACATGCATGCAGCCAGGCTGAAATGGCTCAACTCAACACTTCCGGATTACGGCGTCAGTTTCTGATTGAGCAAGTATTCGAACCCGGACACGTCCACTGGACCTACTCGCATTATGACCGGGTCATGATAGGAGGCGCGCAACCGGTCGGCGAATCGCTGCACCTGGCCGCTCACGAGAACCTGCGGTCCGGATATTTTCTGGAAAGACGGGAAATCGGCATTCTCAATGTGGGCGGTCACGGGACGGTCACTGCTGATGGCAAGGTGTGGGAGCTCGCGCCCCAAAGTTGCCTGTACCTTGGCAAAGGGGTTCAAAACGTACAGTTCGACAGCCGGGACGCTTCACTGCCCGCCCTGTTTTACCTGCTTTCCGCCCCGGCACACCAGGCATATCCGGCGACTTTATACACGCGCGAAGACGCCTCTCCCATGACTGCCGGCAGCGCCGAAACCTCCAATCTCCGCACCATTTCCAAATATATCCACGCAGACGGCATCCAGAGCTGCCAGCTTGTAATGGGCTTGACCACCCTGCATACCGGAAGCGTATGGAACACCATGCCGGCCCACGTTCACGACCGGCGCATGGAAGCCTATTTCTATTTCGGCGTTCCCGCGGGACAGCAGGTCCTGCACCTGATGGGTCCGCCGCAGGAAACCCGTTCGCTCTGGATCCAAAACCACCAGGCCGTCATTTCCCCGCCCTGGTCCATCCATTCCGGATGCGGTACGTCGGGCTATTCATTCATCTGGGGCATGGCAGGTGAAAACAAGGATTATACCGACATGGATCCGATAGCGATTGCTGATTTACGATGATGTACGATGTATGGTTTCGGAGATCAGCTATCGGATTTCAGCGGTCGGAAATCGGAGATCAGCTATCGGATTTCAGCGGTCGGAAATCCAAAATCATAAAATCGTAAATCTAAAATCGTCAATCGTAAATCCAAAATCACCCGGTTAGTTGTACTATTTATACAGATGAAATGGCCATGAGCAATCAGCTATCAGAAAATGGATTGCACAAAAACCGTAGATGAATAAATGCCTGGGCGGCCCCGCTGAAAGCTGACTGCCGAAAGCTGATAACCTTTTATTCACATGAAACAACTCTTATTATTTGCGCTGCTGCTTGTTAGCTTCCGCTCCCCGGAGCCTGTACCGGTCATCTTCCTGATCGGTGATTCAACGATGGCCGACAAAAGCCCGGGTGATGCCCCTGAAACCGGTTGGGGTACGGTATTTGCCGAATATATTGATCGGGGAAAAGCAATCGTTTCCAACCATGCCGTCAACGGGCGCAGCAGTAAAAGTTTTCTTACTGAAAAGCGGTGGGAAAAAGTTGTGTCGCTGTTGAAACCCGGAGACTATGTGCTGATCCAGTTCGGGCATAACGACCAGAAGTTCCAGGACAGCACGCGCTATGCGGGCCCAACCGACCGCTATCCTGAAAACCTGAACCGGTTTATCCGGGAAACCAGGGCAAAAGGAGCCTTTCCTGTGCTGATTACTCCCGTGATGCGCAGAAGATTCGATACCGGCGGGAAGTTTTTCGACACTCACGGTGACTATCCTGCAGCCGTAAAAGCGGTTGGAAAAGCGGCGCATGTGCCTGTAATCGACCTTCATCAGCGGAGCGGCGCACTCCTGGAATCGCTGGGGGCCGAAGCTTCCAAAGAACTGTTTCTTCACTTTCCGGGCGGCTATTACCCGAAATATCCGAAGGGGGTGCTGGACGACACCCATTTTTCACGCTACGGAGCAGAATTGATCGCGGGCACGGTTGCCGCAGCCATCCGCGATCAGCAGCTTCCGCTTGTCAACCTGCTGAAAACGTTCGGCTCGACCTATCAGTACGAGTTTGAATTACCCAAAATCCAAACGACCAGGTTCCCTCTTGACACATTTCACCTCCAGGACTACGGCGCTATCCCCGCAAACCGTGTCGAACCTGCCACAGCAACGCTTCAAAAGACAATCGACGCCTGCCATCAGGCGGGTGGCGGTACCGTGGTTGTCCCTGCAGGCTTCTGGCTTACCGGTCCGCTTGTCCTGAAGAGCAATGTCAACCTGCACCTCTCCGAAGGCGCATTGCTGCAATTCAGTGACCGTTTCGACGATTACCCGATTGTAGTCACCAGTTGGGAAGGACAGGATGCCGTGCGGTGCCAGTCCCCTATCAGCGCCAGCCAGGCCTCCAACATTGCCATTACCGGAAAAGGCATTATTGACGGCGCCGGGCAGGTGTGGCGGCAGGTTAAGAAGGAAAAGCTGACCGCCGGTCAATGGAAGCAACTCGTTGCATCCGGCGGAATACTGGACAAAGAAGAAAAGATATGGTACCCCACAGCACGTGCCAAATTAGGCCATGAAACACCTGGTGCGGGCAGGATTTCCGCCGGGTACACCGTTGAAAATTCAGAAAATATCAAGGAGTTCCTGCGTCCCAATATGGTCCGGTTTACCGATTGCCGGCGTATCCTGCTGGAGGGGGTCAGCTTTCAGAATTCGCCTGCCTGGAATATTCACCCAATGCTTTGTGAGCATATTATTATCCGGAATGTCTCCGTGCGCAATCCCTGGTTTGCCCAAAACGGGGACGGGCTGGACCTTGAGTCCTGCCGGTTCGGCCTTATTGAAAATGCCACCTTCGACGTGGGGGATGACGGTATTTGCATCAAGTCGGGGCGCGATGAAGAAGGCCGCAGACGCGGGGTCCCGACCGAAAACATTATCGTCCGTAATTCAACCGTTTTCCACGGTCATGGCGGCTTCGTAATCGGCAGTGAAATGTCCGGCGGGGTGAACAATATATATGTAACCAACTGCAACTTCCTCGGAACGGACGTCGGACTCCGTTTCAAAACCGCGCGTGGTCGCGGAGGGGTCGTGGAAAATATTTATATTTCGGACATTAACATGACCAATATCCCGGGAGAAGCGATCCTGTTCGATATGTATTACGAGGCCCGGGACCCTGTCCCGCAGCCAGGCGAGCAAAATGCACTGCCGGTCATGAAAGCAGCACCGCTCAATGAAGGTACGCCCCGGTTTCAGAATTTTCATATCCGCAACGTCACCTGCAAGGGAGCTGAAACGGCCATTATGGTTCGGGGGCTACCGGAGATGAGTATCAAAAACATTGTCATCGAAAACGTTTCCATGCGTTCGAAAAAAGGCTTTATCTGTGTGGAAGGGGAACAGATCACCCTTCGGAATGCGGTCCTCCTTACTACTGAAAAAGTCGCTGCCCGGGTGCAGAACGGCCGGAATGTCACCATCGACAACCTGACCTACACGCCGGGTACCGAAACAATTCTTCAGGTAAGCGGCAGTCGTTCGGAGGGAGTACAGCTTCTGCACACGGATACCAGTAAAGCGCGGCAATCGCAAATCACCATCCCTTAAAATATGTCCGGTCTCAAAAAAGAACAACTACTGATAACCGATGCTGCCCTTCCATGGGAAGACCTGGGTGCGGGTGTTAAACGTAAAATCATGGCCCATGACGGTCAGTTAATGTTAGTGAAAGTCATGTTCGAAAAAGGAGCGGTCGGCGCCCTGCACCATCATCCTCATGTCCAGTTAAGCTACGTCGCCAGCGGCGCATTTGAAATGACCATCGACGGGCATACGGAACTACTGTATGCAGGAGACGTCTATTATGTTCCCCCCAACCTTGTTCATGGCGCGTTATGCAAGGAACCGGGCGTGCTCATTGACATTTTCCATCCCGAGCGGGAGGATTTTCTCACTGCGGGTTAAAGATATCAATACCCCAAAAGCCACAAACCTCGTCCTAACACCTACAACCTAACACCTAAAACCTATAACCTAACAGCTAACACCTAAAACCTCATACCTACCCCATGAAAATCTATACCAAAACCGGGGACAAAGGCACTACGGCATTGATTGGCGGCATCCGTGTGAGCAAATCGGCGCTCCGGATTGAAGCCTACGGCGCAATCGATGAGCTCAATTCCTACATCGGCCTTCTCAGGGACCAGGAGGTCAACCGTTCCCGGCAAGCCCTTTTGAAAGAGATCCAGGACCGCCTGTTTACCATCGGCGCCCATTTGGCGCTGGCGCCTGAAAAATCCTCTTCCCGGATTCCGGACCTGCTCGGGGACGACGTTACCCTCCTGGAAGCAGCCATTGATGCGATGGACAGCGGGCTGGCCCCTTTGCTGAAATTTATCCTGCCCGGAGGGCACCCCAGCATTTCGTTTGGCCATGTGGCCCGGACGGTCTGCCGGAGAGCAGAGCGTATGGTAATCCGGCTGCATGAGGAACAACCCGTCACCGAACTGATTATCCGGTACCTTAACCGGCTTTCAGACTATTTGTTTATTCTCTGCCGGATGATGGGCAAAGAATTGCAGGTGGAGGAAATTACCTGGACGCCCCGGCGGTAAGCGAACCGTGTGGTCTCTTTTTCCGGTCAGCAAACCAACCGTTTTCAGAAATATTGTTTCACTAAACATTTTTCAGAGACAAATTAATTTTCCTAAATTGCAGCTGCTTTCGGAAGAAGCGGCCCTGTTGGCGTGCAACAGACTTTATATGAACTAATTATGGCAACTGAAACAACACCATTTAAGGTCAGGAGAACTGCCCATTCCCGCCTACACGAAGTTGACTTTTCCAACCTCACTTTTGGACGCAATATTTCGGATCACATGCTTTGCGCCCATTATAAGGATGGGAAATGGAACCAGGCGGAGATTATTCCCTACGGCAACCTGTCCATCAGCCCGGCTACCGCCGCCCTCCATTACGGGCAGGCTATTTTCGAAGGCATGAAGGCTTATAAGAATGAAGCCGGTGAAGTGTTGGTGTTTCGTCCGTTTGATAACTGGAAACGGTTCAATCAATCGGCCACCCGGATGTGTATGCCGACTGTCCCTGAAGAAATTTTCATAGATGGATTGGTGGAGTTGCTTCGTCTGGATTCCGGATGGGTGCCTGCCGGCGAAGAAAAATCGCTCTACATACGGCCGTATATGTTTGCCACAGACGCCTATATAGGGGTAAAGCCTTCGGATTCGTACTATTTCATCATTTTCACCAGTCCGGTAGGCGCCTACTACAGCAAACCGGTAAAAGTCAAAGTGGAAAAAGAGTTTATCCGTTCGGCACCCGGCGGCGTAGGCGCTGCCAAATGCGCAGGAAACTACGCGGCATCGCTGTACCCGGCCAGGCTTGCCCAGGAGCAGGGATATGACCAGCTTATCTGGACCGACGCGAAGGAGCATCTCTATATTGAAGAATCCGGAACGATGAACATCATGTTCGTGATTGACAATAAGCTCGTCACACCGGCCGTTTCAACCACCATTCTCGACGGGGTGACCCGCAAAAGCATCATTGCCATTGCCCAGTACTGGGGCATTACCGTGGAGGAAAGACAGGTTTCTGTTCAGGAAGTGATTGAGGCCATCAAAGAGGAGCGGCTGAATGCTGCCTTCGGCGCCGGCACTGCTGCTGTAGTTTCGCCATTTTCCCATATTGCCTACGAAGGCATTGACTATGAGCTGCCGCTGTTAACCGCCAGCTCGTTCCCGGAAAAGGTAAAAGCCTTCCTGACGGAAATCCGGACGGGTAAAGCGGAGGACATTTTCGGCTGGACGCTGAAAGTCTGATACAGCATCAAAAGCACAAAAAAGCCTCCAAGCCTTTTGGAGGCTTTTTTGTGGTCTGTACCGGGTAAATTAACCGTTTCTCATATAGTACCGGCAACGGTTTTCGTTAGTTAGCTGTATTCCAGATTACTCATCCCTTGTACCCGGAGCCTATGCGCTGTCCTTTACTCCTGTATTTCCTTTTTTTTGTTTTCAATGCCCATGCCCAGCGCACTTCCACACTGAACGGTTTCGTAAAAGAGAAAGGCAGCGGTGAACTGCTGCCCGGAATAGCCGTTTACCTTCCCGGAACATCCTACGGCACCTTTACCAACAGTTACGGCTTTTATTCGCTGACCCTTCCCGCCGCCGACTCCATTGAGGTCTTCTTCACCGCTGTTGCCTTTCAGCCGCAATCCCGTGTTATCGCCTTTCAAACCAACGTCGAACTCAACATGGAACTTATTGCGGGTACGGAGCTGGAAGAAGTGGTCATCACCGACAAGTCGCAGAAAACGCAGGAAAGCCAGACACCCCTGATGAGCAAACTGGAAATCCCGGTGGCCCAGGTAAAGAAAATCCCGGCATTTCTTGGAGAAAAAGATGTATTGAAAGTACTTCAGCTCATGCCGGGTGTCCAGAAGGGATCAGAGGGCCAGTCCGGCCTGTACGTCCGCGGCGGAGGCCCCGACCAGAACCTGATCCTGCTTGATGAGGCCATTGTCTACAATGCGAATCACCTGTTCGGCTTTTTCTCCATCTTCAACAGCGACGCGCTTAAAAGTGTGGAGTTGACCAAAGGAGGCTTCCCCGCTCGTTTTGGCGGCCGTCTTTCTTCCGTACTTGAAATGAATATGAAGGAGGGCAGTAAGGAAAAGCTGCAGGGAGAAGGCGGTATCGGTCTCATCGCTTCCCGCCTGACCCTGGAGGGGCCCTTAAAAAAAGACCGGTCATCGTTCCTGGTTTCCGGACGCCGGACCTATATTGATATCCTGGCCCGGCCTTTTCTGGCACGGGAAATGCGCCGTCAGGAGGAGCAGGTGATGCCGGGCTATTATTTCTATGACCTGAATGCGAAAGTCAACTACGATTTCGGCCCCAGGAACAAACTGTATCTCAGCGGCTACTTTGGGAAAGACCGGTTTTATGTACGGGAGAAAGGCTCAGACAGTCAGCATCACATGGGCCTGAATTGGGGAAACACCACCGCCACTCTCCGGTGGAATCATTTGATTTCGCCGAAACTGTTTGCTAACACCTCCCTTATCTTCAGTAATTTCAATTTCGGCATCTCCAATTATTCGTTGGAAGACGCCCGTACGGAATCTCCCAGGGAGTTTAGCCTGCGGTACAACTCCCTGATTAAAGATGTGGGAATTAAAGCCGATTTCGACTACTTTCCCCGCACCGGTCATGCAGTTAAATTCGGGATGCAGGTCATCCGGCATCGGTTTATTCCATCGGCGCTCACCGTTTCCGGCGCCTTTACCGACCTTCCGATCACCCAACGGGTTATTCCCATCGACACCTATGAATCCGGCATTTACATAGAAGACACCTGGCAGGCCGGTGAACGCCTGCGGTTGAATACCGGCATCCGCCTCAGTCATTTCCGCACGGATTCGGCCGCTTACCTGCGCCCCGAACCCCGTGTGTCGGCAGCTTTCGAGCTCGCCCCCCGGCTGGCCTTCAAAGCTTCCTTCGCCCAGATGAACCAGTATGTGCACCTGCTGTCCAATACCGGGCTGGGGCTGCCGACGGATCTGTGGGTACCCACCACCGGGAAAATCCGCCCGCAGCAATCCCGGCAGGTAGCGGCGGGCTTTGCCAAAGACTTTCTTAGCCCTGCTCTTACCATTACGCTGGAAGGCTATCACAAGCATATGGACCATATCCTGAACTACAAGGAAGGCGCGTCCTTCCTTTCCATAGAAGGAGAAGGCGCCAACGAACTGAGCTGGGAAAATAACGTCACTTCCGGGAAAGGCTGGTCGTATGGAACCGAGCTCCTGATCCAGCGGAAATCAGGAAAGCTTTCCGGCTGGGTCGGCTATACCCTGTCATGGACCTACTGGAAATTTCCGGAACTCAATTTCGGAAAGACCTTCTTCCCTCGTTACGACCGGCGGCATGACATTTCTGTGGTGGGCATGTACCAGCTGACCGACCGGATCCACTTGTCGGCGGTATGGGTCTATGGAACGGGTAATGCACTCACCCTGCCGCTGGCTTCCTACCACGCCGTACGGCATGACCCCCGAAGCGCCGATTACCTGAATCGCTGGGGTGTTTTTGTAAATGAATACGGTGAAAAAAACGGCTTCCGGGCAGAACCTTATCACCGGCTCGATTTCTCCATCCAGTTTGTCCGGAAGAAAAAAAGGTTCGAACGCTCCTGGGACATTTCCGCCTACAATGTCTACAACCGGAGGAATCCGTTTTTCTATAATATCGACGTAGAAGGTGATCCCCGAAATGGCACCGACCGGCATGTTCTTAAACGCTATTCGCTGTTTCCGATTATCCCGTCCATTAGTTACAGTTTTAAATTCTGATCCCGCCATGCTCAAGCCATCCCGTGCCGCCGGTTTCCTGTATAAATTTTTCCTGGTTGTTGCCTGGGCAGGCTGTGTTTCCTGCGACAGTCTCATCACCACCGTTCCCCAATCCCAGCTCCCCGGAGCTGCTTCCAAGCTGGTCGTCCAGTCTTTTATTGCTCCTCAGGACACCTTGCTGCGCGTTTGGGTCTCGGAATCGGCTCCCTACTTTACCGGAACCGATTATGTAGCGGGCTCTCTTTCCAATGCCCGGGTTATTCTTTCCGACGGGTCGCGACAGGTCCGGCTTCAATACGATACCTCAAACCTGCACTATACCGTCAAGGCTCAGGAATTCCCTATCCTCGAAGGCGGCACTTACTTTCTTACCGTTACCGAGGGCGACCGGACAGCCGAAGCCACCACAACCGTTCCCCGGGCCGCTGTACCGATTACCAGTTATCAACTGGATACCATGTATACCAATATCTACGGCCCGTACAGCCGTCATGACACGGCCCTGATCATCCGCTATACCTGGAAGGACCTGCCGGGCGCCCCCGATTTTTACCGCACGAGCGCCTCTGTAATGTTGCAGACCACCCTTTTCGAAACAGATGAACAAGGGGAGCTCCTGGAACACAGGGTCTCCAATCTAAGCCGGTTTCATTGGGACAATACGTTTTCAAGGGGAGAGTTCCAGCAGGACACCCATCAGGATGGCCAGGAAATGACTACCTCACGGGGAAAAGCCGTCTTCCATATTGTCAATTCCGTTCTGACCCCCAACGGCATCGTATATGCGAAGGCTAATAACCGGGTAGAACGCATCCGGCTGGAGCTGTTGCGTACCGACGAAAACTACTATCGCTATCATCAGTCCATCGAACGGCGCGCTGATTCCGACAACCCTTTTGCCGAGCCGGCACCGGTATTCAGCAACGTTACCGGCGGGCTCGGGGTCTTTGCTTCTTTCAATTCTTTTTCACTACTGGTTAAACCTTAATGAATCTGGCCTGTCTATATTTTAGTTTGGTTTTATAACAATCTATGTGTTATTTAGCAGTAAAATTTTCAAAATTTATTTAAGTAAAAAAATGTCAAAATTTCGTTTATTTCTAGCCGCTACTGCCTTTGCATTTTTGGGCCTGTCCTCTTACTCAAACGCGCAAACCAAAAACACCAAAGCACCGGTCAAAAAGACCCAGTTGGCTTTGGCGGGAACTGATGCCATGCAATTCGATAAGAAAGAATTGAAAGTTAAAGCAGGAGAAACCGTAGTACTTACCTTAAAACATACCGGGAAACTTGCGAAAGCCGCCATGGGGCACAACTTTGTGTTGCTAGCTCAAGGAACTGACGTCGCTGCCTTCGGAGCAAAAGCTGCACAGGCACGTGACACCGAATACATTCCGAAAAGCGAAGCTTCTAAAATCATTGCCCATACCAATATGATCGGTGGGGGTGAAACAACAACCGTCGAATTCAAAGCCCCTAAAAAGGGAACGTACACCTATATTTGCAGCTTCCCCGGGCATTATGCCTTAATGCAGGGCAAGTTGATTGTGGAGTAAATCCGACGATTTTCGAACCAGGCCTCTTTCTTTACGGGAAGGGGCTTTTTTTTTGAATTAACCAGACAATCTGCCGTTATTTGCCGGCGGAGCCGGTTCCTGAAATGCTATTGCCGGTTCCTGAAATATAAAGAGCAAAATGAAATTACTCCGTTACCTGATCCCACTCCTGCTGGCGGGCGGCCTGCTTTGGTTCGTCTTTAAAGATATTGACCTGGCTTCCATGATGAACCGCATGGCCCATGCAGACTGGAGATGGATAGCCGTTTCTTCTGCCCTGACCTTGCTGGCCCACTGGTTTCGTGCCTGGCGCTGGCAGATGCTGCTGCGACCACTCGGGTTCACGCCAACGGTTTACGAAAGCTTTATCAGCCTGCTGACCGGGTATTTTGCCAATTATATCCTACCCAGAATGGGGGAAGTCACCCGTTGCGGCACCTTGTATAAGGTCACGAAAATCCCGGTCAACCAGAGCCTGGGCACTGTAGTGGCCGAGCGGATTTTCGATGTCATCACGCTCCTGGTGCTGATGGTGCTCAACTTCATGCTCGAATTCGACCGTCTGAATGCATTTTTCACAGATTTGGCAGGCGACCGGTTCGCCGGTGGAAATTCCTACTGGCTGCCGGCACTGCTGCTGGGCGCCCTTACCGTGGTTGGTCTCATAGCGGTATACATCGCCCGGAACCCATCTCTTCAGGCGAAACTGCTGTCCAATGGCCCTGTTGCTAAAATCGCCCTGTTTATCAAAGGGATGATCAGTGGGTTGTTAAGCGTCCGTAACCTGGAAAGCCCTTTGCTGTTCATTGCCAGTACTGTTGCCATTTGGGTGTGTTATTTCTTTAGTTCCTATGTCCTGTTTTTCTGTATTCCGGAAACTTCCGGTCTCGGACTGCTGGCCGGGTTGACGTTACTGGCCATCGGCGCTGTCGGGATGACCGCTCCCACCCAGGGGGGCATCGGGGCCTATCATTTACTCGTAGGCAATGTGATGATTCTCTACGGACTGACCCAGCAAGACGGCATTACCCTGGCAACCTTTGTCCACGGTACCCAAATGCTGCTGATGCTGGGAGCCGGGGCCGTTGCTTTTCTACTGGTCCTGTTGCAAAAAGACCGGTCGGCAAAGCCGGAAGCCATCGTTCGGGAGTAACCCCATCTTTTTACCTTTCCCTGCTGAAAATCTCTACGGGCGCTTTATACGGTGCCGGTCCAAATAACCTTGAAAAGCAACACGCAGTCATGCATAAAAACCAGATCAAATTAATCGTCTCCGACATGGACGGGACCTTGCTGAATTCCCGCCATGAGCTGGATCCTCATTTCTTTACGTTATTCGACTCCCTGAAACAGTCGGGTATCCAGTTTGCTGCAGCCAGCGGCAGGCAGTATTATAACCTTAAAAAACTCTTCGCGCCCATTGAAGACCAGCTCTATTTCGTTGCAGAAAACGGCAGTTATGTCGTGCACCAGGGTCGGGAACTGCATGTGCAGGCACTCAGCAGGCAGATGGTACAGGAACTGGTAACCATCGGAAGGACAATCCCCCATGCAAACCTGGTACTATGCGGAAAAAAATATGCATACGTCGAGAATGACGCCCCGGAATTTATGGAACACCTCCGGCTTTACTTTGAACAATATAAAGTAGTGCATAACCTGGATACGGTAACCGACGATGATATTCTGAAATTCACGATTTGCGACCTGACCGGCTCCGAAAGCAACAGTTACCCTCATTTTAAACACCTGCACGCTACCTGCCAGGTGAAAGTATCTGCCCGTATCTGGCTGGATATTTCTGACAAAAAAGCGCATAAAGGAAATGCCATTGCAATGCTGCAGGACCGGCTCGGGATCAGTAAGGCTGCCACGATGGTATTCGGCGATTTCCTCAACGACCTGGAAATGATGGCTCAGGCCGATTTCAGTTACGCCATGAGCAACGGACATCCGGATATCCGGCAGGCAGCCCGCTTTATAGCCAAAAGCAATGACGAGGGCGGGGTACTGGAAATACTGGAAGAAGTGGTCAGAGAGGTTGCTTTGCTTTAACCTGCGGGTACCGGTTTCCGGGAATTTCCCTGGCCTTGTCGGAATCCATTCTTCCTTTTATTAATTTCGTAGAGATGTTCCCGGCACCTGGATGGCGCCGGGATGACAATTACCCGGCTGAGGACTTCTTATACGCATCATCCTATGATCCTGAAATACCTTCCCTTGCTTTTAGTACTCTTAATCCCGGACGCCAGCGGCCAGGAACCTCTTTGCAAAGGCGTCCATGATGAAATTGCCGAAATGGAAGGCGCCCGCCATGCCAGGCTGGCCCGGGTTGCCGGCATGCATTCGGCTTCTCATTTCGACGTAACCTACTATCGCGCCGAATGGAATGTCGACCCGGCCGTCAGAAGTATCGCCGGACAGGTGACAACCCATTTCACCATGCTGCAGGCCTCCGATCAGATCGTACTCGACCTGAACGATGCCTTGACCGTTGCCGCTGTTTTTTCCAACGGCGTCCCGCTTCCTTTTATACATACCAGCCACCAGGTGCAGATTACGTTGCCGCAGCCCCTGCAGCCCGGGAACGAGGATTCCGTTCGTATTGTCTACAGCGGGGTACCGCCCACCAGTCCGGAACCTCGTATTTTTGTGAGTACCACCCAGGGGACCCCTGCCGTTCCGGCGATGTGGACCCTGAGTGAGCCGTTCGGGAGCCGCGACTGGTGGCCCTGTAAAAACGGGCTCGAGGACAAAGCCGATTCCATCGATATTTTCCTGAAACATCCCACTCATTTTGCGGTCGGGGAGTCCGCGCCGGTAACCTACCGGGCTTCCTCCAACGGCCTCCTGCAATCCGAAATCCCGGACGGTTCCTATACGGTCACCCATTGGAAACACAAATACCCCATTGCCAGTTACCTGGTAGCCTTTGCCCTTACAAATTACGGGGTACACCAAACCCATTTTGACGTCGCGGGCGAGTCTATCCTCATGGAGACCTACTATTATCCGCAAAGTGAAACCACTTTTACCGACGGCGCTGCACTGACCGGCGACATGATGGCCTTTTTCAGTGACAAGTTCGGGTCTTATCCCTTTCTTGAAGAAAAATACGGCCACACCCAATTTGGATGGAGCGGCGGTATGGAGCACCAGACGAATTCGTTTATGGTCAATATGGGCACGACCCTGGTGGCCCACGAACTGGCTCATCAGTGGTTCGGAAATAAAATTACCTGCGGAAGCTGGGAAGACATCTGGCTGAACGAAGGCTTTGCTGCCTACCTGACCAATTTGTACCTGGATCACAGCAATCCGGGAAATGCGCTTACCAGGAGACAAAATGCCATTAGCCTTATTACCGGTACCTCCAGCGATCTGGGAGGAAGTGTAAAGGTGGATGATGTCACCAGTTCCGCCCGGATTTTCAGCTCAAGACTGAGTTACTACAAAGGCGCCCAGTTGCTCCATATGTTACAGTGGATATTGGGTGATACGGACTTTTTCCAGGCCATCAACAACTACCTGAACGATCCCGGTCTTGCCTTTAGCTTTGCTACTACCCAGGACCTGAAGAACCACCTCGAAGCCGCAAGCGGCAAGGATCTCACCTACTTTTTCAACCAATGGTACGAGGGAGAAGGGTTTCCGAAGTACCAGGTGACCTGGTATCCGAATGGCAATGAAGTCCAGCTCACTCTCAGTCAAACCGTTCCGTTTCCAGCCTCGGTGGATTTTTTCCAACTTCCCATCCCGCTTTTGTTTAAAGGAGCCAATCCCGGAGAAGAGCAGCTGGTGGTAGTCAACAATAGTCATAACGGTCAGTTCTTTTCGGAGACCCTGGGCTTCGTTGCGGTCAGCGTCGAGCTGGATCCCGAGAGACTGCTGCTTACCAAAAACAATATCATTACGCAATCCAATCAGGCACTGCCGGTACACGTTGCCGCCATGGCAATAGCCTGCCATGAATCTTCCCCGGTTATTTCATGGGAAACCACCGGGGAAGTCGATGCCGCCTATTTTGAAATACAGGGTTCCGGCAACGGCATTACCTGGACCGCACTGGGGGAACTGGCTGCAACCGGGAATGTTTCCAACCAGTACGCTTTTACTGCTGCCGTTGCGCTTCCTTATTACCGCATTGCCTCCTACGACCTGGACGGCTCGGTGGCTTATACGGCTATCCTGGCAGCAGACTGCCCCGCAGCGGCCGGACTGAACCTGCAGCCCAACCCTGCAGCAACTGCCATCACCCTGAAAGGCGCCGCACTCCCGCAGGTTCCTTTTGCATTACGGGTACGGGATCAAACGGGCAGGACCCTTTTTTCCAGACAGATCATTCCTGAAAACAGCCAGTATACCCTCGACATCTCAGGTTTACCCCCCGGTGTTTATCACCTCACCGCCGAAAGCGCCGGAACCAGCATCAGCCGGAAGTTTATCAAAAAATAAGCCTGCCGACGTTCGCCCGGTTATTCCGCGAGCCACTTTCTCTGCGCAGCAACACGATAGTGATTGCCTTTTCACTTTTTTGCGGGAGACAGGCAATTTTCGTATCTTTGCCGGCGCTACTTAAAATTCGTGTCAATGTAACATTCAATTTCTTTCGGATCCGGCAGACTGCGTCGCAGTTTGCTGCAGTTGTTCACCTCTTACGAAAGAAGTTATGCTTACCTTACAGAATATTACCTATCTGCATCCCAATAAGGATTTGTTGTTTGACAACCTCCATCTGACCGTAAACCGTCACGATAAGATCGCCTTGATCGGCGCTAACGGTTCGGGGAAATCCACCTTGCTTAACCTTATTGCCGGCACGCTGCAGCCCGCTGACGGGCAGCTGAAAGTTGCCGACACGCCCTATTATGTCCCGCAGATTTTCGGACAGTATAATCATCTGACCATTGCACAAGCCCTACAGGTGGAGGATAAACTCAACGCACTGAAGGAAACCCTCAGCGGCAATGTAACGGAAAGTAACCTGACGGTGCTGAATGACGACTGGGGGATAGAGGAACGGTGTAACGAAGCCCTGAATGACTGGCAGCTGGCAGCTTTTGACCTGACGCAAAAAATGGGAACTTTAAGCGGCGGACAAAAAACAAAGGTGTTCCTTGCAGGGATCTCCATTCATCAACCCCGATTCATACTGTTGGACGAACCCAGCAATCACCTCGACACCTCGGGCAGGCAACTGTTGTACAACTTTATTCAGACGACTTCGGCCACTTTGATGGTGGTAAGTCATGACCGGAACTTATTAAATCTCCTGGATACGGTCTGTGAGTTGGATCATCGGGGGATTACCGTTTACGGCGGCAACTATGATTTTTACGCCGCCCAAAAAGAGCTGGAAACCGATGCCCTGAACCAGGAGGTAAAAGACCGGGAAAAAGCCTTGCGAAAAGCCAGGGAAAAAGAACGCGAAACCCTGGAAAGACAGCAAAAACTGGACGCCCGTGGAAAGAAAAAGCAGGAAAAGGCCGGAATACCTACTATTATGCTCAATACCCTCCGGAATAATGCCGAAAAAAGTACGTCCAAAATGAAGAACGTCCACACGGAAAAAATTAACGGCATTTCGAACGCATTACAGACGCTGCGCGCAGCATTGCCCGACCTCGACAAAATGAAGTTCGGGTTTCACAACTCCACGTTGCACAAAGGCAAAATCATCTTCAAAGCCACCGGCGTTAATGTCGCATACGACGGCCGGTTACTCTGGAATGACAGCCTTACCGTTCAAATCACCAGTGGCGAAAGAATTGCGCTGAAAGGCTTGAACGGTTCGGGAAAAACCACCCTCATCCACCTCATGCTGGGCAAATTGACGCCGCAAAGCGGAACGGTCTACAGAGCAGACACCCAGGCGGTCTATATGGATCAGGATTACTCGCTCATCGACGACCGGCTCACTGTTTATGAACAAGCCCGGCATTTTAATACTTCGGCATTACAGGAACATGAAATTAAAATCAGGCTCAACCGGTTCCTGTTCTCAAAAGAGGATTGGGATAAACCCTGTGTTACATTAAGCGGCGGAGAGAAAATGCGCTTAACACTTTGCTGCCTGACCATCAGTAGACAGTCACCGGACCTTATTATTCTGGATGAACCCACCAATAACTTAGACATTCCGAATATCACCTTGCTGACGGCCGCTATCAGTGAATACCAGGGCACTCTCCTGGTGGTGTCGCACGATGATTATTTTTTGGAGCAACTACACATTGAACGGATCATAGCGCTTTGACGGGAATCCATGCGGACCCGGCAGTACCCGCATCAACGGCTGACTTCCGGTACAAAAAGCATGTACTATCCGGCGAGAGCCGGCGCGTAACCGGGCACATCCTGCCCGGTTACTGATCCCCCCCCTTTTTTACATACGTTTCCAACCACTGGTCCATCTCCCATAACATATGCAGCAATGATTCCTTCGCGGTATATCCATGACTTTCGTAGGGCAGCATGACCAGCCGGGTGGTAGCGCCCATTCCCTTCAGAGCCGTGTAGTAACGTTCACTTTGCATCGGGAAAGTCCCGGTATTGTTGTCGGCTTCCCCGTGAATCAGTAACAGCGGGGTTTTCATTTTATCGGCGTTCATAAAGGGAGACATCGCATTGTAAACCTCCGGCGCCTGCCAATACGTCCGTTGTTCATTCTGAAAACCAAAGGGAGTCAGCGTACGGTTATAGGCGCCGCTCCTGGCCAATCCGGCTTTAAACAGCCCGCTGTGCGTCAACAGGTTCGCTGTCATGAATGCCCCGTAAGAATGACCGCCCACCCCTACCCGCGACGCATCGACGACCCCGAGTCTCACACCTTCGTCAATAGCCGCCTTTGCACTGGCCACCAGTTGCTTCACATACGTGTCGTTGGGCTCCTCCTGTCCTTCCCCGACAATCGGGATGGTGGCGTTGTCGAGGATAGCATACCCCCTGGTGACAAAAGCAGCCGCGCCCCAGTAGCTGATCCGGTTAAACTGAAAGGGAGAACCGACCACCTGACTGGCCGCATCCTTATCTTTAAATTCCCGTGGATACGCCCATAGCAAGGTTGGCAGCGGCCCGTCTTCTTTTTTATAGCCAACCGGCAGGTACAAGGTGGCGGTCAGCGCTACCCCATCATCCCGCTGATACCGCAACACCTGCTTTTGGACTCCTTTCAGGTCCGGGTAAGGATGGGGGAAAGTGGTCACCTGCTGCAACGGGTTTTCTTTCTTTCCCGGCTTCAGCTTGCGAACGCAGTAATTCGGGATCTCCTCAGGAGTTTCCCGGGTAGTAAGCACGGTCAATTTAGCCCGGTCCAGTATCGTAACCGGTTGCTCGTACACCGGTCCTTCCGAGCGCCAGAGGCGGGTACTTGCTCCTGTTTTCAGGCTCAGCCGGTCTACAAACGGGCGGTTTCCTTCCGGAGAGGCCCCCGCGCCCAGCATAAACAATTCTTTTTCAGGAGTAATATACAGCACATTCCGGCCGTATCTATTTTTCGAAAGCTCCGGGTAACCCGGGTTCGTATAGCTATCTTCCGACGACCTGTCCATTAACAACGAAACTTGCGCCGGGTCCGAAGGGTTGACTACCTGTGTAAGGGTTCTGCGGGTCTTCCACCAACGTTCCATCAGCAACGCCGTATGCGCATCCCCCCAATACACACCGGCAAACCGGTACCTGGCAGCATAAACAGGCTGCGGAGGGCCATCGAAAGGGACCGGCAGCTGCAGCACTTCATCGCGCACTTCCACTTCCCGCTGCGGGTCACCGCCGTCTCGCGCCTCCACCCAATAAACCGTAGCCGGCACATCGGCGCGCCAGCTGAAACTGCGGGGACCATCCGGAACGGCATCACTTCCCCAGGGGACATTTTCCACCAGGGGCCGCTCGAAAAGTGTCTTCACCGGCTTCCCCCCTGTTTCCAGGAGAGCAGTTGTCATCGGAAACAGCCGGGCGGGTACCAGGTACGAAAAAGGCCTGGAAAGTGTCTGGGTCAATACAAATTGCCCGTCGGGCGACGGCTCCGCATCGACGAACAGCGCCGGCTCTCCGATTTTCCGGAGGCTCCCGTTCAGAGAGATCAGCGCCAGCTGCGAGGTACAATAGTACGCAAACTGTTCCTCGTCAGCCGCGTCTTTCAACAGGTCCTGAAAGGTAGGAGCCATTGTTTTCCGGCCCAGGTTCTCCTGGATGGTCGGTCCGTCGGGAGCCTTTGCCGGTTGCGGCGCGGCGCCCCGTCCGGAAGGTACCAGCCGTGCCAGCAGCGACTGACTATCCGAAATCCAGTAATAGGGCGTCCCCATCGCAGCATTAAGCGGCTCCGGCGAAACCCGGGCGACTTCCCCTGTACTGACCGTGACTACGTACAATCGTATCTGTTCCTCCTCCGAAACGGTAAAAGCAATCTTCGATTCGTCGGGGGACCATTTAATAGTCGAAATCAGGGGATTTTCCGGCAGGCCGGTCAACCGCTTTTCAACCCCTGTGGCCAGGTTTTTAAGAAACATTCCTTCCACATAAGCAGCGCGGCTCGGGCCGTTATTGGCCGGGTTGATCCGGATCCCGGCCAGCCGGAGCTCCGGCTGGGCCAGTTCGGCAATGGAAGGTTGTGCCGAGCGTTCCATAATAAGCAGCCACTCTCCTTTACTATCGACTGACACGGTGGGAGTCGGGGCTGCGTTTACCAGCGCTGCCAGTTCCGGCGTAGGTGTCTGATAACGTGCTGCTTCCTGTGCGGAAGCGAGTCCGGAAACTAACATAAGGCTTACTACGGTTGATCTTGTTGACATTTCAGGTTGCTGATGTTTGTTGGATGAACGAATAATCACTGATCCCCGGGCAATCCGTTTGCAAAATCCCTCCTCTTTAACACATGGGCATCGCCTCAAACCGGTAGCCCTTTGCTGCAAAATGGTCCATATAGCGTGGGAGGGTATAGGCCATATTCCGGTTCGCCTTGATACTATCATGAAACAAAAGAATCGATCCCGGGCGCGTATACCGGATCGATTTGAACAAGCAGATTTCCGGGGTGATAGCCTGGGAAAAATCCCCCGACAGCACATCCCACATAATCACCCGCGTCGATTCGGGTAACCGAAGATACTGTTCGCGGCGGATACGACCATAAGGCGGACGGAACAGATTGGTAGGCAGCTCCAGAATATCCTGACACCTGTAATAATTTTCCAGGTAAACCTCCGTTTCGGTTTTCCAGCCATTCATATGGTTGAATGTATGGTTTCCGATCGCATGCCCTTCCGCTCTGATTTTTGCGTATACTTCCGGGTGCTTCCGGACGTTGTCCCCGATACAAAAAAAAGTACCTTTCGCTTCATACTGCGCCAGCGTATCCAGCACAAAGGCCGTAATATCCGGGACAGGACCGTCATCGAAAGTGAGGTAAATAACCGGATCCTGTGTTTTGACCCGCCATTCGTAAGACGGGAAGATTGTTTTTAACCAGAATGGGGAACGATGCAGGAACAAATTCATCAAACAGCTCCGGCGGTTAAGCCGGGGATTGGTTTTTCTTGAACTGGCCGGGGGAAACCCCCTCGTACTTTTTGAATAAAGTACAAAAATAATTAACACTTTGGAATCCGCATTGATAACTTACTTCAGCAATACGGTTTTGGGGTTCTTTCAGCAGCCGGCGGGCCAGTTTCAGACGCTCCCGGATAATATACTCCACCGGGCTGATCCCGAATTCCTGTCTGAAACTCCGGAAGAAATGGGGTTTGCTCATGCAGGCGATATTGCTCAGTTGCCCGATCGTCAGGTTTTCATGCAACCGCTCCTGGATGTGGAGAATAACGGTTGCAAAGCGGCTGGTGGCACTATATTCGCGGTAATTGTCGAAAATAAGGTGACGCGCCTGCGTCTGCATCAGGCGCAGCAGCAATTCCTGAAGCGCCATATCCGCAAAAACATCCTTTGCCGGGTTAGATTCTTTCGCCACCCTGATCAGACGCTCTACCGTGTGCGAGATTTCCTGGGTGTTGCGGATATGGAACTGGGCGCTGTCCAGTGCCCATTGCCCCTCAGCCCTGGTATATTTTTCATTCAACAACTCCAGGGTTTTCCGGACTTTATCTTCATCAATCGTCAGCGCGATACACTGCGCGGGCGACTCAATCGTAGCTTCGGGAAAATCAATGACCATCCGTTCATTGGAAGGCAGTATGACGGATTCGCCCGGCAGGTAGTCAAACTGGCGGTCACCAAACAAGTGCATCACCTTCTTGCCCCGCAACATGGCTGTATAGACCAGGCTGTCAAATCGCAGACTTACCTGTTCACTCTGCTGGTAGGTCTCAAAAATATTCATCTCGCAATGTTCCATCGTGAACACGAGCCGGTTCTCCACCAGTGTCTGCAATTCGCGGACCGGTGTTAATTTTTGCGGTAATACCAGTGACCTTCCCTCCATAAACAGTGTATAAGCCAGGTGTAACTATCGCAATAACAGTGTGCGGCAGGATTTAGTTTACCAGGCAAAAGGATATTTTACTGCAACTCTACGATCCGATATTGGAATATTTTGTCATTTTATTGAAGTTATTTTGCAATGACAAGTAGTTCATTGAATAAATTTTAAACCTGATAGTATGGAAGCTGTTGCAGAAAAAACCAATGTAGTCACCCGCCCGGCATTTAAAGAAAAGTATGCAAACTTCATCGGCGGGAAATGGCTGCCTCCTGTAAAAGGAGAATACTTTGACAATATTTCTCCAATTGACGGAAAGGTATTTACGCAGGTTGCCCGATCAGGCAAAGAAGACATCGAACTGGCACTGGATGCAGCCCACGAGGCGTTTAAAACCTGGGGGACTTCTTCTGCCGCCTATCGCAGCAATATCCTGCTGAAAATTGCCCAGCGCATCGAAGACAACCTGGAATACCTGGCGATCGTTGAAACCATTGACAACGGGAAAGCCCTCCGGGAAACCCGGGCCGCCGACCTCCCCCTCGTCGTCGATCATTTCCGTTATTTTGCAGCTGCCATCCGTACGGAAGAAGGGTTCATCTCCGAACATGATGCCGACACCGTCAGCATCGTACTTCACGAACCACTGGGCGTTGTGGGTCAGATCATCCCCTGGAATTTCCCGATCCTGATGGCCACCTGGAAACTGGCTCCCGCGCTCGCGGCCGGCAACACCGTCGTCCTGAAGCCGGCAGAGCAAACTCCGACTTCTATTTTATGCTTGTTCGAGTTGCTGGAGGATATCCTTCCGGCGGGAGTCGTCAATATTGTAAACGGTTTCGGGACTGAAGCCGGAAAACCCCTGGCAACCTCCCCCCGGATCTCAAAAGTGGCCTTTACGGGAGAAACGACTACCGGCCGTCTGATTCTTCAATATGCTTCCGAAAATATTATCCCGGCTACCGTGGAACTGGGCGGCAAGTCTCCCAATATTTTCTTCCCGTCGGTGATGGATGCAGACGATGAATTCCTCGATAAAGCCATTGAGGGTGCGGTGCTGTTTGCCTTCAATCAGGGGGAAGTGTGTACCTGCCCCTCCCGGATGCTGGTGCATGAAAGTATTTACGACCGGTTTATCGAACGGGTTATCCAGCGCACCGAGGCCATCCGGACCGGACATCCGCTGGATGGCACCTCGATGATGGGAGCACAGGCGTCGCAGGATCAATACGAGAAGATCCTGTCGTACATCCAGATCGGGAAAGAAGAAGGAGCCGAAGTATTGACAGGCGGGGAAGCCAATGTACTGGAAGGGGAGCTCGAAAGCGGGTATTATATCCAACCGACCATCCTCAAAGGGCATAACAAAATGCGTGTATTCCAGGAAGAGATTTTCGGCCCGGTAGTAGCAGTGACGACCTTTAAAACGGTTGAAGAGGCGATCGAAATAGCGAATGACACCTTATACGGTCTCGGAGCAGGTGTCTGGACACGCGACGCGCATGAGCTTTACCAGGTTCCCCGTGCCATTCAGGCAGGACGGGTGTGGGTCAACAACTACCACGCCTATCCCGCACATGCACCCTTCGGGGGGTACAAGAAATCCGGTTTCGGAAGGGAAAACCACAAAATGATGCTGGATCATTACCGCCAGACCAAAAACATGCTGGTTTCGTACAGCAAAAACAAATTAGGGTTTTTCTGAGCATCCACCAATACAGTATTTCACAAAACCAACAACTAAAACCTATCCGGGAGCAGAGGGGCACATTCCCGCCTCTTTCCCCGGAGAACGACTCGTCACGATGGTAAAGCGTGTGTTGATTACAGAAAAGGCTATTGAAATAGTCAATCAGCTGGTTGACCGGCACGGTCCCCTGATGTTTCACCAGAGTGGCGGTTGCTGCGACGGTTCCCAGCCTATGTGCTTCCAGGAGGGGGATTTTAAGGTAGGCAGCAGTGATGTGTGCCTGGGCAGCATCCACGGATGTAATTTTTACATGAGCGCTGACCAATTTGAATACTGGAAGCATTCACAGTTGACGATTGATGCCACGCCCGGCCGCGGCGCCAGTTTTTCGCTGGAAATCCCCCTGGGCGTACGCTTCATCACACGGTCAAGAATATTTACCATGGAAGAACTTGACCACCTCGAACCGGTCATCCCCTGCGAAACCCCATAACGAACACAACACTATATCGTAAGAAAACAGGCTTCAGAATTGAAGTCTGTTTTTTTTATACCTTTGACCTCCCGACAAAAAACCCAGCCAGTTCAAACGCAAAAAAACCTAAAACCCAACACCTAACACCTGAAACCTAACACCTAAAAAAACCCTTTTATCCGAAACCAGTAAATAAATGATCGAAACACACGCCCATATTTACGACGAACAGTTTGCCGGAGACCGGACCGGGATGCTGAACCGGGCCTGGGAGGCAGGGATTCAGCAGATATGGATGCCCAATTGCAACAGCGAAACGCTTCCCGGTATGCTCGAACTCGCCGATGCCTATCCCGGCAAATGCCTGCCCATGGCCGGCCTCCATCCCTGCTACGTAAAAGACGACTTTGAGCAGGAACTCGAATCCGTCGCCCGCGTATTGTCCGAGCGCTCCTTTATCGCTATCGGGGAAATCGGGATGGATCTTTATTGGGATACCTCTTTCAAGTCGCAGCAGGAGGAGGCATTCCGGTTTCAGTGCAACCTGGCCGTTCAGCATCATTTACCGATTGCCATTCACAGCCGCAATGCCTTCCACGAAACCGTGGCCCTGATTGAGCAATTTGCCAATCCGCAGCTGACCGGCATTTTCCACTGTTTTTCAGGCACTCCTGAAGACGCCCGCAAAGCAATCGACCTCGGCTTCAAACTGGGTATCGGAGGCGTGGTAACCTTTAAAAACAGCGGATTGGATAAGCTCGTTGCCTCTCTAGACCTGGAACATATCGTACTCGAAACCGATTGTCCGTATCTCGCACCCGTTCCCTACCGGGGCAAACGTAACGAAGTAGCCTATCTTGACCTGGTGGCGCAGAAGATAGCCGATCTCAAGGAACTCCCGAAATCTGAAGTAGTGGCAATCACCACCCGCAATGCAAAGTCGCTGCTGCCGCCCTGCTGACAGCTCGAACGCCGTACACTTATCCCGTTTTCCTGCCGGTTCCCCCTCCCCCGTGAACCGCTCTTCCTCAATTTTTCATAAAATTCCTTAAAAAGCACCTTAAATAGAAACTAAATATTTAGTTTTGCTGAAATTCATTCACGCACCCGAACCTGAAGCAACTTTGTAACCAATTGATTCATCTTTACCTGAAAGACCAATTTCTATACGCCATGAAAAATCCCTTTTACCTGTGTTTTTATTTGTTATTGGCCACACTGCCGGTTTTTTCACAATCCAACGAACGGTTTACTGTAAAAGGGATCGTCAGCGATTCACTTGGTGAAAAATTACCCTTCGCTACGGTTATGCTTCTGAACCCCAAAGATTCCGCCCTGATCAATTACGGGCGGAGCAATGACGACGGGTTGCTGGAGTTTAAAAATCTCAGGAGGGCGCATTACCTGTTGAAAATCAATTATGTGGGTTATCTTCCTCATCAACAGGATATTCATCCGGCCGACGGCCCTCTCACCGATCTGGGGACTATCCAGCTGAAAGTACTGAACAAAGACCTGATGGAGGTCGTGATCAAAACTGCCCGGGCCCCTCTGAGTATCCGCGGTGATACGGTCGAATACAACGCGGCTTCTTTTAAAGTGCCGCCGGGCGCCACGGTTGAAGACCTCCTGCGCAGGCTTCCGGGTATGGAAGTAGATCAGGAAGGCAATATCAAAGCGCAGGGCCAGCAAGTGCAACGCGTCACGGTAGACGGCAAACGTTTTTTTGGGGACGACCCCAAGCAAGCCACGCGTAACCTGAACGCAGAGGCCATTTCCAAAGTCCAGGTGTATAACAGTCAGACGGAACAGGCGCGGCTCACCGGGGTTGACGACGGGAAACAGGAGAAAACAGTTAATCTGGAACTAAAAGACAGTCATAAAAAAGGTGGATTCGGAAAAGCCACAGCGGGCGTCGGAACCGACCACCGGCTTCAGGCCAAAGTCAATTATAACCGCTTTGACGATAAAAACCAGCTTGCCGTCATTGGAATGGCCAACAATGTCAACCAAACCGGGATCTCCCGTGACGACTACCAGGATTTCAGGGGAAGCCAGTCTTTCAATTGGGGTAACGAAGGTGATTTCGGATTTGGCGGCGGATGGGAAGGCTCCAACGACATTGAAGTCGACTGGGGCGGGAACCGTGACCGCGGCTTTTCAAAAAACTGGGCAGGCGGGGTCAACTACAATTATGAAACCAAAAAGACCAAATTCAGCACTTACTATTACTACAATCAAACCAAACAAACCCTTGACGGGCTGACAGCGAAAGAAAATTTCCTGAACGACCTGACGTATCAGACCGTGGATAAGAACAGCGCGTTGAATACCTCCGGTAATCACCGCACTTCCATTCGTTTCGAAAAGGAACTGGATTCTTTGAATACCTTTGTGGTTCAAAACCAGATCCGCATCGGTAACGGCGATAACCGTTACAACAGCAACCAGCTCTTTTACCGCGGAACCGATGTTCCCGGAACGACCTCAGAATTACTGAATCAGAACCGGTATACTTCTTTCCAGATCAACACACAGGCGCTCTACAACCATAAATTCCGCAAAAAAGGAAGGAGTTTTGCACTCAGCGCTGCCTACACGATCAATAATTCCGATAATAATGGCGACCAATATGCGGAGAACCTGTTCCATGGCGCCGGTATCGGAGGGCTCGATTCCCTTTACATCCTCAACCAGCGTAACGATACCCGGAGCCTTTACAACCGTTTTAAGGCCGGTACGCAGTACGTAGAACCACTTTCGACCCGTTTTTTCCTGGAAAGTTTTTACAATTTCAGCGTATCCAATAACGAGGTGGACCGGGAAGTGTTTGACCGCAGTGAGATCGCCGAGCAGCTGAACCCCTACCTGAGTCGCTTTTATACCAATCGGTTCTTCTCGAACCGCGGCGGCGCCCGCTTACGCTACCGTCATCAGGGTTTCAACCTGGCGGTAGGGCTGGCCGCCCAGCAATTCGATCTGCAGGGCAAATTCCATGCTGAGACGGCCAATTCCTTGCCAATGCTCATCAACAAGCACTATTTTGGCTGGATCCCCAATGTTTCCCTGAATTTCCAGATGAAGAACAACCGGTATCTGTATGCCGGGTATTCTCCCTATATGAGCCTGCCCTCCATTACCGACCTGCAACCGGTGGTAGACAACAGTAATCCCCTGTATATCCGGGAAGGAAATCCCGACCTGCTGCCAGCCACCAATCACAATGCGAATGTAGGCTTCAATTATTTTAACCCGGGATCGTTCATCTCTTTTTATCTTGGGACAGGTTTCAATTTTCAGACCAATCAGGTGGTTTATGCACAAACCGTCGACGAAAATCTTGTTACCCGCACCCGTCCGGAAAATATCACCGGCGGAAAAGGGTATAATGTCTATGCCTATTTTACCATGCCGATCGTCAAAACCAAACTTACCCTGCGGACCAATTTCGGCTATCAGCACAGTCTCTACATGACCCGCATTAACGGTTTAAAAAATACGACCAACACCAACGGCTATCCCGTCGGAGTCGGGCTGGACATCACCCCGAATGAGTTTCTGACGTTTTATCCATCAGCCCGCTGGAATATCAACCATACCAAATACTCTATCAATACCACGCAGAATCAGCGGATAGTGAATACGACCTACAGCGGCGAAATGAACCTGAAGCTTCCCCGCGACATCTATTTTAACGGGGCGCTTAACTACAATATTTTTGACAACCCCCGCCAGGGCTTTTACCTCGATCAGCCCATTCTGAACCTGGCGCTGTATCACTTGCTCCTGAAAAACAAGCGCGCAGAAATTCGTCTTACAGCCTTTGACGTATTCAATAAAAACCAGGGAATCCGGGTATACACCTCTCAGAATTTTGCCACCCACGAACAAATACAGACACTGGGACGTTATTTTATGCTGAGCTTTACGTACAACATGAGGGGGGTCACTGCCAATATGCGCCGGCAGGGGGGGATGTTCTGAATGTAGGTGTTAGGTGTTAGGTGTTAGGTTTTAGGTGTTAGGTGTTAGGGATTGATAGGTAATTGGTTGAATACTAGGGTGTGCGCATTACTGTGGATTGTGCCGTGGACTGTGTCTTCACAGTCCACACCTGATCAGCCGGACTGATGATGGTCTGTGAGAACACAGACCATGGAGATGATAATAATTTAGTTACAAATTTTCTACACATGAAAATCTATTTTTCGGTACTTTTTGTCAGCATTTTTTCCCTTCCCCTGCTCGCGCAAAAAATGGAGGGTGTTATCACCTACGACCATACCTATCACTGGTCCCGGATTTACCAGCGGATGGAGTTCCTCAGCCAGGAAGAGAAGGACCGTGTCAAACTCACGCGGGGGTATGACGAGGGATATACAACCAAAATGAAACTGGTATTCAACCAGGATCAAAGTCTCTTTACCTACCTGTCGGACCAGGGGGAATCGGCTGACGGCCGGTGGACCTGGAAGCAATCCGATTATGTCATTACCCGGGACTTCGCAGCCAACCGGCAGTCGGACTGGATACAGATGCTCGGGCGTACCTATCAAATCGAAGATAGCCTTCGTACGCCCCAATGGAAGATCATGAACAAAATCAAAGACGTCAGCGGATACCTCTGCATGATGGCTGTAACGGAAGACACCCTGAAGAAACAGAAAATCACGGCCTGGTTTGCCGATGCGCTGCCTGTTCCTGTCGGGCCCGGCGTTTACTTCGGTTTACCCGGAGCCATTCTGGAGCTGGACATCAACGACGGGGACGTCGTACTGACGGCTACCAACATTTCGCTTCAGCCTGTCGGCGACCAGTTAAAGCCCGCAAAAAAACTTAAGGGACGCAAAATAGACAATAAACAACACGATACACTCGTTTACAAGCATATCCAAGACAGTATCAAATCCCGTCGTAATCCCTTTTGGGCATTGCCTTATTAACCCTGAACAGTCGCCGAAATGCTTGTAAACGAGTGTTTTCTACCGGGCGATCCTGTTATATGCTCCTTTTTTTAAAGAAGTAAGGGATTATTTGTTAATAATTCTGAACAAAGTACATTGTTTAAGGTAGAGTTGTTTAACTTTGTGCCTTAAATCACTATGTGAATGAACCGTTGAAAGTCACCTTTAAGTTATTAACCCCTTTATATCATTCCAGGAATTATTAACCATAAAAAAAAACCATGCAAAAAGTAGTAGTTGCCATTGCTGTTATTCTGTCCCTCGGTTCTTGTGTAAGTAAGAAAAAAATGCTTGCTGTCGAAAACGAGAAGAGTGAAATCCAGTTAGCATTAGATAAAGCCAGAACAGCTTTAAGTGACTGCGACACCCGCAGCGCGACCCTGTCTGCTGATCTTAAGAAAAAATCAGATGAATTGGAGGCAAAAAACCGGCGTGTGAAGGAGCTGGAAGAGCAAGCCGAGTTCCTGAAGCAGAACAATACACAAATCCTGGACCGTATGTCCGATTTGTCGGTTATCAGCAAACAAGGTGCTGAGAGTATCAAGAAATCGATGGAAACCCTTAATCAGCAAGGCCGGTACATCCAGGATCTGAACCGCAGCATCCAGCAGAAAGATTCGCTGAACCTGGTGCTTGTAAACAACCTGAAACGTTCGTTGTCCGATGTTAGTGACGAGGATGTCCAGATCGAAGTTAAGAAAGGCGTTGTTTACGTTTCTCTTTCCGACAAAATGCTGTTCCGTTCCGGAAGCTCCATTATCAACTCTCAGGCAGAAACAGTTGTCGGAAAAGTTGCTAAAATCCTGAACGACTACAAACAAATTGAAATCCTGGTGGAAGGCCACACCGACAATGTACCCTTCGCAAGCGAGAACCTGCTTGACAACTGGGATCTCAGTGTGAAACGTGCTACTTCGGTTGTACGTCTTCTCCAAAACAAATATGGTGTTGATCCTGCCCGTTTAACTGCAGGTGGTCGCGGAGAGTACATGCCTAAGGCTGGCAACACGTCCAGCACTGACCGTGCAACTAACCGTCGTACCGAAATCATCATTACCCCGAAAATGGATCAGTACTTCAATCTGTACACCGATCCTAACGCTAACAAATAAGTAAAGCAGCTTCTTATAAAAAAACGGGACAGCCGATGGTTGTCCCGTTTTTTTGTTATGACCCCTGTTGTCCACTCGAAAATCGGCTTCGCTATCCCCTTCTGTTTCTTCCGAAAAAGGTTAAATTCCTGCGTCTTATTTAGTATATTTGGCCTACCTATCGAAACGGGTGTATCTGATCTGCACCCAGGATTTTTGAAATATTCATGCAAGACATTGCTCACAATCTTACAATCATTCATCAACGAATCAACCGGGCCTGTGACAAAGCAGGTCGCTCTCCAGAAGATATACGGTTATTACTGGCTACCAAAACGGTTTCAGAGGAGAAGCTGCGTTTTGCCGTCCGGCAGGGAGAAACACTGCTGGGTGAAAACAAGGTCCAGGACGGCATGAAAATGGCCGCTCAGCTTACCGACTTGCAGCCCGAATGGCATTTTATAGGCCATTTACAGACCAACAAGATCAAAGACGTCCTCAAATGGGCTACTTGTATTCAATCTGTCGACCGGCGCGACCTGATCGAAAAGCTTGACCAGCGCCTGCAGTTTGAAGGGCGGCGTATGGATATCCTGTTGCAGGTCAACACCTCCTATGAGTCCAGTAAGTTCGGCGCAGCCCCCGAACAGGCGCCGGAGCTCGCCCGGTTAATTCAACAGTACCCCACACTCAACCTGAAAGGACTGATGACCATCGGGCTTTTTTCAGCCGAAACCGAACAAGTCCGGAAATGCTTCCGGTTGTTAAAGACAATCCAGTCCGACATTCAACAGCAATCAGGAATCGAAGCCCCTGTTTTATCGATGGGGATGAGTGGCGACCTGGAAACGGCCATCGAAGAAGGTACCACCCTTTTAAGGGTAGGAACGGCTATTTTCGGTCAGAGAATATACCCGGATTCTCACTATTGGAACGAATCCGAAAAGCCTGTTACCGGGCAATCTTAATGTAAAACCAATCAATGTATTTCGTATGTACTACTTTTTACCGAATATTGTAGCCCATATAAATACCAAAGGCAATATATCTTTCTTTAATTTTCAATTCCATAAGTTATTACTATGTCGAATAATACAGCTGCCATAACCCTGGCTAATAACCAATACGAATTTCCCATCATCGAAGGAAGCGAACAGGAAAAAGCCATCGATATTAGTAAGCTCAGGGATCTTACCGGTTATGTAACACTGGACAGTGGCTATAAAAATACCGGGGCGACCAAAAGCAGCATCACTTTTCTGGACGGTGAGAAAGGGATACTAAGATACCGCGGCTACGCCATTGAAGACCTCGCCGAAAAAGCCTCCTTCCTTGAAGTAGCCTACCTGCTTATCTATGGCGATCTCCCGACCGAAACAGAATACAAGAGCTTTGAATACGAAATCAGGACCCATACACTGGTCAACGAGGATATGCGGAAAATCTTCGAAGGCTTTCCGGTCAACGCGCATCCTATGGGGGTCATCTCCTCCCTGGTAAGTGCCATGAGCGCTTTTTACCCTGATTCGCAGGGAGACGAGCTGCCCTCTTCTGAAGTAACCAACCTGCACATCATCCGGCTGTTGGCCAAGCTGCCTACCATCGCCACCTGGTCCTACAAAAAATCGCAGGGACACCCGGTCAACTATCCGGACAATACGCTGGACTATTGTTCGAACTTCCTGAACATGATGTTTGCCCTGCCTGTAGAGCGCTATCATGTGGACCCGGTGGTTTCCAAAGCGCTCAATAAACTACTGATCCTGCATGCCGATCATGAGCAGAACTGCTCCACGTCTACCGTCCGCCTCGTGGGCTCGTCTCACGCCAACCTGTACACTTCCATTTCCGCTGGGATCGGAGCCCTTTGGGGACCTCTGCACGGAGGCGCCAACCAGGAGGTGATCGAGATGCTGGAGGCCATCAAGGCCGATGGAGGCGATACGCAGAAATACATTGATATGGCCAAGGACAAAAAAAGCGGTTTCCGACTGTTCGGCTTCGGTCACCGGGTCTATAAAAACTTCGATCCGCGTGCCAAAATCATCAAAAAGGCAGCCGACGACGTACTGAATAAGCTCGGGGTCAATGATCCTGTCCTGGAAATTGCCAAAACGCTGGAACAGGCAGCGCTCGCAGATGAGTACTTTGTAAAACGCCGGCTTTATCCGAATGTGGATTTCTACTCGGGCATCATCTATCGTGCGCTGGGTATTCCCACCAATATGTTCACCGTCATGTTTGCGATTGGCCGCCTGCCGGGATGGATTGCCCAATGGCAGGAAATGCGCACCAATAAAGAACCGATCGGCCGCCCGCGGCAAATTTATACCGGTCCGCAGCATCGCGAATTCGCTGCACTGAAAGACCGCTGATAAAATCACTGGTTTTTCCCGGGAGGAATAGCCATCCTTCCCGGGAAAAACCAGGTTCGAGAGAAGTGATTCACCCTTCTCTCGACGCTTTAATATCCTTTAGAATAGCCCCCCCTCCGGCCGCCAGGATTGCCTCTGCCAGCCGGGTCCCCAGCAGCCCGGCCGACTCCCGGCCAATGGGGCCCGAAAACGTTTCCCGGAGCAGCTTTTGGCCGTCCAGGCTCACAATACCACCACTAAGTACAAGGGCATCAGCGGTAAGCGTAGCCAGGCAAAATACCGGGATACTGCATCCGCCCTGCATCACCTTCAAAAACATACGCTCGGCTAACAGTCCGTATTCCGTAGGTACGTGATTGACGAGCTGCCGGACGGCTTCCCGCTTTTCTGCACTCAGAACTGAAGCGCACTCGACGGCAACACTCCCCTGGCCTACAGCAGGTGTAAAAACCGACGTTGGGATTTTCTGTGCAATAAAGGCATCATATTCCATCCGGTGAACGCCCGCATACGCCAGCAACAAGGCATCGCACACTCCTTCTTCCATCTTCCGCAACCGTGTCTGGAGGTTCCCCCGCATATCTGCCAACTGTATATGGGGGTAATAATGTTTCATAAAAGCCACCCGCCGTACGGAAGACGTGCCCACCACAAATGATTCACCACTATCAAGCGAACGCTGAGGGTTAATACTCAGCAGTACGTCATTTACCTCTTCCCGCTCTGTAAACGCGATTAGCTCCAGTCCCGGATCCAGGGTCGACTGTACATCTTTGGCACTGTGTACGGCAATATCGATTTCCCCGCTTCTTAATTTCTCCTCCAGTTCCTCGGTAAACAACCCTTTACTGCCAATTTTAGAAAGCGAAACATCCTGTATTTTATCCCCTTTGGTTTCAATCGCCTCGATTTCAACCGCTATACCTCCTTTTTCCAGCAGGCTTTGTACATGGTAGGCCTGCCATAGGGCAAGTTTACTTCCCCGTGTTCCTATTCTGATACGCATTACAAGTCATTAAAATGAACATTCAACTAAGAGGGCCGGCTTATACACCCACGGTATCTCCCTCATCCAGTATCATCTTATCTTCTATATAGGTAATGATCTGGCCTGCCACGTCAATTCCCGTTACCTCCTCGATCCCCTGCAAACCGGGTGACGAATTTACCTCGATCACCAGGGCTCCGCGATCCGACTGCAGTAAATCTACTCCTGCCACTTTAATCCCCAGCGCCCTGGCTGCAGCGACCGCCGCATACTCCTCCTCCGCAGTAAGCGTCACAGGCTGCCCGGTCCCGCCCCGGTGGAGGTTAGACCTGAAATCGGCCTCGAGCCCTTGCCTTTTGATGGCTGCGACGACCCGGTTGCCAATCACAAACGCACGAATATCCGCACTTTGCGCCTCGGCAACAAATTCCTGGATCAGGAAATTGGCTCTTAACCCGTAAAAGGCTTCAATGGTCGACTTCGCCGCTTTTTTTGTTTCCGCCAACACGACGCCAACTCCCTGAGTCCCTTCCAGCAACTTAATCACCACCGGTGGGCCTCCGAGGTATTTGAGGAGCTCTTCAACCTGGCTCGAGTCTTTGGTCATGACGGTCTTAGGGATATTCACCCCGGCCTTCGACAAGATCTGCAGGCTCCGCAGCTTGTCCCGGCACCGCATGATGGCCTGAGACTTGACCGTTGTATATACTTTCATCATTTCGAACTGGCGGACGACCGTACAGCCGAATCCTGAAACGGAGGTCCCGATCCGGGGGATTACCGCATCAATATCCTTCACCGGGCTCCCTTTGTAAATCAGTGTAGGCTTATCGCCCTCTACCACTACAAAGCATTTGGAATGATCGATTACGATGCCCTGGTGCCCGTTTTTTTGGATCGCTTCCAGCAGTCTCCTGGTTGAATAGAGATCTTTATTGGTTGACAGAACTGCGATTTTCATAGAATTTGAAATGAGTAACCGGTACTTACTTTACAATGTTAATCAGGGACTGCATTATGGTAACAGGGACATGGGGGCGGAGTTATGAGTTATGAGTTATGGGCTTTATGGCAGCAGTGACCCGGCTTCCGGAGATGTTCTGGCCACATCCACTACAAAACGTCCCCGTAAAAAGTTCCGGCCGATCAATACCGGATAGGTCATTTTTTCGCGGTTGGCCAATGCAAACATTCCCCGTAGTCGCCGTCCTTCCAATACCATCAGCCCTCGGATAACATACCGTTTTTCAACGACCCCAAAGGAGTTGCGGATAAATTTCTCTTTAAAAACCGTCGTTGTGAATTCTTTTGCCCCGGTTCCGTCTTCCAGTGCAAAACAAAGCTCCTGTCCTCCGGGTGCCTGTACGCAGGTTATTTTTGTACAATGCAGTACCGAAATTTTGGCTCCGGTATCGACACGGGCTACTACGTTCCCCCATTGGAACTCGGGAAAATACACCATTGCGGTGGCTCCGATCACGTGTTTGTCAGCAGCAGCGTCCTTCATTTACTCCTAAAATAGCCGGCAAGTGTCAGCGACAGGTCCAGAAACACCATTTTCGCCCGGACGTTCCGTTCAATATGGTAACCCGCTTTTGTAATTTCAATTACCATTCCCTCCAGCTTCCACGGGTTAATTACTTTCGAGAAATTGGTTACGAACGTGCGTTCCTCATCGGTAACCCGGAGTAATTCTTCTCCGTCATTCAGCAGCAGCGAAATATCCCTGAACATACCAAGCGAGTACTCCAACAGCATTTTTTCTTTTTCGATAGGCATCGCATCGAACGCATCGGCCATTTTCAGCAGCTCCGAATAGCTGTGCTTATAGCAGTGCCGCATCCATTCCGCAAACCATCCGGAGCGATCCACGGTCCCGGTTTGTGTCAGCCGGCGGGCCACTGCAAGATTTCCGTCACTCAGATAGGCTATCTGCCGGATCCGGTGCTCATCTTCGATCTTCAACTCTTTTTGCAGGTATTCTGCCACTTCCGTATCCGAAAAGACCGGAACATGTACGCGCTGCGCCCGGGAGAGGATAGTGGTCAATAATTTATCAGCCTGGTCGGTCACCAGCAGAAAGAGGGTCTTCGGCGCGGGCTCTTCCAGGATTTTAAGCAGTGCATTGGCCGATTCCGTATTCATCAGCTCGGCCTTCCAGATCACCAGGATCTTATAAGCACTTTCAAAAGCTTTCAATGTAAGTTTTTGGAGGATATTCCGGGATTCTTTCACCGGGATGTTTCCCTGCTTGCTGTCCCCGCCGATATACTCCAGCCATTCGGGAAGCGTCTGATAGGGACTTACCCGGATAAACTCCCGCCATTGGGGCATCAGGGCTTCGCTGCCGGTCTCCCTTGCATTCCCCGACACTACGGGAAAAATCAGGTGCAGGTCCGGATGAGCCAGCTTCTGCATCTTGGCACAGGAAGCACACGTCCCGCACGCGTCGTCTTTCCCGCGGTTTTCACAATGGACATACGTGGCAAATGCAAGCGCCATTGCCAGCGCCCCCCCGCCGGCCTTGCCTTCAAACAGCAGGGTATGGGCCACATGGCTTCTTTCCACTGCTCTGATCAGCGGCTGCTTTACCTGATTCAATCCGGGGATACTGCCAAACAACATGTCGCTTTTTTTAGTAGGTTTTGGGTTTTAGGTTTTGGGTTTTAGGTTTTAGGTTTTAGGTTTTGGGTTTTAGGTTTTAGGTTTTAGGTTTTAGCGCTTTCTGAGATTTTTTGACGCCGTTGTAAGTGGCTGTCGGCTTTCAGCTATCGGAGGTCAGCTGTCGGCTTTTTTTACTTACTTCCACCCGGGAGTGACCGGAGTCGAACCCGGGTATCAGCCGCCCGCCCGCCCCCGCCCATCAGGCATACCACACGACCATCCAAACCCAAATACCATAAACCAAACACCTATTACCTAACTCCTAATACCTATTGCCTAACTCCTAATACCTATTGCCTAATACCTAACACCTATTCCCTAACACCTATTACCTAATACCTACTACCTATCACCTAACTCCTGAAACCTAAAAACAGCTGTCTCTTCAAAAACTTCCCGCAACAGCGCCTCGTCGGAAGCTGCAAAAGTAACACCTTTATGGTTCATCGTCTCCCTGGCTACCGACAATGCTTTATCCAAACGATAGGTGCAGATACCTTCGGCCTTTCCACCCCAGGAGAAAGAAGGGATAAACTTCTCCTGAAAACCTGCTCCAAATACATTGACGTGCACGCCCGTCACGGTTCCGGTAATGAACATGGTATTGATGCCCGACTTGCTGTAGTCGCCCATAAACAATCCGCAGAACACCTGACCGGTATCCTCCAGCTCCCGGGTGGCGTGACTGAAGAGCTTCACCGTTTTATAATCGTTCTTCAAATTGGAATTATTGGTATTGGCTCCTAAATTACACCACTCCCCGATCACAGAGTTTCCCAGATAGCCGTCGTGCCCCTTGTTGGAACGTGCAAAAAAGACACTGCTGCTCACCTCACCTCCTACCTTACAGAAAGGGCCGATCGTTGTTCCCGGACGAATTTTGGCTCCCTGCGACAGGATGGCGCCTTCACCCAGGGCAAAAGGCCCCTGGATGGTACTCCCTTCCTGTACCACGGCATTTTTCCCGATATAAATCGGCCCGCTTTCCGCGTTCAGGATGGCCGCACGCAGCACCGCGCCTTTTTCAATAAACACCTGGTCCGGACGATAGCAATGGGTAAACGGATCAGCAACCGGCTCCGAGACACGCCCATGGGTGAGTTGCCGGAAATCCGCCCCGATCTGGGCACCGTTCAGTCTTGTAATATCCCATTTCTTCCGCAGCAGGGTAACTTCCTCCTGAAATACCACGGCAGCAAAGCCGTCCACTCCCTGATCAGGCTCCCACTGTCCGGCCGAACGGAGTGCCAGGGCAGTGCCGTCAGGCGTTAGCAAGACTTCTCCTGTTTCCAAACGCCGTACGGCTTCCAGCAGCGCGGTCTCCGGGCACAGGGCTCCGTTGACATAAAGGCCACCTGAGGCCACGGCCGGCGGAAACTTCCCGGAAAGATACCCGGCCGTAAGCACGCTATAATTCCCGGGAAGGGCCGTTTCCCATTTTTCATAAAGAGTTGTAATGCCGCACCGGATATGGGCTACAGGACGTGTAAAAGTAAAAGGAAGTAAATCAATACGGATAATCGGATCGTCAAAGAGAATGATGTTTTCCATGTTTCAACAAGGTATGGCAGGTAATGGTTTGATTGCTGTCGCTTCAAAATTTTCTGCAAAATAAAGGGGCCTGTCGGATAATCCGGCAGGCCCCTTTATTTTATTTTTGTTACCGCTATTTTTTGTTATAACGTTTCAGGAACTTATCCACACGACCGGTAGTGTCTACCAATGTATTCTTTCCCGTGTAAAAAGGGTGTGATTTGGAGGAAACTTCCACTTTGTATACCGGATATTCATTACCATCCTCCCATGTGATGGTTTCGGTTGTCTGAATCGTAGACTGGGTAATGAATTTATCGTCGCTGGAAAGATCCCAAAACACGACTGGTCTGTATTCCGGGTGAGTATTCTTTTTCATTATTCTGATATTTGACTATGATATGCTATCCAAAAAGAGTCGCAAATGTAACATTATTTTTGTTTGCTTCAAAGCATCATTTGAAATTTTATATTACCATCGGAAAACTCACTCCCAGGCCCGACAAAATGCAAACTCCGGTTTTTTAGGCAACTCACAATAGATATATTTGCATAATTGCTTTTATCAGGAGTACGCAGTGACCAAACCCATTACAGAACCTTTTTGCCCCTACTTGAATGTTTCGTTTAGATACTAAAAATGCACTGATTACCGGTGGCGCCAGCGGAATAGGACTGGCTATTTCCGAACTTTTTGCCCGACAGGGCGCCCATGTTCACATCCTGGAAGTACAGGCCGAAGCAGGTGAAAAGGTCGCAGCCCGGCTGCGGGCGGAAGGCCACCAGGCAACAGCCCACCAGTTGGATGTTTCCAAACAGACAGAGGTGGTAGCCGTCATTGACGCAATCGCCGCTGCCCACAAAATCGACATTCTGGTCAACAACGCCGGAATTGCCCACGTCGGCAAGGCCCATACCACTTCAGAAGAAGATTTCGACCGGCTGCTGACCGTCAATGTCAAAGGCGTTTACAATTGTATTTATGCGACGATTCCGCACCTGCTGGCAGGCGGCGGCGGCGTGATTCTCAATATGGTTTCGATTGCGGCTACAGTAGGCATCCCCGACCGCTTTGCCTATTCCACTACCAAAGGGGCTGTTTATACGATGACCCTCTCGGTCGCCAAAGATTACCTGGGCGACCATATCCGCTGCAACAGCATATCCCCGGCAAGGGTGCATACGCCCTTTGTGGATGGTTACCTGGCCAATAATTACCCGGGTAGGGAAGCCGAAATGTTTGTTGCACTTTCAAAAACCCAACCGATCGGACGAATGGCGAAACCCCACGAAATCGGGGCACTGGCAGTGTATCTCTGCTCGGATGAAGCTGCTTTCATCACCGGGGCCGACTACCTGATCGACGGTGGGTTTGTCCATCTGAATAATTAAATACTTTACCATTTATTGCTTATTATGAAACTTTTTCGCTTTGGCGCATTCGAACAGGAAAAACCGGGAGTAGCCCTTCCGGATGGACGGTTACTTGATATTTCTGCTTTTGGAGAGGATTACACGGAAGCATTTTTTGCCCGCGACGGACTCACCCGTCTGGACACCTGGCTTTCGGCAAACGCAGACAGCTGCCCCCTGCTGGAACCCGGTTTCCGTTATGGCTCCTGTATCGCCCGCCCCTCCAAGATTGTTTGCATCGGACTCAATTATGCCAAGCATGCCGCTGAATCCGGCGCTCCTCTTCCCAAGGAACCCATTATTTTCTTCAAGGCCACTTCTGCCATGGCAGGTCCCAACGACCAGGTAGTAATTCCCCGGAACTCGCAGAAAACCGACTGGGAGGTCGAACTGGCCGTGGTCATCGGCAAACGCGCGAGCTATGTGGAAGAAGCCGGCGCCCTGGAGTATGTAGCCGGGTATGCCGTTCACAACGATTACTCCGAAAGGGAATTCCAACTGGAGCGGGGAGGTCAATGGGTGAAAGGGAAAAGCTGTGACACCTTTGCTCCTATAGGCCCTTACCTGGTGACACGGGACGAGATCCCCGATCCCCAGCAGCTAAAGCTGTGGCTGTCTGTCAACGGCCGGCAGTTCCAGAATTCCACTACCGGTGATATGATCTTTCCGGTAGCCTATTTAATCAGCTACCTGAGCCAGTTCATGACCCTGTTGCCCGGTGATATCATTACCACCGGTACTCCGGAAGGGGTAGGATTGGGAATGAAGCCACCGCTGTACCTTCAACCCGGCGATGTCGTGGAACTCGGCATTGAGGGACTTGGTGAACAGCGCCAGCAAGCCATTGCCTGGGAGCAACTGTAAATGGCTATGAAAATTGACGCCCATCAGCACTTCTGGCTGTACAATCCCGACCGGGATGCCTGGATAACCGAAGAAATGGGGGCTATCCGGAAAGATTTTCTACCCGGTGACCTGAAAAACACCCTCGAGGCGGCCGGCTTCGGGGGTACCGTAGCGGTTCAGGCCGATCAGAGTGAGTCGGAAACGGAGTTCCTGCTGGGACTCTCCGAGGCATTCGAATTCATTCAGGGAGTTGTCGGCTGGACCAACCTCCGGTCACCTGCCGTTTATGAACGGCTGGAGTTGTATTCACAGTTTGAAAAAATGAAGGGTTTCCGGCACATTGTGCAGACGGAACCGGCGGGATTTTTGCTTGATCCGCAATTCATAAGAGGGGTCCGGCAACTGGCGGCATTTGATTTCACCTATGATCTCCTGATTTATCCGCATCAGCTGGAAGAAGCCTGCCAGTTTGCAGGTCAGCTACCGGATAACCCGCTGGTGATCGATCACCTTGCCAAACCGGCTATCAAAACAGGCCATGATCTTGCCGACTGGAAGAAGTACATGAAAATACTGGCCGGCTATCCCAATGTTTGTTGCAAGCTTTCCGGCATGGTCACCGAAGCGGACTGGAAAACCTGGACTCCCGAGACATTTTACCCGTATCTCGACGAGATGCTGGAAGCGTTCGGTCCCGATCGCCTGCTGTATGGTTCCGACTGGCCGGTCTGCCTGGTAGCGGCTACCTATGAAGAAGTGGCCGGGATTGTCCACAGCTGGGCTTCCAGGCTTTCTGCACAGGAACAGGAAGCCGTGTTCGGTAAAAATGCTATCCGGTTTTACCAGCTGGATGTCTGAAGCTTTTTTACTACCAATCAATTGCTGTTACTATCCTAACCTGATCCATGGCATACCAACCTTTATCCGAAAAGCCTGCAATAGCCTCTCCTTCCGGCGGAAGCTCCTACGGAATGGCAATGGCCCTTGTCACCAGCCTGTTTTTCCTCTGGGGACTGGCAAATTCCCTGAACGGGACGTTGATCAAACATTTTCAGACAGCGCTTGACCTCAACCGGGGACAGGCAGGATTTGTGGATTCGGCTTTCTATATCGGCTATTTCCTCATGGCCATTCCTGCAGGACTGTTTATGGGAAGGGCCGGCTTCAAGAAAGGGATACTGGCCGGGCTGCTCCTGTATGCTGCCGGCGCTGCATTGTTTTATCCTGCTGCTGAAATCCGCTCCTACGGCTTTTTCCTCTTCGCCCTGTTTACTATTGCCTGCGGACTCGCATTCCTGGAGACTGCCGCCAATCCGTATGTGACCATTCTCGGCGATCCGGACAAAGCCGACAACCGTATTAATTTCGCACAGTCGTTCAACGGGTTGAGTATCATCATGGGGCCGCTGATAGGCGGTTTGTTTATTTTTTCCAATAAATCCTATACCAACGAGGAGCTTCAGGTGATGTCATTCGCCGAAGCCGAAGCCATCCGTATCCATGAAGCCCAGTCGGTTCAGCTGCCCTACCTGGTTATTGCAGGGGTAGTCCTTCTCGTTACTGTTTTATTCGCGGTCACAAAAATGCCCGAGCCGGTAATTTCGGGCGACGACGAAACCGGCGGTCAATCGGGAATCGGCAGCTTACTGCGAAAAAGACACCTGGTACTGGGCGTCGTCGCGCAATTTTTCTACGTAGGCGCACAAGCTGCGTTGTGGGGATACTTTGTAGATTACAAAATGTTGCTTTCCCCTCATGAGGACCTGGGAATTGCGATCGGGTTTGGCAAATTAATGGCCGCGCTCACCGGAGGCGACCCCGAAATGTCGCCTGTACAGATTGCCAGCTTTCATGCTTCTTTCGCCCTGATCCTGTTTATGGTCGGACGTTTTGCCGGAACAGCTTTGATGAACCGTTTCCGTTCGCAGGACCTGCTCGCGTTGTATGCCATCATCTGCGCCGCCTTGCTCGGACTGGCGATGGCCACGGATGGGATCACAGCGGTACTGGCCATTATGTCGGTTTATTTTTTCATGTCCATCATGTTTCCGACCATTTTCGCCCTGGCCACCAAAAAATTGGGCAGCCAGATGAAACTCGGTGCCTCGCTGGTCATTATGGCAATTGTAGGAGGCGCTATTATCGCGCCGTTAACCGGTTATGTGTCTAAAATCAATATGCAAGTTTCCCTGCTGGTACCGATTGCCTGTTTCCTTTTTGTAGCCTATTATGCTATTTCGGGGTACAAGGTTCGTTCCGCAGCGTAAGACCGTTTTAGCACCCACCGACTGAACGATGGCAACAAACCGCTATTACCTGGCCCTGGATATTGTCGACGATCCTGTTCTGATTGCAGAATACGAAGCAATCCACCGGAATGTATGGCCGGAAATCCTGAAGAGTATCACCGACGCCGGTATCCTCCAAATGGAAATTTATCGCGCCGGAAACCGCTTGTTCATGGTAATGGAAGTCCCGGACACCTTTTCCTTTACCCGGAAAGCAGCGATGGACGACGCCAACCCGGTCGTTAAAGCCTGGGAAGCGCAGATGTGGAAATATCAACAGGCAATTCCCGCAGCTAAAGCGGGAGAGAAATGGGTTCTTCTGGACAAAATCTTCGATTTACAGGAGAGTATGGTATAGTATATTCAATAATAAAGTACTAATTTGAAGAAATTAATACAGTTTCTGTGCCTCCTGGCAGGGTTGGGTTGTCTGACAGCCGCCCCCACCGAGAAAAGCAGAAAAGTGAAGGTGTTAAGTTTTAATATCCGCCATGGCGAAGACAATTGGGGAGACTCCAATTTGCGGACCGTGATTCAGCTCATCCGGGAAGAGAAACCGCAGCTTGTTGCTTTTCAGGCGATCGACAGTATTGAAACAGCAGGTAAAATACGTTTCCAACTCCGTCAGATCGCTATGCAGACCGGTATGTACTTCAGTTATGGGGCATCGGACGTGACCGAAGGCGGATCACAAGGAGTGGGAATCTTATCTGCCTGGCCGATTGAGAAAACCCAGAAGCTGGTCTTGCCGGGAAGTCCCGGAAGTGATCCGAGGGTCTTGCTGTGCGGGCTGATTCGCGAATCCGAGAAGCTCACCTTCCGTTTTTGTAATGCCCGCCTGGAATATGCTTCCGTCATTGACCGGGCCTTACAGGCGGCGTACATCAACCAACTGCTGGGAGAAAGTATCCAACCGGTAATACTGACGATGGATATGGGTGTTAAACCAAACGAGCAACCCTATTTTTCCTTCCGGAAAAACTGGCTGGATGTGGCAAAAGGCTCCCAACTGGCGACCTGGGTGGAGGGATTGCCCGGAGATCGTCTCGACTATATTCTTGTGCTGAACCAAAAACGTGTACGGGTCAGCAATTATAAAGTCATCCGTGATTATCCCGAGGCCTCAGACCATTACCCCATTGTGGCAACAGTGGAATTTTTATAGTACCTGTCTGAAAACATTGTAACCATTCCCGGTCCGGGAAAGTACCATTATGAATCAACCTTCGATGAAAGTCGGCCTTTTTATACCCTGTTACGTAGACCAGTTTTATCCGGAAGTAGCTATTGCCACCCTGGAATTGCTCGAAAAACTTGGCTGTGATGTGGCCTATCCCCTCCAGCAAACCTGTTGCGGCCAACCTATGGCCAACTCAGGATTTGAACATTTGACGAACGATTGCAATACGCTGTTTTTAAACAATTTTGAGGAATTCGATTACATCGTTTGTCCTTCCGGCAGCTGCGTGCTCCATATTAAAGACCACCTGCATATCAAAGGCAATGAAACAGGCGCACTGGAGATTCGCAGGAAAGTGTACGAGCTGGTGGAATTTATGACCGATGTGTTAAAAACAACTACCCTTTCCGCGCGTTTCCCCCATAAAGTCGGCCTGCACCAAAGCTGTCACGGGCAACGGGGCCTGAACCTCTCACAAATGTCAGAGCTGAATGCTCCTGCTTTCTCCAAACCGCAGCAACTGCTGGACCTGGTACAGGACCTGGAAATCATCGCGCTTGACCGTGCCGACGAATGCTGTGGTTTTGGCGGGACTTTTTGTGTGAGCGAAGAAGCCGTTTCGGTTAAAATGGGACAGGACCGGGTAGCAGACCACGAACGGAATCAGGCAGAATTTATTACCGGGGCGGACATGAGCTGCCTGATGCACATGGAGGGTATCCTGAAACGGCAGGGCTCCCAAGTCCGCGTCAAACACATCGCCGAAATCCTTAACAGTTCTCTTTAAATCAGGACAGGCTCCGCGCACCGTCCACTGAATGCATGGCTTATGTACAAGGCAGCAACTGATCACGCAACCGCTTCGGAAGCGTTCAATAAAGATAAATCGTATGTCGATTGGCACGACGAAACCTTATGGTTTGTACGGGTCAAGCGGGACCGGGCCAGCAAGCAGCTTCCGGAATGGGAAGCCTTGCGGGAAACGGCTTCCCAAATCAAAAATTACGTCCTTTCCCACATGGACGATCTGCTGGTCCGTTTCGAAGAAAATGCCAAAAAGAACGGGATCCACGTTCACTGGGCAAAAGACGGTGCGGAACATAACCGGATAGTCGGCAGTATTCTGAAAAAACATAGCATCCGGCAATTGATCAAAAGCAAGTCGATGCTTACCGAAGAGTGCCACCTGAACCCGTATCTCCAGGAAAATGGCATTGAGGTGATCGATACGGATCTGGGGGAACGTATTGTACAGCTGCGGCAAGAGCCTCCGACACACATCGTACTGCCGGCCATTCACCTCAAGAAAAAAGACATCGGTGATTTGTTCCATGAACACCTGGGCACCGAAGCAGGGGCATCTGATCCGCAGTACCTCACCGAAGCCGCACGGGAACACCTCCGGGAGACCTTCATGACCCGGCGGGCTGCGCTGACCGGCGTCAATTTTGCCGTCGCCGAAACCGGCGGCTTTATGGTTTGTACCAATGAAGGAAATGCGGACATGGGCGCCCATCTGGCCGACGTCCATATTGCCAGCATGGGTTTCGAAAAGCTGATCCCTCAGTTTGATCACCTTGGCGTTTTTTTAAGACTGCTTACCCGTAGCGCCACCGGCCAGCCGATTACCACTTACAGCAGTTATTTCGAACGTCCGCGGGAGGGGAAGGAGCTGCATATCGTAATAGTGGACAATGGAAGAAGCACGCAACTGGGGCGCCCCGACTTCAGGAATTCCCTGAAATGCATCCGGTGCGGCGCCTGCATGAACACCTGCCCGGTCTACCGGCGCAGTGGCGGCCATAGTTACCATCACGTGGTGCCGGGCCCTATCGGCTCTATTCTCGCCCCTAATTTCGATATGCGTAAAAACGCAGACCTGCCCTTCGCCAGCACCCTGTGCGGAAGTTGTACGCATGTATGTCCGGTGAAAATCGACATTCATGACCAGCTGTACAAATGGCGCCAGATCCTGGCCCGGGAGGGGTATGTTCCCACTGCCAAAACATTGGGCATTAAAATAATGACGTCTGTCCTTTCAAGGCCGGTTTTTTACCAAAACGCCGGGAAAGCGGCGCGGGCAATGATGCGACTGCTGCCGGCAGTGACCAACAATTCTCTCAATCCCTGGTACAAGCAGCGTGAGATGCCCGCACCTCCCAAAGAGAGTTTCCGGGAATGGTATAAGAAACAAAGAGGCTGATCGCCGGTATGTGCACCTTTAATTGAACAACACTCATGTCTTCAAGAGACGAAATCCTGCAAAAAATCACCGCTAATAAGCCTGCTTCCACCCGTATGCCGGAAACGATCCGGTATACAACAGTATATGAAGATAAGCTGAAGCAGTTTACCGACACAATGGCTGCCATCGGCGGAACGGCAATCCGGGTACAATCATACGAGCAGATCATAGCGGTACTGGAGGAAAAGTTCGGGGGAATTTCCAATAAAGCCACCACCCTTCCCGAACTGGCCGGGTGGGCCGATTTCAGCCTTCAGATCGAAGATCCCCATTTACTGGAAAGTGTTCAGGTGACAGTGATCCGGGGACATTTCGGGGTCGCCGAAAATGCAGCGGTCTGGGTAACGGAAGAACTGCTCAGTCACCGTGCGCTGCCCTTTATTACGCAATACCTGGCGATTGTTATTCCGGAAGACAGCCTTGTCACGAATATGCACGATGCTTTCGAAAAGATCGGGAAAAACAGCGCCGGATGGGGGGCTTTCATCGCCGGACCTTCAAAAACAGCCGATATCGAACAATCCCTGGTCATCGGCGCACACGGCCCCAGAGGAGCTACCGTATTCTTAAAAAGTTAGGAAAAAAAACCGGATCCTGTCAGACCGAATCCTACCGGACCGGATCCTACCGGAATTGAAAGAGCCAAGACGCTGTCAGAACTCGTCGAACAGCGGGAGCTCAATCTCGTCCGTTTCGATGGTGTTGCTTTCTCTGAGCGCCCGGTCACGAATTTTGATGGAGAATTTGACAGGGGTTATTTTAACACCAGCGCCACTGGGAAAATCCATATCGTAATCAAATTTCCCCCGGATGGGGCCCTTCTTGCCATCGGTTTTCAATATGGGGAAAATCATCTGACTATTTTCACTCATCGGAAACTCCAGCCAGTTGTCGTTCACCTTGCGGAAAACCGTCAGATGATAGTTTCCCCAGCCACCGTTCTCCCGCAGGTACCTGCTTCTTACCGAATCCTGGATATTTTCTCCCAGATCACCATCACCATCTTCAAACGAAAGCGTGATCCTGACCCGCGTAAACTTATTGCCCAGGTCGGGATCCTGCATGTCGAATTTATCGAGGCCTACAAAAGCAATAGCAGGTGTATTATCGTATTTCGGAATATCGACGCAGGCAACCAGACCAACCAGAAGGCCTGCCAGGCACATCATAAAACCCTTTCGCATAACTTACTTATTAACTACTTTTGTCCTAGCATTCAAAAATACAGACTAATTCGATTAAATAACAGCTTTGGATTTCGAAAACCAAACATTTCACACGGAAAGTCGCGAGCTGCAGTCACTTATTCCGAAGGTAACCCCGGCTACCTTCGATACGGCGGCACTCCGTATCTTTCGTTTCCAATCCCGTTATAACCCACTCTACAGATCCTATCTGCAGCATCTTGGTTGTAATCCGAATGAAATTTCAACCCTTTCGGACATTCCCTTTCTCCCGATCGGCTTTTTTAAAAACCATATGGTGCAGTCCGGAAACCTGCCTCCGGAGGACTGCCGGCTTTTTGAAAGCAGCGGTACGACCGGCACCCTCTCCAGTAAACATTATGTAGCGGATACAGCGCTTTATGAGACGATCAGCACGCAGCTTTTTGAACAACAGTACGGTCCGCTTTCCGGTTATCACATCCTGGCGCTCCTCCCCTCTTATCTGGAACGAAATACGTCCTCGCTAGTATACATGGTCGACGGTTTTATTCGCAAAACAGGTTCCGGTTTGTCGGGATTTTACCTGTATAACCTCCACGACCTTCAGCAACGCCTCCAAACCATTGCCCGTGCAGGAGATGGCCGTAAAGTTCTCGTCATCGGGGTAACCTTCGCACTTCTCGACTGGGTAACAGCCTTTACCGATTTTTCCTTTCTCCGCGACATACCCGGGGTAATCGTGATGGAAACCGGCGGGATGAAGGGGCGGCGGAAAGAACTGATCCGTGAAGAAGTGCATGATCTCTTATTGAGCGCTCTCCGGCTACCATCCATTCATTCCGAATACGGCATGACGGAACTATTATCACAGGCCTATTCCGGCGGACAAGGTATCTTTACAGAAGCCGGAACCTTGCAGATACGTTTGCGGGACACCACGGACCCGTTTTGCATGCGCTCTTTTGACTCGGGAAAACAAACCGGCGGGATCAATATTATCGACCTGGCCAACCTCTATTCGTGTAGTTTTATCGAAACGTCGGATCTCGGGCGCTATGGCCCGCATCCCGGCTCCTTCCAGGTAATCGGACGTTACGACAACGCTGACACCAGGGGCTGTAACCTGCTGGTGACGTAGCCTTACCGTGGTCTGTCCGTGGTCTGTCCGTGGTCTGTGTCTCCACAGACCACTCTAGTTTGGCTATTTTCTAACATAAAAAGGGGCAAATTGAGGCT
>JBEBSD010000014.1:0-97801 GCA_040394475.1 Telluribacter humicola | reverse complement strand
TGAGTTATGAGTTATGAGTTATGAGTTATGAGTTATGAGTTATGAGTTATGAGTTCCTATTACCTGACACCTATTACCTAATTGCCGATAGCCACCCCGTTACAGCTTCTTTTGCTTACAGGCCGGTATTGGGATGGTCCGTGGAGACACTGACCATGGTGGTATTGCTGATTACTGATAAAAAACACAAACCTAGAAAAACCCTATGCACTCCACAACTTTTGCGACTGATCCCTGATAACCGAAAACTGTGGGCTCAGGTCATGGGTTCGACTCCAGGGTTCTACTTTGTTCACCCATCCACTCATCGTATTGTGCACGATAGTCGATAGCTACTACCTATTACCTAACACCTATTACCTATTACCTATTACCTAATACCTATTACCTAATACCTAATACCTACTACCCAACTATTCATTTTTCACGTCCTCCGGAATCGGATACCCTTTAGAAGCATCGTCCAGGATCAACACCCAGTCATGTCCATAGCCGCTGGACGGTGGGCGGAAAGTGACGGGATTGCTGCTGGCAAACGTACCGGCCGGCTTTACAGCGCCATTTTTGGGATCGTACCAGGTAGCCACCCATTGGGCGCCTGCTATTTTTCCGGGCTGTACCTCAAAGGGGAGCCCTGCCGTCGTGTAAATAAAAGCATAGTCCTTCCCACGGGTAGCCTGGATCCTTTCGGCTGCCGGCAAATCATTTTCCCGGATCAGCGACTGGTCCGGCACCCGATCCAGGACCGGGCGGGATGTTATCAGCCGGCGTACCCACTGCATCTGGTTAGCACCGGGAAGCTCCAGGGCCTCGTACCACGGAATGGCTGCCCCGTTTACAGATTCCCTTTCCGGCGTATACATTTGCCAGACATCGTGGCAGCCGTAAGTATGCCCGAAGGCGCCGGCAAAAAGATCCAGGTAAGCATACATCCGGACATCGTGCGCATTGGTAAGGCCGAGCTCCTTCCGGTTAAAGCAAACCGGATGATCTTCATAGGCAGGTTCGCCGTCAATCACTGGCTTCACAGGCTGCTTGTTGTAAACATGAGTAATTTTAGCATAGGTGGCGGTATTGCGGCAGTGTCCGTTCTGCAGCATATTGAAATCCAGCCAGGCGTCCTGATGGTACCAATGCGAAGAGCCCCCCATTTCCAGGGAATTGGGTTGCGGATGAAAGCTCATGAGCGCCTTATCGTTCCCCCCGGTTCCTGCCGCTATCCCTTCCGCCAGCGCCCGCCATACCGCTACGTCGTCCGTCCCTTCACGGGGAGTGCGGTCCCCTCCGGAAATCCATACGATATTTTCGCGGCGCCGGTACCGGTCTCCTATCCAGCGTCCAAACTCCCGGGCATTAGCCGGATTGAATATTTCCGGTCCCTTTCCCCAGGTACTCTTGAAAAGTTTGTCGCCCCAGGTCGGTAATAATGCAATCACCAGCCCGTAGTCTGCCGCCCGGTCAAGGATAAAATCGACATGTCGGAAATAGGCCTCATTAGGCCGCCCCGGATCGTTATTAACCAGGGGCACTTCTCCCAACGCATTGGGAGTATTCAATCCATCCAGTTCGGCCAGCGCCACCGCCTGGATCACCGTAAAACCCTGTTCCGCACGACGCTTCAGGTACCGGTCAGCCTCCTCCCGGTCCAGACGATGGAACAACTCCCAGGCTGTATCCCCCATCCAGAAAAAGGGTGTACCGTCGGTTTTCACCAGAAACCTCCCGTTTTCCGAAACCTGTAACGGCCCGCCCTTAAAAGGAACGGCAGGCTGAGCGGCCAGCGAAGTAGTCAGCAGCAATCCTGCAAGAATCCAGACATTCATGTAGATCAAAATTTAGTATTTACGACAGCTGATTTACGATTTTAGATTGACGATTTCTGATGGCTGATAGCTGACTTCCGATAGCTGATTTACGATTTCTGATAGCTGATAGCCGATTTCTGATAGCTGATTTCTGATAGCCGATTTCTGACTTCCGATAGCTGACCGCCGACGCCACTTCCGCCCTTTCATTTCCAGCTCAACCCCATAGTAGAAAACAAAAAAGCGTACAAATCCGCCGTAGTTTCCAGTGCTTTCTTTGTATTACTGGCGCCATGTCCGGAATTCGTATCGATCCGGATCAGCAGCGGATTCTCGGACGAAGCCCCTGCCTTGGCCTGTAGCTCGGCCGCATACTTGAATGAATGAGCCGGAACCACCCGGTCGTCGTGGTCGGCTGTCGTGATCAGCGTCGCCGGATAACTTCCGCCTTCCCGGATATTATGTAAGGGGGAATACCCATACAGTACTTTAAACTCCTCCGGGTTTTCACTGCTGCCATAATCGGCAATCCAGTTCCAGCCAATGGTAAATTTATGGAAGCGAAGCATATCCATTACCCCTACTGCGGGTAGCGCCACCTTAAACAATTCCGGCCGCTGGTTGGCCACCGCCCCTACCAGCAGCCCGCCGTTGGAACCACCCTGCAGGGCCAGCCGCGTAGCCGACGTATAGCCCGATTTGATCAGGAATTCCGCTGCTGCGATAAAATCGTCAAAAACATTCTGCTTTTTGAGCTTCATTCCCTGTTCATGCCATGTCTCGCCGTATTCACTGCCACCCCGCAGGTTTGCCTGTGCATAGACGCCGCCCTGATCCAGAAAAGGTATCCTGGTGGGGCTGAACCCGGGGGTCAGCGCTACGTTGAACCCGCCGTAACCATAGAGGATCGTGGGATTGGCGCCATTTAGCTGCAGTCCTTTGCGGTACGTGATAAACAAAGGTATATTCGTCCCGTCCTTACTGGGATAAAACACTTGTTTCGTTTCATAATCATCAGGGCGGAAGGCGACCTCCGGCTCTCTGAAAACGGCACTTTTGCCGCTGCTGAGATCGTACCGGAAAATAGTAGGGGGATAAATAAAGGAAGTAAAGGTATAAAAGACAAAGGTATCTTCCTGCTCACCGTCAAATCCCGAAACCGCCCCCAGCCCGGGCAGCGCTACTTCCCGTTCCTGTTTGCCATTCAGGTCGTATACATAAGCCCTGGAAGCTACGTCCCTGGAATAAATCGTGAACAATTTACCGCCGGCCGTGCCGGCTCCCTGCAACGGCTCCGGCTTTTCCGGGATAAATTCCGCCCATTCACGGCCGGCCACATCATAGCGGACTATTTTCCCGTTGGGCGCCGCTTCATTGGACTCGATCAAAAAGCCCCCCGGCACGTTATCTACAACCGAATAGCTGAAATCGGTGATCGCTTCCACCACGGGTACAAATGCCGCTTCTCCTTTTTTCAGATAAGACAATGCATTCCCATCCTTTCCCTTTCCCCGGTCGCTGATATAAAGCAGGGCATACGATTCATCTTCCGTAGTACTGACAAAATGAAATCGTTGCGGATTGGCAGGGTCTTCATACACCAGCCGATCCCCGGACTGAGGGGTCCCGATACGGTGAAAAAACACCTGGTGATTTTCGTTTTTTGCTGCCAGGGCGCTTCCTTCCGGTTCCGGATAACGGCTGTAATAAAAGCCGTCCCCCTGCCAGGCGGCCGAAGAAACTTTTACCCATTCCAGTTTATCCGGCAGCATGGTTAAGGTCTGCATATCCATCACCCCGTATTCCTGCCAGTCCGACCCTCCTTTAGAAGTACCAATTACCGCATAAGCGCCGTTTTTAGACAAGGTGAACAATGTCAGCCGGGTCGTTCCGTCTGCCGACAACCGGTTCGGATCCATCACCACCTCCGGAGCTCCTTCAAGGCCCTTCTGCCGGTAAAGCACCGACTGGTTTTGCAGACCGTCATTTTTCGAGAAATAATAGTAGTCCCCCTTTTTCCTGGGCGCCGAATATTTGGGATAATTATAGGCTTTTTCCAGGTCAGCGAAAATCTTTTCCTTAAAAGGAATTTTACCGAGGTAATCAAAAGTCAGCGCATTCTGAGACTTTACCCAGGCTTCTGTTTCCGGAGAGCGGTCATCTTCCAGCCATCGGTAAGGGTCCGCCACGATTGTCCCGTGGTAATTGTCTTCCTGTGTAGTCTTTTGCGTTTCAGGGTAAACCCATTTCTGGGCATTTGCTACTGGTACAGTCATTGTTACGATAAATAAAACATATTTCATTGGACTCGGTTTTTCGTGTTGTCAGAAATTTTGTTCCACGCGCAAAGAATGTGAAATGACGACCTAATCTAAAATCGGCTATCAGCTGTCAGAAATCGGCCATCAGAAATCTAAAATCGTCAATCAGAAATCACTTGAACCATCATCTCAAAACTTCCCCAATGTAAGCAATGCTGTTATTTCCTGCAAATCACAAATGACAGGTGGAAAATCCGTTCTGTCTTCACTCCTTTTGCTATGGGAGTCAGGTGGTATTTTCCGATAACTTCCCTTACATTTACAGTTGTCACCATCGGATCTGTTCGTATGCGCTTTGCAGTCCTGGCTTGCTACTCGCTGATGCTCCTGTCCCCTACCCTGTTACGGGCTCAGATCGCGCTTTCCGTCGATGTCCGGCAGGAATTACACCCGGTCTCTCCTTACCTGTTCGGCCGGAACAATTCCTTTTCGGCCACCCGGCCGCAGCAACCGATCAGCCCGGAGGAAATAGTCCGTTGCCGCGATGCAGGGGTCACTTTTTTCCGGGAAAGCGGCGGCAATAACAGTACCAAATACAACTGGCGCAAAAAACTCAGCAGTCATCCCGACTGGTACAACAACGTATACACCAACGACTGGGATGCTTCCGTGCGCGCCCTGCAGGAACATTTTCCCGGCGCCCAGGGAATGTGGGCCTTTCAGCTCATCGGGAAAGCAGCCCGGACCGACCAGCATAACTTCAACGACTGGGCGTATAACCAATCGCAATGGTGGGAAGGCGTCCACCAAAACCTGGCAGGCAACGGGGTGGCAAACCCTGCCGGTACGCAGGCGCTGGTGGAAGGAGCCCCTGACCGCTACCTGCAGGACTGGCCGGCCGATTCGACGGTGGCGATCCTCTCTCACTGGTTCGACACCCTGGGTGTCCGCAAGGAAGGTGTCCGCTACTGGAACATGGACAATGAGCCTGAAATCTGGTCCGGCACCCACGACGATGTAATGCCCGTCCAACTCAGCCCGGAACAGTTTGTCAGCCGTTACGTGGAAGTGGCTTTGAAAGCCCGTACCCTCTACCCGGAGATCCGGCTGGTGGGTCCCGTAACTGCCAACGAATGGCAGTGGTATCACTGGGATAACCGGACGATCTCCCATGATGGCCGGCAGTACCCGTGGCTTGAATTTTTCATCAAGCGGATTGCCGAAGAACAGGTCCGTACCGGCATCCGGCTGCTCGACGTGCTGGACATCCATTTTTATCCGACTGCTTCCAGGACAGCAGAAATTGTCCAGCTGCACCGGGTGTTTTTCGACCGTACGTTTGAGTTTCCGGAAGCCAATGGCGTGAAAAATAGCAGTGGACAGTGGGACAACAGCCAGACCAAGGAATACATTTTAGGGAGGGTGCAGGACTGGCTGGACACGTACATGGGTCCCGGCCACGAGGTCGGCCTGGGAGTCACCGAAACAGGCTTGCACGACAGTACGACTCCCGGTGCGGCGGCCGTCTGGTACGCCTCCACCCTGGGAGAATTCATGAACCACGGGGTAGCCATTTTCACCCCCTGGCACTGGCATACGGGTATGTGGGAAACGCTGCATCTGGTCAGTAATGCTACTCAGCGCATCGCCGTAAAAGGGACCTCCTCCAACGAGGAACTTGTATCTGTCTACCCTACGCGAAACAGCACCGGCGATTCCCTCACCCTGCTGCTGGTCAATCGCTCGGTCACTGAATCACAGGACGTTTCCCTCTCCCTTGAACATTTTATGCTTTCAGAATGGCAGTGCCCCCGTCGTTCCCTCCACAACCTGCCGCCACAGGAAACCTTTATCTCAGCCACTCAGAACCACCTGAAAGAAGAAACGCTCACTGCGAGTTCTTCTCATCAATTGTCTCTCACCCTCCCCCCGCTGTCGGTCACCGTCCTGCTGTTAAAAGGACAAACGGGCGATACGCCGTTAGGATTGGAAACTTCCCCATTACCCGCCCTCCGGCTATTCCCCAATCCCGGCAACACGGCAATTCACGTAGAATGGCCGGCGGGTCCTTACGCACAGCTCACGGTCACCGATATCCTGGGCAGGACCGTCCATATCCAAACCATCCCCGACGGCGTTACGAAGACCATCATCCGGAAACAATTCAGCAGCGGCAGCTATATCGTGATGCTCCGGGGTAAAGGCATTAGCCTGGAGCAAAAATTAGTGGTTGAGTAGGAGGGCAACACGCGAAGCAGTCCCAAGTAAGCGCTATCCCCGCCGCCCCCCCAACCACGCCCATTCCCCAACCCCATTCCCTATTCCCCATTCCCTATTCCCCGTTCCCCAAACCCCCACCCTTTATAAAACCCCCGTCCGCTTGCATTTCCTTTTTTATCCGCTAATTTTAGTCATTGTAAGGGTAAGGAACGGAAAAAGTCGTTTTTATCTTAAATCAATTCAAATCCTAATTATTCATTCAAATGAAACAGTGGATCAAGGCTACGACACTCCTGATCATCGCAGTAGTCCTGGCGCCGACCGTCAATGCCCAGCAATCGGGCTGGGTCTCCTTGTTTAACGGCAAAGATTTGTCGGGCTGGAAGCAGCTGAACGGAAAGGCCACCTATGAAGTGAAGGACGGGGCCATCGTGGGCACCTCAGTCCCCAATACCCCGAATTCTTTTCTCACCACTGAAAAAGACTATGGTGACTTTATCTTCGAATGCGATGTGCAGGTCGACGACAAGCTTAATTCCGGGATCCAGTTCCGGAGCCTTTCGAAGCCTGATTATATGAATGGCCGTGTGCACGGCTACCAATGTGAAATCGATCCTTCCGAGCGTGCCTGGTCGGGCGGCGTCTACGACGAAGGGCGACGGGGCTGGCTCTATACCATGGACGGCAACCCGCAGGGAAAACCCGCCTTTAAACGTGGTGAATGGAATCATTACCGCATCGAGGCCATCGGCAACACCATCCGTACCTTTGTAAACGGTATCCAGACGGCACACCTTATCGACGACATGACGGCCAGCGGTTTTATCTGCCTCCAGGTGCACTCCATCTCCAAACCGGAGCTGGCCGGCACCCAGGTAAAATGGCGGAACATCCGGATCAGCACCACCAACCTCCAACCTAAGGCAGTGGAAAAAGGCATCCATATTGTCAACATGCTCCCCAACAACCTGAGTGATGACGAGAAAAAACAAGGCTGGAAGCTGCTGTTTGACGGCAAATCGGCTGACCAATGGAAGGGCTACAACCAGGCAGGCTTCCCGGACAAACGCTGGCAGGTGGCGGATGGTACCATTACCATCACCAAAAACGATGGGGAGACACCGGGCAACGACCTGGTTACCCGTGAAAAATTCGGTCCGGTATTCGACTTTCAATTTGAGTTTCAACTGACGGAAGGCGCCAACAGCGGGATCAAGTACTTTATACCCGATGCGGCAAAACCTGAAAGCCGGTCGGGACTGGGGCCCGAATACCAGGTCCTGGACGATGAAAAACACCCTGACGCCAAAAACGGAGCGGTGGGTAACCGCACCCTCGCGTCCCTGTACGACCTGATCCCTGCGATAAAGCCCAAAAACAGCCTGAAGAAAATCGGAGAATGGAACCGAGGCCGTATTGTAACCTTTGCAGACGGGACTGTACAGCATTTCCTGAATGACCAGAAAGTAGTAGAATACCAACGCGGCTCCGCCATCTGGCAAGCCCTGGTAGCCCGTTCCAAATTCAAAGACGACAAGGGGTTTGGTGAGGCTGAAGCAGGTTATCTGCTGCTGCAGGACCACAAAGACCATGTTGCTTACCGCAGTTTGAAGATCAAACAGGGAAATTAAGCTTTCCTCCGGAACCGAATCTAATAACTAAATCCATTTCATATACCTATTACTTATGAGTACCAGAAGAGATTTCCTAAAAAAGGCGGGGTTGGCTACTGCAGGCATCACGCTGGGAGCCAACTCCCTCAATGCCGCCAGCTACCGCCGCATCCTGGGAGCCAATGACCGTGTGCGGGTAGGGATTGTCGGATTTTCCGATCGTTTCCGGAGTTCACTGGCACCAAGCTTCTCCAATCATGCCAAAGAATTGAATTTTGAGTTCATGGGCGTCTCCGACCTCTGGAATCGCCGGCGTGACGAAGCAGAACAATACATCACCTCGAAAGGATGGGCAGCTCCCGGCTTTGTAAAAGCACGGAATAATGAAGAACTGTTTGCGCGGAAAGATGTAGATGCGGTCATCATCAGTACCGCCGACTTTCAGCATGCCCTCCATTGTGCCGAAGCAGTCAATTCCGGCAGGGATGTCTATGTGGAGAAACCGTTTGCAGAATCGCTGGAAGATGCCAAGATAGCGCTTGCGGCCGTAGAAAAACACAAAAAAATCGTACAGGTCGGTTCGCAGCGCCGCAGCGCTCCTAACTATTGGGCGGCCTATGACTATATCAAATCCGGCAAATTCGGGGATATCACGACCGTGGAAATGACCTGGAACGTCAACCAGCCCGGCCGTTGGCGCCGTCCGGACCTCGTATCCCAGATCCGGAAAGAAGATACGGACTGGGACCGCTTTCTGCTGAACCGTCCAAAAGTTGCCTGGAACCCGCGTTACTATCTTGAATACCGGTTGTTCTACCCCTATTCGTCCGGAATACCCGGGCAGTGGATGGCCCACCAGATCGATACGGTTCACTGGTTTACCGGACTGGAGGCACCGCGCAGCGTGGTTGCTAACGGTGGTGTTTATACCTGGAAGGACGGCCGTACCAATGCCGACACCTTCACAGCCGTATTTGAGTACGGTCCGTTCGACAACAAGGAAAAAGGGTTTCAGGTGATCTATTCCTCCCGCTTCAACAACGAGGCCGGTGGCGTAAAGGAATATTATTTCTCCAATGGAGGAATGATCAACCTGGACACGAATCAGATTACTCCGACAGGAGGCCTGAAAGAAAATCAAGCCAAAGCGATGGGCATGAAAGCCAATTTGCTGGAAGCGCAGGAATTAAAGGCTTCCGGAAAAATGGCCACAGATGCCAACACCGGTTCCGATCCGATGACCTCCCTGCACATGCGCAACTGGATGGAGTGTGTCAGAAGCCGGAAACAACCCAACGCCCCTGCAAAAGCCGGTTTTGATCACTCCGTGGCCAATATCATGTCGACACAGGCTCTGCACACCGGCAAACGCGTTACCTGGGACCCTAAGAAAAAGGAAATTATAACCAGCTAGGTGATGATACGATCGCTTATCGCCCTGTCCCTTTGCCTTGCAACAGGGACAGGGTTTTCCCAAAAAGTAAGTGTCGTTCGCCACGACACCGAAACGAAAGTCACCGTACTGGTCGACGATGCCCCTTTTACCACTTACTTCTTCCCGGGGCCAGAGCTCTTAAAAAAACCGGTCCTGTATCCGGTGTATACCGCCAACGGGACGCTGGTCACCAGGGGCTGGCCGCTGAACCCGCGTCCGGGGGAGCGCGTGGACCATCCGCACCATGTCGGGATCTGGTTCAATTATGAAGCTGTAAACGGCAATGATTTCTGGAACAACTCCACTCGTGTCAACCGCCCGGGGCGTGCTTTTGGCACCATCGTCCCGACCGGTATCACCTCGGTGAAAAGCGGCACGAAGCAAGGCGAATTAACCGCTACTGCCGATTGGATAGATTCAAAAGGAACGATTCTGCTGAAAGAAACTTCCCGGTTCATTTTCCGTGCGAACGGGAAGCAACGTATAATCGACCAACTCATCACGCTCACGGCAGTGGAAGATGTCGACATGCCTGATATAAAAGACGGGATGTTTGCTATCCGTGTCGCCCGCGAACTGGAGCTCCCGTATTCAAAGGCTGAAAACCTGACGGATGCCAACGGTATTCCGTCTGCTACCAAAACAACCGACAACCGGGCCGTCGGGAGCTACCGCAACAGCAATGGCATTGAGAATGATAGTGTTTGGGCCAAAAAAGCTGTTTGGTGCCAGTTGTCCGGCGTTATTGGTAAGGAGACGGTCAGTGTTTCCATCATCGACCATCCGGAGAATTTCGGTTACCCTTCTTACTGGCATGCACGGGGCTACGGGCTTTTTGCGGTCAACCCGCTCGGCCAGCATGCCCTGGATCCGACCAAAAGTCCGCTTAATTTCAAAATACCGAAAGGACAGTCCGCCGTTTTCCGGTTCCGGGTGGTGATTGATTCCCAGATCCTCCCCGACCGGGCCCTCAACCAGCTTGCAGCAGACTTTGCCCGGGTTCGTTAGTTCCCGGCGGCAATCCGGGTTCACCAGGGTCTGACCTGACGCAAAAAATATTCACCATGGTCTGTGTCTTCACAGACCATTCCCACCATATACTGACCTGACGCGAAAAAAATGTAACACTGAGGTTCTCAGAGAAAAAACACAGAGGTCTCAGAGAATGTGGAAGAAACTACTTACGAAGGACATGCTGACAGGATCGGCTTCTTCACAGGCCTTTCCTGCCGTGTATGGGCCTGACTCGAAAAAATGTAACACTGAGGTTCTCAGAGAAAAAACACAGAGGTCTCAGAGAATGTGGAAGAAACTACTTACGAAGGACATGCTGACAGGATCTGGGTCTTCACAGGCCTTTCCTGCCGAGTATGGGCCTGACTCGAAAAAATGTAACACTGAGGTTCTCAGAGAAAATGGCCACGTTGCCGGCTAATGCAGTTGCAACTCCACACGATGTGGAATTGATCCCGTATCGTATAGGGGTAACGCCCCGGAATTCGTTCCTGGATTATCTTCCCTTTTTTCTGTCATCCTTCCTCCCTGACCAGCCGTCTGCCATTTGCGACTCCATTCTCGTTGCCTGTCCGGTAATTGCGGCGTAGCCCTATAGACGTTGTAAAACCTGCCGGATACTGTCTGTGGTAACCGGCTTTTTGGAACCGCTATAGCCGGCGGGAATCGTCTATCCCCTCTTAAGGGTTCAAAATAATAGACAATTCCATGATACAATTTACTTTATTTTAGTATATTCGCTCTATACGATCTGCCCTTCGATACCTGACAACGTCACTCGTTTAAGCAATTTCTTACCTAAACTGTCTATGCTATGTAAAAACATCTGCGCTGTCTATTGCATTCCTGCTATCCTTCCTGCCGCCTTCTTTCCGGAGATTACATTGGTTATTACTGTGGGGGAGGATATTTCCTCCCGATTCGTACCGCCTTACCGGGATCCGTAAAACGGCTCCCACCTTTCCTGCCAACAGGTTATCATCGAATCCATAGCACCAATTATTACACAGAAGTACTAAAAACAACCATTATGTTTGCGATAGTTATTCTTAACCTAACTCTGCGACGAGGTATCTGTGTACTCCTCCTCATCGCGCTCTCCCTGAACGTATCCGCTTATAACCCCATTCCTTCCGACCGGACTGTCAAGGGAACGGTGACCGATGTGTCCGGCAGCCCGCTGCCAGGCGTAGGGATTCTTATTAAAAATACGCAACGCGGCGGCATCAGTGACACCGAGGGGAACTACAGCCTCGCTGTCGAAGACGAAAACGCTGTATTGGTCTTTTCATTTGTAGGTTTTCTTTCCCAGGAGATTACGGTGGGAAACCGCAGTATCCTCGACGTCGTCTTACACGTCGATACGAAAGCCCTGGAAGAGGTCGTAGTAGTCGGATATGGCACGCAGAAAAAAGCTAATCTGACCGGGGCCGTCGGGCAGGTCGGTAAGGAAGTTTTCGAAAACCGCCCGGTCCCTAACCTGACCCAGGGCTTACAGGGCGCGCTGCCCAATGTCAATATCCGTATGCTCGACGGAAAACCGAACCAATCCCCTTCTATCAATATCCGCGGCGCCACTTCTATCGGACAAGGCGGAAGCGCGCTGATCCTGATCGACGGCGTCGAAGGTGATCCGGGTATGATTAATCCCGGAGATGTGGAGTCGGTAACCGTTCTGAAGGATGCGGCTTCTGCGGCGATTTACGGGGCAAGAGGCGCCTTTGGCGTTGTACTGATCACGACCAAAAGTCCTCAGAAGGATGCATTCTCCGTCACATACAATGCCAACTTCGGAACCAAGAGGCCTACAGTATTACCGAATTACCTGACCGATGGCTATGAATGGGCCAAACTTTTCAACGACTCCTTCTACGCATGGGAAGGCACTTATCCGCAGAATGTCAATAAAACGCTGACTTTTTCCCAGGAATACCTGGCTGAACTGGAGCGGCGTTCAAAAGATCCCAGCCTTCCCAAAACTGAAGTAGGCCCTGATGGCACGTATGTCTATTACGAAAATACTGACTGGTACGACCTGCTGTATAAGGAACGGCTCAGTGCGACGGAGCACAACCTTTCCCTCTCCCGCAGCACGGATAAACTCAACTTTATGATTACCGGCCGCTACAACGGCCAGGAAGGTTTATTCAGGTATAACTCCGACGACTTCCGGGTATACAATATCCGGGCGAAAGGGAGTATGCAGCTTTTCGACTGGCTGGAGGTCAGCAACAATTTCGATTACTCAAACCGGACCTATCATAATCCCCTGAATGTAGGTGAAGGCAGCGGTATCTGGCGCAACATCGCCGACGAAGGGCATGTTTTGGCGCCTATGCTGAATCCCGATGGCACCATTACCTTCTCCGGCGCCTATACCGTGGGAGACTTCTATTACGGCAAAAACGGGATCGATACCCAACGCAGCATCGTCCGGAACAGCTCCGCCTTCGAAGCGCGCTTCCTGCAAAATACCTTACGGGTAATTGGTAATGCGACTTTCCAGAATACCTACAACGATGAAACCCGTCGCCGGGTTCAGGTTCCCTACAGCAACGCCCCGGGAGTGATTGAATACGTGGGTCTCACCTACAACGACCTGCGGGAATATAACAACCGGACGAATTATATCGCGACCAACCTCTATACCGAATATGAACGAACACTGGGCAAGCATTACCTCAAAGTCATGGTCGGTACCAACTACGAACGATCGGTGTACAACCGCCTCGAAGTACAGCGGAACGGGCTGATTTTCGACGATGCCAACAATATCAACCTTGCGCTGGGCCAGTCCATTTCGACCTCCGGCAACTACGATGCCTGGAACCTCCTGGGCGGCTTTTCCCGTATCAATTATATTTTCGATGACCGGTACCTGCTGGAATTCAATGGCCGTTACGACGGTTCGTCTAAATTCCCGGATAACGAACGCTACGCCTTTTTCCCGTCCGTTTCGCTCGGTTGGCGAATTTCAAAGGAACCTTTCTGGAAGATCTCCAGCAAGACCCTCTCCGATCTCAAAGTGCGCTGGTCGTACGGCTCTCTGGGGAACGGAAGCATCGGATCCTATGCTTTCCAGCAGGTATTCTCCATTTCACAGTCGGGACGGATCATCAACGGCATTCAGCCTCAGCGTACCAGTCGACCTTCTGTTTTGCCCGACGGGCTCACCTGGGAAACGGCTACCACCAGCAATTTCGGGCTCGACCTTTCGATGCTCTCCAACCGGCTGGTCATGAATGTTGATGCCTATGTGCGTAAAACAACCGATATGTATACCATCGGGGTTACCCTTCCCGCCATTTTCGGGGCAACTTCGCCCCGCGGGAACTATGCCGATATGAAAACAAAAGGCTGGGAACTGGTATTGGGCTGGAACGACAGCTTTCAGGCCGGGAAGAGTCCCGTGTCTTACCGGATTGGGTTTAACCTGGGCGACAATCAGGCGGAAATCCTGCGTTACAATAATCCCAACAAGTTTCTCAACGATTACTATCCCGGTCAGAAACTGGGCGAAATCTGGGGCTACGAAACGGAGGGTTTCTTTACCTCCCAACAGGAGATCGACAACCATGCCAAACAAAATCTGTTCCTGTCTACCGCCCGCGGCGAATACCTGCCCGGCGATATCAAGTTTAAAGACCGCAACGGCGACGGGTCCATCACACCCGGCGACAATACGGTGGACAACCCCGGCGACCGGTTCATTATCGGGAACAACAGGGCTCGTTATACGTACGGCATCAACCTGGGGGCGGATTGGAAAGGCATTTTCTTCTCCGCATTTCTGCAGGGAGTCGGAAAGCAGGACTGGTACCCCAGTACAGAAGCCAATACCTTCTGGGGACAATATAACCGTCCTTACGGGGATGTGCCGTTGTGGCATCTCCAAGATGGGATTATCTGGTCGGAAGACAATCCGGATTCGTTTTTCCCCCGGTACGTCACCCGGCTGGCCAACCGGAGCGGGGGCGTGCTGACGGTCGCCCAAACCAAATATGTCATGAATGTCGCTTATTTACGGTTGAAAAATTTCCAGGTAGGCTACAACCTTCCCGCGAAGCTGCTGGGAAAAACGAAGGTCGTACGGAATGCCCGGGTCTACCTCTCCTCCGACAATCTTCTTACCTGGTCGCCCCTCCTGAAAATTGTCGACAACACGGATGTTGAAAATGCCAACGCTCCTTCCGATCAGCTTTTTACCGATGGAAATGCCGGCGATGGCTATAATTATCCGATGCTGAAAAGTGTGACACTGGGTATTTCTGTAACTTTTTAATTGCAAAACTCATGAAACTACGTATTCTGTTACTCCTGTCACTCCTCTACGGCCTCACGGCCTGTGACCTGGAAGAAGTCCCGCAACACACGGCCAGTAAAAATATCATTTTCGGAACCGAAAGCGGCCTTCAGCTTTATGCCAATTCCTTTTACGAATGGCTTCCCAGCGCCAATAACGTCCACCAGGCCGATGCCATATCGGACTATTCGGCCCGGCGGAACGCCCCGGACTTCCTGCGTACCGGCGTGTACAGCTCCCGGACCAACGACAACACCTCTGCGTCCGGTTACGACCTGGTGGCCATAGGCGCTGATTGGAACTGGGGTTGGGGGCATCTGCGGAATTTCAATTATTTCATTGAAAATAATGTCAGCACGAGCATTCCGGAAACTACCCGGCTGCATTACAACGGGCTGGCCCGTTTTTTCAGGGCCTGGTTCTATTTTGAGAAAGTGAAGCGTTACGGCGATGTCCCCTGGATAGACAAGCCCCTGGACGTTGCAGATGAAAAACTTTATGGCGGCCGGGATTCGCGTACGATTGTCATGGACCAGGTCCTGGCAGATCTTAATTTTGCCATCGAACATATTCAAACGGTTCAGGACGCGACCCGCACGCTGATTACAAAGGACGTGGCATTGGCGCTCAAATCACGGGTAGCCCTGTTTGAAGGGACTTTCCGGAAATACCATCCCGATGCCGGACTTGCCTCCGGCGCCGACAGCTGGCTGGAACAGGCACAGGCTGCTGCAAAAGCCATTATGGACGGAGGCCGGTACTCGTTGAACACTTCCGGGGGATCCGATCTGGCTTACCGCAACCTGTTCGTGTCGGAAAGCCCGCAAGCGGCTGAAATTATGCTTTGCACGGCAGCCAGCACCGCGCTTGGTGTGCGCCACGCAGCCAACTGGTATTTCACCAGCTCCACCACCGGGACCCGGTTCAGCTTTATACGGCCGTTTATCCATACCTATCTGATGCTGGACGGCACTCCTTTTACCGATACTCCCGACTATCAGACGATGGTCTTTACCGAAGAGACAAAAAACCGGGACAAGCGTCTGCAGCAAACCATCCGGACACCCGGGTTTACCCGGGTCAACGGATCGGCCAGGGTTGCCACCCCACCCGCTTTTACCTATACCTATACCGGCTATCAACCCATTAAATGGTCGATGGATGATGTAGTGATCGATGGCGGAAGCAATAATACCAACGCCGTTTCCATTTTTCGTTATGGGGAAATACTCCTGAACTATGCCGAAGCCAAAGCTGAACTGGGGACGCTGACCGACGACGACTGGGCCCTGACCATAGGCGCCTTACGGGCCAGGGCAGGGATTACCGGCGGGCTTACCAGCAGGCCCGCCACTGCCGACCCGTATCTTCAGACCACCTATTTTCCGGATATCGATGACCCCGTCATTCTTGAAATAAGGCGGGAAAGGGGAATCGAACTGGCGCTGGAAGGTTTCCGCTTCTATGATATTATCCGCTGGAAAAGAGGAGCGCTTTTCCAGATGCCCTGGCATGGCATTTATGTTCCGGAGGCCAACAAGCTGCTGGATTTAAATGCAGACGGCGTCGACGATGTCTACTTTTATACCACACCTCCCTCCTCCCAGGTCAGCGGTGTCACGTATATACAGGTCAATTCCGAAGCTCAGAAACTTTCCGGGGGCGACTCCGGAGAGCTTACCTGGCTGACCAACATTCCACGGATTTTCGGGAATAAAAATTATTTTTACCCCATTCCCGAATCTCATTTACTGACCAATCCCAACCTGCAACAAAATCCGGGTTGGGAATAACCGCCACGGGGATGCTCACGAAAAGCATCCCCGTTTTTTACTGATCAGATCCGGTTGCCCGTTTCACACCGCCACCGGCGCTTTGATCGCCGGGTAGGGATCGTACTCTTCCAGGGTAAAATCGTCAAATGTAAAATCGAAAACACGTTTCACCTCCGGGTTAAGCCGCATCCGGGGCAGCGCCCTGGGCGACCTGCTAAGCTGAAGTTCCACCTGTTCGAGGTGGTTGAGGTAGATATGCGTATCCCCGCCGGTCCAGATAAAATCACCTGGCTCCAGTCCGCATTCCTGTGCGATCATCAGGGTCAGCAGCGCGTAGCTGGCAATATTAAAAGGTACTCCCAGGAAGACATCGGCGCTGCGCTGGTAAAGCTGGCAGGAGAGCTTGCCCCTGGTTTCTCCCATTTCTTCCCGGGGGGGCGCTACATAAAACTGAAACAGGGCATGGCAGGGCTGCAGCGCCATTCCGGACAAGTCGGCCGGGTTCCAGGCCGATACCAGGATCCGGCGCGAATCAGGTGACTGCTTCAACAGGTTCAGGACCTCCTGCAGTTGGTCAATTGTCCGGCCGTCCGGCGCTTCCCAGCTCCGCCACTGCTTTCCGTACACCGGTCCGAGGTCGCCGTTTTCATCTGCCCATTCGTCCCAGATGGAGACCTTGTTGGCCTTCAGGTAGGCGATATTCGTCTCTCCTTTTAAAAACCACAGCAATTCATGGATAATGGATTTGGTATGCACCTTTTTAGTGGTCACCAACGGAAATCCCTGCTGCAGATCGAACCGCATCTGGTAGCCGAATACACTGAGGGTTCCGGTGCCGGTACGGTCTGATTTACGCGCTCCATGACTTAAAATATGCCGTAATAACTCCTGGTACTGTTGCATGGGTAGAATCGCTTATAATGAGGGGCAAAAATACATTTTTACCCCCGGAATCTGTTATTTTTTCTCATTTTCCAGCATACGCCGCTGGCGCCGCTTGAGCTGTGTTCGCTTGGAATCCAGTTTGATATTTACTTCCCCGTTCTCATCCACAGCCCGCAGGTAGACCGAGCTCAGACTATCGGCTCCGTACTCCTGCAACTGATAATCCGCTCCCCGCTTTTTCAGGTTCTGTAACGGGAGCTGTATGCCCAGGTCCGTCTTTGTCCCGAAGCTGTAAATCCCTTCCAGGAAGAGGGTCAGTACGTTTGATTCGATCTGCATTTTGGAAATACTGATCTCTTGTCCTTTGAGCACAAATTTATTCCGGATCGGCGCAAACTTCACATCTTCCAGCGGCCGGTTTTTAAAAATAAGCTTTTTCATTTTCATAAAGGGGCCGAAATTCACCACATTCCCTTTTGTAAAACTGAAATCCAGCACGCCTTCCATAGAAGAAGGGATAAGGCTTATCTCCTTGTCCAGGTAGGAGGCAAACTGAAAAGTGGCATCCAGCTGTCCTTTGATATTCTCTGAAGTAAATGCCTGCTGCCCGAAATTATTGAATGAATAAAACACATTCTTCACGTTGGCGCCACTCACTTTCCCTTTTACATTTACATAGGAATGGGCATATTCACCTCCCGGGCGATGCAGGATACCCGAAGCAGTGACATTTCCGCCAAAAGCATCCAGCGTAAACCGGTCGAGGGTAGACCCCTGGCGGTTGGTGGAGAGTTTACCCTTTACATTCTCCGCCTGAAACTGGTTGTAATAGAGCTTGCGCGCTTCGAGCGTTGCCACTACCTCCAGATTTTCAATTATGGTATCCACTACCTGAGAAAACCGGTATCGTGCCTTCTTCTGCTGCTGTTCGCCCTGATTGGCCAGTACCTTTATCCAGTTCAGCTTCCACTCCGGAATGGCAATATCCACATAGGCTTTTACCGGCCGGGGCGACCCCAGCAGGTTTTTAAACAAGTCTTCGACATACCCTTTGATAAACATATGGTTCTGGTTGTCATACACTTCCAGTCTGCGGATATCGATCCGTTTTTCGGTGAAGGTTACCAGGCTGTTCACGCCGTGCAGCCTGATCCCCTGCGGCAGGTACGACATCGTCAGGTTGCGCATTGTCACCTGTCCCCGCATGCTTCCGTTCAGGCTATCGGCTGCAGCATGGTAAAAACGCGTAAGGCTCCCGTTATAGACCAGGTCGACCCGTGCGCTTCCTTTTCCCACCTGGTAACGGGAAGGATCCAGGATACTGTTCAGGCTGGCGGAATCGGCCTTTACGGTCAATTTGATGGAAGCGATCGGGTCACTGAAATCGGAAATACTGAGATTTCCCTCCACCGGCAGCCTTTCAAAAAAACCCCGCATCCCGTTACTGACGACCCGTGTATTCTCTTTGCTGACCGGAAGCGTGGAATCGGCCTGGTTGGTAAATGTTCCTGTCGCCCGCATTCCCCTGAAAAAGCCGATCGGAACTTCATAACTGAAGGTATCCGTCACAAAGGATACGTCCACACGGGGTTTGGGACGTCCCAGCCGGCCCGCCACCGTTACGCCTGCTTTCACGAAGGGATCGATGCCGATTTCCTCGATTTTAACCGCTATGGAATCAGCGAGTAAGCCGCCCGCCATCCGCACGCCGATCCGGTCCACATCAAAGTGCAGCCGCATCTCTCCATGAGGCGCTTCCAGGTCAAAACTCCCTCCGATGCGGATAGTCTCCCCAGTAGCCAGTTTTACCCGCGACGGGTTGATGATTTCGAGCAAATGCGTTTTCTCCAAAAACCGGAAGGCAAGCTGCGTAGCGGTTTCCCGTTCTTTCAGAAAGCCCCCTTTCTCGGCATTGAAAGTCAATTGCTCATAGAAAACGGCCCCCTCCAGCTGGCCTTCCCAGCCCGTTCTGGTTGTCTGAAGTTGTCCCTGTACCTGTCGCAGCACCCCGCCTATATACTGTCCTTTCAACGAATCGCTGAAGTTGACCCGTGTATTTTCCAGGGTGAGCTTTTTTACTTTTTCAAACAGGTTGCCTTTTTCCTGCTTGCGGCCGCCGTGTTTTTTGTCAAACATCGAAAGGTTCGTATACCCGTCGGACCGTGTAAACAGGTTCACTTCCCCGTTCGTCAGTTTCAGCTCACGGAACACCCAGTTGCCCGACACGAGGGCGCCTATATTAAACCTGACGCTCAGACGTTCTGCCTTGAGCAGCGGGGCGCGGTGTTCGGAATAGAGCGAGTCCCTTAATGAAATTCCCATCAGGGCAAAGGTCAACCCGAAACCATCACTGAAGGGAATGAAACGAAAATCATCGATATCCAGCTCTCCCCCGTTGAGCGATCGCCCCACGGCTTCTTTTGCCTTCGTGAAGACCATCTCTTTATTCAGATAGGTCCAGCATAAAATCGCGCCGATAATGATTACCAGCCCTGCCGGAATTGCCCAAAGCCAACGATAGATTTTTCTATTCTTCATACGAACGGGGCCCCAAGGCATTTTCAACTATTCACAGCCACACCCTTTCGCACAGCCGCCCTTTTTCCGGTTTCCGAATGCCTTCCAGGCACGAAAGCCGATATACCCGATGGCTCCGGTAAATAACAGCATTACAATAAGTTGTTCCATTCTGCTAACAGGTATTTTTCATGGGTACCTACCAGTAGTAACACTTTCTTGCACATTATCATTCCTGATCACCAGCTATTCCGCTGCGCCAGCTGAAAAACATGCTGGTAATGATGCTCACTATGCCAGGCATACAGGGCGATGGCAGTATCGAGGCGATAAACTTTTTGTGTAACCGGATGAAAATACGTGCGTTTCAAGTCCTGCTCATCCAGCGAATTGAGCAACACCACCCATCGGTAGTGCAGGAATTTCAACAATTGCAGGGACAGTTCCACAGGGGCAGACCGGGCATCTGCCAGTTCGGCCCACTGTACTTCATCATAAGGCTGTATGGTCGGACGCTCCTCTGTAAGCGCCAAACGGAAGCGGCAATAAGAGTTGATATGACTGTCGGCCATATGGTGCACCAACTGCCGTACCGTCCACCCTCCCGGCCGGTACGGTGTGTCCAGCCGGCCTTCCGGCCAGTCGCCCAATAAGTTAATGAACCGGGAAGGAATGGCGCTGATTATCTGAATGGCCGCTTTCACCTCCCCGGGAGTGTAGCTTTCCGCAGCCTTAAAGCGCCCGATCGGGTATTGTAATTTTTCCAGGTCTGTCATGTTTTCCAACTTGCTGCCGTTTAAAAATACGTTTTAATTACCGCTAATAATTCCGGGTGCACAGGTCCGCTTGCCACTATATCCCCCCCAAACAGGAAATTATCTGCTCCATTGAAATCCGTTACGATGCCGCCCGCTTCTTCAATCAGCAGCACCCCGGCCGCCATGTCCCAGGAATTAAGGTTATACTCGTAAAACCCCTCAAACCTCCCGGCAGCCACATAGGCCAGGTCTACTGCCGCAGCACCCAGTCGCCGCAACCCGTGGGTTTTCTGCATCAGCACTTCCAGGATTTTCATATAACGGTCGTGTTTTTCAAAGCGGTAATACGGAAAGCCGGTAGCCAGCAGACTTTCGCTGAGGCGACCCACGGCCGAGACGCTCAGGCGGCGCCCGTTACACCAGGCCCCGCCGTTTTGCCAGCCATAGAACATTTCATCCAGGTTCGGTTCGTGGATCACTCCGGCAATCGGCTTTTTTCCTGCTGCCAGTCCCACGCTCACGCAATACACGGGAAGGCCATGAATATAATTCGTGGTCCCGTCCAGCGGATCGATGATCCAGTTCAGCGCTTCAGGATCGCCTGCTGCACCGGTAGTGCCTTCCTCTGTAATAAACCCGGCCTCCGGCAGGATTTCCCTCAATCCGGCTACCAGCAGTTTCTCGGCTTCCTTGTCAACATACGAAACCAGGTTATTGAGGGCTTTGTACTCAATATTGGCGGCACTGAACGATGCTGCTTCACGCTGTATAAAAGCAGAAGCCTGACGGACCAGGAGTTGTACCTGTTGCGTGATACTTTCCAGATTCATATGGTTGGGAGTTGGGACTGTGAGTTATTGATATAATAGACCCTGATGATCAGGATCAGCAAAATGGGCAGCAAAACCAGGTTATGCTTCTCCAGGTTAATGGTAGCTGCCAATAAGAGAACGCCATACCCGATCAAAGCAAGCTGCAGCCATGCTATTTTCTTTTTCGGAGACAAATAAAAACTCATGGGGATCAGTAACGGGCAGGCCCAAAGGACATCCCAGTTCCCGGCCGTTACGCCATGATCGGTCGCAAACCACAGGATCAGCAGGAAACACCCGGCCAGTCCGCAAATGCCAAACAACAGCCGGTCAAACGTATAATCAATCTTTTGCCGCTTCCGCTGCCACCAGGTCAGTACCAGCGTCAGTCCCGCCAGCAACCAGAACAACACTGTAGGAGTGAGCCATCCCCGCGCCGGAGCCGGTGCAGCCGTAAACAAGGTATTGGTGGCAGCCACCAGGGGCACCCATTCACCATCGCGGTAAGTCGTCGCCCCCTCATAGGCTTTGCTCAGGTTATCCGGTAAAAAAGTGGCTTGCATCGGTGTCGCTATTTCGTCAGCAGGTGTACCGATCGCCAGGTCCATTCCAAAATCGGCCCAGGGATTTTGCCGGTACGCATACCGGTCGATCCATTGTCTGAAACTCAGTGAATCCTGGGTATATCCCTCATAGCGGAGACTATCCCCAACGGCTTCCACCAGTACATCCTGCAGGCGGGTCGCACAGTTGTCGTAAAAAAACAGGTACTTGTATTCGCGGTTTTCAGGGCGGTAATTTTCCGAAAGCAATGCCAGCAGACGCTCTTTCCGGTCTGGCGACAGGTTCAATACCTGCTCGCTTACCGTCCGGTTTTCAGCCATCCAATGGTGTACTTGCGGGGCCAGCTGCCCGGCATCCAGCTTGTACGGGAGGGTTCCCCTCAAAAACTTGACGTAGAAATTATCCGTTTGAAAACTGAATGTCCCGTAGTTAAAGGCCAGGTCCAGGCCTGTCTCAGGATTGCTGAACCATAATACACTGTGCCCGAAAGCTGAATACAGCTCAGTCCCCGGTCCGACAGTGACCAGGCTGACCTTCGTTCCCGCTTGCTGCGGGTAACCCGTTACCGGCAGCCCGGACAGGAACAGCCACCCTAAAAAGGGCAGTATCAAACGAATCTGCTTACGATGGTCTTTACTCCTTTCCTGCGACGACAATGACGATTTCACCTTTTATTGTTTTTTCAGCAAAATAAGCAATTATTTCTTCTAAACTTCCACGCACATTCTCTTCGTAGATTTTGGTCAGTTCCCGTGAGACACACGCTTGCCGGTCACTGCCCATACAGGCGGCAAGCTGCTGAAGGGTTTTGACCAGCCGGTGCGGTGATTCGTACAACACCATGGTACGGGGTTCGGCCGACAACGTATCGAGGCGGGTTTGCCGTCCCTTTTTATGCGGAAGGAAGCCTTCAAATACAAAACGGTCCGAGGGTAAGCCCGAATTGACCAGCGCCGGGACAAAGGCAGTGGGGCCCGGCAGACACTCCACCGTAATCCCTTTTTTGATACACTCCCGGATGAGCAAAAATCCCGGGTCCGAAATTCCCGGTGTACCTGCATCCGAGACCAGTGCCATGGTCTCTCCCTTCGCCATTCGTTCCACCAGGCGACCGACGGTCTGATGTTCGTTGTGGATATGAAACGCCTGCATGGGTTTACTGATTCCCAGGTGTTTCAACAGGTTACCGGAAGTACGGGTATCTTCTGCCAGGACCAGTTCGACCGTTTTCAGGGTATTGATCGCCCGCAGCGTAATATCCTCCAGATGCCCGATAGGGGTAGGCACTACATATAATTTCATGAACTGTTAGCGGCTTAACAGCATATCTGCCGTAATATTCTGTTCAAATGTAATGTACCCCGGATAATTAACCTGCTTGCTTCCGAAAGCAAGGGTGGGTTTCAGTTTAATCAGCATCCTGGCAGCCTTCTGCTCTTTCGTACTCGTCAGCGCTTCCAGTAATTTCAGGAAATCGTTCCGGGTTTGATTATCCATTACCAACCCGTAGGCATTCGTGCTCAGCTGTATGGGAATCAGGGTGGTACCGGTTCCGGGCAGCACTTCAATACGCTGGTTATGGAATCCGCTGAAAATTTCGCTGTTCCCCAACAGCACCTTATATTCTACCTGCTCTACTCCGGCTATCTGACGGGTTGGATTACTCGCCTCCAGTGTAATCCGGAGATCTAACGGGACACTTTTCCGCATCAGTCCGACGCCCAGTGCAGGGTACCGCAGGAGGTCGATATCCTTAAAATCCTTGATTTCCTTAAACTCCTTTACATCAATTCCTGCCAGATAAACACTATCCGCCCCTGCCAGGCGAAATTTACAATCTCCCAATGCCCTGGCCTCCCTGACGGATTTGCTCATTGAGCATTGTGTCAGGGCGAAAAGCACTCCGATTCCCCCAAGCATCCAAAAAAACTTTCTCATTACCATTTTTGTCCAATTAATTAGTTACTATCCGTTTGGTTTTCAGACGTTCTGCGACTACATAGGTAACAGTTGTCCGGTGTTAATCATTTCCAGCTGTTTCGCTGCTCCTTCCACAACAATCCGGATCTCATAATTCCCTGCCGGGAACTTCATCCTTGGAAACGTATAAGAATACGGAGGGGTGAGATAAGCGCGTCGGCTCACCAGTTCCCCCGGGGGAGTTAAGCGGGCCAGGGCCGGAAGTATAAACGTTGTATGGTCCGACTTCAGCACAAAATAGACGGGCTTTCGTTTTTCAGTCCCTGCCGGTGCCGCTTCCAATGTCACCAGGCGCTCTTTCTCCGGAGCGAACCCGGCTTCCTGGTGGAAAGTCACTTTTGTCTGCCAATTCCGCCCGTTCGTAAGGCTGTCTTCCCGAAAAGTGCTGTCGGCTGTCGTCCCGAACCGGTAAATCCCGGTTTCTTCCAGTCTTTGAACGATAGAAATAAAAGCCGAGGGGTGGTTCCAGAACAAACGTTCACCATATCGGTTCCCGGCCGACAGCAGCATATAATTATGATGTTGTATGTAGTACGTGTCCAGTTCGAGCGTCGCTTTTTGCTTAAACAGTTTCGGCAAAAACAGGTAGTATCCTCCCAGGTTCATTGCAATTCCTATCGTAATCCCGGCAACCATTGTTACCGTGCGCCCTACAGATCGCTTCCGAACCAGGTAGAGCGTCGCAAGATACACACACACTGCGAACATCGTACCAAAAATCACGTAACGTCTGGCAAAAACCTCCCCGCCGCGAAGGATGTTCGCCTCCACGGGGCGACTGACCACCAGCATCGCCCCCGTTCCCAGCAGGAATAACATTACCACGGTCATCAACCAGTAGATACGCCGTTTTTTAGAGCGCCTGTTGTACCAGGTGCATAACAGCCAGACACCGCAGATTCCCATCATGATCAAACCGCCGGCTACCGAAAGCAGCATGTCAGGATAATACTGGCGGTGCTCGAAATGCGTGTAGTCGCCCAGGAAGATACTTCCCATAAAGCCGGCCAGGTAAATGAAATTATTAACCGGATAGCGGAACAGGTTGGTCCGGTCAGAAGCAACAAACTGGTAGTCAAACAGGAAATAAAATGCCAGCACTGCGCATGCGGCACCCAACCACAGCAGCAGCATCCGGTACCGGCGCTGCACCACCATCACCGCAGCCCCCACCAGCCAAACCGCGATCCCGTTCCCGCTGATAAACGAAATCACCACTGCACTGACCAACGCCATCCGGTCACCCGGCACACTTTCCCGGCTGATCCCCCGTGCAGCAAGCAGTAAAAAAAACAGCAGCGGGGTGTTCTGCATCGCGGCTATGCCCCAGATAGCGTTTTCATAATACAACAGGCTGAACAGCAGCAAGGCTACCGGAACAAAATAGAACAGGTGCAGGTCCGTTTCCCGGAAGACAAGATAGAGCTGATAAAGAATTCCCAGCAGGAACAGATTACCCGCCAGTATCTGGATGTGAACGGCAGGGGACCCGGTTACCCGGAAAATGCCGTACATCAGGACGCGTTCGAAAGCGAATCGATGTTGATTGACCTGCTCAAAAAGCGCCTTCATCCGGTCGCCCCATTCCGGAGCATATACCATTCGGTGAAACGTATCGAGTAGGTTGTAGTCGTCAATAAACGGCGCATTGCTGCTTTCCACGATAATGACGTAATAAAACCAGATGACCGTAACACCGATCAATCCGATGGCTCCTGTTTGTTGCAGCCGCGGTACCCGGAATACCCGGCCACCTAACACGACACCCAGCAGCACCAGTACCAGTATACAATAAACTAAGAATAAAGTGGGTGTGCTCGCCATTTATAGTATTAAAACCAAGCTAAACAATTGTTCAACGCATGTATACAACAGGCGGCTCCTATAAACCAGTTTCAAAAATAAGGATAATCCGCCGGTAATTTCAACACGGCCGTGAAACTCTTTCTCCTTTTGAAACGAACGCGCAACCGGGCAACGGGCCGTTGTCGTCCGTAATCACCTGAAAATTCATAATTTAATAATCCCCTGTCACCCGCGCTGACCGGATTCCTTATGTAACATTGCGACGGTAGCCGGGTGACGGCAGCCATTTTTTTCAAACGTTTGCATCTTTTTTCAAACGTTTGCATAAGGATTAATTATTTTATAGTATTTATTTTAATAATACAATTCGCAATCTTGCAGCAACAAACTCTCATTATGCGCGAAACACAGGACTCCCAAAGTCGCTACTTCCGAAGTAGCAACACCCGAGGTAACGTCGTTTTTGCTTAACCAGTCAAACCATTTGTTTATTTATGGAAAAACTTTTTTACCGGCATTTAAAGCAATTCACAGGCCAGGGATTGCTTTTCTTAGCCCTGCTGTCCGCAACACAACTGATTGCATACAGCAGTCCCTTCGCTGTCCGGCCCGATGCCGCTTCTGCACCTTCTGCTGTGCTGTCACTCAGCGGAAAGGTTGTTATCGCGCATACCGGAGAGGTCCTTCCAGGCGTCACGGTACTGATCAATGAGACAAACGGCGGCAATAAACAAGGTACCACTACCGACGCCAGCGGAGAATTCCGGTTCAATAACATCCAGGAAGGCATCTCTTACGATTTGCAATTCAGCTTTATCGGCTTTGAAAAACAAGTCATCACCGGCTTCGTCCCTACCGCTGCCAATAGCAGCTCCCTGGCTGTCAGTATGAAAGAACTGGTTTCCAATTTAGGGGAGCTGGTCGTGGTAGGTTACGGGAACACCGTTAAAAAGGACATTACGGGCTCGGTCAAATCCCTGAAAAGCGCCGAGTTCAATAGCGGGATCATCAATTCACCGGAACAGTTGCTGCAGGGTAAAGTCGCGGGCGTGAATGTTACTTCCGCCACCGGAGAACCGGGAGGCAGCCAAAGTATTACCATCCGCGGCCCGGGGGGCGTGCGAACAGGGAGTACACCCTTGTTTGTAATTGACGGGATGGCACTTGATAACTCTTCTACAGGCGGGGCTACCAACCCGCTGAGTTTCCTTAACCCCGAAGACATTGAGTCCATGGACGTCCTGAAGGATGCTTCTGCTACCGCTATTTACGGAGCCCGGGGCGCTAACGGCGTTATTCTCATTACCACCAAAAGAGGGAAAGCCGGCTTTACCCATGTGAATTATTCCGGAAGCCTTGGCCTCTCTACTATGGCGCGCCCTGTGAAGGTTCTCAGCGCCGACGAATTCCGGGCGGAAGTGAGAGCGCTGGACGGAGACCTGATCGATGAGGGCGGGGCTACCGACTGGCAAAAGGAAATTTCAAGGACTGCCAAAACGCATACGCATAACCTGTCCTTGGGAGGAGGTACGGATAAATTGAGCTACTACGGCTCCCTGGGTATCCAAAAACAGGAAGGGATCCTTAAGAACAACGATATGAACCGGTATTCGGGCCGGATCAACATCAACCAGCGAATGCTTCAGGACCGGGTTACGATTGATGTGAACCTGAACGCAGCCAATACCAAAAACCAGCGTCCGCCCATCCAGGGGATGATCGGGGGTGCACTGACCGCCAATCCCACGTACCCGGTTTATAACGCCGACGGGGAACCCTACCAATATACCGACGGCACCAACCCGTTGATCCCGTTAGCCCTGGAAAAGGATATTACGGTTACCAACAGAGTTATCGGGAATATTTCCCCTTCCGTCACCTTGTTTAAAGGATTGGTTTACAAGCTCAATTTCGGGATCGACAACTCCGTTTCCGAACGCGACTTCCAATCCTTGCCCAATGAAGAGCCTTACCAGGAAGGCCGGCTTCAAACCATTAACCGGAAAAACTCGAACAGGCTGATTGAAAACTACATCACGTATTCCCTGGATACGGAAAAGCACAACTTCTCGGCATTGGTAGGACATTCCTATCAGCACTTTTTTCTCCAGGAGCGCAGTTTCAGTATCAACCGCTTCCCGATCTCTGAAGTAGAGCCGATCTATAACCCGGGATTAGGACAGGATCTGACCATGATCAATAACAAGCCTTACGGCTACGCCCTGGAAAACGAACTGCAATCTTTCTTTTCCCGCGTCACCTATCAGTACAATCAAAAGTACCTGATGACCGCCACGCTCCGGATCGACGGTTCTTCCAAGTTCGGGGACAACAACAAATACGGGGTATTTCCTTCCTTCTCGCTGGGCTGGCGGCTTTCGGAGGAAGATTTTCTTAAGTCCTCCATTTTCTCGGACCTGAAGCTGCGGGCCGGCTGGGGGCAGACCGGGAACCAGGAAATCCCTTCCAAAATCACCCAGGCCCTGTTTACTTCCACAGTGAGCGGTTCCACCAGTTATCCGCTCGACAATGGAGGTGTTTACTCACCCGGAACTACTTACTCCCGCCTGGCCAATCCCAACATCCAGTGGGAAGTATCCTCGCAAACGGACATCGGACTGGACTTCTCCCTGTTGAAAGGAGCGCTTAGCGGTGAAATCGATTATTTCAACAAGGTATCCCGGGATATCCTCCTGGAGGTCATCCCTTCCGATCCGGTGCAGCCTGCAGGAACCTACTGGACCAATGTCGGGGACATGCGCATCGTCAACCAGGGGATCGAGCTGGATATCAACTTCCGTAAGTCCCTTGCCAGCGGTTTCCGGTACGGATTCGGCACCAACCTTACGTTCATCAAGAACAAAGTAAGCAACTCGCCCTATACCGTCATCCCTTCCGGGGCAGCACAGGGCTCCGGCCTTACCTCTGCCACCATCAATGGCTACATCAACGGACATCCCATCGGGGCTTTTTACCTGCGGGAGTTTATCGGCTTTGACGAAAACGGGATCAGCCGCTTCAACGACCTCAACGGCGACGGTATCAGCAACGACAATGACCGCATTGTGGCCGGCACGGCGCTCCCTACCCGGATGTTCAACGTGAACGGAAACATTGCCTACAAGGGATTTGACCTCGCCATTAACTTTAACGGCATCGGCGGAAACAAGGTCTACGACAATACGGCCAACTCCAACTTCTACAAACTCCGGTTGTCGAAGGGGATCAACACGACCCGGGAGGCGTTGGAGTCTCCGGAAGAATCCGTTAACAATTCCGCGCCGGTTTCCACCCGTTACCTGAAAAACGGCGCCTATTTCCGGTTGAACAACGCCGTATTAGGGTATAACCTCAATACCTCCCGTCTGGGCATCAGCGACTGGGTTTCTTCCGTAAGGGTGTCGGTAACCGGACAGAACCTGCTCCTGTTTACCAAATACGACGGTTTTGATCCGGAGGTCAATAACGACCGGGCCATCAACGGGGTATCGTCTTATGGGATCGACTACCTGAGCTACCCCAAGGCCAGAACGATCATTTTTGGAATTAATGTAGGTTTTTAACAGCAACACCCATGTTTAAGAAATTCATATCCCTGACGGTTACCGGCCTTTTGCTCGGCGTCAACGCCTGTACCAACCTGGAAGAAAAAGTACTGGACGAAACCTTCACTTCCGATCTTACGGAAGCCGAAACCGCCCGGGGCCTGCTCGTCCCGGTATATGCCAACCTTCCTGAAATGTTCCGGCATACCACCATGTTTGCCCTGCAGGAAATCTCTACTGACGAAGCCATACTGCCCTACAGGGGCGGAACCGACTGGGGCGACAACGGCATTTACCTTGCCATGCATTCCCATAACTACACCAGCACGGATCCCAACATCCGGAGCACCTGGAACTACCTTGTACAATCCATCTCACGGTCAATCACGGCCATTACCACCCTGCCCGCCCTCAGGGATCCCAACGCTCCCCTTTACCTGGCGGAAGCCCGGGCCATGCGGGCTTATTATTCGCTGTTGACGCTCGATCTGTTCGGACTGGTCTTTATGAAAGAAGATCCCGGAACCACCTCGGTTATCCTGCGGGGACAGGACGCAGTCAGCTATATTGAAAGTGAGCTGCTGGAGGTGGAGCCGGTCCTTCAGAACCGGGCCGCAGTGGGTTCCGGCCGGATCAGCAAAGCGGCTGTCTGGGGATTGCTCGCACGGCTGTACCTGAATGCCGCGGTTTACCGGGATATTTACACCCCCCAGTTCAGTTTCGATAACGGCGATATGGATAAGGTCATTTCCTATTGTGATAAAATCATCAACTCCGGAGAATACCAGCTCTCGTCTGACTATTTTTCAATCTTCGGAAACGACAACCACACAAACTCCGAGCTCATCTTTGCGATTGACCAGCGCCCGGAACTGAATGGTCACAACAGGCTTTCGTACTTCTCACTGGCCGGCGATCAGTTTCCGCTGGCGCAGTTCCCGGCAGCCAACGGAACGGACGGACCGGGTATTACTTCGGACTTTTACCGCACCTGGGTAGAGGCCTATGGTAGCGAAGACCTCTCTGTCGACCCCCGGTTTTACCAGGAAAACATGTCGGTCTATTCCAATCCTGCCGATACCTGTATCAACGACGCCGACTATAAGGTCAACCGGGGAATCCTGCGGGGCCAGCAGTATGGCGCCATTCGTGTCAACGGGGTATTCCTACGCTGTCCTGACGGCCGCCTGAAAGTCGGGAAACTCACCAACCTTACCCGTAACCGGCCGGATCTCTCGGTCGATTTCACAGAGCGGATAGACTTCACCACGGCAGGCAGCGGCTACAGTTCCGGGTACCGGGTAGAGAAATACGAATTCAGCCGTGTCTCGGATTCCGGCCGGAACAAGGGAGAGGCCGATATTTCCCTCCTGCGCCTGGCCGATGTGTACCTGATGCGGGCGGAGGCGAAACTTCGCAGAAGCAATGATGCGGCCGGGGCGCTCGCCGATGTGAACACCGTAAGAGCTTCCCGCACGGCCACCAGCCCGCCGCCGCCGCTAACTGAGATGAACCTGGATCTCCTTTTCCGCGAGCGTGGTTTTGAGTTCTATTGGGAAATGCTCAGAAGGACCGATATGATCCGTTTTGGCAAGTACGAAGGTACCTGGACCGAAAAAACCAGTTCTAACGTACAAAAACGGGTTTTCCCTATTCCCCAGACAGCTATTGACGGCGCCTCCAACCTGGAAGGTTATCTCATTCAGAATCAAAGTTATTAAGCAAGCAATCCATTCTAAGCCACACCAGCGCCCGGATTTCCCTCCAATCCGGGCGTTTAACTATCCTGCGCCCGGAGCATCAGCGCCTTCCTTGTGCCCGCTTCTACAAGAGGCTGCTTTCGCCGTTGCCCCACCCGATTACATTTTTTCAACCAGAGGAATAGCTCCTGCGGGATCCCTCAGGGACCCTCTTGTATTATTCCGGTACATCGTTTTTCAAACTTGTTTAAGAGATTTTCTAGCATTAACTTCGTCACCCTTTCCCGCCAGGGGGAAGCACACCGTAACGTTAATTCCCTGCAACAAAATGCCATACGATTATCCTGATACAACCAAACAGAATATAGCTCCACCCAGAGAAGTGGAGGTTGTGTGGGAGAAATGTTTAAAGGTAATCCAAGATAGTGTTCCTTACGCCAGTTACGAAACCTGGTTTGAACCCATACGCCCTGTCAAACTGGTTGATAAGGTAATTACCATCCAGGTGCCGACCGAGTTTTTTTTCGAATGGCTGGAAGATAATTATGTCAATGTGCTCCGGAAAGCGCTGGATTATGCGATCGGAAAGGATGGGATGCTCGAATATGAGATCATTGTTGATCCGGGAAATGAAAAACACAAACCGCTTACGATGAATGTCACCGCGGCGGTGAAGCCCTTTCCGGGCCGTCCGGATAATTTTCAGAACGACCCCCGCAAACAAGCAGCTCATCCGTCGCAGGACCACGATTCGCTGCAGCTGGACAATTACCTGAACCCTAACTACAGCTTCGATAACTTTATTGAAGGTGACTGCAACCGGCTTGCCCGTTCGGCCGGACTAGCTGTTGCCCAGCGCCCGGGGGCAACGTCCTTTAATCCGCTGATGATTTACGGCGATGTTGGTCTGGGTAAAACCCACATCGTGCAGGCAATCGGCAACTACATCAGCAACCACTTCGACAACAAGGTGGTGATGTATGTGTCATCGGAGAAATTCACCAATCAGTTCATCAACGCTATCCGGAACAATACACTTTCTTCTTTTACCGATTTCTATATGAAGGTCGATGTGCTGGTCATTGATGACGTCCAGTTTCTGTCCAAAAAAGAAAAAACCCAGGATACTTTTTTCCACATATTCAATCACCTCCACCAGCTCGGCAAACAAATCATTATGACGAGCGACCGGCCGCCCCGGGAGCTGGAAGGACTGCAGGACCGGCTGCTCTCCCGTTTCAAATGGGGACTGACTGCTGACTTACAAGCTCCTGATTTCGAAACGCGTATTGCCATTATCCAAAAGAAACTCCAACGCGAGGGGATTCTCATCAATTACGATGTCATAGAATATGTCGCCCATAGTGTGAATACCAACGTGCGGGAACTGGAGGGAGTCATTATCTCCCTGATGGCGCAGGCTTCTCTTACGCGTCGGGAAATAGACGTGGAACTCGCGAAAAACACACTGCGCAATATCGTCATGGACCAGAGCAAGGAGATTTCCATCGACAGTATCCTGGAAACGGTAGCCGATTATTTTAAGATTACGATCGCAGACCTGAAAAGTAAAAGCCGTAAAAAGGAAATCGTGTACCCGCGTCAGCTGGCGATTTACCTGGCCAAGGAGCATACGGACTTACCATTAAAATCGATCGGAAGCCACTTTGGCGGCCGCGACCATAGCACGATCATCCATTCTGTCCAGGCCATCCAGGAAATGCTGACCTCCAACCCGGATACGGAAGAAACACTGCAACGGATCCAGAGTTATCTGAAGTAGGTTTGATTTACGAGGTACGAAGGACGATTTACGGTTTACGATGCAGGATGGCATCCTGAGCGGTAATTCTATTTCATAAAAAAACACTATTGATAACATTGGGAAAAGACCGCTAAGCTGAATTCGCAACTTACTGGCATAAAGCACATTATATAACAAATCAATAATAGCCTGTCGTGTCATCCTGAGAGCGGGAGTATTTTTACAAATACAAAAGAGCTGGATGACAGGTAGATGCAGCTCAGGACGGACAGCTATCAGAAATCGGCTATCAGATGCCCGAAACCCAAAATCGTAAATCAGCTATCAGCTATCAGAAATCGGCTATCAGATGCCCGAAACCCAAAATCGTAAATCAGCTATCAGCTATCAGCTATCGGCTATCAGATGCCAAAAACCCAAAATCGTAAATCGTAAATCCAAAATGCCCCGATTGCTGCCCCGTCACCGGATTGACGTAGAAAAATGGGATGCCTGTATCCGGAATTCACACGCTCCGACGCTGTACGCACTTTCCTGGTACCTCGACTGCGTTTCACCCGGGTGGTACGGATTGGTCGGGTTTTCCGGAGCCTCTTATGAGGTCGTTTTGCCCATCCCGGTCTGCAAAAAGTGGGGAACAACTGTCGTACAGCAGCCGCTCTTTTGCCAGTTCCTTGGTATTTACGCAACCGTACCTCTGGACGCCGGCCGCGTAACGGTCCTGCTGCAAGCACTCCTGAAAGGCTTTTCGTATATTTCCGGCTACCATTTCCATCCGGAGAACCATCCGGCAGTAGACCTGGCAATGTCGCAGTTCCCGCAGTTGCCTGTTACGGTCCGGCAAACGCAGTGGCTTCCCTTGTCTGCTCCCTACCCCCAATTGGGTGAGCGTTATCATACCGACTTAAAGTGCCAGCTCCGGCAGGCCGCAGCTTTTGGCTGGGAAGTGACGGCAAGCAACGACATTGCCCCTCTGATTACGTTGTTCCGACAGCATCACAGCCATCTGATCCCGGGTGGCGTTCACCGGGATGCTTATCCCCTCCTCGCCCGTTTACTGACCGCACTGCTTGACCGGAAAGCCGCTACCCTGTCTTACGCATCCCGGGGGAAGCATCTTCATGCAGGTGCGCTCTTTCTCACCGATCCGCAGCAGGGGCCTGTCTACCTTTTCAACGCCGCCGATGCAACCGGCAGGCAGAAAAATGCACGGGCTTTCTTGGTAGACCTTCAAGTAAGAAGTTGGGCGGGCAGCCCGGTTTGTTTTGATTTCGAGAGTCCGGAGGCAGCTTCCGTGCAGTACTATTACGGAAAGTTCGGCGCCGCCTCCAGGCCGTACTACTGCATACGTTCCAATCGGCTTCCATTCCCTTTCCGGCAGCTCCAGGAATTGCGCAGAAGCTGGCTGACCAGCCGGCAAACGTGAGCAGCATGCATTTCGGAAATGTTTGCCAGTCGAGGCATCAATACCATTCCAGTTCCTCCTGCAGGCCGCTGTATCCTTTCAGGTCGATTGCCAGGGCTCCGATAAATAAATCAGCCTCCGCCTTGATAGGCACCTTGTTGGCATCATCCGAAACCCATATCCGGATCGAGTTCTCTCCCTTAAACATTTTGTTGGAAGGCATCAACGGGTTGAGTTTGAACACCCGGATCCTCCCGAACCTGGTCTTCACGACATCCCGCCCCGCATACCGGACCCGCATTTTGATTACCTCATCACTCAGAAAAATAGGCACCTCGATGATCTCTCCGACCGTTCGGTTGGAATAGTCGATCGTTCGCAGGTAATAATAGCCACTGATGATATCGTGGATATTATCCGGTACACTGAAGATCCGGGTCGTATCTTTTGTCTGGGTGGTAACCTTGTTGGCAGCCCGGTCGAAATAGGTAGTTTCTTCCTTCCGGTAACTATTCTCCCTGATATTCCGGTAAAACCGCTGCGGCACATTGTCCGTGGTATCCAGGTAAGTACGCCACGTATCCCTCACCTTGGTAAAAACATCAAACGCACCGGTGGTCCGGCCGAAAACGTTGATCCGGTAACAGGGTCTGTTGTTGATTCTGGTCACATTTTTGGCAATATCCACCCGGGCCTCCGCGGCGTTGATAAAGCCATAGTGAATACGGTACTCCACCTTCTCTCCCACCCCAAAGCTTTTATCGGGGACCGGAACGTCTGCTTTTTTAAAGGCCATCAGCCCAACAGCTCCTACCACTAAACTAACGACAAGCATAAGCACTTTTTTCATGGGTGGCAGGGTTAGAGCGATGGATATTTTCTTTTCAGGTAATCAAAATAGCTTTTAAAATCACTGTCGAATTGCTGCTCAAATTCTTGCCGAAACAGGTTCTGTTGCGACTTATAGGTTTTATAACTTATAAAATAGGCATTATTGGCAGCAATCTCTCCCGCTTTAGCGTTACTATCCAACGGATACAGCCCCCCTAAAAGTGTATCGGCATCTGCCAATATACGGTTTAACAGGAATTGCTTCTGCTGTGCTTTTGCCGTTTCGGGAAGCGCTGCCTCAAATGACTGATAGAGTGAATCCAGGCGGTTGGCCCCCCGCAGCATGTGCTGTGCCCAGGCATCATTATACTTTTTGCGGAACTCGTAGCGTTTCAATTGCTCCGAATCAGGACCGTATTTATAGGTCAGAAACCGGATAGCCCCCCAGTCACCCACAAAACTAGCAAGGTTTTCATTCAGTTCCAGGTTGTCCTTCACAAACAGGGTTCCATGCGTCAGTTCGTGGAGAATAAGGTTCGCCAGGCCGCCGTCCGAGCGCTCCAGCATGGAAGACAGGATCGGATCGCGTACATAGCCAAGCAACGACCAGGCCGCCGCTTCATTGATATGGGTATCGTAGCCCTCCCGGATCAATGCCTGCCGCTCTGTAACAGCCCGGGTAGAATCAAAAAAACCCTTGTAGGGAAATGTACCCAATACCGGAAATTTCCATTCCTTCGCCAGGATGCGGTATTTTTCAGACGCCGTCAGTACCCACATCAGTGAACGTCCTTGCTGGTCATAAAAGGTGGTATAGTTGGCCGAAGGGGTCAGCCCCAGTGAATCCACTCCGAACTGTTTGATTTCCTCGATCAAACGGATCCGCAGCTTCAGCGAATCCGGGTAGGCAGGATCAGCGAGCACGTCAGCAACCTCCCGGACGTGCCAGAGTATTGCCAGCTGTCCTTTCGCCTGCATCCACCCATACTGCAAGAGCTCCCTGTTCAAAACGCCCCAAACCACCAGGACAGTCAGCAGAAGTATCCCTATTTTTCTTGGCATATATTGTTAGACACTACTGCAGTACGTAACGAGCCTTTACGTGCACTGCTTCTGTAATTTTAGTAAAAAACAAAACCGGTATCGGAATAGCATGATCCGCTAACTGCACGCCAAATTCGGCAGTCAGTGTACAGGTATCCCCTTTCGTATGAATCTTTCCTGCAAAGGTCCGGTGACGGGTAACGCCATGGACCGTAAAGTCACCGGTGGCTTTAACAGGATGTACTCCCGGAACGCGGATATCCCGGTCTCTTACCAGCTTGCCTGAAAAGGTTGCAAACGGGAATTTCCCTGTTTCCATGTATTTTTCGTTGTAATGTTGCGTCATCAGTTTTTTGGGCAGTACAAACAGGCGCATGTCGATTGTTACATCTATTGCCCCGGTTTCCAGGTTTACGGTTACTGCTCCGTTTTCGTGGATGGCGTAAATGTCGTCGGCCGGTCCGGCCGCTTTCGAAAAAAATTCCGTTTGCCCGGTTTGGGTACTGATCTTTGGGCCTGGTTGCGCCTGCACGGCAGACAGTATTCCTGCAACCATCAGGCTGCTATAGCTGTAGCGTCTGAAAATACTCATAATCCCATGTTTTGAAAAGCCTTCCGGCGAAACCTTAGCCTTGTGAATCGGGTAAAGCCAGCGTGAGGTTTTTCAGGTTGTGACCCATCCGGTCGCGTTTGGTCAGCAGGTACCGTTGATTGAACGGATTAGACGGAATTTCGACAGAAACGGATTCCACCACTTCCAGTCCATACCCAATCAAACCAACCCGCTTTTTGGGATTGTTTGAAATCAGCCGCATTTTAGAAACTCCCAGGTCCCGCAGAATCTGAGCGCCCACTCCATAATCCCGGGCATCCGAAGGCAACCCGAGTTCTACATTTGCATCGATGGTATCCCACCCCTGCTCCTGTAACCGGTAGGCCTTCAGTTTATTGAGCAAGCCGATCCCCCGGCCTTCCTGGTTCATATATATTACCACCCCTTTTCCCTCCTTCTCCACCATTGCCATGGCGGCATGCAGCTGCGCGCCGCAGTCACAGCGACAGGATCCGAAAATATCGCCGGTAACACAGGATGAATGTACCCTCGCCAGCACCGGTTCGTCCTTTTCCCAGGTACCCTTCACCATTGCCAGGTGGATATCGCCCGTGTTGGTCTGGGTATAGGCAATCATCTCAAAATGCCCCCATTCCGTCGGCATATCCACTTTCTCTTCCCTCCTGATGAGTGTTTCCTTCAGCACGCGGTAAGCAATCAGGTCTTTAATGCTCACCAGTTTCAGGTCAAACTTATCTGCAAATACACGAAGCTCCGGCAATCTGGCCATCGTTCCATCTTCGTTCAGCACTTCAATCAGTACGCCAACGGGCTTCAAACCCGACAACCGCATAAAATCAATCGCAGCTTCCGTATGTCCGGCCCTGCGGAGCACTCCTCCGTTTTTCGCCATCAACGGATTGATATGACCCGGCCGGCCCAGATCATGCGGCTGGGTAGCGGGGTCAGCCAGTGCGAGGATAGTCTTTGCCCGGTCGCCGGCTGAAACACCGGTTGTGCATCCGTGTCCCAGTAAGTCAACCGTTACGGTAAACGCAGTTTCATGCGTCGCCGTGTTACGGGTCACCATCATATCGAGCTCCAGTTCCCGGCAACGGTCTTCCGTAAGGGGAACACAAACCACTCCCCTTCCCTCGCGGGTCATAAAATTCACAATTTCGGGTGTAATCAGTTCGGCAGCACAAATCAGGTCTCCTTCATTTTCCCGGTCTTCGTCGTCCACCACCACAATCATTTTACCGGCTTTAATATCGTTTATGGCATCTTCGATGCGATCGAGTGTTATTGCTTCGTTATTCATGTACTAAAACTACAGTTGATGAAAAATGGTTAAGTTTACATTTATTTTATTACGTAAATATAGGGGCTTCCCGGTATTATTAACAGAACATTTTCAACGTATGCGCCTGTATCCTATTAGCTAAACAACATCCGTACCACCCAACGTTCATTTACCGGTCAAATTCCGATTCCCACACCCATGCAATCATTTTTCCCCATATTCCTGTCCAGGTGGTTTATCCCGCTGCTTTGCCTCCTGACGGCACCGCTTATCGCACAGCAGGAAATCTGCGGAAGCAACGGCGGATTTACCGTGCTTCCGGAAGCAGGATGCGCCCCGCTTACCGTGACCGTAACCAATACGGTTCCCGACGGGACGGACATCCGGTATCACTACGATTTTAAAGAGGGGGCTTCCGGCCCTCAGCCCGGCACCGCCCTGACGTCGCATACTTATACCCTACCGGGTGAATATACCATTTTACAAACCGGAAACAACGGAGCCGACTTTACTTTTTGCCGGCAAATTACTGTCATCGACAATTCCCCGCCGAATTACAGGCTTATCACCTGTAACAACGGATCCGTGCAGCTTGAATTAATCCCTGACGAGCAACTGGAACGTTATGAGACCTTCACCATCGACTGGGGCGATGGCGGGCCGGTGCAATCGCTTTCCGGCGCCGATACCGCCATTACACATGCCTATGACCGCGACGGCAGCTATACGCTGTCGGTGAGCGGAATCTTTGCGTCCGGGCCCTGCGCGGAAAGCCGTCCGAACAGACAAACCGTCCGGATACGCCGCACTCCGGACCCCGAACTCCTGATCAATGGCCTGCAACTCAATTTCAACGCACCGGCGCTGGTTACCTACACGGGACTGGGCCCTGATTTCAGCTCCGGCGTATGGACAAAACCCCCGGATGGACCTTTTACCGAAACCGGGGTGTCGGTGGATGGCGAAAAAAGGGAACTCATCCTGGTTTTACAGGACCAGGAAGTATTTACCATTAAATTTGTCAGTGACTACTGCGGAAAAGCCCTGGAATCGAACCCGGTTACGACGATGATCCTGAAGGCAGCCAGTGAAAATGAACAGAACAGGATTTCCTGGAACGAGTATCCGGCACAGAGCGGGTTTGAGCGGTATGAAGTTTACCGTGACGACCGGCTGCTGACCACCATCCGCAACCGGGAGCAACTCGATTATGTGGATACTGACGTGACCTGCGGGGTCATTTACCAGTATCAGGTCCGGGCCTATACGCAACAGGCCTTTTCCAATTCCGCCACCCGGGCGGTTACCGGGCGGTCGGAAGTAATTCCGTCGCCTGTCACCGGCCTCTACTGTACTGTACAGCACGACAGCGCCATCTACCTTTCCGGCGAAATGCCCTTTACCGCCTATACCGACAACTACCGGCTGACGATTGAACGAAGCGTCGGCAACGGCCCTTTTGAACCCTTTGAGGTAAAGACCGTTACTGCCGCTACCTCCCAGCGCCAATCGCTTGTAGACGAGCGTGTGGATGCATCCCGACTTTCCTACTGCTACCGGATGCTCTATGAGAATGCCTGTGAAAACCGTTCAGAGCCCAGCCAGCCGGTTTGCTCCGTGCTGCTGCAGCAAGCGGGAAAGGAGCTGCAATGGAACACCGCCACTCCCTTTCTGTCCGAGATCGACGGCTATGAACTTTATCTGGACAATTCCCCCCATGAAGCATTCGGCCCCGGCATCCACGGGTTCCTTCCCGATCAGGACTTCCTGAAGGGCCCGACTCCTTTCCGGCTGCTGATAAGGGACAAAACAGGTTCCTGGATGAGTGAGTCCAACTTTGTGACCTTTACGCCGGAAGCCAGGTTCCTGGTTCCGACTGCTTTTACCCCTAACCAGGACGGACATAACGACGACTTCCAGGTCAAGGGACTTTTCCTGCAGGCCTTCAAAATGACTATTTTCAACCAGTGGGGAGAAGTCGTGCATTACACGGAAGACGGAACACAAGGCTGGGACGGCACGGTCAAAGGGCATCCCGCCCCATCAGGCAGCTATGCGTACGAACTGGAAGCGACCGATCCTACCGGAAAAAACGTGGTAAAAAAGGGCACTTTTCTACTGATCCGCTGAAAGCTGTTATCTTTGCAAGCTGACGCCGGACAGCAGTTGTCCGCAAACAGTTTAATGCTTACGAAACTTACCTACTATGTTTGGAAATTTGGGAGATATGATGGGGCTGATGGGCAAAATAAAGGACTTACAATCCAAAATGCAGGCCGCTCAGGAAGCTCTGGGGACCCTCACCGAAACCGCCGAATCGGGCGCCGGCCTTGTCAGGGCAACCGTTAATGGCCACAAAAAGGTCACTGCACTGGAAATCGATCCTTCCCTGATGCAGCCCGGGGATAAGGAAATGCTGCAGGACCTTATTATTGCGGCGGTCAATAAAGCAATTGAGACCATTGAACCCAGAACCAAAGAACACCTTAAAAATGCTACCGAAGGGTCGTTACCCAATATTCCGGGCCTGGATTTGAGCAGTCTCTTAAAATAATACGCCCTCCTTCCTGAAAGGATCCGGCACTTCTTACCCCAACGCTCAATGTCCAGAGTAGCCATTGTTATTCTCAACTATAACGGGAAACATTATCTGCAGCAGTTCCTTCCCAACGTACTGGCCCATTCCGGCGGGCATGACGTCTGGGTAGCCGACAATGCCTCCTCGGATCAATCGCTGGAATGGCTGCACGCCGAGATGCCCCAGGTACATACCCTTGCCATTAGTGAAAATAAAGGCTACGCCGGAGGGTATAACCACGCCCTGAAACACATCGCAGCGGATTACTACATCCTGCTGAATTCGGACATTGAGGTGACCCCTAACTGGATCGATCCCGTGATCACTTTTATGGAATCGGACCCCCTGATTGCTGCCTGCCAGCCGAAAATAAGGGCTTATGACCTGCCCACCCATTTTGAATATGCCGGTGCGGCGGGGGGCTATATGGATTTTCTGGGGTATCCGTTCTGCCGGGGAAGAATCTTCGATACCCGGGAAAGGGATCAGGGACAATACGACGACACGCAGGATGTTTTCTGGGCGACCGGGGCCTGCCTGTTTTTACGGGCCGGTATTTTCCATCAGACAGGAGGGTTCGACGCGCGCTTTTTTGCCCACATGGAAGAGATCGACCTCTGTTGGCGACTCTTGAACAAGGGCTACCGGATTACCTATTACGGGCGTTCGACGGTATTTCATGTCGGAGGCGGCACCCTTCACAAATCCAATCCCCGGAAAACCTTCCTGAACTACCGCAATAACCTCATAATGCTTTACAAAAACCTCCCGAAAGGCAGACGCTGGAAAACGATCACCATCCGTCTGCTGCTGGACGGCCTCTCAAGTGCCCGTTTTATGGCTGCTGGCGCCTTCCCGGATGTATTGGCCATCGTCAGGGCTCATTTTGCCTTTTATGCCCTGGTACCCGAACTGGCAAAAATCCGGGAGCGCACCCATGCGAGAGCGCCGCTCTACTATAAAAGTGTCGTTTGGGAGTACTTTGTAAAGGGCCGGCATACCTATCCCGAACTCCCTCAAAAGAAGCCGACGGCGTGATCACCACTCCCAGATGGTAGGGCTTCTGTGCCGCCGGAGATGCTTTCTGATTTCCATCCAAAAAGCCAGCACCAGGTAGAGAATAATGGGCGACCCGAAGGTCAGAAAAGAAGCATAAATAAAGTACAGCCGTATACTACTCGCGGAAATATGCAATTTTTCACCTAGTCTCGCACAAACTCCGAACACCTGATCCTCCACAAAATACCGAAACGATGTCATGCCCTATAGTTTAGAATTTGGAGGCTAAAATAAGAAAAAGCTTCATTATCAACAAATAACCCTTTGCAGAAGCCCCCAAATTAATGCGGCTTTTTACCCCTTCCGACGTTTACTAATTAATTTAACAAAACTGCTTGTTTTTTCAAGTATTTTTGTTTCTTTGCGTTCAAAGTGTTCGTTTATTGTTCTTTTTATTATTTATTTTATTATCATGCCTACAGGTACAGTTAAATTTTTCAATGAAGCGAAGGGGTTCGGCTTTATTGTTGATGACGAGACAAACAAAGATATTTTTGTGCATGTAACCGGGCTCGGAGGATTGACTATTCGTGAGAAGGACCAGGTTGAATACGAAGTAATCGATGGCAAAAAGGGTCTTAATGCGGTGAAAGTAAAAAAGATCTGATTTTTTTACTTGTTTCGAAAGAAAGCTATGGCCAGGTGTCATGGCTTTTTTTATGCAGCCCCGTTTCACCGACCCCCGTCTTCCGCTTATGGCTTGTATGCGCCTGTTTGCCTGTCTTCTGCTTGTTTGGTTCCCTGCTTTGCCCGGCATCGCCCAATACGCGGTCACCGGGGTGATTCCCTTCCAGCTCCCCGATTCGATCCGTACCGGCAGCCGGGAATTCTCCTCTATGGCCCGCTACCAGGACCGGCTATTTTTACTCCCGGAAAACCGGAATGACCGGTTCAGAGCGTTTACCGCGGGAATCTATTCCCTGTCCGAAGCCGCGCTGTCGGCCAGTATCCGGGACACGACGCTCCCGGTTTCCTCCTACCAGAAGCATTCATTGGTTGGTATTGAAAAAATCCAATCGATGCTTCCTGATTACCAGGGGCTTGAGGCCATTGCCTTCCACGGCGACCGTTTTTTTATAACAGTTGAGACCGATGCCACGGATCCGTATGGCTACCTCCTGACGGGTTTGTTTGAAAACAATCGTTTCGTCCTCGATACTACCCGGGTATTTCCGCTGAAAAGGCCTGTCCAAAAGGACGGAAGCGCTATTTTCAATGCAGGATTCGAATCGCTTTGCGTGGCCGGCAACTACTTATATGCCTTCTACGAATTTAACTATTTCAAAAGAAATTACGCCTATCGCATAGATCCCCGCCTGCGAAAGTCCCGGCGGATCCGCTTGTCCGGAATCCCGTTCAGGCTGACGGATGTGACCTCCTATGACGGACAGCGTATACTGGCTATCAATTACTTTTTCCCTTTACCTGAAGAAAAAGTATACCAGCAAGGTTTACCGCCGCGCGATCGTCAATTGATCGGGCAGCCATCCGCTCTCCATCCGTTTGCCCGGCTGCTGCTCCTGAAGAAAAACAGGAGAAAAATCCGGGTCGTGCAGGAAATCGACCTTCCGGAACACCTGTGGGGAAGTAACTGGGAGGGATTGGTCCCTTTTGAAAACGGCATCCTGCTTTTGAACGATAAGTATACCCCCAATGCTCCGGAAAGTCAGCTGGTGTACATTTCATTGGAAAAAAACAGCCGTTGAACCCCTAAATTGCTTACATTTGCCACGTTATAGCCTTGAAACCGATTCGGCTGCCATGTGCGGGCAGGAACTGTATATTTTCAACTCCATAGATGAACGTCACCTCTAAAGACGCTGCAGAAATGAAATTTAAGGCCTTCCCTGTCTTTTTTGTCCTGGTTGGTCTTGTTGGTTGGATAACGGCATGCAAATCGGCGCAAAAATCGCTTAAACACGGCAAATTCGATCAGGCGGTTGTGTTTGCAGCGGACAAGCTGAAAGACAATCCAGGGCATACCTCGTCGCAGGAGGCACTCCGGAGCGCTTATCCCAGGGCATTGGAAGCCCATTTAAACACCATCAAACGCCTGGAGGCCAATGGCGAAGGAACCGCTCCCGAAGCGCTGGTCAACGAATACAAAGCGCTCAACCGGCTGTATGAACAGCTTAATAGCTGCAATGCCTGCCTGACGCTCGTTGAACCCCGGTCATTTTACGACCAGGAACAGGCAAGCCGGCAGCAGGGTGCCGAATACCGGTACCGGGAAGGAAGCCGCTGGTTGTCGCTCGGCGGGCGGGACAACGCCCGGAAAGCCCATCAGCAGTTTGAAGCGGTGGTCTCACTGGTCGCCAACTACAAGGACGCTAATCTACTGGTCGAGGATGCTTTCCGGGAGGCCTCTTTTCATGTGGTAGTGGAGCAGGTTTCGGTCACCTCCAAAAGCTATCAGCTCAGTCACGAATATTTCCAGGACCAGATCAATGAATTCCTGAAAAACAGTAAAAGAATCAATAAATTCGTGCATTTTCACACACCGGAAGAGGCTGAGCGAGAAAAACTGCGTCCGGATCATGTAGTCGTCCTGCAATTTGACGATTTTGTAGTGGGACAAACCCTGCTGGAAAAGAACACGGAAACGGTGACCAGCAAAGACAGTGTCAAGGTGGGTGAAACCACCGTTAACCGGCAAAAGAAACCGGTATACGGCAAGGTTACGGCCAAACTGACCCTTCATAAAAAAACCATTGTTTCCAAAGGCCTCCTGGACATGCGCATTGAAGCCTTTGATACGCGAAAGAAAGTACACCAGGACAAGCTTTCAGGCCAGTATACCTGGTTTTGTGAATGGGCGAGTTATAACGGGGATGAACGGGCGCTTACCCCGGAGCAGGTGAAGCTTTGCAAGTCGACGGAACTTTCTCCGCCCGACCCGCAGCAACTGTTTATCGAGTTTACCAAACCTCTTTACGAACAGGTTACACAAAAACTGAAATCTTTTTATGCCGGTTATTGATTTACGAGGGACGATTTACGAAGGACGATTTATGATTGATGAAGTGTGAGTGTATGCGTGGTGATTGCTGATCTGTACAATCTGTGGTGAAATAACCTTTTTATAAAAATGAAACTCTATAAAACATCCAGTGCGGTACTTGTTGAAACCGACCGGGAGTATTACCTGCTTACCGGCGAAGACTGGGATGCCGTCGTTAACCGGGACGACCTCTACGACTGGCTGCTGACGGCCACAGCGGAACACGATCCTATCCAGTTTTCCGACGACATTCCCATGCCGGCAATCCTTCCGCCTATCGGCACCCAGGAGGTATGGGCCGCCGGCGTGACCTATTACCGGAGCCGGGAGGCGCGGATGGAAGAATCGGAACAAGCGGGAGGCGGCAGCTTCTACGACCGTGTCTACGACGCCGAACGCCCGGAATTATTCTTCAAGTCCAGCGCCTGGAGAGTAGTGGGTGACGATGGGACGGTCCGGATCCGCAAAGATTCGGTATGGAATGTGCCCGAACCGGAACTCACCTTGTTTGCCACGTCATCCGGCCGGCTCGTCGGCTATACCATTGGCAACGATATGAGCTCCCGGAGTATCGAAGGCGAAAATCCGCTCTATCTGCCGCAGGCCAAAAGCTACGACGGCGCAGCCGCGCTGGGCCCCTGCCTGTATGTTCACCCGGCGCCGCTTTCCTCTAATACGCTCATTGAAATGACGATCAACCGGCAGGGACATAATGTTTTCAGTGGTCATGTAGCGATTTCCCAGATGAAACGGACACCGGAAGAGCTGCTGGGCTTTCTCTTCCGGGAGACCTCCTTTCCGGCCGGCGTTTACCTGATGACCGGCACCGGGATTATTCCCGATTCCGGATTTACACTGGAGGCAGGAGACACCATCCATATTTCAATAGAACCCATCGGTACACTGACCAATACAGTGGGCTGACGCATTACCCACGGATCGGGAATAAACAGCAGTAACATCCATTTTGCACCTCCTTTTTCGTTAGTAACTTGTTCAAATAATTTTTCAACCTACTTTTATCATGTTCAAACAAATTCTCTTAGTAGCCGTAGTCTTATTCGCCTTTGTCGCTTGTAAAGACGATAAAAAGGAAGAAGAATGCATTGCACCGGCGCTGTCCCAAAATGTCGTCGGATCCTGGAAAGCGAACGTAACGGTAGGCCCCAATAGCATGGGCCCGTACGACATTACTTTCACCAACGACGGTAAATTAACCGGCGGCCTCAAAGATGTTGTTCAGGTATTATTCCCTGTCACTCTAGACGATGATATCTCTTACGCCGTCATTAATGACGAAACGGTCGTAGTATCGGTCTTTAGCGGAGGGACGCCACTCGCCGATATCCCGCTGGAAATGACAGAAAACACCTGTAAAAAAATAGTGCTTACCTATACGACGTACACCTTCACTTTGACAAAATAGTTTGGACGCAGGAGCCATCCCGGCTCCTGCTTTTCCTTTTGCGGGACTAATGTGCGAAAGTCGGAAAAAATCCAATTTCCAGCTTTCCGGGGTGACGCGGCCTCCGAAAAAAGCGGCAGGCGTCGCTGCCCCGCGCTACGGCTTTCACCGCTGACGATCCTTATAAAAGCTCCTGCCGGGGAGGTATCCTTCCGCCGGCTATTCTGTCAATGTGACGATTGGAAAAAGCCGCTTCTCCGGGGCCTCCGGGTAGGATAAGGGCATCCAATACCTGACAGACCGGGGCTTATGCGCCGCCCTGTCAGACAGCTTGCTTTTCTCTGCGTCTTCCGTGTTCTTTCCTCTGTGCGCCTCCGTGTTACCTCTGTGCGCCTCCGTGTTACTTCTTTTTGCGTGGCCAACATGCTTCCCTTCGAGAATCCCGTTCTTTTCATCATTCTTACGCAATAACTAAAAGCAAACAAAAATCAACAATGTTTACAAATTAAATCATGTAAACACCTAAAAATCAGACACTTAATAAAACAAATACAAAATAAAGTTTACAAAAAAATATTAGTTTGAGAAATAAATAGATAGATTTGTTAACAAGATCACCCCAAAAGGAGGGCAACCGGCTCCCCTCTTTTTATTGGTGACAAGCTACGTCTCCAGAAGCACCATGCCCCCGCGCAGGCTTATCTGACAATTTATAAAACAGGATTATTATATGAGCATTTTTGACAAACGCCTACAATACAAACCTTTTGAGTATCCAGAAATATTACAATTCACGGAAGCCATTAACAAAGCCTACTGGGTACATTCCGAAGTGGACTTCACTGCGGACACCCAGGATTTCCATTCCCATCTGAGCCCGGCAGAACGAACGGCGGTCAAACACAGCCTGCTTGCCATTGCGCAGATAGAGGTCGCTGTAAAATCTTTTTGGGGAAACCTTTTTCATCACTTACCCAAACCCGAATTCAACGGATTGGGGAGCACCTTCGCGGAATGTGAATTCCGGCATTCAGAAGCCTACTCACGCCTTCTGGAGGTCCTGGGTTATAACAATCAATTTGAGACGCTGATTGAAATCCCCGTGATCCGTGAACGGATCGCGTATTTATCCGAGGCCCTGGGGAATACGAATGCGACCGATAAGAAAAAATACACGTCCTCACTGATCCTTTTCGCTATCCTGATCGAAAATGTAAGCCTCTTCAGTCAGTTCGCCATTATCTTATCGTTTGCCCGCTTTAAAGGACTGATGAAGAATGTCAGCAACATCATTGCCTGGACCTCGATCGACGAACAGATCCATGCCAATGCCGGCATTTTCCTGGTCAATAAAATACGGGAAGAATTTCCGGAGATCTTTGATGAACAGACAATCGCTGACATCACACGCCTGGTCCGCTCTTCCATCGAGGTAGAATCGCGTATCATCGACTGGATTTTCAGTGAAGGCGCAATCGACAGTATCAACAAAGACGACCTGATCCTCTTTATGAAATACCGTGCAGATGACAGTCTCCAGAAAATCGGGCTCCCGCGTCAGTTTAATCTTGCCATCGCAGACGTAAAGTTATTCCAATGGTTTGAAGAAGAGGTTTTTGCCAACGCCCTGGACGATTTCTTCGCAAAACGCCCTGTAGATTATACGAAACATGACAAAAGCATTTCGGCATTTGACCTGTTTTAAGCACTGTTTCAACCGGATTACCTACCCCATACAAATTGTAAAAAATGAAAGTTGCCGAATCGGATCTGCTGGAAGGCATAACGCCCCAGTATGAAATGCCCAAACTCTGGTGGAAAAACACCGAAAGTGAACAGGTTCTGAACAGAGGATATCTGCTGAAAGGAGAGACGGTGGAAGGCGCCATTGAACGCGTTTGCGCAGCTGCAGCAAAACGCCTGTATCGCCCGGAATTGAAGGAAGCTTTCCAGGAAATGGTTGAAAGAGGATGGATGAGCCTGAGCTCGCCGATATGGGCCAATATGGGCACGGAACGCGGCCTGCCGATTTCATGCTTCAACGTCCACGTGCCGGACAACATCGAGGGCATTACCCACAAGCTCGGGGAAGTGATCATGCAAACGAAGATAGGCGGCGGGACCTCCGCTTACTTCGGCGACCTGCGTGCGCGGGGAAGCGCCGTGACCGATAACGGGAAAAGCAGCGGTGCCGTGAGCTTTATGCGGCTGTTCGATACCGCTATGGACACCATTTCCCAGGGCGGGGTCCGCCGGGGCGCGTTTGCAGCCTATATGGATATCGACCACGAGGATATCGAGGAGTTTTTGCAGATCAAAGACATCGGTCACCCGATCCAGAACCTCTTTTCAGGCGTTTGCGTGCCGGATTACTGGATGCAGAGCATGATCGACGGCGATATGGAGAAACGGGAAACCTGGGCAAAAATCCTGCAGAGCCGCCAGCAAAAAGGGCTTCCCTATATTTTCTTTTCCGACAATGTCAACCTGCATAAACCACAGGTTTACAAGGATAAAAACATGCGCATCAACGCCAGCAATTTATGTTCCGAGATCATGCTGCCTTCCACGGAAGACGAATCTTTCATTTGCTGCCTGTCATCAATGAACCTCGAATTATACGATGAATGGAAAGACACAGACGCCGTTCGGCTGGCGGTTTTTTTCCTCGACGCGGTTCTCCAGGAGTTTATTGAGAAAACAGAAGGGAATCATTTCCTGGCAAGCGCCAACCGTTTTGCCAAACGGCACCGGGCATTGGGACTCGGTGTGCTGGGATGGCATTCCTACCTTCAGAAAAATATGATCCCCTTTGAAGGAATGCAGGCCAAGCAGCTTACGACACAGCTATTCCAGTTCATTCAGGACAAATCGGAGAAAGCAACAAAGGAACTCGCCATGATTTACGGTGAACCGGAGGTCCTGAAAGGATATGGCCGGAGAAACACAACCCTTCTGGCAATAGCGCCTACCACCTCTTCGTCAGCTATCCTCGGACAAACGTCACCGGGTATAGAACCCTTCAGCAGCAATTATTACAAAGCCGGTCTTGCAAAAGGTAATTTCATGCGCAAGAATAAATACCTGAAAAAGCTGCTGGGCGAAAAAGGAATTGACAATGAGGAAACATGGCGTACCATCATGCTGAACCATGGCAGTGTGCAGCATATAGCGGAATTAACGGATCTTGAAAAAAATGTATTCAAGACTTTTAAGGAAATCAGCCAGCTGGAAATCATCCAGCAAGCCTCCATCCGCCAGAAATACGTGGATCAGTCGCAAAGCTTAAATCTCAATATCCCCTCGAACCTACCGGTCAGAGAAGTCAACAAATTACTGATCGAGGCATGGAAGCTCGGCATCAAAACACTGTATTACCAACGAAGCCAGAGTGTTTCAAAAGAACTGGTGACAAGTCTGGTAAGCTGTTCTTCGTGTGAGTCCTGATGGACGGTCCGGGAGACACGATTCTTCACGTCTCCCGGACCGTTTCCAAACCCTGCATTCCTTTTCACGCTTCGGAATGTTAAACTATTTATCGCCGGCACGATTAAAACCCGGCGTGTAGTACCTTTACTGGTAGAATGAACCAATTCCATTTTTATCATGCAACATCGTTGTTTCCGCTATCTGAAAATAGCACTGCTCGCCTTGGTGATCGGGCAGGAAGTCCTTGCGCAAACCGCTCCTCCCTATCAGGCGCCCGCCCTGAGCGATCCGCAATCGTGGTCGATGGTGCTGCTCCCGGATCCGCAGACGTATGTCAAATTTGCCCGGAACCAGCCGGTATTCGATCTGATGACTGCCTGGATACAGGAAAACACAGACGCCCTTCACCTGAAAATGGTGCTTTGTACGGGTGACCTGGTCGAGCAGAATAATTTCCTGAACCCAAATGGCGCCAACGGCAACCAGCCAAGCAAATCGCAGTGGGAGGCCGTTTCCGCGGCTTTTGACCGCCTGAACGGAAGAGTTCCCTATCTCACGGCAACGGGCAATCACGACTATGGCTTTGTAAGTGCCGAGAACCGGCATACGTTTTACAACGACTATTTCCCGGTTGATAAGAATTTTCTCAACCAGAAGCTGCTCCGTGACGTCGGGTTCGACGGTGACCATAACCCCAGCCTCACCAATGCCACCTATGAAATGACCACCCCTTACGGAAAAAAGCTGTTATTCATGGTCCTGGAATTCGCCCCGCGTGATGCCGTGCTGGAATGGGCGCTGAAAGTGGTCAACCAGGACAAATACACGGACCATTCCGTCATCCTGCTGACGCATTCCTACCTGAACAGCAAAAGCGCTCATATAGAAACCGAGGGTTATCCCCTGAAAGACCGTAACTACGGGAAGGCGGTATTCGACAAGCTTGTGCAGCCTTCTAAAAACATCCGGATGGTTTTTTCCGGGCATATTGGTGTCCCCAACGATATTATGGGACATATCGGCTTCCGGACCGACAAGAATGCGGCGGGCAAAACGGTCAGCCAGATGGTCTTCAACGCCCAGGCCCTCGGGGGCGGCTGGCATGGTAATGGCGGAGACGGCTGGCTGCGGATCCTGGAATTCCTACCGGATGGCAACACGGTGAAGGTCAAAACCTTCTCGCCGCTTTTCGCGATTTCCCCCTCCACACAGCACCTGGCCTGGCGTACCGAAGCCCACGATGAATTTGCATTTACGATGGATTGACGGCTGAAGAGATTCGTGCTTGGAAACGTTCCGGTCAGAATGAGGGCTTTCACATCCTGTGAGTACAGATGCGCGTATAGCAGCGCCTGGGAGTTTCCCGATAAAACCTACTTGTCCAAATAAGGGATTATAACAGCATTCTGCCTACACGGTATTTTCTGATTGTCCATGTTTTTGTCCATGCCTGTTATTAGCTTCTGCAGCGGATAAGGGCCTATATTCGCTGCAAAAAATTTTACCAGCGTTCGTTATGAGAATACGATTTACTAAGGACGCCGCACGACGGCTGATCTCCTGCTTGTTTTATTTTTGTTTGCCTGCACTGCTCAGCACCCCGGGACAAGCTGCCCGGCCCCTGGCTGCCGATACGTTTATTACTACCTGGAAAACTGACAACGACGGCTCCTCCTTCCCCAATCAAATCACGATACCAACGAATGGGACCGGGTATAATTACCAGGTAAATTGGGAGCACACCGACGATCCGGAGATAACGGGAACGCTGTCAGCAACAGGCAGCGTCACCATTACCTTCGATATCCCCGGCACCTACCGGGTAGTGATTTCAGGAGCCTTTCCACGGATCTATTTCAATGACAGCGGGGACAAACTCAAAATACTGTCCGTAGAACAATGGGGCACTACCAAATGGACAAGCATGGAGAATGCTTTCAAAGGCGCCGCTAATCTTCAGATCAATGCTTCAGATGCACCCGATCTGAGCATCGCGACGAACATGGGGAGCATGTTTCAGGGCGCCGCCGTCATGAACAGTCCCATCGGCCATTGGGATGTGTCGAACATACGGAATATGTATCATGTATTTAATGGCGCAAAAGCCTTTAATCAGAACATTAACGGATGGAATGTTTCAAAAGTAACCGAGACTTACGGAATGTTTCAGGATGCATCCGCATTTAACCAGGATTTAGACGGTTGGGAATTTCTTGTCCTGGGAACGATGAGTGATATGTTCAGAGGCGCCGCCAGTTTCAATGGAAACATCGGCACCTGGAATGTTTCAACGGTGAACAACATGAATACACTGTTTCAAAATGCCGCAGCATTCAATCAGGATTTAGACGGTTGGGACGTCGGAAACGTGAAAAATATGGTCGCCTTATTCAATGGCGCAACCCTTTTTAACGGGAATATCAGTACCTGGGATGTCTCGAAAGTAACTAATATGACCACTATGTTCCAAAATGCTAAGGCGTTCAATCAAAACCTGGACGACTGGGAGGTCGGGAACGTAACGAGCATGGGCCTTATGTTCAACGGGGCTAGCCGTTTTAATGGAAATATTGGCGGTTGGGACGTTTTCAAAGTGACGAACATGAATAATATGTTTCTAAACGCAACCGCGTTCAACCAAAATCTCGATAGCTGGCAGGTTGATAATGTGACGAACATGTACGCTATGTTCCAGGGTGCCGTCTCGTTTAACGGATCCGTCGGAGAATGGAAAGTCGGTAACGTAACGAACATGAACGGTATGTTTCAAAACGCCACGGTTTTCAACCAGGACCTCAGCAAGTGGAATGTCAGCAAGGTTACTAATATGGCCGGAATGTTTCATAACGCGATTGCTTTTAACGGGAATATCAGCACCTGGACAACGTCGGAAGTCGTCAATATGTATACCATGTTCTATAACGCATCCGCCTTTAACCAGGATCTCAGCGAATGGGACGTCGCTAAGGTTGAGAATATGGCATTTATGTTTCACTCCGCGACTGCCTTTAACCAGGATATCGGCAGGTGGGACGTCGCTAAGGTTACGCAAATGGACGGCATGCTTCAATTTACGAATAGCTTTGACCAGAACCTCGGCGGATGGGATATAACGAATGTAAGCTCCATGTCGAATATGCTTAGCGGCAGCAAGCTTTCCACAGAGAACTACGATCATACCCTTATGGGATGGGCCGGCCTGACCAATCTAAAAGAAAACGTTGTTCTCCACGCCGCCGGACTTGTCTTTTGTGAGGGCGCAGCAGCCCGGGACCAATTACTCAACCAATACAATTGGATTATTTACTTCGATCGCAAAGACGCACTGTGCGGTATCAACATTATGCCCTCACCCGGCAATGTTATTTATGTAGACCAAAACGCAGCAACGCCCGATGGTAACGGGAACAGCTGGACCAACGCAGCCCGCGACCTGGCCGATGCCTTGAAATGGGCGCGTGTAAAATGGGGCCCCGGCGCCGGTTGGAACGCGGAAAATCCGCTTAAAATCTATGTGGCCAAAGGGACCTACAAGCCCAAATACCATGCCGGCGAGTCGCAGTCCAGCGCACCGGATAACAGAGAGAACGCCTTTGTAATGGTACCGTTCACGCACCTGTATGGCGGATTCGACCCCGCCAATACAATCACAGACCTCAGCCACCAACGTATTCTGCCCCAATCAATGCCTACCGGATCGGGTACAATACTAAGCGGGCAGGTCGGTGTAGCGGCGGATGGGTCGGACAATGCCTACCACGTGGTGATCAGTACGGGGAATGAACCGAATGATTCCTTTCTCATGGATGGTTTTACGATAGCCAACGGCAATGCCGACAGCGACAGCTACCTTCACGTCAACGGAAAAGTGATCCACCACCGGTGGGGAGCCGGTTGGTATAATATTGATGGCAGTCCGGGCATTAACCACGTACACATTATCAATAATTTTGCAGGACAAGGAGACGACGGTCTGGGAGGGGGAATGTTCAATGCAGCAGGCAGTCCCAACATGCGCAACATGGTATTCAGCGGAAATACAGCCACTCATAAAGGCGGCGGAATTTTTAACCATCCGGTTTTGACCATTCAATTCCGGATGGCAAATTCAATGGAAGATCCCCCGGTCCCTACCCCCTCCCTGACCAATGTAATCATCAGTGGTAATCAGGCGCCTCAAGGGGCGGGAATGTATAACCTATCCTCTAATCCCACCCTGACCAATGTGACCATCAGCGGTAATTCTTCCTCCGCAATAGCCAATGAAGATGCCTCCCCTGTCTTGCATAACAGTATCGTCTGGGGGAATGCAGCCGGCATTACGGATGCCGGACCAGGCGCCGCTACGGTTAGCTACAGTATTGTTCAAGGAGGCTATGCCGGGATCAACGTACTGAACACCGACCCCCGTTTTGTTAATGCCCCTGCTCCTGCGGGTGCGCCTTTTACGAACGGGAACTACCTGCTCCTGCCCAACAGTCCCGCTATCAATTCGGGGAACCCGCTTACCAATACGACAAGATATGCCGTGCAGGCCGGGACCACTGACCTGGCAGGCGAGGAACGCATTCAAGACGAACAGGTCGATTTGGGCGTGTTTGAAGTTGCCTGTACTTCGTTAACGCTCGCACCGGATGGAACGTCCGTAAACCGCTGGTTGCTGGAAGTCCACAATTATTTCTTCGATGCCTGTAACCTGGTTGCGATGGTGGAACCCAAAGGAGAAGTTCCCCTGGTAAGCGGTGAAATGAATGCCACCACCTGGACCAAAGATGGAATCATTTCCTTCCACAAAGCCAGGTACCTGCGCCGGCACTACGATCTGGCTCCGGTAATCGAGGCAACAAATGGAACCGCCGATGTGACCCTCTATTACACCCAGGAAGATTTCAACGCCTACAATGCCGCCTATGGAACCGAGGAAAACGCCGGTTTACCTACCGGCCCCCTCGATAACCTGCCCGGAAATATCCGTATCGCCCAGTTCCACGGGGACTATTCACTCGACGGGCTGACGATCCTGCATCCGGGAAAACCTACTTATATCGTACCCAAGGCTGTGATCTGGAACGAAACTTACAGCTTCTGGGAAGTTAGGTTCAGCGTAACAGGCTTTAGCGCCTTTTTCCTCACAGGACAGAACGACGCTGCCTTGCCTGTGAACCTGGTTGCCTTCAACAGCCAAAAAAAGGAAAACGGGGTCCTGCTCCAATGGCAGACCACCCGGGAAGTCAACGTTTCCCATTTTGAAGTCCAGCGGAGTACCGACGGAAGAACCTTTGAACCCCTGGCAACAGTAAGAGCTTCCGGCGGCGAAAATCAAAACGGGGCAAACTACACTTTTACGGATCACCCCTGGATAAGCCTTCCGCCTAACCAGCCCCTGGGAAATGTGTTTTACTATCGCCTGAAAATAGTCGACCTGGATGCCACCTTCGCCTATTCCGATATCGTTTCCGAAAAACCGGATCCTGCTGCTGCCCGGGCGATGCTCTATCCTAATCCGGTATTCAACGGCACAACCAGCATCGCCATCCCGGGAGGAATGAAGGGAACAACTGTCAAAGTCCGCAACTTATTGGGAAAAGAGGAAAATGTACGGCTCGAGTATACTCCGGAACAAGAAGGACTGCTGTATACAGGAAAACTGGCTCCCGGAATCTATATAGTAACCGTTGAGAAGGAAAACAAGCATACCATCCTGAAACTCGTAGTCGAATAAAAAAACAACACCCCTTACTTAGTACAATTCTTTCCGGCCATTGTCTTATAACCAAAGACAATTGAGAATGTTACCGGAACGAATTACAAAGTTATTGCAAAAGCGGGAAAACGGCCGCTGTTCCCCTGAGGAGTTGGAAGAGCTTCACCAGTGGTTCGACACCCTTACTTTCCGCGAGGCAGGGATCAAAGCAGCGCTTACCGACGATGAGAAGCGCGCGCGGCAATTGAAAGACCGTATTTTCTCCGGAATCCATTCCCGGCTCACACAACTTCCGGATACGAACCTCGTTCCGGAAGTTGTGCCCGGGAGCGGACGCACCCTCCAATGGCTTTCTGCTGCGGCAGCAGTGGCCGGACTGCTCTTCTTCGCAGCCTTGCATTACCGACCCGCTCCCACCCCGGATCCGATGGTTACCGTTGCCACTTCCGACACAGAAGCAATCAAAATTCAGCTTCCGGATAGTTCGGTGGTATGGGTAAAGACCGGGAGCCGTATCCGATATGACCAGCAGTTGGGACAAGGCCCTTACCGGGAGCTATTCCTGGAAGGGGAAGCTTTCTTTGATATTTCTCACAATCCGGACAAACCTTTTATTGTCCATACAGGCGACATTGACATCCGCGTACTCGGCACTTCCTTTAACGTCCGGTCTTACGACAAAGACCCCTCTGTGGAAACCTCGTTACTTACCGGGAAAGTCAGTATCAGCAGTAAAAAACAAGACGCCCCGCCCCTTATCCTGGCGCCCAATCAGCGGGCCATCTACTCCAAAACAGCTCAAACCATGGAGGTAAACACCCTGGTCCCGGCAGCAGCTCCAAAAGAACTAACCGCACCCAGGGTCAGGATGGTTTTTGATGAAGAGCCGTTTACGGCTGTCTTGGACCAGATAGAGAAAAAATTCGATGTCAAAATTTACATTGATAACCGTGAGGCCCTGATCTGTCCGTTTACAGCCGACCTTGAAAAGGAAAACCTGGCAGAAATAATAAACCTGCTAAAGGATGTGAATGGCGTTACATGTTCGCTGTATGGCAGCGAAATTTACATTGAAGGAACGATTTGCCACCCTTAACCCCCATGCCCATGCAGTGCGTCTTTTAAAAAAATGCGTCGCCGGTGCTACCAACACCAACGACGCCTCGTAACCTCGGGAGAAGGTTACGCTCACTAAATGTTTATCAAAAAACAATCGAAAGTATGAAAAAAACACCAGTGTTGTTCAACACGTGTGGATTATTGACGCTTTATCTATCTCAAGTAGTCATTGAAGTTGAAGTCTCTGTGAAACCGGCATCCAAATTTTGAAGATACTTTGAACTTTCTAAACCTTGTTCCAAACATATGAAACAATCCATTATAGTAGTACTGGCAAGTATCTTTTTGTTATTGAACCATCAAAACACCATGGGTCAGCTAAAAAAGCTCCCCGTCGAACGTCCCAATATTTTATGGATTGTTGCCAATGATCTCAGCAACGATTTGGGCTGTTACGGCAATACGCTTGTCCATACCCCCAATCTTGACCGGTTAGCTAAAAAAGGAGTTCTTTACAACAATCACATCACCGTAGGGGCTGTATGCTCCCCCAACCGATCGGCTTTTATTACCGGGATGCATGCGGTTAGTATTAATAGTCATAACCAATTTCCAACGAAAAAAGCGGTTCTTCCTGAGCAGATAAAGCCCTTTACAGAATTACTAAGAAACGAAGGCTATTACCTCGCCAATTCCAAAGGTCCGGAAATGAACGGTCCATATTCGTCAGGCTATAATTTCGAACACAACGCAGCGGAAATGTACGACGGATTCAGCTGGTCAGGACGCAAACCCGGTCAACCGTTTTTCGCCCAGGTTCACTTAACACATGCGCACCGCCCTTTTGAACGCGACCTCTCGCGGCCTGTGGCTGTCGACAAAGTAATATTACCTCCTTATTATCCTGATCACCTGATTGCCAGGCAGGATTGGGCGCTTTACCTCGAAACCATTCAATTGCTGGATCAACAAATAGGGGTAATACTCGACAAACTGCGCGAAGACGGACTGGAAAAAAACACAATTGTATTCTTCTTTGGCGATCATGGAAGGGCGCATATCCGTGATAAACAATTTTTATATGACGGCGGCATAAATGCCCCGCTGATTATAAGCTGGCCCGGCATGCTTCCGGAAGGTGTTAAAAGCAACCGGCTGATCAGTAACATCGACTTCGCTCCGACTGCACTGGAACTCGCCGGTATCGCCAAGCCGGTTTATATGCAGGGACGCGACTTTTTAAATAAAAAATCGCGTCCTAATAACTATGTTTTCGCGGCGCGGGACCGGTGCGACGGCACGCTTGACCGCATCCGTATGGTACGTACCAAAGACTTTAAACTGATCCGGAACTTTCACCCTGAAAGACCCTACACCCAATACAGCTCGTATAAACGCTATTCGTACCCGGTTTGGACCCTAATGAAAGTCCTGCAGGAAAAAGGACAATTAACAGCCGCCCAGCTCCTGTTTATGGCGCCCGAACGGCCACCTCTTGAATTGTACGACTTAAAAAATGACCCTCACGAAATCGCTAACCTGGCCAATAATCCCAAGTATAAAAACAAGCTCAATGAATTAAATACAGTGTTAGATCGCTGGATCCTGGAGGCCGACAAAGGGCCTCATCCGGAAGCAATTGAAGAAATCATAAAAGGACGACAGTCCATGGGGCCCGACATTACGGTTAGCGAAGAAGCATTTTTGGCTACCTGGGAAAAGCGGCTTTCAGCTATGTGGCAGACCCCATCCTCCAAATAGGCATTACTCAATCCCTTAACATAAACATGAAAATGTAATACCATCGTAACCAGAACAAGGGTAATTGCTACCAACATTCACCCTTGCAGGTGCCGCCCGGGAGAGGGCCGCATCCAAAGCCTGATTGTTTATCAAAAAACTTATTTTATATGAAATTATTCCGAAACCGGATCAGAAGCGTATCTTCTGATCCCAGCCAGCTTTGGCATGCTATCCCATCAACTAAGAGGCTTATGGTCACGTCCCTTATCCTAGCGGCCACTTTTCTTTTCCAAACCGCGCAAGGCTTTGCACCTGCCGGCAATCCGAAACTCATTACACTTTCAAAAAGTGCCGCACCCATCAGGGAGGTACTCAAAGACATCGAAAAACAAACGGATTACCGCTTTTTCTATAGTCACGCGCAAGTCAATACCAAGGCCAGGATCGATGTGCGCGTTAATCTTGCCTCTATAGAAGAAACGCTTGAAGTCATCTTTCGCGCTGCCCCAATTGATTACAAAATAAACGGACGCCAGATACTTCTTTCGCCGAAAAAAGAACGCATCCGTTTACCTGCCCTGATTGCTCCCCCGAAAGAACAAATCCTTGAAAACTACCCGCAATTCAAAATAACGGGATTGGTGAAAACTATGAACCAGGAACCATTGCCAGGAGTGACGGTCATGTTGAAAGGAACCGGCAGCGGCACAATTACGGATATAAACGGGGCTTATGAGCTAATGTTATCCGACGGAAGCGGCAGACTGGTGTTTTCTTTCATCGGCTATGCTTCTCAGGAAGTGCCTATCAACAACCAGAATGTCATCAATGTTTCACTGGAGGAAGACAGGCAAGCGCTCGAAGAAATAGTAGTGATAGGATACGGAGCACAAAAATCGAAAGACCTGACAGGAGCCATCGGAAGCGTTGATAAAAAAACCATCAGAGACCTTCCCGTCGCGTCCATAGATCAGAAAATGGTGGGTCAGGTTGCCGGGGTACGGATTCAGTCGGTCTCTGGAATACCAGGAGGCGGGGCGTCGATCAAAATCAGAGGAACAGGTTCTATGGGGGCAGGCAACCAGCCCCTATACGTAATTGACGGAATGCCCTACTCTGCCGATATGAATTTCAACACCAATCCCTTGTCGTTGCTGAACTCCTCGGATATAGAATCGATTACGGTATTAAAAGATGCTTCTTCTACCGCTATCTATGGCTCCCGGGGAGCCAATGGCGTCATCCTGATCAACACCAATAAAGGACAATACGACAGAACTCAGATTCAGATTTCGTCCATGCGGGGTGTACAGAGTGTCCCTGAGAAAGGGCGGCCTGTTTTGATGAACCAACGTGAATTTGCCGAATTGCAACGCGAGCGGATTACAAAGATCATTTACGACCGGGAGAAACGGGAAGCCACCTTGGAAGATTTTCCGGAGGAATACCGCCACTACGACCAAATGATCGGAGAAGGAACTGATTGGTACGACCTTATTCTTCAGAACGCCCGTATACAAGATCATAACATTGGAATAAGCCGGGGAAACAGCAACTCGAAATTCAGCCTCAATTTAGGCTATTTCGAGCAGGAGGGAGTCGTACGACACACCGGATTTGAAAGGTTTTCCGCCAAACTATCGGCCGACAGCAAACTGGGGAATAAAATTTCGTTGGGCGCTTCTCTCCTTCCCACTTATATTAGACAAAACAGGACTACTTCCAATTCCGGCAGAGACGATATTATCGGGAATGCACTCTGGCAAAACCCCGTAATGAAACCGTATGATGAAAATGGCAACCTGATCCCGTTTATCAATTCACCTCCTAATGTCTATAAATCGGCGTGGTCAGGAGTCAATCCCTTGTTTGCACTTCGCGAAATCAAACGGAAAAACCAGAACTTCCAAACGATGGGGATATTTTATGTTGACGTGGAGTTGTGGAAAGGCCTTAAATTAAAATCTTCCTTTAATGGCATTCTGAACAATGTAGAAAATTCGACCTACACCCCCACTACCATCGGCAGCCCCAACAGTCCGCCCAATCAGGCAACTGTTGGCTCCGCTTCCTTGGGCAGAAGCCATTCTTTTAACTGGTTGAATGAAAACATCCTCACCTACAGCCAGTCGGTCGGCGACCATCTGTTCGACGCACTTTTAGGGTATACGGCGCAATCCTTCAGAAGCAATGGCATTAACCTGGACGCAGTCCCCTTTACGTCTGATGTTGTGACGACCATTAACGCCGCACAAGCGATACGGTCCTGGGGGCAGGATATCCAGAAATGGACGATGTTATCTTATCTCGGAAGAGTAAATTATTCCTATAAGCACAGATACCTTGCGACAGCTACGTTTCGACGGGACGGTTCCTCCCGGTTCGGATCAAACAACCGCTACGCCAACTTTCCATCTGTCGCCGTTGCCTGGCGGATTTCACAGGAGAATTTTATGAAGGATATTCAAGCCATTGATGATTTCAAAATCAGAAGCAGCTTTGGAAAAAGCGGCAATAATAATATCGGAAATTACAGTCACGTCGCGGGAGTAGGGTCAGAAAGTTATTTGATCGACAATCAGCAAGTATCCGCGCTGGCTATCGGTATCGGTAATCCGCACTTGACATGGGAAGAATCCCGGCAGCTCGACCTCGGTTTTGACATCCTTGCCTTTCGTGAAAAGATCAGTTTCACTGCTGATTATTACTTCCGTAAAAGTGTGGATATGCTAATCAACAACCGGATCCCGGCAGTCACCGGCTTCACCTCTCAAACCATTAATATCGGCAGCATTCAAAACAGAGGATTAGAAATAAACCTGGGAATTAAACCGTTAAGCGGAAATCTAACGTGGAGCAGTAATTTTAACATTGCTTTTAACAGGAACAAGGTGCTCTCGCTCAATAACAACAATGATCCGGTGTATTCTGGAGATAATGACGGGAACCCTAGCCACATTACCATGGCAGGAAAGCCGATCGCACAGTTTTACGGATATATCTTCAACGGCCTAGTAACCGCCGAAGACCTTGCCAATCCTAACTTCCCTCGTTCCAACGGGCATATCCTGGGTGGTCCCACCTTCAAAGACCTCAATGCAGACGGTATTATTAACCCTGTTACCGACTACGCAATACTGGGGAATCCTCACGAGAAATTCTTCTACGGCTTTACCAATAATTTATCCTATAACAATTTTGATTTATCTGTCATCCTGAGTGGACAATACGGCGGTAAAGTAGTAAACGGTCTCCGGCAAACACTGGATAACACCAATGCTCATTTCAACATCCACAAAGAGTGGGTCAATCGATGGAGAAGCCCGGAGTCCCCGGGAGACGGCAGGCATGGAGCGGTAGGCGGAGAAATAGGAACGAACTCTCATACCATGTCGAATTTATGGATCGAAGACGCGTCTTTTCTAAGGCTTTCCAATATCAGCCTGGGATATACGCTCCCCTCACAGTGGAGTAAGGCAGTGCATCCAAAGGGCTCTGCCCGGTTGTATATAACCGGACAAAATCTTCTGATGTTCACGCGCTATAAAGGAGCAAATCCGGAAGCACAAGCTTCTAATCGCAGTATTGACCTCGCTCCGGGATTTGACATTGCCTCTTATCCTATGGCAAGGACCTTTTCTATGGGCTTAAATCTTTCATTCTAATTATTTTGTGCTAATGAAACACCTCATTTATCTTATCCTATTGTCGCTATTGAGCGCCTGTTCGGACCGCTTTTTGGAACAATTCCCTGAAACCAGCCTCAATGAAGGCAGCTTCTACAAAAGTGAGAATGATTTTATCGGGATGGCCAACGGGTTGTATACGCCGCTCCGCGACTATACCAGATCCCAATTCTGGATCCTTGCCGAAATACCGTCCGACAATACGTCTTTCATGTTCAATGCCTCAGAAAATGCCTCTTCCTCTAGCTGGCAGCCGTCTGATTTCTTCCAATCAACGGCTTCAACAGAGGGGACTTTTGATGCTTTTTGGACGACCTCCTACCGGGGAATAACCCGATGCAATAAGCTGCTATCCGAACTTAACCGTCCACTTACATGGTCGAACCCGGCTTTACAAGAGCGCACGCTGGGAGAAGCCAAGTTTATGAGAGCGCTCTATTATTTCAATCTGGTAAGACTTTTTGGCGGAATCCCTCTTATTACGACACCAATTGATTATGAACAGGCAACCGGGATTGCGCGGAGCACGACTGAAGAAATATACAATGCCATCATAAAAGACCTAAAGGAGGCGACCACTCACCTGAAAGCAGCAAAAGATGTAAAGGAGGCCGGGAGAGCGACAGCAGGAGCCGCGTTGTCATTATTAGGAAAGGTATACCTGACCCGGTTGAACTACGTGGATGCTGAGGCAACGCTGAAAGAGGTTATCCAAAGCGGAGAATATGAATTACTGGCAGCTTATTCCGATGTCTTCGATCCGCTCAACAAGAATCACAGAGAGTCCATATTTGCTGTCCAGTATTCCGAAAATAATGCCGGCATGGCGCAAGACTTTATTTTCCGGTTTGTTCCGCATACTTCAGGGGGAGCAATTACCCAACGCTCCGGTGTCGTTATCAATAATAGCTGGCACGGCTGGAATATGCCTACCAGAGACTTAATTTAAGCTTTTGAGGAAGGGGACAGACGTAAAGAAGTTTCCATTGGAGTGTGGACAGGGCCTGACTATGATGGCGTCATCCGGCCCATCTCCTACTGTAATAAATTCAAACCTCCCGTATCGGCGCCCGACCGGAGGTGCGGCGATAACTTCCCCATTTTAAGGTATTCTGATGTATTATTGATGTATGCTGAAGCACTTAACGAATTGAATCGTTCCGCCGAAGCTGTTCCCTACATCGGCCAAGTGAGATATCGGGCAGGATTGACACGCTCACTACCCGCTACGGATAAAGCCAGCATACAGAAGGTCCTTGCGAAGGAGAGACAGGTAGAGTTTTGTTTTGAAAATCAAAGATGGTTTGATCTGTTGCGGACGGGCAAAGCTATGGAAGTAATGACGGCACATGGTGAGCGGGAAAAGAAACAGAAAGTATTTATTCCCTCAACAGCGTTCCATCTGACAGACGCTAAATTGTTGCTTCCTATTCCCAATCTTCAGGTCGTGATTAGTGGATTGTCTCAGAATCCCGGATACTAAATAAATGCCCGTAACGGATACCTGAGTAAATAACTCTTGCACGAAAACAGTCGTACAAAAATTATAATTTTCGCCCTTTACCGTGGTCTGTGTCTCCACAGACCACGGTTGCCGGTTACTTGAAGTGGTGAAGAATTTACTGACTCTTAACCCACTCTCTATTAACAAAATTGGCAATTATTCAACCGGATAGCCATTATTTTCAGAGGGAAACCTACTTTTGTCAACAGACCGGATGCTAACGCTTATGGCAACAACTTTACAGGACTTTTCGGATCAGATGCTCTTTCAGTCCATTAACACTGAGGAGAGCTTGCCGGCTTTTAACGAGCTGTTTGAACGCTATTGGGAAAAACTCTATGTAATTGCCAGGGCCCGGCTACCGGAAGAGGAAGAAGCCCAGGATTGTGTGCAGGAGGTGTTTGTATCCATCTGGACCAAACGGAAGGACTTACCGGTCCCGCTTTCTGTACCGGGATACCTCATTATTGCAGTCCGGAACAGGGTATTGAATCAATTGCATGCCCGACAGGTCCGGGAACAGCATCAACACCATTACTGGAAAACCGCCTTCGATGAACTGCCGGTTGCTTCCGACGATCTCGAAACAGAGGAGCTGGCGGTCATTATCCGGGAAGAGATCAATCAGATGCCGGAGCAGATGCGGAAGATTTATCTGCTGAGTCGCGAAGATGACCTGTCGGGGTTTGAGATTGCTGCCCGGCTCAGCTTGTCTCACCAAACCGTCCGCAACCAGATCAGCTCGGCCCTGAAACGGATCCGGGACCGGATCCAGCGGTACCAGCTACAGTAACCGGCACCTGCGACGAGGCGGAACCCGGAGAAATCTCATTTTCACTAATTAAAGCGCTTGCAATGTCCTTGTTATTCAATCTGTTTTTCTCACTTTTTATCCCTTTTAGCTTTTTGGCCGAGCCTGCTCCCTATAAGGGGATCACGGCCCATAGGGGCAACTCGGGAGAGTTTCCGGAAAACACAATCCCTGCTTTTGAAAGTGCGCTTGCAATGGGGGTCGACTGGGTAGAACTGGATATTTTTCTGACCAAAGACGGCAAATTGGTTGTTACCCACGATGCCAGCACCGGCCGCGTCGGGGACAAAGACCTGGTGATTGCAGGATCCACCTACCAGGAACTGCTGCAGGTAGACGTCGCCACCGGCCACAGGAAAGCTGCCGGTAAAACCCTTGAGCAATGCCCGCCGCAGCGCCTTCCGCTGCTGGAAGACGTACTGGAGTTGTTTACCGGGCAACGACAGACCAGACTGTCTATACAACCCAAGGCAGATTGCGTAGCCGGGGCCATTGCCATTGTCCGTAAGAAACAGGCTGAAGCAGTGGTAGGCTTTAACGACGGGAACCTGCAGTTCATGTCGCAGGTGAAGGAGCTCGCACCGGCGATCCCGGTGTTCTGGGACCGGCCGGCCGATTCCGATATTGACGCCGATATCGCCACCGCCAAAGACCGTGGATTTGAAGCGTTGGTCGTGAATTCCAAAGGCATTACAGCCGAGAAAGTACGAAAAATCAAAGCAGCCGGACTCGAACCGGGCGCCTGGACGGTTAACGACGCGGGTACAATGCGCCACCTGCTGGCAATGGGCATTGAACGGCTTTATACCGATTTTCCCCGCGACCTCATTGCCTTGCGCTATCAATCCCGGACCCTTCATTGTGAAGGAACGTATCCGATCCATGTGCAGGGCGTCTGCATGGACACCGGACAAAATTTCTACTGGAGCTGGACCGATGCGCTGGTCAAAACCGATCAACAGGGTAAGATCCTGAAGCAAATTGAGGTTGCCTGGCATCACGGCGACCTGTGTTACTATGAGGGGAGCGTGTATGTCGCAGTAAACCTTGGGAAATTCAATGAACAACCAGGCCAGGAAGACTCCTGGGTCTATCAGTACGACGCCGGCACACTTCAGGAGCTGGCTCGCTACCCGGTTCCGGAACTCGTTCATGGCGCAGGGGGAATTGCCTTTCACAATGGCAAATTCATGGTCGTAGGCGGATTACCTCCCGGAACCGATGAGAATTACCTGTACGAATACGACACCCGCTTCCGCTTCCAAACCCGCCATACGATCGCCAGCGGTTATACTGAAAAAGGTATTCAAACCATTGCTTATGCCGGAGGCTATTGGTGGCTCGGCTGCTATGGGACACCTAAAACCCTGATACAGGCCGACGAAAAGTTCCAGGTGGTTCGTAAAAGCACGTTCGATGCTTCCCTGGGAATTATCCCTTATACCCCGCAAACCTTTCTTATCGCCGGGAACAAAAGACCTGCGGGCCAGCAGCGCTATCAGGGCTCCCTCCGGCTGGCATCGTATGACCCTGAGAAGTTATTGGAATACTAATTGGCTATCCAGATCGGCTTTCTCGTCCTGAAACCTGCCATCTGCCCTCACATCAGAGGAATTTTCGCCTAATTATTTGGACTATTCGCTTTTACATTCTACATTTGTAGAGTCAACTCTAATATTGTAGATGCATGAGCAAACTTACCCCAACAGAAGCCCAGGTCATGGAATATATCTGGCAAAACGGACGTATTTTCATGAAAGATTTGCTGGATTGTTTTCCGGAACCCCGGCCTGCCGTTACCACCATCGCCACCTTACTGAAGCGTATGCAGGAAAAAAAGTTTGTCGGTTATCGCTTATTTGGAAATTCCAGGGAATACTATGCACTGGTTGCTAAAGAGGCCTATTTTACCGGTCATTTCAACGAATTGATCAAAAATTTCTTCAACAATTCTTCGCTCCAGTTCGCTTCCTTTTTTGCCCGCAACGGTAAGCTCACAAAAGAAGAGCTTGAAAGCCTTCGCAACCTGCTGGATCAGGAAATTAAACAGCAAGATCATGATCACTTACCTGATTAAAGGCATCCTTTGTTCGGCGCTCTTATGGGCCTTTCATTTTTTCTTTCTGGAAAAGGAAAAAATGCACCGTTTCAACCGCTTTTACTTACTACTCGCTCCGGTCGTTTCGCTGCTGATTCCTTTTGTGCCATTGAAAATGGCCCCGGAAACCGCTATGATCGCGGGCATCGGACTTTTTCCGGTCGTCACTTCTGCCAGTGTAACTGCCGATACCGTGCTGCCGGTTACCACGGCCCCCTTCGGGCTTGTTCCTGTTATCTATTTCACGATTACCTTTTTACTAACGGTTCGTTTCCTGAGGAACCTGCTCAGACTGGCGCGGTGCATTCGTTCCCATCAAAAGGCGGCCACCTCTCAGACACAGTTTGTCCTCATTCCGGGGCATTCCACAATCTATTCCTTTATGAATTATATTTTCTGCAATAAGGATCAGTACGAAAACGGAACCATCGCCCCACAGATTTTACGTCACGAACTGGTCCATGTCCGGCAGAAACACTCCTGGGATATCGTGTTTCTGGAATTATTACAAGTTTTTTACTGGTTCAACCCGATGCTTCCTTTTTACAAACGCTCGGTCCAGCTTAACCATGAATTCCTTGCCGACCAACCGATAACCCTTGTCAGTGGTGATATCCGGGCCTATCAGCGCCTGTTGATGGACCAACTGATGGGCGCTCCCAACCCCCTGATCAGTCATTTCAACTATTCTCAAACTAAAAAACGCTTGCTTATGATGACCCGTATTGGAAACACCCGACAGATGCTATGGAAAATCGCTGCCTTACTCCCCTGCGCGGGCCTGCTGCTTTACACTTTTTCAGATGAATTAAAGGCCCAGTCAACCCCGCCGGCCGTGCTTCAGCAACCTGCACCGCCACCACCCCCGCTCGATGTCAGCGAGCTGCCGGTTGCTCCCCCGCCCCCTCCGCCCACGGCCGAAAAACGGACATTTGGGAACGGCGTTTCAAAAGACGAGATCGCCGGTTACATTGCGAGCTTCGAAGAGCATAAGATCGAAAAAACAAACGCAAAAGGAAACACTTATCCGGCATTTAGCTTTTCCATAGATGAAAAAAAGCGATTGTATGCCGTGTACCGCAAAATGAACCGGGAACAACAGCAGGAGCAGCGCTACATACTGGTCGAACTCCCGGCGCCTGTCCGGACCACGCCTTCAGAGGCCTTGTATCAGTCGTTCAAAAATGAGGCGGTGTACGGGGTCTGGCTCGATGGAAAAAAGGTCGCTAATTCGGTGCTGGACACTTACACCCGGAATGATATCGCAGAGTATACGATCAGCAAACTATACGGAGCTGCCAAAAAAGGCCGAAGCTATACCCATCAACTCGATCTGACTACCAACACCGTCTTTGATGCCGGCTATGCCGAAAGAATGCGCGACCGTATTGTTGCATCCGAAAGAATCCGGAAACAACCGGCCAACTGATATCCGGGTCCTGACTGAACCGGTCAGGACCTCTGCCGCACTCCCCGGATCGACCCGAAATAATAAAACCTTCACACACTTTATTTTATTCCAGTCGCTTCATGATTATATTTGGGTCTTATTAATCCTACCCAGTCAGTTCTATGAAACATCTGTTTGTATTCCTTTTAGCTGGTCTTATGTCCGTCATCAGTCTGCCTACCCTGGCCCAGAAAAATGCCGCTGCCAATAAAGTCATTGCCCACCGGGGCGCCTGGAAAAACACCGGGGCGCCGCAAAACTCCATCGCCGCGCTGCAGGCAGCCATCCAACTGGGCTGTGTCGGCAGCGAGTTCGATGTCCGTATGACTGCCGACGGCCATCCCGTCGTGAATCACGATCCAACGCACCAGGGCGTTTCGATCGATAAAACTGACTGGGCTACTGTCAGCAAGCTGACCTTAGCCAACGGAGAGCCTATTCCTACCCTGGAAGCCTATTTAAACGCCGGCAAGAAACAAAAGACCACACGTCTGGTACTGGAAATCAAAACCCATGATCTGGGGAAAGAAAAAACCCTGGAACTGACGAGGAAATGCGTCGCCCTCGTCAAAAAAATGAAAATGCAGAAAGTCGTCGACTACATTGCGTTTGATTACGACGCCTGCAAACTCGTGGCCGAACTGGATCCGAAAGCCAATATTGCCTATCTGAGCGGCAATTTCTCCCCTTCTGAAATAGCCGCCGACAACATCAATGGCATAGACTATAACCTGAAGGCCCTCAAAACAAACGAAAACTGGATCCAAGAGGCCCATCAGAACAAACAAACGGTCAATGTATGGACGGTCAACAGCGAAGACGACATGAAGTGGTTCCTCAGCAAAAACGTAGACTTTATCACGACCGATGAACCCGAACTCCTGTTCAGGATCACGCGGTAAGTGACTTTCCCTATGGTCCGCTTACTCCTTGTCAGCCTGCTCTGCTTTTCCGGACAGCTCCGTGCGCAAACGGCCCGGATCATCCGCGAATTTGACGTCCCCCTTGCCCATCAGGCCGTAGCGGTAGACAGCCGGTTTTTCTATGTAATCAACAGCAGCTCGATTACCCGGCACGACAAGCAGGACGGCAAACTGACCGGCACATTTGACGGCAAGGCAATGGGCATTGTGCACCTGAACAGCGGGATACTTTTAAAAGGGAAGTTGTATTGTGCCAATTCCAACTTCCCGCAATCTCCCATGAGCAGTTCGATTGAAATCTTCGACCCTAAAACCATGCGCCATATCGGCACCAGGAGCCTGGGGATCGATCCGCACGGCTCGCTCACCTGGGTCGATTTCCATAACAATAGTTGGTGGTGCGGATTTGCCCATTATTCCGGTAAGAATGCACAGGAAGGCAAGGATAATCGGTATACTACCCTGGTACGATACGACAAAAACTGGCAAAAACAGGAAGCCTGGGCTTTCCCCGATACGGTCATCCGGGCATTCGGGACCTACAGCAATTCCGGAGGCGTGTGGACTTCTGCAAACGAACTGCTGTGTACCGGCCACGATGCCCCGGAACTGTATGTCATGGCACTCCCGGAAAACGGTTACACCCTCCGGCACGTCCGCACTATCCCCGCCCCCGGTCTTCAGGGACAGGGGATTGCCGTGGACAAAAGCTCCGGGCAGCGGATCCGGGTTTACGGAATTCTGAGAGCCCGGAAAAAAGTAACCGTTTCCGAAATCACTCCTTGAAATCTCCGTGATTTGCGGTTCCTTCTCCTGACCGGCACGTATCCTGACCTTATAGTCAGGATGCCGTTCCAGTCGAAATATCCTCCGTCTATCCCTGATTATAGACGCCGCCAACCCACCGGATCGCTAATTTATTCCGCTTTCCTTTGGTAGACCTGGCAAATCCCTTACTTTTAATCTCCGGATACACCGGCGCCATTCCATTCACGGCCGGCGACCCCCATTTTACTGAACTACCCCTACTAAGCCAGATATGAAGAAAACTGAAGATTCCAGACGCGATTTTTTAAAATCTTCCATGAGTGCCGCCGCAGGATTGATTGTACTGCCCGCTGGCAAAGCGACAGCAGGCATAGCGGAATATTCTTCCATTGCCCTGAAAACGGCCCCCGCCGCTCCTGTCATTAAATTTGCCGCCGTGGGACTTAATCACGGTCACATTTACGGACAAATTGAAGCGCTCAGGCGGGGCGGTGGTGAGCTGGCGGCATTTTATGCCAAAGAGCCGGAGCTGGTGGCCGCCTTTCAAAAACGGTATCCGGATGTGAGGTTGGCCCGAAATGAAGCTGAAATTCTCGAAGACCGCTCCATTCACCTGATTACGAGCGCCGGTATCCCGGTTGACAGGGCTCCTTTGGGGATACGGACCATGCAGCATGAAAAAGACTACCTGACCGATAAACCGGGTATTACGACCCTTCAGCAGTTGGAAGAAGTCCGTAAAGTCCGGCAGCAAACCAAACGGATCTACTCCATTATGTATAGCGAACGGCTGGAGAACCGGGCCACGGTTAAGGCCGGGGAATTGGTGCAGCAGGGAGTGATCGGAAAGGTCGTACAAACAATTGGCCTCGGTCCCCATCGAATGAACCCCAAGTCCCGCCCGGAATGGTTTTTTGATAAAAAGAGCTATGGCGGCATTTTGTGTGACATCGGCTCCCACCAATTCGACCAGTTCCTGTTCTTCACCAACTCCACCAGCGCCGAAATTGTCGCCGCACAGGTCGGAAATGTCAATCATCCCCAGTATCCGGGCCTCGAAGATTTCGGAGATACAATGGTTCGTGGAAATGGCGGCACAGGCTATATCCGGGTCGACTGGTTTACTCCCGACGGGCTTAAATCCTGGGGAGACGGACGACTTACGATCCTGGGAACTGACGGCTTTATTGAGCTGCGCAAGAATGTGGACATTGCAGGCAGGGACGGCGGCAACCACCTGTTTCTGGTCAATCAGAAAGGCACCGAATATATCGATTGCAAGGACGTAGACCTGCCTTTTGGCAAGCAGCTCGTATCCGATATCGTCAACCGTACCGAAACTGCCATGCCCCAGGAGCATTGTCTGCTGGCAACAGAAATCACCCTGAAAGCACAGGCCGCCGCACAGAAATTGTAAGCAGGCCCCGATGATGCGACAGGCATATCCCCTGATTTCCAGTTATTTTCAGCAAAGCATTCCTGCCATGTTCTGGTCTTTCAAATACTTTTTACCGACGATCCTCCTGCTCGCAGTCGTACCCGAGGGTTTTTCGCAAACCTCGGGAATCCTGTCCGAAAACGGGGCATGGTGTTGGTTCAGTGACCCCAGGGCCATCTACGCACATCCGGATCGGCAAGTGGTGATCACCGGCTGGGTAACCCGCGAAGGGGATATTGAAGCGGCATCGGTCGACCTGGAAACCGGCGTTATCCAACGCAAAACCCTGTATCCGTCCCTGGAAAAAGACGATCACGACAACCCTGCCTTCCTCGCCTTACCCGATCACCGGATCCTGGCGATGTACACCTGGCATGGCGGCAATAAAGAACGTAAGGGTGTCATTCAGAATACCACTGTTCTTCCTGCGGATGTGACCAGTTTCGGAGAGCCGGAAATATTCCTGCCCAAAACAGAGCAGCTTCTGAAAACTTTTGTAAGGGAAACCTATACCTATGCCAACCCTTTTATGCTGGCCGCCGAAAATAACACCATTTATTGTTTTGGACGCTGGATTGGCTTTAAGCCCAACCTGATTACTTCTTCCGACCATGGTAAAACCTGGTCGGCTCCCAAAGTGGTGATCACCTCTAAAGACCTGGATGTCAACAACAGACCGTATGTGAAGTATTTCTCGGATGGCATTTCTAAAATCCACCTTATTTTCACGGATGGCCATCCGGCTGTAGAACCGCTCAATTCGGTCTATTACTGCTACTACGAAGCCGGCGCCTTCTGGCGGGCCGATGGCAGTAAGATATGCACGGTAGCGGAATTACCGTTTCACCCTTCGGATGCCAGCGTTGTCTATCGTGCTACGCCCGCTACCGGCAAAGCCTGGATATTTGATGTAGCGGTCGACCGGCAACGTCGTCCCGTGATTGCCTATACCCGGTACCCCACCGATACCGTTCACCAGTATTACTATGCCGCCTTTGATGGCCGCGAATGGCAGCACAGCAAAATCATCGATTCCGGCCAATGGTTTCCGCAAACCCCTCCCCACGCTACCGAACGGGAGAGGAACTATTCGGGCGGCATCACGTTCGATCCTTCTGACCCCTCCGTTATTTATTTCTCCCATCAGGTGAAAGGACGCTTCGAAATAAGTAAAGGACAACTGCAGGAACAACAGATGAACTGGCAGGTTACCCCTGTTACGCAAAACTCGTCTTATGACAATGTAAGGCCGTTCGTGCCCCGTAACCGTCAGCACGGACAAAAAAATGTATTGTTATGGATGCAAAACCGGAAGTACACCCATTATACCGATTACGATAGCCTGATCCGATACCTGGTCCTTCCGTAGTGTCCGCAAAATTGCAAAAAGAACTTACCCATTGGCTCGTTTGCCCCCATTCTTTAATCCCTACCAATGGAAACCCAAAAAACAATCGGTATCGGCATCATTGGCGCCGGTTTGATCGCCGACTTTCATGCACAGGCTATTCAGGCAATCCCGCATGCACAGTTACGCGGTGTCTATAATCGCAGTCAGGAAAAAGCAGCGGTGTTTGCGGAAAAACACCACTGCCCAGTCTTTGCGACCGTCGAAGCCATGGCCGACTCTCCGGACATCCATCTTATTTGTATCTGCACAGCATCGGGGGCACACCTGGAACCGGCCCTGGTTTGTATCGCTGCGGGCAAACATTGCCTTATCGAAAAACCAATGGAAATCACTCTTGAAAGGTGTGACCAGCTGATCGAAGCAGCCCGGAAATCGGGGGTCCACCTCGGAACGGTATTTCCTTCCCGCTACCACGAAGTCAATCAGCAGCTTAAAAAAGCGCTTGAAAAAGGCCGTTTCGGCTCACTCGTTATCGGGAATGCGTATGTCAAATGGAGCCGGACCGAGGCCTACTACCAGTCAGCCCCCTGGAGAGGCACCTGGCAGCTGGACGGCGGTGGCGCTCTGATGAACCAGGGGATTCATTCCGTCGACCTGCTCCGATGGTTCATGGGGCCGGTAGCATCGGTCCATGCCTACGTCGCCAACCGGCGCCACCATGAAATTGAGGTAGAAGATACCGTAGTGGCCTCCGTACGATTTGCCAGCGGCGCTCTCGGCACCATCGAATGCTCGACTGCCATCCACCCGGGGGCCTTCAAACGGATGGAAGTGCTGGGAACCGACGGCTCTGCTGTGGTAGAAGAAAATAACCTCATAACCTGGCAATTCCGCGATGAAGAACCCGATGACCGCCTGATACGGGAATTGCATGCCGGCAAGCAGCTTTCTCAGGGGGGTGTAGCCGATCCGGCAGCCATCAGCTTCAAAGGGCACCAGGCACAACTTGAAGAGATGATCCAGGCCATCGCCGCTCATCGTCCCCCTCAGGTGGGAGGTCCCGAAGGCCGGAAATCAGTGGCAATCATCCGGGCCATCTATGAAAGCGCGCGAAGCGGTAAGGAAATCCACCTGCCCTGAACACCGGAAAACAGCCGTTCACGCGTATATTCTTTTTCCCTGCGGATAGCCCGCCCCTTGTATCATTCAGGCGTCCGCGACCGTTGTAAAAAGAGTATCCTATTCTAAAACAAACAGGCATTCAGATATGAAGCGTTTTAAACCTACTACACTTTTAAGAGACAGAGCGGCAGAATCCAGACGGTATTTTATACAAGCCCTGCTGGCAGGCACTCTTCTTCCAGTCATCACCGCAGGTAAGCCCGTTCAGAGTTCGGAAAAGGCACCCCTGGCCCGGAACAGCTGGATCACCGTGAAAGGAAAGGTGTACGGCGCCCGGCCAGACAAACAGGGACCTATCGGCGGGGGTGCCGGGTATCAGCATATCATCACCCGTGGTGACTATCAGGTTGCCGATCTGGATTCACTGGTAGCGGCCCTTGCCAAAGCTACTCCGGGCCAGACGGTCTTTATCGCCCCGGACGCCGAAATTGACCTGACGACACTTATTTACGTTGAAAAATTCGTCCTGGAAATACCGGAGGGGGTTACACTTGCCAGCAACCGGGGGTACAGAGGCTCAAAAGGCGCCCTGTTGATCAGTGATTCCCTGAACACTCCGAAGATGGTTCAGGTAACCGGTCCGAATGTGCGCATCACCGGATTACGGCTGCAGGGACCGAATCCCAAGCGTTACCTGGAACACCACCGGAAGGCATTCGGACCGGGAGGAGAGGGAAACGCCTATTACTATAAATTCCCCGTGTCGAGAGGCATACAGGTTGCCGGAAAACACTTCGAAATGGACAATTGCGAGATTTCTGCCTGCTCCCATGCCGGGGTTTTTCTGGAAGACGGAGACAATCATCATATCCATCACAATTTCATCCATCATTGTCAATATAACGGGTTAGGCTACGGTATCGCCCATAAAAAAGCCAGCTCCCTAATCGAATACAATCAGTTCGACAGCAACCGGCATTCTATAGCCGGGACCGGCGAACCGGGTTGCGGCTATACGGCCCGCCATAACATTGAGCTGGGGACCTCCCTCAGTCATTGTTTCGATATGCATGGGGGTAAAGACCGGAAAGACGGAACGAACATTGCTGGCACTACCATCGAAATATACAACAATACGTTTTACCCTCCCCAGGCTGCGATAGGCATCAGGGGCAACCCGCTGAACAAAGCGGAGGTCTACCAGAACTGGTTTGCCGGACAGGGAGAACAGAACAAGGCTGTCAATTTGTACAATTTCACAAAAACCCGTGTATTGGATAATGTATACGGTTCAAAGGCCTCCTTCCCGAGATAGGCAGTCCTATGGTCTTTTATGCCCTATTTATATGTACAAAATCTGGCTTTTTCGTTTTTGTATTTTTGTGTTATTTGGGGGGGCAGCTACCGGGTTACAGGCGCAAGCTCCGAACCTCATGGTCGGTTTCGGCCAGCGGGACATCACCCCTCCCCTCGCCGTTAACAACTGGATTACGGGGAAGCCTTATACCCACGTACACGACCCGCTGAATGTCCGGGTAGTCGTCATAAGTGACGGTCGCCACAAAAGCGCCCTTGTCAGCCTCGAACTGGTGGATGCCGGAGAATCGGCCACCCACGAAATCCGGACAGCCTTGGCACATGCACTGGGAATCCCGTTTTACAATATCCTGGTCACCGCCACCCATACCCACTCGGCCCCCTGGGCGCCTGTCTATGAGGAGGGATTCAGAGGAGCCGAACGGGACACCTGGTGGGCCATCCGGTATATGCCCGCCCAAAACAACGACCCCCCTTTCAGAAAATGGATGACCGACCTGATCGCCCATACGGTAGCCGCCGCCGGTGACGCCGACCGTAACCTGAAACCAGCGACGTTATGGATTGGCAAAGCCGATATATCGGCCTTCGCCAACAATCGCCGCCCGCGCCTGCCCGAGTGGGGAACCGCCGGAAGCAATACCCCTCAGGGATATAACTTCAGGCATCCTGAATACAATCCGCTGCTCTTAACCGACGGGAGTAATTACGGACCGCTGGACCGTACAATGAGTATCGTCTCCTTCCGGGACGAACAGGGTGACAACCTCGTAACACTGTTCCATGCAGCCATACACTCCGTGGCGATCTATCCTTATTCAGAAGAACTCACCGCAGACTGGCCCGGGGAAGCCGCCGCTCAGCTTCAAAGCCGATTGGGAGGGAATGTAATGTTCCTGCAAGGGGCGGCGGGAGATATCAACCCCTGGCGGCGGGGACGGGAAGCGGTTACGGAAATGGGAAAAGGGATAGCCGAAAGAGGGCAGGCCGCTTTCCGGTTCGGAACCCGGCTGATCCCCGACTCCCTGGTCATCATCAATTCGGAAATTGCGTTACCATTGGACACAACCGGCAAACAGCGCACCGGGCTGGATGCTGTCGCTGCCGAAGTACAGGTATTGACTATAGGCCCCCTGGCATTCGTCACCTTGCCGGGCGAGCCCCTCACCGACCTCGGAACTGCCATTCGCGACCGTTCCCCTTTCCCGCACACTCTCGTAATAGGCTATTCCAACGGAAATGGCGTACACTATGTGGGTCTCCCCGGTGAAAAAGAGAAAGGAGGTTATGAAATGACCCACGGAACCGTAGGAACCGATGAAGCCGGCCTTCTATTGGTCGGAACCGCGGTGCGCCTGTTGAATGAAGCGAGGACAAAAGCCGGGAACTCCCGATGATAGGATACCTTTTTAAACACTCACGATCGCCTCCGTCCCGTTAGAGAAACCAACAAAACCCGTTTATAAAAAATTACTTATGTTACAGATGATTTACCAGAAACACCTGAATCGCCTGTTCCTGACCGGAATATTGGTTTTCGTGATCGCCTCCTGTCGGCAATCCCCCCGTTACCCCGATGGGCTGTCGCCGGAGGAATCCATGAAAACGTTCCAGCTAAAAGAAGGATTTGCCATTGAACCGTTCGCCACCGAACCGTATGTACAGTCGCCGGTAGACATGGCTTTTGATGAAAATGGCGGTGTATATGTTATTGAAATGGCCGATTATCCCTTTCAGGCCGATTCGGTCAATCCGAAAGGGCTCATAAAATTCCTGAAAGATACCGACGGGGACGGAAAAATTGACACCGCCTTCGTGTTTGCAGACAAATTGGCGAGCGCCACGAGCGTCCTGCCCTGGAAAGGTGGTATCCTGGTAACGGCCGCCCCTGAAATAGTTTACTTGAAAGACACCACCGGCGACTACAAAGCGGACATTAAAGAGGTGTTATTCACCGGTTTCTTCGACCGCAACTCCGAAGCGCAGATCACCAGTCTCCGCTTTGGTGTCGATAACTGGATTTACGGCAATAACCACGGACAGGCCGGCCAGGTACAAAGAGGCAATGAACCGCAGGCCGAACCCTTGAATGTGAGCGGGGCCGATTTCCGGTTTCGCCTGGATAACAATCAATTCGAAACCGAATCGGGAGGCGGACAGTTCGGGTTGGCGATCGATGACTGGGGGAACCGTTTTTTCACACAGAATACCCTTTACATCCAACAGGCGCCTATTGCCGGCCGCTACCTGCGCCGACACGCCTTTCTGCCGTCTGCACGCGGCAGTGTCAAAATTTACGAAGACGATGTCATGTTCCAGAAAACCCCGCCTCCCTATTGGCGGGCCGAGCGCAGTCGCCGCCGGCAGCATCAGTACGATTCACTGGGACTTAACCGGACCGAATGGGCTGAGGGGCATTTTACCGGAGCATCCGGCGGTACTTTTTATGGGGGTGATGCTTTTCCCGACGACTATTATGGCTCCATTTTCACAGGAGAAGTGGCCGGCAACCTCATCCACCGCACTGTACTGAAATCCCGTAAAGGAAAGGCTGAATTTGAAGCCACCCGGGCACCGGACGAAACGGACCGCGAGTTCCTGGCTGCTACCGACTCATGGTTCCGGCCTGTTACGCTCTCCACCGGCCCGGATGGCTATCTGTATGTCGTGGACATGTACTTGCAGCACATCGAAACGCCCGTCTCGATTCCCGACGATCTGAAGGCAGATATGGATTTCGAAGCGGGTAAAGACAAGGGACGGATTTACCGGATCTTTCCCGCCGCGGGCAGTAAAAGAGACCTGAAGGATATCCGGCTGGGAGAAAAAAGCACCGGCGAACTGGTCCCCTACCTGGCACATCCCAACCAGTGGTGGCGGCTGAATGCCCAACGGCTGCTGCTGGAACGCCAGGACCGATCGGTCATTCCCGCACTCCGCCTGTTAGTTGAAACCCACTCCGACCCCCGTGCCCGCCTGCATGCTTTCTATGCGCTGGACGGGCTCGGAGCGATGGATGCCCGTCTGGCAAAAGCAGCGCTTAAAGATCCCCATCCGGGTGTACGCATCCACGGGGCGATTGTTTCCGAACGGTATCCGCAGAACCTTCCTGACCTCATCGCCCTGGCAACCGACGATGACGACCGGGTAACGCTGCAGGCAGCGCTTAGCCTGGGACAATTCGAAGGAGCCGGTGTCCGGGAAGCCCTGGCAGGTATTCTGGAAAAATATGCTGGTGAAGCCCTGTTCCGCACCGCTGTTATCAGTTCCGCCGCCGGTTCATCCCTCTCTTTTATTAATTTCCTGAGTACCCGGAGCACATTTTTTTCCAACGAAGGTCCGGCCGCCCAATTCCTGGAAGAGGCCGGCAATGTCATGGGCGCCCGGAACCATCCCCGGGAACTGACCACCCTCAGCAATAACCTGGACACCTATCCGGAACCTTTCCGGAAAAGCCTGCTCCGGGGACTGAAAAAAGGGTTAAAGCGCGCCTCTCCGGAAAGTAAACAGCCGCCTGCCTTGCTCCGGGCAATGGAAGAGACAGATTAATAACCGTGGTCCGTGGTCTGTGTCCCACAGACCACTTTGTATTTTCAGAGACCACGTTGTTTCTTCACAGACCATGTTATATCCCACAGACCACTTTGTATTTTCACAGACCACGTTGTTTCTTCACAGACCATGTTATATCCCACAGACCACTTTGTATTTTCACAGACCACGTTGTTTCTTCGTGGATTCTCTTTCTGGCTGGCGGGTAGTTTCTGGCTGGTATATAAAATGGTCTGTGGGGACACAGACCATGGAGATCACAACAACTTATATTTGTGTAAATGAAAGACAAGGAGGTATCGCGCCGGTTATTTTGTAAAAGCGCCTTTACAAACGGGCTGCTGTTCTTTGGAGCGGGAGCCTTTGCTGCTGCCTGTGGCGGAGGGAACTCCCGGCACCCCCCGACCGAAACGCCCAAGGAACCCGCGGGCGATCCCTGTACGGATTTCTCCGGGGTCGCTGCCGGAGAACTGGAAAAACGGCAGGCCCTGGGTTACGTGGAAAAAACACCCATACCCGATAACACCTGCGAAAACTGTAAACTGTTTGTCCCCGGCAATACCGCAGATATCGGATGCGGGGGTTGCATGCTTTTTAAAGGACCCGTTTTATCCGGCGCCTACTGCACCTACTGGGCGCCGCAGGACGAGTGAATCTGTCGGAGACGGCCCCAGACTATTCCTGATCGGCCAGGTAGTGGTGATCCGTGATAAGGGTCTTTAAAAATGCTGACGCTTCTTCCTTCCGGAGGATCCCGAGCAATTCTTCCATTCTCCGGGCCGCCGCCTCCAACGCTTCAGGATGGCGGGAAGCCAGTACTTTCTTCAGCGTGGCAATGTCCCTGTCTGAAAGCAGGCTGACGCCATAATAACTGGGGGTGTAATCAGCAGGGAGCTCCGGCAGCAGCGTATCCTGAAACCGGGTGAAGGGTTTCATTTTGATCACGGCGGTACCCGCAGCAATATCTCCTACACGCTGTCCCTTTCCGGTTATGACGATCGCCAGTACTGCCACTAACCCTGAAAAAAGTGAAATATCGACAATGGCCAGCAGCCATCGCATCAGGTAAGCGCTGAGGGCAGGTTTGCTTCCATCCAGCATGACCACCCGAATCCCCAAGGCCATTTTACCCAACGTCTGGCCATTTAAAAAATACTCGCATAGCAACGGATAGCACATAATCGGTAAAAGCACGCCTGCGATTACCTGCCAGGTAGCGCCCAATCCGGCCAGGCTGAGCAGGGATACCCCTCCCAGGAACCAGACTACATAGATGACATAATCAATCAATTGTGCCACAATCCGGTCGCCTATACTGGCCACCTCATACGATACTCCCACATTCTGGGCAGTTGTAATATGTAAACTCATCAATCAAACACTTTTGTAACCCAGGGGGAAAACGATATTTTACGAAAAATAAAGCAAAGCTGCTTATTTTCCAATCGCATATAGTGAAGATTTCACCGGGCGGCGTTTCCTCCTCTTATCCTGTACCTGACCGGGCAGGATCAACCCGCCCTTCCCGCAAGTAGACGACCTCTGGCAGCACGCCGTCTCTAGAATCGATGGCGTAGTTCAGGCGGCAAGTGAGTAACGGAATGTTGTATACGGACGAAAAGTACAGTCCCTCCATTTCTATTTATAACAAGGGTGAAATCCCCGGTACCGCCACCGGATAACTGCCGTCGCTACCCGGCTTCACCGGCGGTTCGGCATCCCATGCAAACCGGTCAGGCATAAGCGTAAGGCTGGAGTCAAGCGCCTCGTCCCATTCCACCATTTTACCCGAATGAACCGCCATCCGGCCCATAATAGTGGTCAGGGTGCTTTTGGCTCCCCACTCGGTGTCGTTTAAGGGTGTATTGTTTTGGATAGCAGCAAACAGCACCTCATGCTCGATCTGATAGGCATTTTCTGCTTCCTTGCTGTTTTTCCGCCAGATCTGTTCTCCGTTCGCATCCAAGATACCTGTCTGTAAGCTGGCTGTACCGTTGGTTCCCAGAAAAGTAGCGCCGCCTTTATTCCACGTACCGCCGATATGGCGGATCTGGCTGTGAAGCCGGGTCCCGTCGGCGTACTCATACTCGATATAAAAATGGTCGAAAATATCCCCGTGCTCAGGACCTTTCAATGACGAACGGCCACCCATTCCCTGCGCCCGGACGGGATATGCATCTTTGACCCAATTCACCACGTCGGTGTTGTGAATCTGTAAACCTGCAGGAGATCCCGCCCATAACCAGTTGAAGTACCTCCAGTTGCGCATCTGAAATTCCATCTCTGTCTGTCCCGGCTGTCGGGGCACCTGCTTCACCGGGCCGATCAGGTAATAATCCGTCGCCGAGACGATCCTGCCGATGGCCCCCTGCCGCAGCTTTTCGACCATCTCCCGGTGAGCCGGACTGTACCGGTTTTGAAGCCCTACAACGACTTTCAGGTTCTTACGGGTAGCTTCTTTACCGGCTTCCAGCACCTGTCGTATACCTGGAGCGTCTGAAGCAAGCGGCTTTTCCATGAAAACGTGCTTTCCCGCTTTTACGGCGGCCTCGAAATGGGCAGGGCGGAAAGCAGGAGGCGTCACCAGCAGCACGACATCTGCACAGGCGAGTGCTTTCTCATACGCTTCAAACCCAACAAATTTCTGGTTTTCAGGTACTTTTATCGAATCTTTTATTTTACCCACCTTCATTAAAGTGGCATAAGTTTCGTCCAGCTTGTCTTTGAACACATCCGCCATTGCTACAAGCACGGCGTTTGAATTCGCATTGAGGGCATTCAAAACGGCGCCGGCGCCCCGGGCTCCGCACCCGATCAGCGCCAGCTTAAGGGGGGCCGACACGATGCGGCCGGCCTTTCCTGTAAACGGCGAACCGACGAGAGCACCGCCGACGAGAGCAGCAGATCCCTTGATAAAGTCGCGACGTCCCCGCAATTTGTTCGATTGGTTGTATTGGCTCATAAGGCTGCGTTTGGTAGTTGAAACTTCCTACCCGGCACACGCATCGTTGCCGTCGTCTTTTCTATCGACGGCAACGTCCGGGGCTGAGGTTCTTATTATGTTACAAAATCTTCAATGGATTGCAATTTAGCAAATTAAGTAAACCAAGCTGCAAGCCTGGCGGCTTTACGAATGGATAGCATTACCGAAAATCATATCTTTCCACACGAGCAAGCGATGTTTCGTTTCGTTATTAATGATAAAACAAAAGTAACCGTTTCGTTTCGAAAATGCAAATAATTTCAGTTTATGCCTTTTAAATCCACTTTATGTTTATTTTTTCGGGACGGGAAGAAATTGATTTACGAAATAGGCTTACTTTTACGCTATCGTATCTTCTTCGCTTTTGAGAAGGCGTATTCTAAGAAAACACGATCGATATATGCGCAAAGCAGAAGAGAAATCAACAGTACAAAGGCGCGTCATTATCCTGGAAAAGCTTGAGGAAAAAGGCCAGGTCGATGTGGCATCGCTCAGCAAGGAGTTTTCGGTCAGTGAGGTGACGGTGCGTAATGATTTGAAGCGCCTCGAACAAAAAAATGCCCTGATCCGGGCCAGGGGAGGCGCTATTAAAATCGACCGCGTGGGAACGGATTTCACCATTTCGGATAAAAACAAGCAAAACTATGAGCAGAAAAAGCGGATCGGTAAAGCCGCGGCGGCCCTGATTGAGGACGGCGATACCATCATACTGGATTCGGGCACCACTACGATGGAGATCACAAAACACCTGTCAGGCCTCTCCGAACTGACGGTCATCACCAACGCCCTGAACATCGCAGGTCAGCTTGCCGAGCATCCGAGCGCCAACGTCATTGTTCCGGGTGGCTTTCTAAGAAAAAACTCGCTGTCGCTGATAGGGTCGACTGCCGAGGAGAGCTTCAAGAATTATTTCTGCGACAAACTGTTCCTGGCCGTTGATGGGCTGAGCGTCGTGCATGGGCTGTCTACGCCTAACGTGGAAGAGGCTCACCTTAACCGCGTGATGATCGCCATTTCCAAGCAGGTGATCGTGGTTGCCGACTCCACCAAGTTCCTGAAGCGGAGCTTCGCCTTTATGGTGCCGATCTCGGCCATAGACATCCTGATTACTGACAACGGTATCCCGTTGGAAGATCAGCGGAAGCTGGAGACCGCCGGGGTAAAAGTGATAATTGTCTGAAGCCCGGGCCTGTACCGCCGACGCTTGCCGCCGCAAAAACGATGGCTTCTTTAGGCTGCTCCTCCCAATTTGCTTGAAGACCGGCTCAGCCTTTCTCAGGCCCGGAGCTGGCCCACATCCGTTCAGGATGGTCCGTGATCTTTTCTCCGCGGCACATCCTGATAAAGCTGCGTTGTTCGGTAAAGTGATTTGATTCCGCCCATTCGATGGCCACCTTGTTTTGGGCAGGGATATCGATGTAACAACTCCTGTCCCTGAAATCGGCAGCCGCGGCCTCAAACAACTGTCGGCCCGAATCGTTTGTCAATGCCGCGGCCGGGCCAAGCTGTACGGCATTACGCCCTTCCCGGAAGCCAAGGTATCCTTCTACCGCACCTGTTGCGGTCACTTTACAGTAATAGGGAGCAGCGCCGGCCGCAGCCAGACCAGCCAGGAATGACTGCCGGTCCGTTCCGGTTACTGCCTGGTCGAGGGTTGTAATTCCATGCATCAGCGGATCGTCCGGGGAAACGCGCACACATGCCGCTTCAGCATTTGACACAGGTATTCCGGCATACCGTACCACGCTGTACTCCTCTTCAAAGCCCAATTTCCGGTACAAGCCCTGCCCCATGGCGGTCGCATCGAGCCGGATATGCTTCACTCCCAGGCTCTCCAGGTAATGCACCGCATGCTCCACCAGCTTCCCGGCTATTCCGAGGCCCCGGACGTTTGTGCCGACCAGCACCATCGCGATCCAGCCCACTTCTCCGAAGTGGCAGCAGGTGGTCGTGGCCACACCAAGGCTGTCTTTCTCCGCGACAAAACATCCCTGAGGCTCCAACGCCAGCGCGCGCAGCCAATCGGCGTCCACCTGGTTCCAGCCGGCCTCCGCTACCAGGCGCCTGCACAGCGGCAAATCGCTTTTCAGCAGCAAGCGAATGGAAACCGACGCCAGGTCGGGCGGATTATCTTGGGGGTGTTCTGTCCTCATTTTTCGGGGAAGCGATCGTTGTAAACAATTTTTCCGCCTACCATCGTAAGCAGGGGCCGTATGCTTTTGATGCGGTCTTCGGGGCAGGTTAAAATATCCTCCGAAATCACGACCAGGTCTGCCAGCTTTCCTACTGCCAGGCTTCCCTTTTCATTTTCCTCAAAGCTGGCATACGCGTTGTTGATCGTATACGTCTTCAAAGCGTCTGCTCTCGAAATGGCCTTGGCCCGACCGTTTCTTTTCCCGCCTTGAGACTCCCGCGTGATCATCGTCCACATTGCCTGGAAAGGATTGTACGGGTTGATCGCCTCATCAGGATCCAGCTTCACCATGTGATCCGAGCCGCCGTTGAGCATGACTTTCGCCGCGATCATGTCCCTATATGGATGAAAATCCGCCATCCTCTTCGCTCCCAGCACCTCGGTGAGCATTTCTGCATCTTTATAAAACCACGCCGGCTGTATGTCCGCATAAATATCCAGGCCGGCCATTGCTGCGATGGCCGCCGCCGAGAAAAAATTCCCGTGAATTACCGAATGCCGCCCTCCGCGCACCGGCTTCACCGCATTGACGTCCTGATACGCTGCCAGCAAGGTATCCACTCCGGCCTCTCCGGTGACATGCGCGGTAAATTTCCATCCTTTCTCCATGGCGGCCGTCATGACATTCACGAGCTGTTCGCGAGTGAAATTGAGCGTTCCGCGGTACGAAGGATCGGGAAAACCATACAGTTGCATCCCCCGTTCCCCCCAGGGCCTTCCCATGAAAGCGGTCCCGGTGAGGATTCCGCCGTCGAGCACCAGCTTCAGCGCGCCCACTCTGACCCATTCATCTCCATCCCCCGTTTTGTACGGAAACCCGCCAAGCGCTTCCCTTACCTGGGGCAGCGGCGCTTTGGGATCAAAGGGGAAGCTGATATTCTGGAATACCCGGACGCTCAGTGCACCCCTTTTCTGCAGCTCGTTTAGCAGCTCCAGGTCAGCAGTTCCTCCGTTCCCGGCGCAAATGGAAGTAATCCCGATGGCGTTGTAGCGGGCGAACAGCTTTTTTAAGGCATCCAGTTGCTCTTCCTTCGACAGGTGGTTTACATGGCCCGCATTGAGCTGTTTAAACCCGCCTGCCCGGATCAGCCCGGTCGGCTGCCGGGTCGTCCGGTCCCTGACGACGGCAGGCTCGTTCAGCCGGACAATCTCCGAAACCTCCAGGGCTTTGGTATTGATCATGCCGGCGTAACTACCATTCAGAAAAACAGGATTATCAGGCGCCAGCTCATCCAGCTCCTGAAGCGAGGGCCAGCGTTTCTCTTTGAGCCTCGTAAAAAAGAACTTCGGATGCACGATCCATTCCCCCGGATTTTTCGATTTTGCCTCCTCCCTGATCCAGGCGAACAGCTCCCCTATTGATCCTATATGAGGCAGCTTTTTGCCATACTCGCTTTGCGCCGCCGAAAGGGGGTGGACGTGATTATCTATCAGGCCGGGAAGCACCCTTTTGCCATCCAGGTCGATCTTCAAGGTCTTATCGCCCGAAAGCGCCATGATTTCCTTTTCTGACCCGAGCGCAATAATCTTGTCATTCCTGATCGCCATCGCTTCAGCGACAGGCATGCCGGGATCCATGGTCGTAATCCGGCCGCGGTAAAGAATAATGTCCGCGTCGTCCACAGGAGCCCTGCCGCCCGTGCCCGTCAGGAAGACCAGCAGCAGCATAAAACGAATGTCACACCTCATAACAAGTACTTTTTTTAAATCTAATTGATGTGATGAATACACAGAGGCGGCGCCAGGCTTCACTCAGCCCGGGCGGCGCTCCAGCAGGGGAATATCGGTCAGGTCGCTGATCCTGACTACTTTCCCGGTTTCTATGCTTTTCCGGGCGGCAACACCGATAAGCACCGATAAGGCACCGTCCCGCGTGCCTGCCACTTTTTTGGAATGCCTGTCTTCAGAAAAAATATCCAGCAGCATTTCCTGGTCCGCGCCCCCGTGGCTTCCCGCTTTACGCGGAACGATGATATCCTCCCTGCTCCCATGCAGCGACGAATAGATAATCGTATCCGAACCCAGTACGGCTCCCTCCGGCTGCGCAGGCAGCCATGGAATGTTCTTTCCTGCGTCCAGGCGCCCGTTCACCCCGTTGAACCCGATCTGCCAGCCCTCGTAAGGGGAATAGGTCGTCAGGGAATAATTCACTACCACATTGTTGGCGTACCGGATCTGTACGGACATTTTATCGTAAATATCGATACTAGTACGATACAAACAACTGTCGCGGATGTAACCATCGTATTTTTCGTTGTTTACATACAAGCCCACATCCGTCGGGCTCGTACGGATGTCCCAGTAGAACCCACAGGTAGGCTTGTACGTACAGGTACGGCAATTTTCTCCGCGAAAAGGGTTGGCGGCTCCGTAAAAATCCAGCGAACCAAAGGCCATGACCTCTACCGGATCGGAATTGAGACACCAGTTCAGGAGATCGAAATGATGAGACGACTTTTGCAGCAGCAACGTGCCGCTGAACTTTTTCTCGCCATGCCATCGCCTGAAATACGAAGCTCCGTGTGTTGTATCCAGGTATTCATGAAAATCAACCGAGGTGATGCGACCGATTTTTTCCGCGGAAAGCAGTTCCTTCAGTTTCGAAAAAATAGTGCCGTATCGGGCGTTGAAGCCGACGATCACTTTTTTTCCGTAGTTCCTTTCGGCCGCCAGCACCTGCAGACACTGGTCCTCATCGGTGGTCATCGGCTTTTCTGTGATCACATCCGCGCCCAGCTGCATGGCCCTGATAATGAATTCGTGATGATTGGAATCAATCGTAGAGACGATGACGCAATCCGGCTTCACGGAACGCATCATCTTGTCGAAATCCGTAAACACCGGACAATCCAGCCGGCTGTACTTTCGGGAATAGGCGAGACGCCCTTCATTGCGGTCGCACAAACCAACAAACGCCACCCGCTCTCCGAGCACCTCGGGCACCCTTTTCAGCCAGAACAGCGTCCCCCGCATGCCGGTACCTACGAGTGCGACACGCTTTCCGGAGGCCGGTTCCGGAAAAGAAGTTGCGGACGCCGCAATCCCTCCGGAGATGGCCATTCCGGCCGTAAGCAGAAAATCTCTTCGTGTCAGGTCTGATTTCAGTTTCATATTGGGTAACATTTTTTTGAATGGATAGCGGCCCTCTTACCGGTCGATCACCGGCAAAAGGAGATGCGAAGGATACCGGGAACCATGATAGACCGTCTGGTGCGCTGCCTCTACATGCGTGGCTTTCGAAAAAGGTGCATCAGTGTTCGCATGCGGATGGTATTTAGGATAATTGCTGCTCGACACTTCAGCCCGGATCCTGTGCCCTTTTTTGAACAGGTTGCTCGTCGCCCAAAGATCTATTTCGTAACAGGCCGGCTCCGTCCCGGAGGGTGACATTCCGTCCCGCCCCGCTGGTGGTGCCGGCCTCACACGCAATATCCCCTCGCAAATCCTGATGGCTTTCCCGTCCGGATGCAGATCGACGAGTTTGGCCGTAAAATCGGTGGATACCGCACTGCTTGTCGCGTAAATGATCATTTTGACCGGTCCGGTTACTTCCGTGTCGTCCAGCAAAACCGGGGTGGTATAGACCAGCACATCAGGCCGCTTTTCGACCTCCGACTGATCATAGGGACCTGTCGTGTGAGGCATATATACGGGGTCCAGCGGATTGTATACGAACTGGTCTTTGCCCTCGCCTGCTTCAGGCATGACCGGGCTTAGCGTGCCGTCTCCCGCATCGGAATTGGCTCCTGCCGAACTGCTTAAAAAATACTTCCGGTAGCGTGTCCCGGCCAATGGCCACTCGCTTTCATAGCGCCACTCGTTCTTTCCCATTACAAAAATGCGCACGGGCGGAACGGTATCCTGCTGCGGTGCGTCCTTTTTCAGCACTGCGTCAAACCAGTCGAGCTGCATCTGCCGGAGATCCGCCAATGCCTCCCTGCCAAAATCCAACGCTCCGGCCTGCTGTTTGCCCGGAACGTGCTGCCAGGGACCAATCACAAGCCTGTGCCGTTGGCCCGGCCTTTTTTCAGACACTTCGGCCAGCCTGGTATAGTCGTCGATGGTCCCCTGGAGGAATAGATCAAACCATCCGCCGACACTGCACACTGACGCTCCGATCTCCTGATGGCCTTTCTGAATCGCTGTTTGATTCCAGAACGCGTCTCTCTGCGGATGCTGGATCCAGTCCCGGAAAAAAGGCATTTGCCAGCCCAGTACACTATCGAGCCCAACCAGCGGTCGCCTGCGCAGGAGGCTGTCCGTCGGCAGCCCTGTCACAGCCTGGTAGGGGCGGGTCATATCTGCGCTCCAACGGGCCGCAAAATCGAGATAAAAGGCGCCTCCGTGGTAAAGCGCTCCATAAAGGTCCGAAAAGCTGACCCATGTAAACATCGCAGCGAGATGGGGGCTTGCCGGGGATGGCATCCATTGTGTATAGCCCACATACGACCCTCCCTGGGTCGCAAGCTTTCCGTCGAACCAGCTTTGCCGGGAAATCCAGCGGTGCATGTCCTCTCCGTCTTCCTTCTCGTGGCGGAAAGCATCAAACACCCCCTCCGATCCGTGTCTGCCCCGGGTATTCTGGGAAACGAAAACATACCCGTGACGCGCAAAAAACTGTCCGTCGGCGTTGGAGCTGTCTCCCGAGCCATAGGGTGTCCTACGCAAAATGACGGGAAACTGCCCCTTTCCGACCGGGCGGTACAGGTTGGCCGACAGGCGGATACCGTCCCGCATCGTCACCACGACATCCGGCTGATAGATCGTCGCAAAAGTCCCCGGCTGGTCAGACTGCGACAGCAATCGGATCGGGCTACTCAACAGAAAGGCAATGAACAAGAAATAAGCGACACGCATACCGGCAGACCTTTACAACATCCCTATTGCTTTTCACCCACGGTGAGGTAAAAATACCCCCAGGTAACTTTCCTGTTGATCGTTTTCCAGGCCTTGTTCTCATAGCTGGCCAGGAAGCGTATGCTATGGCCCGGCGGGCAGTCTTCCGTGATTTGGACGACGGAAGACAGCGCGTAGCCATCTCCCCATTTATCAGGCTGCAATTCATCTACAAGCTTTTCATTGCATACGCAGGGATCGTCGTAATAAAGACGGGTGCGGTTGCTGACCTGGTATACCGCTATGCGTTCTCCGGGCTCGGCTATGTTATTGCCGTTTCCGCTGCCGAAAATCTCGCTATCCCCGTCGTCCACACCGATATCATCGAATTCAGGGACGTTATAAAATACAGGGGCGTCAAAATCCTCTTCCCAGGTCTGGCCCGCAGCATCGCTTACGGCGAGTCTGAACCTTACATAATGTGGCGCCCCGTCAGGAGGCGGCGCGTTTTTTACTTTTATCTTAAAACCGTTGTCCAGCAGCTTGCCGGAAGCCGCCTTCAGGCCTTCCACCGTATTTTCCAGAATGGTCACATCAGGATGGACTGTCGACAGCCGGATCGTCAGCTCGCTTTTATCACGATCGGCCAGGTTAACCAAACTCACGGTGAGCAAACCTTCCTTTTGTGTGGCGAGAAACCGCCCGTTGCCATCAAACGAATGTCCTGTCAAAGCAATTCCTGCAGTCGCCCCGCTTTCGGCAATGGATATTTTATGATCCCGGTGATCAACGGCAAAACGGATCCGGCCTGAAGAGTCGCTTGTAACAGGCGACACAACCCTTGTTTTCTTCTGAATATCATAATCAACGACTACGTACTGTTTCCCCGGAACGTACAGCGGCGCCGTCGTGACCTTAATAGTCACGCCGGGAATACTACTGCCATCCGGCAGCCATTTTCTGGTCCTGACGGTCAGACCCGTATCGGTGACGCCGTCAAGCACGATATAGCCAGGCTCGGCAAGGTTGCTTTCTATGTGATAGTCCCAAACTTCAAAATCCGGGTACAGGTCGGCGTGGCTCCATCTTGCAGGCTTCGGTAAAGGTGACTTAAATGATTCCAGCACAAACCGGAATGCGTCTGCAAACTGATCCGGGAGTAGTTTATGCGGTCCTTCGAAAATTTTATATTCGTAGTCCAGCCCCGGCTCACGCAAGGCGCCCTCGTGCACTTCATGGTTAAGGTGTTTTAATTCACACTCCGTGCCGTTATGAAAACGAAGCCTGACCCCGTGGAGATTTGAAAATGTATGCCGTATACTATATAAGGTGTGATTTTCGGGGGACCCTACAAAAAATTCGGGAGAACCCTTGGAACTCACCGCGGTACCGACCAGATGCGGATACTTCCCCGCGAGATAAAATGACATGAATCCCCCCATGCTATGCCCTATGATGGCCCGTGACGCCCGGTCCGGGAGGGTCCGGTAAGACGAGTCTATATGGCTGACAAGCTCCGGGAAATAATCCTTAAAGTTATTGGGGTAGTTGATATTGGAGTGATAGCCGATATTGTAAGGCCTCAGGTCGGCGTCGTCGGAGCGTCCGTTCCAGGCCACCAGGATCGCCTGGCTGTCGTTTACCAGCCGGGCAACTCCTTCAAGAGCGAAGCGGTGGTCTCCTTTGTTTCCGTGGAAATAATAAATGACCGGGTAGCTTTTGCCGCTATTGTGATAGTCGCCGGGCAAAAAGATACGATAATCCTTTTTCACCCGGAACGCTTTGCTGAAATGGCTTTTGTCTTCCTGCGACCATACGCTCCCGGCGCCTGATAATAACCCGGCCAGGACGAATAGCAGCGTTTTTCCCACCAGGCACCGGCACGCGCCGATTTTTTTTCCCTTCATAGCGACATCATTTGTTTTAGAGATAATAGGAAGGTACCCCCCGCCCGACTAATTTGAGCTTATCGCCGACAAGCTCGGAAACAGCCTGTATGGCCGGAGGAAATACCGTGCGCAGATCAATATCGGTAGTACCCGCCAGATCCAGTTGCAGGCATTTCATAAAAGCATTTTTGATTTCCGTTGCCAGGTTCACCTTGCAGATCCCCCGTTTGATCGTTTCCTGTAAGGTTTCCGGATCAATCCCGGAACTTCCGTGCAGCACCAGCGGAACAGGCGTGACCGCATTGATCAGCGCAAGCCTTTCGAGATCAATCTGAGGCCTCCGGGTATAAAACCCGTGTGCATTTCCGATGGCAACAGCGAGGAGATCGATCCCGGTCTGTTCCGCAAAAAAGGCGGCTTCGTCCGGATCTGTCAGGGCCAGTGTTTCCCGGGATTGTCCCAGCTTGGCGACATAGCCCAATTCGGCTTCTACGTTTGCATGGTAAGCTTCTGCAAGCCGCACCACCGCCGCTGAGACGGCTATATTCTGCTCCACCGGCTTCTCGCTCGCGTCGATCATCACAGAATCAAACCCCGCATCGAGACATTGCTGTACAAGTGCGACCGAATCGGAATGATCCAGGTGCAGATACCCTTCCACCTGATACGCTCTGAGGGCGGTCCTGGCCATATTCACCGCCACGTGAAGACCCATATATTCTATTGAGCCCTTTGTCAGCTGAAGGATTACCGGCGATTTCTGTTTTGCTGCAGCGCTCACGATACCCACCAGTGTTTCGTAGTTATAAAAATTGGTCGCAAGCACGGCATAGCCATTGCGGCGGGCATCTTTCAATCGTTCCTTAATTGTCATAGCGAAAACCAAACTTGTTGAGCGAGAGATTGCGTACCTGTTCCAAATTCTCAAATGCGGTCGTTCCCCCTTGCGCGGTAGTAGAAATAGCGCCCATCAGGTTGCCGATGTTTTGGCAGACCTCCAGCGGGGAATCTTTAAGATACTCATGTATAAAGCCTGCAGCCAGGCTGTCGCCGGCGCCAATGGAGTCGACCACGTCGGGGTTGACAAAGGATCGCTGAAACTGCGTATACCCGTTATAGTTTATTGTAGAGCCCTTTCTTCCCTGCTTTATTACCGAGATACAGCCGAAGGGCCGCAGCACTTCTATCGCCTCTTCGATGGTTTGGGTACGGGTAAGCTTAAAGAGTTCCGATTCATTGGGCAGGAAAATATCCACGTAGGGCAGTATCAGGTCCAGATCCAGGTCCCATTGGTTGAGGGGATCCCATTGCGGATCAAAAGAAGTAGTAAGCCCCAGTTGCCGGGCTTTTTCAAAAAGAGCCGGGATGTCGGCCCGTATACCGGGCTGAAGAAAAACAGAAGAGAAGTGCAGGTGTCTCGATTGCCGTAACAGCCCCTCCGGGATATCCGACAGGATCAATCCGGCCATAGCCCCCTGGTAAGTCACCGCCGCCCGCTCCTCTTTGATATTGAAGGCAATCGTAGCCCCGGTAGCAACCAGAGGATCGCGGATCACATGGGTAGTATCTACCGTTTTGCTCGCAAGCCTTTCAATGATAAAATCACCGAAAAGGTCATTTCCTGTTTTGCCTGCAAAAGCAACACGGTTTCCTAAAAATCCGGCATTGCTTGCGAATATGGCCGCGGAGCTTCCCAGGGTCAGTGTCATTTCATTGGCGAGGATTTCCTGGCCTAACACCGGAAACATGTCTATTTTGTTGAGAATCAGGTCGACATTCAGTTCGCCGACAACCAGTATATCGTAATTTTTCATTCGGAAACGCTTTTGATCCCCACAGAGTAAAGGTTCAATTCACCGGATCTTTATTGGAAGAGCCCTTGCCTGGCAGCCGTCTGCTGCGCCGTGACATAAGGGTAGATATTCACCCCCTCCACAACCCTGGTGATTGTATTAGAAAGCGAGGGAGAATCCGGATTTAACCCCAGATGAAGAGATTTATGAAACCCGACTATCTGTGCCGGGAGTACACTGCATACCGAAATCAGGTCTTCACATAGCTTTTCCTCCCCCCGCAACCGTATCATCATATCCAGTGGCCCGGTATAAGCTTCAGTAATGCCCGATTCGGCGATCCCTATCTGGTAGATCCCCTTGGCCCCCCGGTTAATATCGGCTACCAGGTCGTTTTCGTACTGTGCCACATAGTCGCTGTTAGAAAAAAGATATACAATTAACGTGGAGGGGTTTATCACGACTTTAGGCCCGTGACGGAAACCGAGAAATGTATCATATCCCCCCATGATGATCCCGTTGGTAAGCTCCTGTACCTTAAGCTGCGATTCCCTTGCGGCTCCCTGGAAAGGACCAGAGCCCAGAAAGAAAGTCCGCTGGAAATCCATAGACGCAACCGTCTTCAATGCAAGGCCGAATTCCTTAAAAATAGAACGTCCGTAAAAGCTTAGCTGCTCCACCTGGAGCTGTGTGATGCGTTTGCTGTTCAGCCTGGAGATAAGGATACCCGCCAACAGCATAGACGTAAAGCTCCCTGTCATGGCCAGGCTTTTGTCGTTAGCCATTGACGGCATAAAAAACTGGTAGCAGTTATCCCTTGAAGCCGTAGCCCCCGCTAGCTGCCCTTCAGGATTACAGGTAATCACCAGGTGAAAAACCCGGCTGCACAGCTGGTTGGCCAGATCGATGCTGGCTACGCTCTCGGGACTGTTGCCCGAGCGTGCGAAAGAGATAAGCAGCGTCGGCGTACCGGCAAGGAAATAGTCGGCCGGATGAGACACCAGATCAGTGGTGGAGACCGCTACGGTTCTCTTACCCGAATGCCGCTGAAAAGACCCCTGAAGGATGGTCCCGATATAGGCTGATGTGCCCGCGCCACAGATGATGATCGTTAAATCGTGATATTCGTATATGGCTTGCAGAAATTCCGCTAGCGCCGGTTCATGTTGTGTGAGCAGACCGTATGTCTCTTTCCATAGCGCGGGTTGCTGCAGTATCTCAGAAGCGGTGAACGCGCCTCCCCTCCTTTCCAGGAATTCCGGATCATACCCAAAATACTCCTTTGCTGTTGATTTTTCCAATGGATTCACTTGCGTAATGAATTTGCTTTTTGTCTTCTATGAAACAAAGTTAGCGAGAAGAAATTCCAAATCGTAAGGTTTTAACATTTTTTTTGTTTAGAAATATTCCATAACCTTATTATATAAAACAAAAACACCTCTATTAACTTTCTAAAAAGCATCAAATACATCGGAAAAGTTTCCAATACTGCTATTTTAGTTATATTGCAAACCAAATAAGAGACCTATCTGCTCAAAACAAGAAAATGAAAGATCCAATAACCAAGTCAACCGTATCAAGGCGTACCGCAATCCTGGAAAAACTGAATAAAACAGGCCAGGTTGACGTAAATGAGCTCAGCAATGAATTTAATGTAAGCGAGGTTACGATAAGGAATGACCTCGGGCGGCTTGAAACCAAAAACTTACTGATAAAAGTCAGAGGCGGGGCTATTAAGGTCGACCGAGTAGGAATGGACTTTGCACTTTCAGACAAAAACAAGCACAACTCCGAAGAAAAAGAGCGTATCGGGCGGACTGCCGCGGGATTGATAGAGGAAGGAGATACTATTATACTGGATTCCGGCACCACCACCATGGAGATCGCCCGGAACCTCTCTACCTTTCAAAACCTTACTGTCATTACCAATGCATTGAACGTGGCGCAGGTACTGGCCGACTATAAAGACGCCAATGTCATCGTCCCCGGAGGCTTTTTAAGAAAGAACTCGCTTTCGCTGGTAGGAACCACTGCCGAGGATAGCTTCAGGGGGTACTTTTGTGATAAATTATTCCTGGCTGTAGATGGTTTCAGCGCTGCATACGGCTTATCCACGCCCAATGTCGAGGAAGCCCACCTCAACAAAATCATGATCGGCATCTCCAAAAAGGTCATTGTCGTAACAGATTCCAGCAAATTCCAGAAACGCAGTTTCGCTTTTATCGCTCCCGTTTCAGAGATCGACGTAGTCGTTACAGACTCCGGAATCGACTTCGAAGAGCAGAAAAGGCTGGAAAATGCCGGGGTGCAGGTCATTATCTGCTGACGCTTTCCTATGAGAAGCAGCGCCATGCTGCGGCCTTGTTACCAACTTTCTTCTATTCCACTTAACCTCCCTATGAAAAGCAAAAACTGGATCACTTACGCTACCATCACTACAGTTTTCTGGGGCATATGGGGCGCCTTTATCGAAACCCCCGAAAAAGCCGGCTTTCCCGCGACACTCGGCTATTGCGCCTGGTCAATCACCATGATCCCCTGCGCATTGTATGCACTTCGACTCGTGAAATGGCGGGTCGATATGGGTAGAAAATCAGTCATATACGGCCTCTTGATCGGCATACTGGGCGCCGGAGGCCAGTTGATTTTGTTCAGGGCGCTGGAGACAGGCCCGGCCTATATCGTTTTTCCCCTCATATCCCTCTCACCCATTGTTACCATTGTCTTTTCGACTGTTTTCCTGAAAGAACGCGGCTCATTCCGTCAGTGGTCCGGAATAGTTCTGTCACTTTTCGCCATTTTCATTCTTTCTTATCAGGACCCCGCAGACCAGACAGTCGATAATTTCAGATGGCTCTTCTCTTCCATGCTGGTATTTTTTATGTGGGGTGCGCAGGGCTACTTCATGAAAGCCGCAAATGACGCCGTAGAGGCCGAGAGCATTTTCTTCTTTATGACGATAAGCGGCTTGCTCCTGATCCCCTTCGCCATCGGCATCACCGATTTCTCCCGCCCCATCAACTGGGGAAGCAGCGGCGCGTACTCGGCATTTTTGATCCAATCCCTGAATGCCTTCGGAGCGCTGATGCTTGTTTACGCCTATCGCTACGGAAAAGCCATTGTAGTATCTCCGGTAACGGCGCTTTCCCCGATTATAACGGTTGCCGTATCACTTCTCGTCTATTCCGTTGTCCCCGGCGCTTTCCTTTCCCTGGGCATTGTTCTGGCCCTGATTGCTGTGTTTCTGATGGCCTGACCCACCCCTTACCCGCACACTCCGGGAATATTTCCGGCGTTTCATTTTATCCTCGGACGCTGCCGGCAGCATAGCAGCACAACGGACAACCCTTTGCTTTTGAAACAACATTTCGAATAATAATGAAAAAAAAGTTTTTTATTATTTAATTATTCTAAAAACAATCCATTAATATTGTAACAACAATAAACGAAAGATTTATTTCTTACGAAACCGTTCTTATTATGAAACCCAAATTACTTTTACTTTACTTTTTAGCTTTAACCCTGTTCCACCCGGCCGTAATCGGGAAAGCGGCTGCCCAGGAAAGGTCCATAAGCGGCAAAGTAGTCTCCGAAGACGCCGAGGGCATACCCGGTGTTAACGTGACCGTTAAGGGAGGATCCACCGGCACCTCCACCGATGCAAAAGGGGACTATCAAATCTCCGTTTCGCACCAGAATACTGTTCTCGTCTTTTCTTCTATCGGGTTCTTATCCAAAGAAGTACGGGTTGGGAATCAAAGCGTGATAGAGGTTACGTTGGAGACCGATGTCAGGACGTTGAATGAAGTAGTGGTGACTGCGCTTGGAATAGAACGCGAAAAAAAGGCGCTTGGCTATTCTGCCCAGGAGGTGCAAGGAAGTTCCCTGACCGAAGCACGCGAAACCAACATTGCCAACTCTCTGAAAGGAAGGGTTGCCGGTGTTCACATCAACAACTCTGCCGGCGGCCCCGGGGGATCGAGCTATGTGGTGATCCGCGGAGGGAGCTCCCTCACAGGAAGCAGCCAGCCGCTTTATGTCGTCGACGGCGTGCCGATCGATAACCAAACCCTCGACGGTGCTTCCTACTCCGGCGGAAAAGACTATGGCGACGGCATAGGCAACGTAAACCCTGACGATGTAGAGACGGTAACCGTGCTGAAAGGACCCGCCGCCGCCTCTCTTTACGGGGCAAGGGGCGCCAACGGCGTTATCCTGATCACGACGAAAAAAGGTACTACCAAGAAAGCGCTGGGGATCGACTTTAACTCCAATACCACATTCGAAACACCGAACGTGCTGCAGCGCTACCAGAACGTATGGGGAGGCGGCTACAGCGGAACCTACAGCGACTTCGGAAAAACCACGTATGAGGGCGTGGAATACCCGCTATGGACGAACTCCATGTATGACCACTGGGGGGGCGCCATGGACGGGCGGATGATCATGATGGCCGGGATGCCGGAAAAAGGCCCCGTAGCCTACACGGCGCAGCCGGACGACAATATCCGGGACTTTTACCGGGTGGGACAGACGTATACCAACACCATCGCGGTGTCAGGCGGGAACAACACCACCTCCGTAAGGCTATCGGCTTCTGACATGCACAACAAGCACATCCTGCCCACGACTTCCCTGAACCGCCAGACCATCAGCCTGACATTCAACTCCCAGATCTCTAAAAAGCTGTCCATCGAAGGACGGGTCAATTACGTAAGACAGGAGGGACAAAACAGGCCTGACCTTGGTAATGGCTGGGGAAACCCGGTGACCGCTTTGAACCTGCTCTCCCGCTATGTGGACCTGGATTGGCTGAAAGATTACAAGCGGGCAGACGGCTCGATGGTCAACTACATCGTCCGTACACCGCACAACCCCTATTGGATTGTAAACGAGTTTCTGAGCAACGACAAAAGAGACCGGATGATGGGATACATACGGGCGAAGTATCAATTCACCAACTGGCTTAGCCTGCAGGCACGCACCGGAACGGATTTCTACGGCGATACCCGCATGGAGCGCATAGGCATCGGGACTACCGGAGCCTCTACGCTAAGAGGGCAGGTAAGAAGTACGGACTGGAAGGTAAGAGAAGACAACAGCGATGTGCTGCTTACGGCCAACGGGAAGCTGGCACCGGCGCTGACCGCAAGCGTGTCGCTGGGAGCCAACAGGATGAGCCGCTACCAGGCAGTATCAGGCTTCACCGGAACCAACCTGATCCTCGATAATGTGTACCACGTCAGCAACGCGGCCAACGTCGTACCCAGAAGCGGCCTGACCAGGAAAGAAATTCAATCCGTATACGGAATGGCTCAGTTGGGGTATAAGGACGTTTTATTCGTCGATATTACGGCCCGCAATGACTGGTCATCGTCGCTCGGCCAGGAAAACTATTCCTTCTTTTATCCATCCGTGAGCACCAGCTTTGTCTTTTCCGACGCGTTCAACCTTTCCAATAGTATTTTATCCTTCGGAAAAGTGAGGGCCTCCATCGCGCAGGCAGGAAAAGACGCCAATCCCTACCAGACCAGGGCCGGGTATTCCCTTTCCAATGTCAGCTTTAGCGATCAGAAATTCCTCCAGATCGGATCGAGAATCCCGCTGACCGATCTCAAAAACGAATTGACGACTTCGTATGAATTCGGCGCGGATATCAGGCTTTTCAAAAATCGCATCGGGATCGACTTTACCTATTACGATGCCACTGCGAAGAACCAGATCGTCCCCCTTCCCCTTTCCGCCACGACCGGCTATAACGACCGGATGATCAACGCCGGCGAGATCCGCAACAAGGGCTTTGAGCTATTGCTGACCGGAAGCCCCTTCGCCAACAAACAAGGACTTTCCTGGAACATTATTCTCAACTTATCACGCAATAAATCGAGGGTGGTGGAATTGTACGACGGTGTGGAGTCGCTATCACTGCTTACGGAGAACAATGCCAACATTGAAGCCCGGCCCGGCCAGCCCTATGGAAACATCGTGGGTTACAAATACCGGCGAAATGATGACGGGGCGCTCATCCTGAACCCATCATCGGGAGCCCCCCAACGGACGACGGAAAAATTCATCCTCGGCAACATCCAGCCTGATTTCCTCGGAGGGGTTACCAATGAGTTCTCCTTCAAGGGCGTAAGCCTTAGCGCCCTGATCGATTTTCGCAGAGGCGGGCAGATCTTTTCCCATACCAAGCGCAACGAAATGGCCAACG
>JBEBSD010000013.1:0-103715 GCA_040394475.1 Telluribacter humicola | reverse complement strand
TGATGAGCATCGTCCATTTTCCGCCGATGATTTCGAGCGTTTTTCTCAAAGGGCAGTTTTCATCCGAAATATTTAACTTCATAATAATAGGCTGATAATCAATAATTTTATACTTTTAGTAAGTGCCTTACTTTTGGGTAAGTACTTGTCAATTCGATAGTAAAAGTAGAAATTTGTCTGATAACTGTATCCTTAAAAATAAATCAGATGTCTAAAAACGTAGCAATTGTTGAATCTTATTTTAATGCTGTAGCAAAAGGAGATTTTGATACGGTGGGCGCTTTATTCTCAGATGATGTCGTATGGCACCAGCCCGGGAGCGGCGTTCAATCCGGGACCTATAAAGGAAAAGCAGACCTGTTTGCCCATTTGGGAAATTTTGCCAAATGGAGCAACGGTACTTTTGCTATCGATCGGATAGAATACCTCACAGGCAATGGCGATCTTGTCGCCGCAGCCATTCATTTCAAAGCTGAGAAAGGAGATCAAATCCTCTCCATGAAAGGTATTGACCTGCTTCGAATCGAACAGGATGTGATAAAAGAGGTTTGGTTGTTTTCGGAAAAGATTGAAGAGGAAGACGCTTTCTGGACAAGCGCCGCCGGCAGCTAAGATCCGGATCATTTGCCCGATGGCGCTCCATCCTTCCGGGGTAATGCCCATGATCTCGGTGGGAACGTCCAGTGTCTGGTAGGTGGCAATGAAAGCTATTCCGGCTATCAGGTGGTCTACTTCACTGATAAGCGTATAACCTTGTCCGCGGAGTTCGCCGGTAAGCCGCTCGAAATCATTTACTGGTAAGCGGAAAGCGATATGTTGCGCGCCGCCTGCCGAGTACCGGACGGGGGCAGTCGTGAAACATGCTTTGGTCAGAATCGGGTGGGACGAGTTCGAAGAAGCCGCAACCGTTATCTCCTTCTTGGTGTATTTTGGACAGGGCTTACCAAAAAATTATTTCTATTTTTGTTTTGGACGAATAAGGTGTATTGAATGATTATTGGAGAGACCCAAAATACGGAGTATAAACAATCCTGGAGAGATGAATACCTAAAGTGGGTATGCGGCTTTGCCAATGCACAGGGTGGCCGGATCTATATTGGTATCGATGACAAGGGTAACGTGACGGGAGTGGCTGACTATAAAAGGCTGATGGATGAACTGCCGAACAAGATCGTGAACCATCTGGGGCTTGTGGCGGATATCAATCTGCATAAAAAAGACGGAAAGCATTACATTGAGATTGTGGTTCCGGTGAGTGCGGTGCCAATTTCTTATCACGGGGTACACCATTACCGCAGCGGCAGTACTAAACAGGAATTGAAAGGGGTTGCTCTTAATGAGTTCATCCTTCGGAAAATGAATATTTCGCTGGAACGGCAGCCCATTCCGGAGGCAAAACTGGAAGATATTGACGGAGGTGCGATACAGTCCTTTGTACAGAAGGCATTGCGAAAACAACGTATTTCCGAAAGTGCCGCCAACGCGGACACAATGACCATCCTTAAAAACATGGAACTGATCAATGAACAGGGAGAGTTGTTGTTGGCGGCATTGTTGTTGTTCGGCAAAAATCCACAACGGTACTCAACCATGGCACGCTATAAAATTGGACGCTTTGGAAGATCCCATAGCGACCTTAGGCATCAGGATGTGATTGAGGGCAATCTATTGGATATGGCCGACAAAGTGATGGCGACGCTGGATGCTAAATACCTGATCCGGCCCATATCCTATGAAGGGTTGCAGCGAATCGAAGGGTTGGAATATCCGGAGTCAGCGCTACGCGAAGCGATATTAAACTCGATCATCCATAAAGATTACGCAAGCACTTTTATTTTCCTGCGGGTTTATGACGATCAATTGAATATCTGGAATCCCGGACGTTTGCCTGATACGCTTTCCATTGAGCAGCTTAAGCAAAAGCATAGCTCCTACCCGCGGAACCGGTTAATTGCAAATGTATTTTTCATGGCAGGCTATGTGGAATCCTGGGGAAGGGGAATAGAAATCATGATGGAGGGCTGCAGGCAGTATGGAATACCCGATCCGGTTATCGAAGAAGAACAGGGTGGTATTTCAGTGACATTTTTGAAGGATATTTACACGGAAGAGTATTTGAGAACACTTGGTATAAATGACCGGCAGATAAAAGCGGTTATATACGTTAAAACGTCAGGAAGAATAAATAATAAAAGGTATCAGGAATTATTTGATGTGGCGAGGAATACTGCTTCCAGGGACTTGTCAGAACTTGTTGAGAAGGGTATTTTGGCTGGTGTCGGCAAAGGAGCCGGAGCTTTTTACACGTTGAAATAATTGCACCATAATTGCATCAATTGCACCATAATTACACATTTTAATAACTATCCATGTATGGAACCTTACCCATGCCCAAGTGTCAAGTTTTTTGATTAAAAAACTTGACACACCGGTTTATAACTGTGTAAAGGATGAAAATTTGGATGCATCAATACAAGCCCGGAGACGTGGCACCCATATGCTCATAGCACCCCGTATTCATATCGTAATGAATCGTGGTCATCATATTCAGATATTCCAAAATGGATACAAAACATAAAACGTTATCAACGCAATCTGCTCAAGTAATCAGGCATTTATGACAAAAATAAACCAACCGTGTACGCTCGCAGGAAATAGTTCTCAATATCCAATAAACAACCCTAACTCCTGTTGTTTAGCATCCATAGTAATCAATTGCCTTCGGATTTATCCCGGACAGCAGGGTTTAAAGGCGAATCCCGAAATCAAGTGTCAGAACGAAATCCCTAACCGAACGCCGATCCGGTTATAAGTGCGTTCTTCGTAGCGTTCTATCATGTTTCCGGTGATCGGCTTGTCGACCTTGGCTTTCTGCATTTTGTAGAAAAATACCATGGTAAAACCCGTGGAACCCATACTCCCCATACGAAAGCCGAAACCTGGATTCAGCATCCAGCCGCCACGGGTCTCGTACCGGGGATTGTCTTTCTGGAACCAGGTAAATCCATACCCGATATCGCCGGTTGCAAAAAAGCTTGTGTTCTGGCGGCGTTTGATGTCGTACCGTATCCCGGCGGCCACCGGGTTGATCAACACCGCATTGTACCAGTCTACTCCCAGTGTGATGCCGGTAGCCAACCTCGGCCGGACCAGTATTCCGTTGAAGGTCTGGGCTGTGAAATTGACTTTGTTGGCTACGCCGACATTGTTGTCAAGCGGACCGACACGTCCGAACAATACGCCGGTTTCAGTATGGTTGACGTATATGGGCTTAAACACATAGTCCTGACTTTTTACGGCGAACGAGGCCAGTGAAAAAAGTCCGAGTAACAGCGCTCTCATAAGTTTACCGGTCATTAATCTTGGGGATCGGGGAGTATACCGGGATTTTGCTGAGCAACCGCGGCCGTTGTGGATTCGATGCGTCGTATTGAAAAAAGCCATCACGCCCGATCAATAGCAGATGATTTCCAAGGCTGATGACATCGTAGGCATCCTGATCGCGAAGGTGGAAGTTCTGCTTGTCGGCGATCTTCTGGTTGTCACTGACGTCGAATCCTTTCAGGCCGTAAGTACCTTCGCAAAGATAGAGGTTCGGAAAATTAACGGCCAGCCCGTAGGGGTTCTGCATCGGGTAGCTCTTGATCAGTTTGGGACTGGTCACACTCGAGATGTCGATCACATCAAGTTGGTTTTCCGATCCCTGGCAACCGTTTCCTGTTCTCAATGTCACATAGGCCGTGTTTTCGTGTACGACCACCGGGTCGCAAGCTCTGGCATGACTGAAGGTAGAAAGATGCTTAGGAGCTGAGGGGTCAGAGTTGTCGAGAATCTGCATACCGGTAGTGGTGCCGATAAAAAGCTTGTCGCGGTAAGGAAAAATAGTTTCGATACCCCAGCCAAGGGTAACTGTAGCGGTGCTTTCGGGCGTTTGCGGCGCGGATATGTCAAAAAGATGGAGCGATTGGTTGTCGATCGTATAGAGGTACTTGTCGTGAAGGGCAAACCGGGCCATCGACCCCGCCGTCCCTGAATTGCCGTTTCCGCCGGAGGAGCCGCTTTTGTTGCTGAAGGCTGCAAAAGTTTCAAAAAGCAGGATGGGACCTCCCCACCAGCCCCCGCCGTTTTCGGTGTCTTCGCAATTGGTTTTTATCGTTTCAACGCGGTAGCTCACATTTTGGTCTTCAATTGTATGCTCACGGACACTCCACCAGCCCCCGTCGAAAACACCGCTTTTGAAAATGTCCTTGTTGCGGCCTACTTCTACCGGGTTGGTCGGATTCGATAAATCAAGGGTTACAAGATCCATGTAGCTGTCGGCGTAGAGCATATCGTCACGCACAGCCATGTCTCCGTTTCCCGGAATTTTCAGGAAGGACACGAAGCGGGGATTAGAGACGTCGCTGTTGTCAATGATATGAATGCCTTTTTTAAGCTCGTTAACCAGTAAGTAATTTTTATAGACATAAATTTTCCCGGGTGATTCCAGCGACCTCGGGTTTTCTGAACGGATTCCATTGCGTACATCGTCGACAGCAATCCGGAACGGCTGAAGCTCCCGTACAACACGCGTCTCCTTGCATTGGTCGTTGCATGAAGTGGCCAACAGGACGACAGCGAAGAGGGAAAGTAAAGCTAGAGATTTCATATGGTTCGTGTAAGGTTAGAAATGTGTCTAAGCAGTAGATACCGAAGCTTTCAAAAAGGTTGGAATTGGTTGAATAATATACTGATTTAGTTGACTGAATCCTTGAAGAGCGGTCAGGTGAGGCGTTTCGACAGCGGTAAATCACCCGGGGACTCACCGGGATTGCGCCTTTATCTTCAGATCGATCCCTGGCCTGTTTGTACGACTTTGGAGTATACATAAAGTCCAATGATAGTATCCTGAATCTGTTGCTCATGAAGACCATGACTTTTAAAAACTGTATCCGGTACGCGTACCTCCCTCTTTGCCTGTTTTTTATTAGTACGGTAAGCCCGGCCCGGGGGATCGATCTCCGGAAAGCGACGCTGATTATTTCACCGTCGGTTCCTTCCCCTATGAAGGAAACGGCCGTCGAGGTTCTGACAGAAGAGGTTCAGAAGGGCACGGGAATTGCTTTAAAGCCGGGGAACAACTGGCCAAAAACACCGGGCACCGTCATTGCCCTGGTACTGTCATCAGATACCGAACTGACGGGTGTAGCCATCCCTTCCAAAGGCGCTCCGGAAAGTCCTGAATTCAAAAAGGAGGGCTACAGGATCCTGACCGAATATTCGCCGGCGCGGACGGTTGTCTGGGTGATCGGGGCTGACAGCCGGGGGATCCTTTTTGGGGCGGGCTGGCTGCTCCGGAATATGAGCATGGGCCCGGGCGTACTCTCACTCCATGAAAACGTGGACTATGCCAGCGCACCTGCCTATCCGATTCGCGGCCATCAGCTGGGCTACCGGCATACGGCCAATACCTACGACGCCTGGACCGTGGCGCAATACGACCAGTACATTCGCGAGCAGGCCATCTTCGGCTCCAATGCGGTAGAGGGAATTCCTTTCCAGGAGTCTTCTTCGAAAAGCCCGCATTTCAACATCCCGGCAGAAGAAATGAATATCCGGATGAGCGAGATCTGCCGGAAGTATGACATGGACTACTGGGTCTGGACCCCGGCAACTTTCGACCTGAAAGACCAGGCGAAGCGAAAGGAGGAGCTTGAACTGCATGAGGCCTTCTACAAAGCCTGTCCGCGGCTCGATCATATTTTCTTCCCGGGAGGAGATCCCGGTCATAACCATCCGTCTGAGGTGCTTCCTTTTCTGAAGGAGCTTCGCGGCTTGGTTGTAAACTATCACCCCAATGCAAAGGTTTGGATTTCCCTCCAGGGGTTCAATGTAGAGCAAATCGATTATTTCTTCGATTACCTGGAAACCGAAAAGCCTGAATGGCTGCAGGGCGTCGTCACCGGTCCGGGAAGCCCGCCCATGGCCGAAACCCGCTACCGGCTGCCGAAGCAGTACCAGCATCGCCATTATCCGGATATTACGCATTCCGTACGATGCGAATTCCCCGTTGAGAAGTTCGATCAGGCATTTGCCTTAACGCTCGGCAGGGAGCCGGTGAACCCCAGGCCTTTTGCATTCGCCCGGATTCATGAAAAATATGCGCCGTTTACGGACGGCTTCGTATCTTATTCCGACGGCAGCCATGACGATGTCAACAAGGTCGTATGGAGCATGCTGAGCTGGGATCCGAAGCAGCATGTGCATGCGATCATGGAGGAATATGCCGCCTTTTTCTTTGGTAGACAGGTGGCTGCAACGGCAGCCAGCGGGATTGAAGCACTTGAGCAGAACTGGAAAGGGCCACTGGTAGAAAACGGAGGTGTAGAGGCTACCTTCCGCTTCTGGAAAACGCTCGAAGCGGCAAATCCTGCACTTAAGAACAACTGGCGCTGGCAAATGCTGCTCTTCCGCGCCTACTACGATCACTATACACGGCTGCGGCTGATCAGCGAGCAGGAGCTTGAGAAACAGGCCAATGAGATCCTGCTTCAGGCGAACGGTTCAAATGTGAATAAGGTAATGGAAAGTGCCCTGGCAATCGTCAACAAGGCCGATCAGGAACCGGTGGACAAAGCCCTGCGGCAACGGCTGGACGAACTGAGCGAGGCGTTGTTTGTTTCGGTTGGTTTACAAAGCAAGAGCAAGCATCAGCCCCGGGGTCCGGAAAGAGGTGTCGTGATGGATTTTGTAGACTATCCGCTGAACAACCGCTGGTGGCTTCACGACGAGTTTGAGAAGATAAAGGCCTTCGACGATCCTTCCCTGCAGGTGGAAGCGCTCCACCGGATCGCTACCTGGGAAAATCCCGGTCCGGGCAGCTATTATGACGATATTTCGAGCGTGGCCAAAGGTCCGAGGGTGAAAACTATCTCCGACGATGCCACTGACATTGCCTGGTGGGATGGCGGAAAGAGCCGGAAACGCCTGTCTTTTCAGACCTTCCAGGGGCAGCCCGAACTGGATTACGACAACCTTGATCCCACTGCCCGATACGTGATCAGGGTGGTTGGTTCCGGGGAAGCGCTTTTGCGGGTAGACGGCTATCGGCTTCGGCCTACTGTTTACAGCAGGGAACCGGATGCGGTAAAGGAATGGATCGTGCCGCAAGCGCTCTCGCGCGATGGGAAAATAGCCGTCACCTTCGACCGCCCCGAAGAATCGGACCTGAACTGGCGGCAGTATTCCAAAATTTCCGATATCTGGCTGTTGAAGCAGTAGGCCGGGATAAGGTATGTTAGATCAATCCCCCCGGGAATCTGCTTTCCGGATTTGCTACTGCCTGTGGAGCATTTGTCGCATTGTCCTTTTGGTGATCTCTGCTCAAAAGTCAGTATCGGCTTTTTCCAGATTAAGGTTCGTGATCCAGATATTACGGTATAATACATCGTGTCCTTCGGACTGCAGTTTTAATCCGCCCGGGGTATCGGTAATTCCTTTTCCGCCGTCGTTTCCACCGTCAATCCCCGAATTAGGCCCTCCCCATACCTGGCTGATCGGGTGATTTGTATGCACTTTAATGCCGTTGAAATACATGGATACGATCGGTTTTTCAACCAGCTTACCATCCTGGAAGCGCGCGGCGCGAAAAACGATGTCATAAGAATTCCATTTGCCAATTCCCTTATAGGCATGGTAAGGGGAGTTTGACTCATTGATAACAGCGCCCATGCCATGAGACGTAGAGTCTCCGTCAAGTATCTGTATCTCATACCGGTTTTGAAGGTATACACCGCTGTTGCCTCCCTTATCCGGCACCAGAAATTCTACATGTAACCGGAAATCACGGAATGTCTTCCTGGTCACCAAATCAGCCGAACCATACAAGCCGCCGGCAGAGGCCGGATCATTGCAGTTAATCACAGTCCCTTTATCAATGGGATCTTTTACAACCGTCCATTTGATGGGCAGTTGGGCAGCCAGCCGCGGGCCGTTCCAGTAGGTCCACTTTTCGTCAAGCATCTTCCTGCTTCCGTCCAACAGGACTTCCGCTCCCTTAGGGGCCTTGACTCCGACGCCTACCTGTGCATAAAGGGATAAGGAGAACATTGAACCGGCAACGAAAAAAATCAGCGCGCTGATTGCACGCCCATACAAATTAACTGTCTTTTTCATCTGTATCGATGTTGGTTGTGGGTCATATACGGGGTTTGGGGCTAAGTTAACGATAAATGTTTGAATAGCAGTTCCTCCACGGTATGGCAATCAATAGCGAAGGATAGGCTCACGGGCTATAAACACAACCTCTTTGAATCGGCGTGAGGTAGTTCATTCAAATAGTAATTTCCTGCTAATAAGTCCTTTAGAAAGTAGAGGTCACGATAAAGACGTTAAAATCTGTTAATCGCATGAAAAAACAGTTTTTCAAGATTGTCAATAAGCTTAATAAAGCGGTGCTTCCCAGGTTAAGCAAAAAAGACCCGACCGAACTAACCAAATTCGAACGGGTCCTGGTAGCGTATAAGTATTATGTTTTGATTAATTCGCTGGATTGAGGGCGGCGCGGGTAGGAGCCTTTTAGGGGTTTAAGGCAAGGATATATTTCATTCCGGCCGGATTTTTGTCGATCATTTCAAAAATCTGCTTTGCTGCATGCAGGGGAGCGGTTTCGGTGATCAGTTTCTCCAATGGAAGTTTACCGGATGCGGCCAGTGCTATAGCTTCTTCAAAATCTTCCGGTTCGTATACTCTTGCCCCAATCAATTTTATTTCTTTCCAGAAAAACCCGAACAAGTCAACTTGCTTGGGTTCGGCGTGAATGGCAACCATTACGATCCTTCCACGAACACGGCAAAGCTGGGTCATAGAAGCTACCGCAGCCTGTGAACCGGATACTTCAAAGACAACATCAGCCATTGCCCCCGCGGAAAATGCTTCAACAGCTTCCACCAGGTCGCCATCCAGTGGATTGATTGTTTCGAACCCTAACGAGCGGATAAACGAAATGCGGTTAGTATTTACTTCGGAGATGATGACCTTCGCGCCCTTCTGGCGTGCAACCAGCCCAATCAGTAATCCGATTGGACCACCTCCCAGTACAACAACCGTTTCCGAGTCTTTCAGTTCAGACAACCGGATATCGTGACAGGCTACAGCCAACGGTTCTATTAATGCCCCGAGTTTGAGCGACAAATGGTCGGGTAACCGGTGCAATGTAAATGCAGGTACATTCCAGAACTGCTGCATACCTCCCGGTGAATCGATTCCTATAAACTTCAGGTGTTTTCCGATGTGCCTGTACCCGTTATCTGACGGAACTTCCAGACCTGGATTTAACGGCCGAACGGTTACTTTATCACCAATTTCCCAACCGGTTACTGCGTCTCCCAGCGCAACAACCTCTCCGGAAACCTCGTGCCCGATAATCTGCGGTGGTTTGACACGGCCATCCATTTTGCCGTGGTAAATATGAACATCTGTTCCACAAACTCCTGCATAGGCCATTTTAAGGCGAACTTCTCCCGGATTAAGCGGCGTAAGTTCAACGTTTTTTAGTGTGAAAGTCTGATTGCCTTCATAAAAAAGTGCTTCCATTTTGCTATTGCTTTGTAAAGGCCGTTTACATTGACCTCGGGTTATAGTTACTTTTGTTTTTTACCGGGGCCGCTCAACTATTTGCAGCACATTTCCTTCTGGGTCAAAAAATGTGCGTACCTGGCCGCCGCCGGTGGCCGGTGACAATACGCTGGACCATTTAACAGTATGGCTGTCCAGATGCTCGATACCCGCCTGGATGTCATCCACTTCAAATGCAACGTGCGACCAGCCGGGAGTCAGGTTCGTCCGGATTGGCCTTGGATTTGAATCAACCGGCAATATTTCCAGTATCGTGCTGTCGGGGGCTTTTAACAGCCAGATCGGGCGCGGATCTTTAAAGAGCTTTTCAAAGCCCAGTACGTCACAATACCAATCTGCAAGCGCATCTACATTTTCAGCTGCTACAGCCGGGTGATCGAGTCCTTTTATTCTAAAGTTTGCCATTATCTGTCTTAAAAATGTCTTTCTAAAATTTGTAAAAGATTGCCTTCCGGATCCAGCAGATTGCGCACGCGCCCACCGCCGATTGCTTTTGTAAGCGCCCCTGCCCAGATGACGTGATTGTTGTCCAAATGTTCGATGGCGCTATCGATGTTTTCTACCCTTATCGCAAGGTGTGACCACCCCGGGGTCCATGTGGTTCTTTTGGGTCTGTCGGTATCATCCTTCGGCATGACTTCAAGTAAGGTGCCGTCCGGTGCTTTGAGTATCCGCACTGATTTCGAAGGATCGTCAAATTGATGGTGAAACCATTGCTCATAGCCCAAAACCTTACAATACCAGTCAGAAAGTCGTTCTGTGTTGTCGGCGGCAACTGCCGGATGGTCTATTCCCAGAAATTTCATTTTGAATAAATAATAGTTAGTAAAAGACTACTCATTTAGGAAAGCCTGCAGGAATACCGGTTCTCACGTCCATTTTATCTTTTGATCAACTGATAGTGCTGATCAACCTGTTTGATATCCCACTTCCGGTTGTGGCCGGAGATGACTGACATCCAACCGTCGTGATTTAGTTTCAGGGTCCATTTTCGCTGTCCATTTTGAAGCGTATACCCGGCGTCGGAAGAGTCGCATTGCCAGGTATCTAAAATACCCGGTTGATCCAGGGCGATAGCATGTACCACAGTTCTGTTGCTCAGCTTGCCGGTTTCGGAAAATCGGAAGAGCAGACTGTCACCTGCGCTCCCTTCGCCCAATTGGTTAGGTTCGGGATGATACGCGTCGTGTAAGAACCCGTATACCGGATGGGCCCAACTGCCGGTGCCTCCATGAAACACTTTCATTCCCGAATCGTTTTTGGATATTGTCAGACAGTTGCCTTCTTTGCTCCATGCGGTGTTTCTGTCACGGTTGTTTACTACCCAGTTCCAGAGTGTCGTAACAGGATAGTCTGCCTCAATTTTGTCGATGATAAATAATACGTGACTTCCTGCGAGTATCCAAAAGCGCGAAAATTCCCGGATCGGTCGACCATAGGCCTTTGCACATTCAGCTCCGATCACCGATACCACATCGTTATGACTGCACAGCAGCCGTTGGTCCCCTCTGTTTATTTTATCACCGGCAACGCCGTTATGAATGATTCTTCTTGGAAAGACACTTTTTTGTTCCAATAAAGCGGCTTTTGCCAGGTCTTCCTGCAAACCCAATGATTCCTTTTCAATCAAAAACGTACAAGTATTGTGGGTTTGAGAACTGCTTTCAAGGCCATGAATCAGGTTTCGATAACAGCTATGACCCGGGTCGGCCAGTAGTCGTTCGCGATTATGAACCACGACAAAGCTATTCAAATCGCCATGAAGGTGTCCCAGTCCGTTCAAAGGGTCGCTGCCGCCATTGACAGCCAGAATGGTTTTCCCGTCCCATTGGTCCCGGATAAACCCATTTCCGTTAGAAAAGCTCATTGCGACTGGTAGCTTGGCCTGCGATGGCGACAAACTATTGGTGTCATAGGTCAGCAGCGGCAAGGTCAGAAAACCCCAGTCATTGCTCATTCCCAGTGTGGCGAGATGGTGCGGTCCCTGCTCCGGAAAATGGGAATAATACTTTTCAAAAAGCCACTTGGCCAATCCTCTCTCAACGGGTGAATTACCGCGTACGGCTATGTGTAACAGCACGTCACCGGACGGCCTGAAAAGCGCTGCACTGTCGTTGAAATTGGCAGCCCTCGCCCGCGGTTCGTTACCCCATCCCGCCAGTGGTTTTGCATAAAACATACTGGCTGCAAACCAGTTGATGCATTTTTCAAATGAAGGTCTTTCGTAAGCAGCCCACAATTCCGGATAGCTTCTTATTAAGGCTTCACGGGCAAAGGTGAGGGCCAGTACCAGGTAGTTGCCATACTGCAACGATTCGCCGTAAGATCCGTCATCCTGCAATGCCTGATGGCATATTATAAGTTCCGGAATCAGTTCCGATACAAGCGTTTCATTTCCTGTTGCAACTGCCGCAACTATTGCGCCACTCACCATTACGCTGCGCCAATTGGCCAGGTGTTGGTTTTTCCTGATCCAATTCTGACAAAGTGTAATCCCTTTGCTGTGGAGTGCCGTCTGTATTTCGGCTTGTTCCTCTTCTGAAAAGGCATCCCGGGCCAGGTCGTATACCGCTGACACGCCCCAGCACAGATGTGCTGTTTCCAAGTGGCCGGTCAGCGGCTCGGAATGGTCCCGGAAAGCCGGCCCCACCCAGTCATACGCCGATTTTCTGACGATATCCAGGGTAACCATTCTGAGCCAGGCCGCCAGTGGCGGATTGGGATCCAGGGCGTAAGCCATTGCACCATCCGAGAGGTATTCCGCAGCAGAGTGCCACCAGAGCGTAGTGGCAGAAGGCCCCAGAAGGGTACCCCATTCCACCCGCTCATTTACTCTTTTATGCAGCGCAGCGCAGAACCGGCCCGGCAGCGAATCGTGATCCCCCTTTTTTACAGTAAGCAGCCTTTTTTCCGCTTCGTTTAAAAAAATAGCCATTTAAAAATATCCCCCATTTTTGACCACATCTGTGGGCTTCATACCACTTTCTACCATTTCCCGAATCTCGACCTCTTTAAATAGCAGCTTTTCCGTTGCTACCAATACGTCAAACGCAATTGCCTGAGGAATGGAAATAACCCCATCAACGTCACCAAAAACCCAGTCTCCCGGATTTACGATTACTTCGCCCATTAATATTGATTTTTGGTAATGGTACATGCGGAAGCGGCCCAGCATGCCTGTATTGGCTTTGTATTTGTAGAAAACAGGAAACCCCAGATTCAAAATTGCGAGCGTATCCCTGATTCCGTTTACCACCGCACCCCTGCAAGATGTTTTCATGGCAGCCATCGTCATTACTTCTCCCCATTGCGAAGTAACAGTATCGCCGGTGCAATCCCATACAACGACTGAGTCGGCATGCAGTGATTCAAGCATTTGGGCCCGCATTTCAAACTCGCCGTCCGTCGTGATGTCAGGCCCGCCTTTAACAGTAAATGCTATCCCAGCCAGCTTCATTTCCTCCCGGAGGGGGGCGAAAGAAGCCGGCAGACTAGTTGCATGCATCTGGTAATTAAAACGGAGAACATCATTAACTGCACCAGAGTAAAGCCTGAGGTAACGTTCCCTCATTTCAGCCACCGGTATTGGATAGGGGGAGTGGGTGTGTTGTCCTTTTGCGTCCATTAGGCTAAAAATTTCATGTTATCAAAATTAATTTCACGTATCAATACGTATTCAGGTTGACTGAGAACAAATGTTATTACCCGGGCTACGTCTTCAGTTTGGAGGAATTTTTCGCGCGGGACCTTCCGGTCGCCCCAGTAATTGCTGTCTGTAGGGCCGGGATTGATGTCGGTGACCTTGATACCCAGTTTCAGGGCCTGATCGGCCAGTCCGCTGCTCAACCCCCGCGCTCCAAACTTGGAAGCACAATAAACGGGAGCGTTGGGGTTTGTACGCTGTCCGGCCATCGAGATCACGGTAAGTATATGGCCCGTTTGTTTAGGTTTCATGATTTTGAGCGCCTCCCGATTACAAAGAAATACACCTTTGATATTGACCTCCATCATTGCCTCGAAATCGGCCATAGATGCTTCTGAAAGATCAGGAGTCAGCAGGCCTAACCCTGCGTTATTGAGCAAAACATCTACGGTACCGAAAGCATTCACGCATGCTGCGAATCCCGAAATGACATCCTTTTCTACTGCCACGTTGCCACGGAAGGAGATGAGGTTATCGGACGAAACCTCGTCGGCGAGCTGATTGTTGCGGCTGAAATCAAAGACCTTTGCGCCTGCTTCCAGCAGCATCAATGCCGTCGCTTTGCCAATCCCGCTTGCTGCACCTGTAATAAAGACTACCTTGTTTGTTAAATTATTCATTTGTTTCGATGTTTCGTTTTTTGAAATATAAAAATAAGCCGGTAAGCAGGCATACGAACCCGGATCCTATTGCTAACTGCCCGCTGATCTCCTCACGGGAAGGAAAGCCCATGATCACGAACATTGTACCGGTAAGCGCAAAGGCAATTCCATACATAAGTTGAATTGCATCTGCAAACGCATCTGCTTTACCGGATGCCGCATCCGGCACAAAAGGGATGGACAGTTTATGGAAAAATGCTGCTACTTTCTGGTTGTAACCAGCATCTTTTGAAGGGAAAAAGCCCGATGCGACAAAAATGATCATGCAAAATGCAATCTCGGCAAGGGTTGCCATCTCCCACGATACCGACTTGTTCGCGTTTAGAATAAAACCCAGGGCAATCCCCAGAAATAAGGTCGCCAGCGCACCCCAGGGCCTTGGCTTGCGCATCAGGATGCCGAAAATGACAGGAATAATCATGGGAACCGCAAATACGCCTCCAAGTAATTTGTTCGCTTCAAATGCTCCGCCGAATCCGGCTACAAACAGCGCTCCGACTGTAACAACAGTTCCTACGAGAAAAGTCATGATCCTGCCTACCAGGAGCGCTTCTGTGCCGCTGGCATTAGGCCTGAATACCCGCTGGTAAATATCTCTGGTAAGCACACTTGCTGTCACATTGTATTCGGCACTCAGTACCGACATGGTTGCCGAAAACATCGCCGCCATCATCAGGCCCATAATCCCTTGCGGAAGCAGTTCCAGGCAAAGGCTCACATAGGCCATTTCCGGATTTGGGAGGTCGGGGATGATTACACGGGCCGCAATAGGCGGGAAAAGGAAAATGATCGGGAAAATAAAAAACAAAAGCGCCGAGAATAATCCGAGCTTCTGACCGTCGGCTTCCGTCTTCGCGCTGTAAAACCGTTGTATGAAAGTCCAGTTGCCGCTGTAGCGTATGATGATTAATACGTAGTAAGCCACCAGAAACCATGGCATCCCTTTTTCGCCGTTAAACCATGTCATATTTTCAGGGATTATCGCCTGCATATTTGCTATTCCCCCCGCTGCCTGGTAAGATAACGGGACTAAAATGAGGGTTGCGATAAAGAGAATGACAAACTGCACCACATCGGTTACGATGACGGCCCAAAATCCTCCAATTACCGTGTACAACGTCACAACAATACCGCAGCCAATTACTGCAGTTTCAAAAGAAATCCCGGACGCGGCTGTCACAAAAAGTCCGATTGCATACAGCTTTATCATATCGTCGAGTAACTTAAAAACGACGCCGCTCCATGAGAAAATCTGCCTGATAGGAGCGTTATAACGCGTCTCCAGGAACTCTACCGGACTAATGATCCCTGCTCTTTTCCAGCGTTTCGCAAAGTAGGCAACAGCAATCAGCGAGGGAAAGATTGTACTCCACAGCACCGTAATTGCCACCAGGCCATCCTGGTAGGCAATACCTGCATACGCTACGAAGATCACGGTGCTGAATTTGGTCATAAAATTGCTGATCCCTCCTCCAATCCAGGACACTCCGCTACCCCCTTTAAAGTAATCATTGATGTTTTTTACAAAACGTCCCAGGAAAATTCCAATGCCCGACATAATTAACATGTACAGCACAATGGCGATATAATCAAGGGTTTGGAGTTGGTTCATTTGTGAATTATTTAGTAATGGTTATCTCGTAAATGGCCTGTCAACGGCAATACTGCTTTTTAGCAATAAAAGCTGTCAGGGTTGCTCCTGAAACACTGTGCGCCTCTGCCTGAATGCCACAGCTGTTAATTTCAGGTGCTTATAAACGAAGAATGGATTTTTCTATAATCAGGATCGGTGAATCGATGACCGGGATGCCCGTAAATGTAAAAGAGGAGCCTGATTTCTTGTAGTTTGCTTTTGGAATTGCATATATTCTTCCGGAGATAAGTTCGACGTAAACCGGCTCTTTAAAGGTGCCCTTGACCACTATCTTGCTGCTTTTCGGGGTATAAGTTTCCGCAGGGCGCCCTTCATTGCACCAAATGGTGAAGGCCATTTTTCCTGATTTTTGATGTTTATAAGCAAACGCCGACTGGTTTTCCTGATCGGTAACCGGAGTTTCGTGGATAAGGGCTTTAAGTTCTGAATCAAAAATGGAAAAGACATTCTGAGCTGCTCTGAAGGCCAGCTTGGGGCGTTCAATACTTTTGTCAGGATTGGTTTTCAAGATTCCTTTGGTATTCAGCCCTACCATATGGTCACCCGGTGCATAGCGAATGTCGCTGATCGTGAACAGGTTGGTGGCAATACCCCTGCCATGGTCGCCCAACATTCTGCGTAAGTCCCACTTGGCCTGGCTGAGTTCCGTCCAGTCTAAATTCGACATTGCGCCCACCGTTTCTTTGGCGGGCGTAGAAGGCGCACCATTTTCGCCCTGCATAAATTCGATCTTCGGATTGTAGCTCCAGGTGAGTTGTCGCATTTCTTCAATTTTAGGGTAGGAGGCATCCGGATTGGGTGAATAGCCATGATATGTCAGAACGTCAATCAGTTTAAGGGCATTAAGCGCTTTCATACGATCAAGAAACGGGCGCAGAAATGCAGTGCCCGGTACGTAAGCGGCGCCGATTGCCAAAAAGCGGGCTTTGGGATCGACCGCGTGCACGACTTTGGCGGTACGAACGTAAAAATCGGCAAATTCTTCGCCTGTGTTTAGTTTGTTGATGTCGGGTTCATTCCAAATTTCCCATTCAACTACGTAATCCTTATAGCGGGTGACGATGGCCCTTACCCAATTATCCCATGCCTGCAGTGCGGCTTCCGAAGTCGGAATGCGCCCCGCCAGCTTGGCTTCTCCGCCGCCTTCATAGATCGGGTTGCCATACGATAATTCCACCCAGGGGGCTACTCCGCGTTGGTGAGCATCCGGTATTACCGCATCCAGCCAGGCAAAATCATAGGTGCCTTTTTCTTTTTCGCACTTAGCCCATCCTCCCTGAAGCCGTATCCTTTTGGCCCCCAGGGAATCCAGGTAATATTTGAATGACTGGTAATCGGTGTAGTCTCGGTCCATAGTTTCGGCGCCGATAGACCAGCTTGAGGCTTTTATATCTTTGGTCAGGCGGGGCTTATAGGTTCCGATGTGCTGAAATCCGGACGGTTCGGGAAGGATCTGGGCGGCAGACGTAAAAAATACTGCCGCCAATAAAAACGCGGTTCCGGATAGCAGAAAAGATTTACAGGGATTCATGGTCGAATTTTAGTTGTACCTATTTTGAATGTTTTTAGTAACGGGTGCTACTTCGCTGTCCCAGGTGGTATTTACCCCGAAGCCGACTGTCATTTCGCGTTGATAAGCAGCGCGATTTGATTCGTCAATGCTTCGCAGTCGTTGATATTCATCTTTTTTTCACCTCTGTACCAATTTTCCCATTTTTCGCCCTTTACATGAAAATGTTGGCCATCCCGGATAGTAGTGAAGGCGTTCAAGGCCTCTTGAATCGCAGCCCGGGCCTCTTCTTTGTCCCCGTCATTCCATGCGTTCTTTGTTTTTAGAATAGCGATCAGCCAATCCTCCAGTCCGATCATGATTTTGAGGTGCGAAATGATATTGGTATTGAGCAACTCTTGTTCTTCCGGGTTAAGCTGCTGTACGAATGCCAATCCCTTTTCGAGGGCTGCGCCGTGGTTCTTTTTCTGTAACATCGCTTTCTCAAGCAGTTCCCCATTGTCTTTGGGTTTCGGGTGCATGTCGCTGATCGCCAGGTTAGGATCATGAACAATGTTTTTGTTTTGTCCGCCGGCCTTTTGCTCTCTTTCGTATTTGACGGGGTCGGCAAGCTGTTTTTTTAAATCTGACAACAATGTCCTGGCAAAGCTTCGGATCTGGCCGTCAAGTAACATTGGAACTTTTTGAGAATCGCTCATCACAAACCCGTCAAAATATGCCTGGTAGAGGTCGGTCACTTCCTGCTCGTTGCTGTCAAATCTGCCGGCGGCCCAATTCTTTACAAAAGTCTCCGGCGAGTACTGATCAAAGTTGTAGAGCAGTTGTCCGGAAGAGGACAGGCCCAGCAAGAATTGTCTGATATTGGAGACGTTGAGTATCGCGTACTCGGTAGCCCCTTTTTCAACAGCGTCTTTAAATACACGGTATGTCTGATGCGGAGGGACTCCCTGCGCCAGGTGCGGACCCGAACCCCAAAGTTGGTGGTGATAGTAGACGCCGTACGTGTTTTCGGGGATCCGGTCGGTCTGATAGAAATCGTCCTGCCATTTCCAGCCCGGCGAGTTGTCCGAGAAAACAATGGTCGTATTTTCGGGTATTTTCAAGAAACCTTCCTTGTTGAGAGCTGACCCTTCCATCCAGAGCGTCGTTGTCATCGGCGGGGAGGGGCGCTTATCGACTGATGCGATTAGCTCACGTTGCGTTTGCATGGCTTCTGAGATGAGTTTTCCACGATCTTCGCTGTTTTGAGAGATTCCCGGATCTGCCATCCACATCGGGCGGTCGGCAATTCCCCTAAGCCCGATCTGCCAGATCACGTTCGGGTATTTAGCCCATTCTTCTGCATAGACACGCCATACTTCTTCTAATTTCTCGCGGCTGCTAAAGAAAGAGAAGAGCGGTTTCTCACCCGTTTTTTCTTTCCAGTAATTAAAGAACGTAAACGCGCTGACACCCATTGGCTCTATGTGATGCATCGAGAGAAATACGCCGCGTTTCGCTGCCACCTGCACCAGCCGGGCCTCTGCCGGATTTCGGATATCGATAAAACTGGCAGGAATGATCAGGTTCATTCGAAGCCGGACGAGTGATTCCACGACTTTCTCCATGATATCCGGGTTCACAACCTGTCCGTAAAAGGCATAATCGATGTTCCTGACTCCTCCGCTTTCATGCCATTCGCTAAGAAGGTCTTCATCATTGATAAACCATCCCCTGTAGTTGAATGTTGGTGATGCTTGCGTGACCGAAATGTTGTCCCATGTCAAAACACTTTTCTTTTCGGGAGCATGATCGGACCAAAAATACAGGGGGTCTACACCCAAAAAATCTTCAATAAACCGGTAAACTCCAAACATGGTGCCGCGTTCATCGCTACCGGCAATGACGAGATTGCCGTCTGCGGATTGTATCTGGTAAGCTTCCCATTTCCCTTTTATTTGTGCGTAAGACGCCAGGTGCGGATTAAGGTTGCTGTCTGAAAGTCCGGCGGTGCCAACAATTACTTTCGGTCTGGTGTCGCCCTGAGAGAGCTGGTTTTCAATAGCGATCCGGGAGCCGGTGATCTTTTCGATATCTGTAGTCAGGTCCTGAACAGCCAGCCGGACGCATTCCGGTTCGGATGCAGCCAGGATGATTACCGCATTGTTTTTATTGTCTACCAGCGTAAAACTATTTTTTGTTTGACATCGGGAAAAGAATATCGATGAGGCTGTCAGCAAGCAAACTGTCAAAATTAGTCGGTACATAGGTTTTAGGTAAAATGTATTGATCGCGTTAGAGGCAAATATCAAAATTGGAGTCGGGCTAGTTCTTCGTTGACATACTGATACCAATCCTCCTTTGATCGAAACTGGGGCGCTTTTGTGGAGGCGGCACCCACGTAATAAACCAGCGGGGTTTCCGGAGCTATCGTTACCAGTGCGAAGTGTTCGTTTTCATGAGACTTATAGGTTGTCTCTTTTTGAGGATCAGTCATAACGGCAGTTCCCAATTCCCCATTTTTCGGCAAGTAGGATTCCCACGCGACCAGTAACCCTTTCCGGGAGTCGGTAACAATAACAGGAGTCTTCGCGGAGGAAATCCCTATGCCGACCGTGATCGGATCATTTGTTTCGGATGAAAACCGACTGGTTACCTTAAATAAGTTTGTTCCCATCTTCATATTCACGGTTTTGACTTCGCTTATCTTACGGTTGCCCACCTGCCATGGCGCGTAGGTCACCTCGAATTCAAGCTCTCGCTCGTTGTTTTTTATAATTTTATGTGAAGCATACGTTAGTGAAGGGTAGGGCCGGTTATTATGCCATATTGCGGTCCCGCCTACGCCTCTGCTAAAACCTACCTCAAAAAAATCACACCCTTCACCGCTGTCCTCGTGGTATGATTTGCCCGCTTTGCTCAACCGCTGCCATTTGTTAATGATGGGGTATTCCACCGATTTTGCCCAGATATCGATGCCGCTTCCTACCCGGGATTTGACTTCCGGTCCGTACATCCTGAAAGCAATCCTGTCGTTTTCCCAAAAGATATTTCCATTTGCTTCGGGGATATAGCGGACATACGCACGCGGCGATGCAATGGTGTCACCGGGGATAATATACTTTCCCAGCGGTTGGGTGGCGGTGATTTCCCGGATCCCCATTTTTATTGCCTGTGTATACGCAAGCACAGCCGGGCCGAACGCATGTGAGTCGTTGAGTTTCCACCGGTGTTTTACATAATCCTGTTTAGTGCCGTTCCCGGGGGCAAGGCAACCGATGCAGGTATGACTGATTGATCCGTCGCCGGAAATGTAGGATAGATACCCTGCAAGTCCTTTCTTAAATGAATCCAGGTACTTCGCATCGATTATGTTCTTCTCAATTGCTATGCCAACACCATAGAGCAGCAGGCCGCTGCCGGACGTTTCCACGTACGACGTCGGATCCGTCATTTCCTGATGCCACATGCCTTCCTTATTCTGATAGCGCATGACGGCCGAAAAGAAGTTGTTTGCGAGTTGGTCGACCTCCTTTTTTCGAGGGTGCGATTCCGGCAGATCTCTTGCCAGCAATGCAAGTGCAAAAGCGCCCCATCCGTTTCCGCGGCTCCAGTTATCTTCCGAAATGCTGTTATAACCATGAAATCCGCGCGCCTGACGGAGCAATCCATTCGTATCGGTAAGTATTTTGAATAGTTCGAGGGTTTCATAAACCGCCAGATCCACGTATTCCTTGTTGTCCGAGGCCAGCCCCGCGTAGAGAAGAAAGGGTGTCACTGCGAAGGCAACATCAATAAAAATCCGATCGGAACCTTCTTTAATGTGACGGGAGGTTAACAGACCTTCTGATGTTCGTTTTTGGTCTTTAACCATTTTAGCGGCGTTGTCCAGAACTTGTTCGGCCAGGGCGTCCTTTTTTTTCAGGAAGTACAGGTAGGCCGCTCCGCTGCCTCCGGCTTCGTAGCTGATAAAATTGGCTTTCGCGTCTATCTCTCCCGTTTTGAACTTTGAAAAGAGAGTGAGGACGCGAGTCAGCATCTTGCCGTCTGCTTCCATAAGCGCCAGCTCGCTCATCGCGTGGAGTAGAAGACTTCCGGGATATTTTCCAAGATCCGCTTGCTCCAGCCCCTTTTCAAGGACCAGTTCCGCAACCTGAGTTGTTTTGACCGTTGTTTGGGAGGTCTCAATTTCCGAAGGATTTCCGCTATTCGCTTTTGCTGACGGATTTCCTGCAGCGGCTGCCATCATCGGATAGGTAAAAAGGATTCCGAGACCGACTGTAACGAGCAACTTTACTTTATTCATCGATTGGTTTGTTTTTTAGTACCGTATAACCAAACTACTGTGCCGCCGGCGGCGGCTTGTGCTATTAGTTGTAACCGGGATTTTGTTCCAGTTTGGCATCCTTATTTGCTTCAATTTCTGAATAAGGAACTGGGAAAAGGATATTATGATCTTTGATATCGTCCTTGTTCAACGGATTATACGTCCTGACCCGCTCCAGCAATTTATGCATTCGCACCAACGTCAATCGCCGGTTTTCTTCAAACATAAGTTCTCTCGCCCGCTCATCCAGAATAAAATCCAGGGTGACGTCGGCGGCATTTACAGGTTGGGCCCTGGCCCTGCTTCGAACGACGTTCAGGTCGGCTGCAGCGCTGGCGGCGTCTCCTTTTTGAAAATAGGCTTCGGCCCTGAGCAAATAAGTTTCAGGTAACCGGATGATATACATGTCCCGGTAAGTGGAGCCGGCAGAAGTTTTAAGCGTCAAATGTTCCGGTTCATCGATTACCCCCTCCGGATGTTGCCCGGGAGTAGTGATTTTGGTTGGGTAGGGGTACCAGCGCCACGTCTGGGTCAGCCAGTTTGGTGCGGGATAGTCGATCATACTTTTGCCAAAATACTGGGATTCGGGATTCGTGTAGATAAAATCGCGGACGATGTTGTAGGGTGATGTTCTGATATCACCTGTTGTTACAATACGATTGTCTTGCTTGGGATCCAGTCCCCAGATATCGTAGAGAAAATAATCGGTTGGCTGTACAAACGACACGCCGCGTCCGCCGCTATTCAGTGTCGAAGCGGAGCCTGCTTTATAGGTCGCGGCTTTACCGTCGGCTCCAATAATGGAAAAAACAGCCGGCGCCACTACCCGTTCGAGCTGGTTGACACTGCTTCCGGCGGATGTAATCCCACCGCCTATGACATCGAGTTCGTATTGTGCCACCCAAATAGCTTCCATGTTCCCCTGGCCCCGGTTTTGGTTACCCACCCGGAACAAGTCATAGAAGACATCTCCCGGTTCATTTCGCAGACTACCGAACCGCTCGGTCATCAACGAAAGGCCGGAGCGCTCGATGACCTCTGTTGCGGCTTCAATAGCCTTATCGTATTCTCCTAACGTAAGATAGGTCTCCGCCAACAGATGATTGGCGACCGATTTGTTTATTTTCCCGTCTGCAACCGCATCGACATTCGGTACCGAATTGGCCGCCTCCACAGCATCTTCGACAATCTGCGCAAGAACCGCCTCTCTGGTAGCCCTCTCAAAAGCTCTTGAAGGTGTGGCCACCTCTTCGAGCACCAGGGGAACTCCTCCGAAAAGGTAGACAAGGTGCCGGTAAGCCCATGCTCTGAAGAGCTTTGCTTCTCCCGTTATTTGCTTTTTTGTGTCTTCGGGCAACGCCGAAACCGGTGCACGTGCTATGATCGTATTAGCATTGGAAATGAGCTTGTACCAGTTTACCCATTGGTATTTGGGCATAGTTCCCTGGGGGATAATCGAGACATTATAATCCCCGAGCCGGCTATTGTCTCCCCGAGCATTGAAGGCCACATCGGTTCCTAAAACATCAATATATTGGGTTGCGTTTCCGTCGACGCTTTGCAGCGATCGTACCCGTGCGTAGAGATCCGTTAATGCGGCCTCAAAATGCGCTTCGGTTGAGTAGGAGTTTTCAGGACTGTAAAAGTCCAGTGGTATTTCTTCCAGGAATTGATCTTCATTACAGCTTGTATGAAAGGTAAGCAATCCTGCAAACAACAGGTACCGCAAAATATGTCTTGCCATTGTCATCGCGTTTAAAAGGTTAGTTCGAGGCCCAAAGAGTATGATTTCATCACGGGATAGGCGTTGGTTGACGTAATTCCCTGGCCCGTTTCGGGATCCCACCCGTCCCATTTGGTGAGGGTGAGCGGGTTTTTAGCGCTTATGTATAATTTCAGGTGGCGGGCACCGATTTTACTGATCAGGTTGTTGTCAAAATTATAGGCGAGGGACACGTCCTGCAACCTGACGAAGTTGCGTTGGTAAAAAGCTCTCGCACTGCTTGAAACGGACGAAACAACCCACGGATTAGGATATTTTGCATCCGGCGTCCTGGGCGACCACATTTGGTAAAAATCGAACCAATTTGAATTCGTCGCATTGCCTTTTGTCCCTAAATTTCCAGTGGGATGATTGGCGCTGAGATAGCCATTCTTCCCGCCTTGAATCGCACTGACAAAGAATCTGAGCGTGAATCGGTTAAACGTCAGCGCATTTTGTACCCCGAATTGAAAGGCGGGCTCGCTGCGCCCAAGGAAAACGCGGTCATTGTCCGGAGAGATTTTTCCGTCGCCATCCTGGTCGACCACGCGGTACGATCCCGGTAAGAATCCCGTCATTACCTCTTCGCCGACATTCCATATACCCGATGCCTGGTAATTGTAGAGCGTCCCAATGGATTTTCCGATAAACAACCCGCTCGATATCAGGTCGTCTTCGTTGCCGTCACCGTCCAGGTCTTCATTGAGCAGGCGCACAATTTTATTCCGGTTGCTGGAGAAATTTACCGCCACGTCCCAGGAAATAATCCTATTACTGACTGGCGTACTGTGCAGCATAAACTCGAAACCTTTGTTATTTATCTTGCCAAGGTTCGTCAGTACTTCAGAGAAACCCGATGTTTCGGGCAACGCCTGCGACCAGAGCAGGTCGGTGGTATTGGAATTGTAGTATTCGATATTCCCGTCCAGTTTATTCCCGAAAAGCTCAAAGTCGAGACCGATGTTGATACCGCGGGTCCTTTCCCAGCGGAGATCGTTATTGGCCAGGGTGTTGATACTCCGCCCGATAGCGGTCGATCCCCCGTCGCCAAATACATATTTTGAACCGTCGGCTGTCACTATTCTCGCCAGCGAACTGTACCGCTCGGCCTTGTTTCCATTTTCCCCGTAACTCCCTCTTATTTTCAGGAAGCGAATAGCCGGAACGTCAAAAAAGCCCTCTTCAGATACGACCCAGCCAAAGCCTATAGACGGAAAGACGGCTGTTTTGTGTTTCTTTGAGAAGCCGCTGTAACCATCTCTTCGCAGCGTTCCCTTCAGGAGGTATTTTCCGTCGAAATTGTAGGCAGCGCTCATTACCTGATACAATAGCGCTTCTTTCCAGGCACTGGAGGTAATCGTCTGAATCGCTGCTAATCCGAGGTTGTTATACGACAAATCGAGATCAGTGAAATTGCTGCCGGTAGCAGCGGTCCTGTCGTACCGGCCCGTGTTGTAGCCATATACGGCCGTTAGATCCAATTTGTGTTTGCCGAAGCTTCTGGAAAAATTGACGATATTATCGAGTGTTTGTTCGTATTGATTGGCGTCATTTTTGTAGGCGGCCCCGGTTCTTCCAGCATCGTATATACTGGATCCATAATCTTTAAAAAATTTCAGATTATTCCCAAAATTGAGACGATAACTCAATCCGCTGATCCCCGGAACCTGCAATACGGCGTAGAGATTGGCCACTAACCTGGACTGCACCTCGTAGTTGTCGTTGGTGTAAGCCAGGAACGGATTCAGGTTGAGATCGCCGACAGGATTAATAACGTATTCACCGTTTTCATCTGTAGGCGATACGAGTGGTGTAGTGCCCGTTATCCGGGCCATGGTCGGCGAGTCGCCGGAAAAGTCCGAAATCGTTCCGGAGAGGTTCGAGCCTACTGTGAGGAAATCGGCAACCTGTGTGTCCAGGTTCAGCCGGAGTGTGTACCTTTTATAGTTATCATTTTTAATGTACCCTTTTTCATTGGTATAACCGCCCGCGAGAAAATAGCTGGCTTTATCGGATCCGCCTGAGATTTCAAGGGAATGATTGGTGATCAGCGCGGGCTGTGTAAGACTTCCCCACCAGTCAATATTGTTTTGCGCGGCGATGCCTGCCAATTGTACGGACCACATTTCGGAGTTGGAAAAATCCCAATCGGGATTTTTCTCCGTATAGCCTGAAGCTTCTGTGTAGGCATCCAGGTATTCGATGTCCCTGACTTTCTGCAGGTAGGCATCCCGGTCGAGTAACCGGGCGCGAATGGTCGGAGAGGAAGCCGCATAACTTCCGGAATAGGTAATAGAGGGTTTCTGGCCTACTTTACCTGTTTTGGTAGTAATGAGTATGACGCCGTTTGCTGCTTGCGATCCATATACCGCTTTACTGCTCGGATCCTTTAAAACATCAGCGCTGGCGACGTCAGACGGATTAATATCGGATAATCTTCCATTGAAAATAATGCCGTCTACGATGATAAGCGGATTGGTGTTGCCGTTCAGAGTGGAAGTACCCCTGATATTGATAGCGGCTTCCTGCCCTGCCTGGTTGGTCTGGCCGATGGTTAAACCCGGGAGCGATCCTTTCAGGGATTGCAGGATGCTTACATTGGGAGACTCCTTGAAAGCGGCCAAATCGGCTGACGCAATGGAGCCGGTAAGGTCCTTTTTCTGCTGTGTTCCATAGCCGACTACTACTATTTCCCCCAGCTGTTTGGTGTCGGGTGACAGTTGAATGTCGATCGTATTACGATTATTGACAGGTACTTCCTGTGTTACGTACCCGACAAAGGAAAAAATCAGTACCGCATTTTCAGACAAGGTTGTGGTCGTGTAATGCCCCTCCGTATTGCTCGACGTACCGGTTGTCGTTCCTTTCTCAATGATGTTTACGCCCGGTACCGGCTGCCCATTTTCATCGCTGATTTTTCCGGTAACCGTCGTTTGCGCCCATAAGCAACCGCTTGTCAACAAGATTGTCAGAGCGGCTCGGAAGGTCCGAAATAGAAGTTTTTTGGTCATGGGTTAGGTTATAATTTATTATAGATAAATAATAATTCAACATTGCAATACTACTAAAAAGATAAATTATGTTCAAAGATTTCATCTAAAAGTTTTACCGGTGCGTTTTTGTCTTGGAATGAATAGCTTTGATAAGTTATAGGTTATATGTGTATGTATGCCTTTAATAGCTGGTTTGTAGCGGCATTATTCTATTGTATATTCTTTTCCTTTTTTGAGAAATACGAATGTCTTTTTTAGAATGTATTGTGTAATGCGGAGTTTATATTTATTATTGTGAAATATTATCTCAAATTCGGGAAGAGTATCGGGTTGAATTGCCTGACGTGATTCCGCTGGTCTTTACATCTTATTTAATCCTTATAAACCATGAGTATTTTAGATTCTTTTTCTTTAACAGGTAAGGTTGCGCTGGTGACCGGTTGCAAACGTGGAATTGGTAAAGCGATGGCCGTCGCGCTTGCAGAGGCAGGCGCTGATATAATCGGGGTTTCGGTTTCGCTGGAAGCCTCAGGAAGCGAGGTGCAGCGCGAAGTCGAAAGGTTGGGGCGAAGGTTTACCGCGTATTCGTGCGATTTCGGGGACAGGAACCAGCTTTATTCTTTTATTAAAGAACTGAATTCGAATACTCCTGCGGTAGACATCCTGATCAACAACGCCGGGACTATTCTCAGAAAGCCTGCCAAAGAACACCCCGATGACTATTGGGATGCCGTTATCAACACCAATTTGAATGCTCAATTCATTTTATCCAGGGAAATTGGCAAAGGGATGCTGGCGCGGGGTTATGGAAAAATTATTTTCACAGCATCCTTGCTGACTTTCCAGGGAGGGATCAATGTGCCGGGGTATACAGCCAGCAAATCGGCCATTGGAGGACTCATCAAAGCGCTGGCCAATGAATGGGCGGGGAAAGGAGTGAATGTGAACGGGATAGCGCCCGGATACATTGACACCGATAACACAGAGGCGCTGCGGAACGACCCGTTGCGAAATGCGGCCATCCTGGAAAGGATCCCTGCCGGGCGGTGGGGTAACCCCGATGACTTTAAAGGAGCAGCTCTTTTTCTTGCGTCGGCGGCCTCCGATTATGTGCACGGAAGTATTCTCACAATTGACGGCGGTTGGATGGGCCGGTAGTCCAACCGCCTGTGAATCTTTTTAACGTATATTTGATTATTAAGTTTACCCCAACTAAAATGGTACTTGTCATCATCAAGGCATTGGACATCCTGGAGTACGTCGCCCAGGATCCGGAAAAAAACTACACACTTACTGAAATTTCAGCAAGTCTGGAACTGAATCAGGCTACTTGTGCCAACATCCTGAAAACACTTGTCAGTAAAAATTATATTGAGCACGTAGGGAGAAAAGTAGGGTATAAGCTCGGACCAATGGCTTTTAACCTCACGAACAACCTGTCGTACAACCAGAATCTGATCCTGGCTGCCAAGGATGTGATGGAGCGCCTTACAAGCCAGGTCAATGAGACATCGCTTCTTGGGATTATCCGGAACCAGAAACGTTTTGTGCTGCATCTTGTCAACAGCGACCAGGACTTGCAAGTGCGAAGTAGAAGTGAACGCAATGTGTACGAAACGGCTACAGGCAGGTTACTGCTCGCCTATATGTCTAAAAAAGAACAGGAGAATTTCATCAGCAGCAATGGAGTTCCTACAATTGAAACCTGGAAAGAGGCTGGTACCAGGGAGGGGCTTGCTATTGCACTGAAGAAAATTGCACAGGAGGAGCTCGTCATTACGCATTCTGTTAAACACATTATCGGCATAGCCGTGCCCATCCGGAAGGGCGACCGGGTAATTGCAGCGCTCAGTATTTTCATGCCGGAATCACGCTTTTCAATCCCACGGAAAAAGGAAATAATTCAGGCACTGCGCGTAGCGGGTGAACTAATAAGGTCTCGGCTCAGCACATGAATTCAATCCTCAAAGATGCGCTTTGATATGGGCCATAAAGCCTAGCGCGTACTGGGAGGGTATGAGTTCCGATTGTGATCCTTTTGCTGATGCTGTGAGACCAATTTGGCAAAATGTACATAGCTATCCTTTAGTCACTCTATTTGAGGTATTTGTATATTAAAACTGCCTTTCTTTCGAAAAAGGCAGTTTTAATCCCCTTGTTTTCAGGTAATTGTGCGCCATTATGAATCTTAGTACAGCCCCAAAAGGACAGATCTCAAGAACCGGAAGGACCGTTTCCCGTGTTATTAACAAGCTCCCACCTGGTAAGCACATGCTTGCTTTCTATCGGATCGGCATAGTAAGGAGATATCCAGTTGTCTTTTAAATATCAGCTTATAGTTTTTCTCGGATATGAGGATAATCCGACGTCCAATCGACCTGTATATGTTGCTTTCCATAGTTGATTTCCAATACGCTGTTCTCCATGTTTATAAAAGGACTTTCTATCATAGGCCATTGATCATAAGGGATTTGCGGTACAGAATTAATTTTGACGACAGGAATGGACTCAGCCAACCCCTTAATCCCTTTTTTCGTTAAATGTTGAGGAACATATTCTTCTTTAACAGGTAAACCGGGTTGATATTCCAGGTAGATTTGATTGTTTCGCGAATCGGTATAGTTGACAGTTACCTTTTCCCAATCAACGACCAATTTGTTATTCAGCAATTTGTTTTGAAATTCCGGAAAGCTTTCAAATTCATTCGAAGTTCCCACTTCGAAAATAAACCCTGTCCGGGCATGATCACTTTTGACAATATGAAATCCTTCCAGGCCCGTGCCTTTAAGGTCGGTTTGTACATAATAATTCTTCAGAGGTTTAATTCCGATGTAGGTTTCTCCTTCCCGCAAGAAAATCCATCCTTTTTTTTCGACTTTTTCATCAATAGAAGCCGGGTATCTCAGCATGCCGCGTTTTATCAGATTTGCCCTATGCTCGTCCCGCCACGACCATTTTTGCGCATTGGGCATACCCGGCCATGGGTCATTGTCGGGGATATTGAATAGTGCGATTGCAGTATTTTCGTGTTGCGCGGTCTGCATAAAAGGTGAAGCGCCACCATTATGCCAGGTATCAGGTGACCGGTCCTTGTCGTCGCCATCGCTATACCAATAGGGGTGGGTACAATTGATGTAATTGAACCGGTCGCTACTCCTCCAAATAATATTGAATGGGTTGGTGTCGTGGTCAGCATAATCTCCCCCGGGAACCCAGCGGAAGTTTCCGGTACCTATAGCGAAGTCTCTGTTGCGGAAGAATTTGCGCATCATCATGTGCGGCACGCCGGTGCCGTACTCACCAAAAGTGGACGCGGAAGACAGTCCCGTAAAGGGAGAGCTGCTATTTCCCAGATTCATAAAAATACTATCGGGTTGCTCCTCGGAAAGGGCGCAATAAATGACATGTGACGTCGGCGATTGGTGTTCGAAATCCGATAATCTCAGCGATCCGGTATTTTCTCCCCAACCCCAATATAGCCAGTTAGCGATTAACGTGGGTACTTTAAAAGCACTGTATTCTTTGGGATGGTAATCTTCCTGCCCCAGCATTCTGGCGTAAGGAGCAATCATTCTGCCATCGAAATTATTGAGAGACAGAAGTGACCACTTGTAAAGCAGGAATGCTTTCGCAATTGATTTCATCTCGGGATCTTCCGCGAATTCCAGAAGTATAGCGACCGGGTAATTCATAATGACTTCATAGGCCGTGGAGAGGTATTCCGTGTAACCATGCCGGTAGGCATTCTGAAACGTTTTCCGCATCCGTTCCTTCATTTCGGACTTCAGCTTTTCACTCGACCACCCGTTTATCCATTTGGCATCCGGGAAATACTGCGCAAAAAGATAGGCACTGGCCCACATCATGGTCGCATGGTTTTCGGTTCCATGTCCCAAAAAGCCTTGTCCACCCACTTTGTCGGTCTTTGCCAGTCGTTCCAGGTCGCTCTTTATCGAGTCCAACTGCCAGGGCTGAAAACTGCTGCGAAACTTCCCCAATGCAACCGCAACGCCGGGGAAGTCAAACATCGATTGTTCGGGATGATCGAGTATGCTGGTTATGTAGGCAGTAGCAATGGTGTCGCCGGGGTTGCTCCAAAGACGGGCGCAGGCTTTGGGCAGCCCATGTTTGCCGCGTTCATGTAGACTGGCGTCGGCGAGGCTTTCGAGGATGGCGTTCCGCCTGTCTTTAAAGGTAGAAACTTCCTGGGCTTGCAAATGAGGAAAAAGGACTGCACAAGCAAGGACTGTTATAAGACATTGTAATTTCATTACACAGACAATAGTTGATTTTTATTAAATTAGGAAAAGAGAGACAGGAGAAATGACTTTGAACCGGTACCTCCTGAAAAGAAGACCTGCCAGACCAACGTGGTAACGTATGGCTGATTTTCATTAAATGGTCTGTTTGTCGGTTCCCCGGCCCGCGTCAGCTAGGGCATTACGACTATATGCAAGCTCCGTAATATTTCTTTTTTGCCATAGACGCTGTTTGACGCCCCTACGAAAGTAGCCGTGTAGGTACCTGCCTCTTGATAGGTGAAGGAGAAGGTTTCGACCCTGGTATCCATCCCTTTGATGGTGACTGCGCCGCCGAATCCCTCTACAGGGTATTCCTTCCCGGCTTCGCCGGAATAAAACAGCAGAAAGTCGGGGTTCCCTTCTATTTCGAACAGGAGCGGCTCGCCGCCCTTCACTTGTTGGGAAGCCGCTTTCACGTTGAAATCGGGGGGTAATGGGACGTACTCTTTACAGCCGGCAAGGGTAAACAAAAGGCCTAAAGAAACAAGCAACCCTTTTTCTATATAATTTTTCATATTCAGCACTTTTGAAAATCAATTTGATAGTAGAAACTTACATGTCATTCTTTATTTGCACGGTTACCACCCGGGATTCTGAGTCAGCAGATGATTTAAAGATAGTTCTCTTACAGGGATGGGGAGGTAGAGATGCTTTTCGCTAACGTTTTCACCAGCCCGTGCTGCATTCGCGTTGCTTGGTGCAGTTTGCCTGACATATTCTGCCAACGCCTTCATCGTCGGAATAAAGATCCCCCAACGTACCAGGTCCAGTCTTCTCCAACCTTCAAATCCAAGTTCCCGACTTCGTTCGTCCCGGATCATCTTTCTGAAATCATCTTTTTCCTTAAAAGTGGTGACAGGCGCCACACCAGCTCGTTCCCTAACCCTATTTAGATAGCCAATAGCCTTTTCTGTCGGCCCGTTGACTTCATTTTCGGCTTCAGCAGCCATTAAAAGTACGTCGGCGTAGCGGAGAAGCGGGAAGTTGGTACCCGTATTATTTTTGATTTTGTCTGGCACTAATTCGTAGTCTCTGCGATACTTACCAATAAATCGGTTATAAATCTGCGCTTCAGACCAATATTGTTTTACTGGTGGGTTGCTATTTGATACAAATGTATAGGGCGCTATGTTCCAGTCTCGCCTTGCATCATCTGCTTCAAACAAACGATAGTATTTTTCATGCACGCGGTATTGTGGTCCTCCAAAGCCATATTCCTGCAAATTTTGTGCTATTCCATTATTTATTCCGAGACCTCCGGTTTCGTTGTAAGGGTCTGTTACACCAGTGGTATGATATTCAACCTCCCAGATGTTTTCTTTCACATCATATTTGTTCTGGATAAGGTTGATGAAAATTTGCGAATAATCCGGGTTCAGGTCATGCAAACCTGATTCGATCAGTTTTGAGGACCAGTTCAATGCATCGTTGTATTTGTCTGTTCTGTTGTTGGGGAAACCTGCCATATATAAGCTTATCCTTGCCAGAACACCTCGAACAGCAGATTGGGTCACTCGTCCGGAATGGTTGTTATTGGTGATCGGCTGAACTAAGGTTTCCGCTTCTTCCATTTCGGTGTAAATAAAGTCATACACATCACTTGCAGGCGTCCTTTCGTAGTAGATGTCGCTAACCGAAGCTGTTGGATTGGTCTTAAGCGGAATGTCACCAAAATTTTGAACCAGCACAAAATAATAGTAGGCTCTGAGAAACATGGCTTCTCCTCTTATTACATTCCTTCGTTCTATTGTTATTTCCGGTTTATCGATGTTAGCCAGAAGGACATTTGCCCTTTCTATCCCTTTATATAAGTTTTGCCAGAGACTTAGCGGCCAGCTATCTGCTGCACTGTAGACATACTGAGGCGGGCGATCTGTAGAATTGTGATACATTTGATCTGCGGCGTCCCAATACGTTATTAATCCATCACCCCCGCCATACATTCCGCCACCTCCGAGAACGTCATATATACCTGTGAGTGCATTGTTTATTTCTGCTTCATTGTTAAAATAGAACTCTGGCGCGATAAAATCTGATGGTTCGGTATCAAGCGGTGCGCACGAAAACACTGCTCCAAGGCCAAGAATAAGAATGACAAAATTCCTTTTCATAAACAGTTTCTTTAAAAAGTTGTATTCAATCCTAGTATGATCGTTTTGACTCTCGGGTATGGGGAGTAGTCAAAGCCCGGAGTAAGCGTAGTATGACGGGTAGAAACCTCAGGATCTACGCCGGAATATGCTGTCCAAGTAAAAAGATTCTGTGCAGAAGCATATATTCTCAATGCTTTCAACTTTACTGATTGTGCCGTTTTTGAGGGTAGACTGTAGCCCAGCGATAGTGTTTTTAAGCGAAGGAAGGATGCATCTTCTATCAATCGCGATGAATAAACCCTTCCACCGTATCCTTCCACCCTGGGAATGTTGCTATTAGGATTTTCAGGAGTCCAGCGGTCGGCATAGCTTGCGTACTGATTTGTGTTGTCTCTCACATTGTATCCATACTCAAAAGCTATTTTGTTGGAATTGATCACGTCATTGCCATAGGAAAACTGGAAGAAGAGATTAAGATCAAATCCTTTGTATTCAAAGTTATTGTTGAATCCGCCTGTAAAGTTGGGATTAGGGTTTCCTATTACCGTATAATCTGAGAGATTGATAATACCATCACTATTGATATCCCTGTATTTTGCGTACCCTGGCTGAATTGCTGCTCTACCGGCTCCGTTCGCTGCGATGCCGTCCTTTAAAACATAATTACCATTTTCGAGCTGATCGAAGTCGTTGTATTGGTAAACTCCGTCAGAGACTAATCCGTAAAAGAGCGCGACAGGGTTCCCGATTTTGGCAATGTATAACGGATTGGTCCAAACTCCCGAAATAATTGAAGTAAGCGCTTCCTGGTTCTCCGTGAGAGCTAAGACTTTGCTGCGGTTGAAAGTTAGATTCAGGTTCGACTGCCAGTGAAAGGTGCCGCCGGTAAAATTTACCGTATTCAGTGAAAACTCTATACCTCTGTTCGAAATGGAGCCGATATTTTTGAACGCAGTGTTATAGCCCGTAGCATGAGGTAATTGGGCATTTAGAAGTAGATCATCTGTTCTCTTCCAGTAGTAATCAGCTGTAAGCGACAAACGCTCATTCCATAGTCCTAAGTCGATCCCGGCGTCAAATTGTTTGGTGGTTTCCCACTTCAGTTCGGGGTTGCCCAGGCCGCTCACAAATGTTCCGCGGGAGGGAGTTGCATTGCCGAAAGAGTACCCGGAGCTGTTGGAAGTACCAACCGAGGACAAGTAGGCGAAATCTGATACCCTGTTGTTTCCCGTGGTACCGTAGCTGGTACGGATTTTTGCGTCGCTAACAAAATTAAGCCTTTTTAGAAATGCTTCATCTCCGATCCGGTAAGCAAACGCTACGGAGGGGAAGGATGCCCACCGATTTTGTCTGGAGAATTTAGAAGAACCATCGGTCCGAAAGGAGGCCGTAAGAAGATACTTCGAGCGGAAATCGTAGTTTATTCTGCCTAAGAAGGACTGTAATGCCCAGAGAGAGCTTCTGGACTGTATAGTTCTGGGGGTTCCCTCATCCATGCCGTCCAGCCCCAACTCTTCATTGGATATCTGAACGGAAGTAGCACCGAACGAGGAGGTTTTTCCGGTTTGCTGCGTATATCCTGCTACTACATTTATTCGATTTGCCTTGTTGAATGCTTTAGTCCAGGTAAGCGTGTTTTCATTGGTCAGATTTGTGCCTTTGTTGAAGGTTTGGGATCCGTTTGGCCCCAGCGACTGCGGATATCCCGGCCCGCCTGTACGTGTTTTGGAGTTGTTGAAGGCATCGATTTGCGCGTTATTCAGGCCAACCCCACCGGTTACTCTAAGTCGCAATCCGTCCATTATCCGGTATTCAGCATAAAAATTTGACAGCATGTTATTGGTGTGACGCTCTCTCAGTTCGTTTTCCAATTGAAGTAAAGGGTTGGTGCGATAGTCTTCAGTCGGGTTGTGAACAGGGTCGGACAGTTCATCTTCATAGTCAAAGTTCTCATCGTTGTTGCCGCTTGTTGTAAGTATCGGACGATAGCTCCAGATGCTGTACATCAGACTGGCTGTGAGTGACCCCCCATTGGATGTTGCGATGGTTCCAAACTCCCTGGTAGCGCTGTAGTTAGCATTCAGCCCCAGTTTGAGATTTTTGCTAATCTCCTGATCCAGGGTCACCCGTCCCTGGTACCTCTCGAATCCGGTATTCTTGAAAATCCCGTCTTGCCCTAAATAGGAACCCGATATGGAATACCTGCTTTTCCCTTGTCCGCCGGAGACCGAGATATTATGATTTTGCATTGGGGCTCTTTGAAGTACCTTTTTATACCAATCAATTCCTTCTATTTGGCGGTAATCTTCCAGCGTCCGCCCCTGGCCCGAAAGGTAGAGATCTTCTACAGTAATGCTATTTTTTTCAATTTGCAGTTTCACAAATTCATAAGGATTCATCACTTCAATTCTGTTGATATCCTTTTGAAAACCGTAGTAGCCGTTGTAATTGATTACAGGGGCGCCTATTTTTCCTCTTTTCGTTGTTATAATGATTACCCCGTTAGCTCCCCTTGCTCCATAAATGGCAGTAGCTGAGGCATCTTTCAGTACGTCTATTGATTCGATGTCAGCGGGGTTGATAGCGTTGTTGTCGTTGCCTTCTATTGGAAAACCGTCAACGACGTACAATGGGGAGTTGTCTTGCGTGAGCGAATTTGCGCCCCGTATCACAATATTGGGCAATGTTCCCGGTTGCCCGTCATTGGACGTCACCTGTACCCCGGCTACACGTCCGGCCAATGCCTCATCAAAAGAAGCCACTGGAGCCTTCAGCATGTCGTTTACATTGGCGCTTCCCACCGATCCCGTCAAATCTCTCCTGCTCACTTCGCCATACCCCACCACCACTACTTCCTCCAGCGCCTTCTCATCCAACTTGAGTGAAACCTCTATGAAAGTCCTGTTTTCTACGATAACCTCCTCACTCAAATACCCCACAAACGAAAACACCAACACCGCCTTTTCATCAGGAACCTCAATAGTGAATTCTCCATTTGCATCCGTGATCATTCCCCGTTGCGTCCCTTTCACCAGAATACTCACACCCGGCAATGTACCCCCGTCCTCCGAGATCACCTGACCTGAGACTTTCTTTTCGATCATCGCGATAGTTTGGTTTTCTGACGGCGGAACGACTATAAAATTAGCTGCCTCCGGAATTGCAGCAGATGTATCCGGTGCTTTGGTCCGCGATTGTTTTCTCTTTTCGGGTTTGGCTAGGATCGCATAGGAGCTGTTTCCTATTTTTTTGTATTTCAAACCCGTCGGTTCCAGAATGCGAAGGAGATCTTCTTCCAGGGATCCTTTGAACAGCACACGGTCTGGCGTCACCGAAAAATTCTGTATGATCCGGTCACCGAATACAATGTCTACTTTGTAATGTCCTTCCAGCAGTTTTAAGGCTTCCCGTAGTAGCATTGGCCCTTTTTCTGAATAGTGTGATCCGTTTGGTACCTGTTGATGGACGAAGGCTATCGTCTGCTGACTAAAGCCCGTTTGCATTCCAGCCAGTAGCCAAATAGGCAAAGCGATCACATAGCAACCTGAGTAAAGTAGTTGTTTCATCCTGGAAAAATTAAGTTAGGTAAAGTAGTTACCGAAAGGGCCGCGAAATAGTGACGCTATTGCCCTGTCGTATTATCTGGATATCTAAAAGGCCTTGTATCAATTCGAAAAGCTCATCGAGGCTTTCGGCCGTAAATTTTCCGGATAGCGTGTGATCACGCAATTCCGGATCTGCAAACGTTACTCTTATTCCTTGATCCTGTCGTAGTTGATTCATGATTTCCGCTAGAGAGGTTTTATCAAAGAGGTACAAATGCCCCTGCCAGGCTTCCCGGATCTCCGACAGTGTCGTCGTTTTCAGCGAGGTATTGTTTTTGCTGTCGAGCGTAAAAACATCGCCCGGTTTGAGCGCCATCTGGCGGTTATCGGTACCGCTTTGAAGATGCAATTGCACCTTGCCTTTTCTCAGGATCACCCGGGAGCCGGTTTCACGGGCGACTACATTGAATTCTGTGCCCAGTACTTCTACCTCGAACTGCTTTGCTGTTTTTACAACAAATCGTTGGTTATCGGGGGCATGTGTCACATCGAAAAAGGCTTCCCCTGTTAGATATACGTCACGGCTTTCCTGACCAAATCCTCTCCTTGGAATCTTCAGGACCGAATTCGTACTGAGCGTAACCGCGCTTCCGTCGGGCAGTAGAAAGTCCTTTCGTTCTCCGATTTGAGTGCTGTAGGTTTTGAACTGCCAGGTATCACTGTTGAAAAAGGCGGTAGCACCCAGCAGCAAAGCAACTCCGGCCGCAACACCCCATTTCAGCCAGAAATTCCTGTTTACTTTCCGCTGAAAGTTTTCTTTTGCTGTCTCACGGGTGTCGGAGCCGGTAGTTTCGGTTAAATCCGCCAGAAACGTATAATATTTCCGGACCGCATTTTCTAAGTCGGCCTCATATTCAGGATGCAATGCTTCAAATTCCTCCAGCCAGACATACAATTGCTCCTCGTTAGCCTTTTCGCGCACCCATTGGGCAATCATTTGGCGCTGCATGGCGGAGACATTCCCCATAAAATAACTGAAGATCAGTTCTTTTGTGACTTTCGGTTTCATAGCTGTGCAGGTCCGTTAATAAGAAAGAGAGCAATAACGGGTATCTGATCATACCAGCAGGCTCCCGTCACTGACAGTGCAAAAAGGAGCAACCACTTCGCTCTCAACAATCCCCGTATATGTTTGTTGGCGCGATATAGCTGAACTTCAACGGTCTTTACCGACAAGTTAAGTTCCTCGGCTATTTCCAGGTACCGTTTCCCTTCAAACCGGTTCATCAGGTAGATACGGCGCCTTTCCAGCGGCAAAGCATTGACCGCTTTTTGTACGTCCTGGTACATTTCTTCAAATTGCGTGATGTCTTCCGGGCTTTGATTCCCGGAGGAGAGGGTATCCATTCTCTCCGAGAAAAACTCTGAATGCTTCAGTTCCGACCTTAAATATTCCCAGGCCCGGTTCCTGACAGACCGGAACAGGTAAAAACGGTAGGAACTCCGAATTCCTTCAAAAGCCCTGGTCCTGTAGAAATCATAGAATACTTCCGAAACCAGGTCTTCTGCAATGGCTTTGGATCCTACATACTTAACTACGTGACTGCATAATGCTTTGTAATGCTTACGATAAAGTAGTTCTACGCCTTTTGCCGGGTTTTCTTCCAGTGCTTTGTTCAGGAACAGTTCATCGCTATCCAGTTGAAAAGAAGGGTCAGTTTTCGGAACAAGACCGGAATCAACAGGCAATGTCGTAACCGAACCGGCTCCTTTTTCCTCTTGGTGTTGGATCTTGTCTTCCATGTTGCTGGCCGTTAAGACCGTTTGTTTGTAGTCAGATTTTCTCTCTCAATCTTACAAGAGTGGAAAACCGGAATTCTCACTTACAGCAATTTACATATTTTTACATTTTTTTTCACTTTGGCTATTCACGGTGCTCCTTTGCTGGCGCGAATTTTGTACAGATTAGTTGCAGGTAACAGGAGCAAGAAAAGGGTGCTGAAATCATGATCTTTTATAGAGAAAGAAGCGGAAGGGGGTTCCGCTATACTGACGAACAAGGAAATACGGTAATCGACGCAAAATTAAAAGCCGGTTTCAAATCCCTGGTTATTCCCCCGGCCTGGACGAAGGTAAGGATTGATACTTCTCCGCGTGCAAAAATCCAGGTAACCGGGTATGATGCAAAGGAACGGAAGCAATATATCTATAACACAAAATTCCGCAGACGGCAGGATAATCAGAAGTTTGACCGGATCATCCGGTTTGCCGATCAGCTGGAGCGGATGCGAAGGGTTACCGGGCACTTACGATCTGCTGGTCAGAATGTGAAGACTGCTTTACCAGGTTTTGGACAATAGCTATGATCTGATCTTCTTTTAGTCCACTGCTCCCGAAAGTGACTTCGATAATCTACCCGGTCGAAAACTTTTAAGCACAGAGAGATAACACTTGCGCCTACTGGAAAAACCTTCCTTTTAAGCCGGGACAGGCCAGATCTTGAAAACTTGTGAGCGCCCTCAAATGCTCCAGGAACATAAAATAGACGGCTTTAAACAATTCCGGAGCCCGGTTTTTATCGATGTAGGACAGGTTCAACCTTATCTCGTGGAATCAGACAGAGCATTTGACTGAAAAGTGATATTTTTACCATCGGGACACTCTTAGGTTTTCATTTAGCAACTACAACCCAACACTTTCGGGTGAGAGTCTCCCTTTTCTATGCACTTTCAGGTTTTATTTTGGCCGCATGTGAGATTGCCTATTCATTGCTTCTGTTAGTTAAAAGGAATTTTGATCTATTCGAATTTAATTGAGTGGAAAGATATTACCCCAAACAGTTTGGCTGTTTTTAGAGACTGTCCATTTCGACTTCAAAAACAGTCGATTTGGACACATCTGCTTTTTGAAAGCGTAGTACTTTTGTAAAAACAAAAAAAGAAAAATATGAATATCGCAATTACAGGCTCATTGGGCAACATCAGTAAACCTCTTACAATAGAATTGATTGCAAAAGGCCATTCGGTAACCGTTATCAGCAGCAATCCCGAAAAACAGAGAGAAATTGAAATCATCGGAGCAAAAGCCGCAATAGGTTCGATAGAGGATATTAATTTTCTAATAACCGCCTTTGCAGGGACAGACGCCGTGTACTGTATGATACCTTTAAATTTTATGCAGGAAGATCAAAAGGCGTATTTCAGAAAAATCGAAACCAATTATGTGCAGGCCATTAAACAAAACGACGTTGAGAAAGCGGTATTTCTGACCGGTTGGGCAGCTGATGTGGAAGATTCCCCTTTGCTTAACCAGCTCTCAGACAGAACGGTTATCGAACTGCGTCCCGGTTCATTTTATACCAATTTTTACAATGATATTAAAACCATAAAAGAATATGGTGCGCTAATGGGAGGCTATGGCGAGAATGATAAAATTGCCTTTGTCTCACCAAATGATATTGCGGATGTGGCTTTGGAGGAATTGACTTCTGCGTTTCAAGGGAAAAAAGTCCGTTATGTGGCAAGCGATGAGTTGACCTGTAATGAAGCTGCTAAAATTTTAGGGGATGCCATTAGCAAGCCTGATCTGAAATGGATAGCGTTACCAGAAGAGCAATTACTAAACGGATTACTTCAAGCCGGTTTTCCGCAACAACTCGCGGCGGTTTTCGTAAAAATGCAGATGGAGACACACAGCGGAAAAACATTTGAGAATTATCTTAACAACAGGCCTGTCTTAGGTAAAACAAAATTGAAGAAATTTGCGAAAGATTTTGCAAAAGCATACCATCAAGAATAATTATCTTTATATATGAAAAGTTCGAAACCTCATCGAATAAAATCCATCAGTGACTTTCATAGGTTAAGGAGCTTTCCCAAACCTCAACATCCTTTAATTAGCGTAATAACGGCGGATGATATTACCGAATTGCCCGAACAGATCGCTTTCAATGCGGTGTTTGATTTTTATTTTATTGCATTGAAGCGGATGAAAGGCGTTAAGTATAAATACGGGCAACTGCAATACGATTTTGATGATGACGGGGTGCTGTTCTTTATGTCGCCCAATCAGGTGCTCGAACTTGAAATTATTGAAGAAGAAAATGCTGAAAAGCAATCAGGTTGGATATTACTCATTCACCCCGACTTTATTTGGAACACGCCATTGGCAAAAACAATTAAGCAGTATGAATTTTTTGATTATTCGGTAAATGAAGCATTACTGTTATCAGAAAAAGAAGAAAGAACACTCAACGGCATTATTGAAAACATACGTCAAGAATATCATTCAAACATTGATAAATTTAGCAAACAAATTATTATCACACATCTTGAAAATTTATTGAGCTATTCCGAACGGTTTTACAACCGCCAGTTTATCACAAGGGAAAAAGCCAATCATCAAATTTTAGAACGTTTGGAAAAATTGTTGGCGGATTACTTTAACAGTGACGATTTGGCAATAAGAGGCTTACCATCTGTTCAATATGTTTCGCAAGAACTAAATGTGTCGCCAAGTTATTTAGGTAGTTTGTTGCGAACGGTAACCGGTCAAAGCACCCAACAACACATCCACGACAAACTGATAGAAAAAGCGAAAGAAAAACTATCAATCACAAACCTTTCCGTAAGCGAAATTGCCTACGAATTGGGTTTTGAACATTCACAATCGTTTAGCAAGTTGTTTAAGACAAAGACCAAACAATCGCCTTTGGAATTTAGACAATCATTTAATTAAAATTTTTCATTTTCTCTCTTTTTTTTAGCTGACACAGAACCAGATAAGGCATACAAATCCAAACCTTTTGCAAAATATAAAGAGCCGATCCTGACATTTTTAAAATTGCAATTAACAAAGTGGGCGTCAACAACAAACAGTTGAAGTATTTCAAGCATTTTACTAAACGGCAGAAAGTTCCTGCCAAAACAATTCTTTTACCGGGGGGGGGGGCGAGAACAATTTTCTTTATTGAGAAAGTTTGTTTGCGTAAAACATAGTTCATGCTGGCAGCAGTAGTTTATTATGCTCCAGATTGATATTCTTGTTTATATATATAGTCAACCCTATCCAATACGGCGCTGCTCACTTCGGAAAATTTAGTAGAGGTGATTTTTCCCTTTTCTATAAAATCTCCTACTACACCTTTGAAGCTGGCAAAAGCATCATATACCTTTTTGGCACCATCTCTCGGATGAGAAAATGCAAATTTCGCTACCCATTTTAATAAGAACGGCATTCCATCACTGCCTGTCATTTGTGTTTTATTACCGCCGGGGCAAACGCTTCTAATTTCGATTCCAGCTGTTTTCATTGTTTTCGAAACTTCCTTCGTCCACAGCGATAACGCCAGTTTTGAATAGGCATAAGAACCGAACAACTTTTTAAAACCCGTGGGTTTTTCAAGTGCTTGTAGGTCAAACTTCTTTACGGTCAGCAGGATATTTGATGACGTATTGATAATTGTTTTATCAATGCCGCGCTCCAGCAGCTCTTTCATTTCCATTGCGATAATATAAGGAGCTACCGTGTTTACCTCATAATGCAATTCTCTGCCCTGTGTCGAATAGATAAGTTCCCCTGTCCCTACACCGGCGTTGTTAAACAAAACATCAATGCTGTGTTCCGTATTTTTTATTTCGATTAGCGCTGATTTTAAACTTTTAAAATCGCTAATATCTGCTTTGTAAATCCTTATTTTTTTACTGTTTATAGCCTCTTTGATCGTTGTGTCATTTTCAGTAAAATCAGAACGGATTAAGGCAATGATGTCCCAATCCGCTATTAGTAACTTTTTTGTGAGCTCAAATCCTACACCGGAATTTGCACCCGTAATCATTGCTGTTCTTCTTTTTTGCATCATTTTTAAATTTAATTACTGATGCAAAGATAGGTGAGGCCAACGCGAGGAAAATAGTAACCTTTTCTGTTTAAATGGTGTTTTTTTCTGTTTTTTTTAAATGACCGTGTTTAAAAAGTAGTGCTTGCGGAACTGCAGGGGTGTAGTGCCCGTGTATCGCTTAAAAAGTTTTATAAAATTGGAAGGCTCGTAATCAAACGTGTGAGCGATTTCGCCTATGGGCTTGTCCGAATTGACAATTAAGGTTTTACATATATCAACGAGTTTTTCTTCAAAAATGCTACAGGGCGATTTCCCTAAAACTTTCTTTATGGTATCGCTTAAATGGTTTGGATCTATAAACATTAATTCTGCCAGTTGTTTTATGCCATAGGAAGTTTCCACATTTCCATTAGTCAGGTCTGTCAAATGTTTGTCCAGTTCTGCTAAAAACCTGTCGGCAATTTGCTTTTTTCGATAAGAGATATGTTGTTCGTTTTTATGTTCCATAGTACTATGTAATGTTTGTTTCCATTACCACTGATGCTTTACCGCTTTGTGGGGCGGGATCCTTAGCACTCACCTTCTTACGAAGCATCTCCGATAACCATTAGAATAAAAATTTACTAAAAGCTTAGTTATTAGTGGCAAGCGGCTTTTGCCGCAAGTTGTCTGAAAATTTAGCTCACAAACGGCCTGTAAAGGCGGTTGCTACCTGTTTCCGCTTTTGACTTTTTTTATTGTCCCTCTAGTGTCTGTGAACGTTCTTATCATATCTGGCGGGGTATCCGCTAAGGAGGCCTGCCTAATCGTCAATTCCCCTGCCTTCTAAAATTTGCTGATAATATTTTTCAATTCTTGCTTCTCTTGTTTTGGGCTGCCTGGCTTGGTTGAAATAAAACAAGTATCCTTTTTGCCGCCCGGGTGTTAACGAATAGAATGCTTTGGCGAGTGCCTCATCCTGGTCTAATGCTTTTTGAAACTCGTTGCTGACGGGGTAATCGGCAACTTTTTTCAGTTCTATTTTCTTTCCCGATTTTTCAATTTCAATTGCTTCCTTAATATACTCCTTGATAACCGGTTTCAATGTTATGATTTGTGCTGCATGGGTAAATCTGATTTGTCTTGCGGACTGCACATTTTCGGTTTGCTGGATTAGAATGCCTTTCGTGTCTTTTATCAAAGCGCCTTTGTGAAACAATAGCGCACAGTATTCTTTAAATCCGTGAATAAGAACGATATTCTTTCCTTCAAAGGTGTAGCAGGGATGCATCCATTTATAAGCTTCTGCAAGCGATCTGTTTTCGAGGACGATCTCCCGCAACAAAAGAAATTCGGCACTCCATTTTTGAGCTTTCCCGAAAAAGTGCTCTGCTTGTGTATTCATAAGGACAGATTTAATTTTTGTTCCGGAACATAAGTATAGCAGAAAAAAATTACTTTATAAACGAACGACACTTTTTTATGAGGTGGCCTGAAGGTCCGTATCGTGCTCGTTTCTGCGGGTTCACAGTCGGTCCCCAATGGCAGCACACTGGCCCGTGCAACCTTTAACCGTTATTTCCAGTCTTGTACTAAAAGAGCATTGCCGCATATCCTGCGCGCTTTGTATACTGATGCGTTAACAGCGCTCGTTACACTCCTACTAACCTTTACTTATGCACCGTAGCATTTACGTCATCTTTTTTATTGCCACCTTAAAATGCCTGTCCGCTGAAGCACAGGAAAAAATCACCCTCAATGGTTTTGTACGCGAAACGGGTAGCCTGGAACTGCTTCCCGGCGTTGCCGTCTTTCTGGAAGACTCTCCGTATGGTACGGCCACGAACAACTACGGGTTTTATTCGCTGACCGTTCCCCGGTCGGATAGTGCGATCGTCCATTTTTCATTTGTCGGCTATGAAAGAACGACGCTCGTGGTTTCCCTGCTTGCCGATATGAAAATGGATGTCTCGCTGTCTCCGCAGGATGCCCTGGAAGCGGTGGTAGTTTCGGAAAAGAAGCAACGGGATAAGATCAGTGAATCGGTTCAGATGAGCCGCGTCGAGGTTCCCATCGGTCAGATCAAAAAAATCCCGGCCTTTTTCGGGGAGAAGGATGTTCTTAAGGTGCTGCAGCTGATGCCGGGTGTGCAAAAAGGCACGGAAGGGCAGACGGGCCTGTACGTCCGCGGTGGAGGCCCCGACCAGAACCTGATCATACTCGACGATGCCACGGTCTATAACGCCAGCCATTTATTCGGTTTCTTTTCCGTATTCAACAGCGATGCGCTCAAAAGTGTGGAACTTGTGAAAGGGGGCTTTCCGGCGCGGTACGGGGGACGCTTGTCTTCGGTGGTAGAAATGAATATGAAAGAAGGCAGCAAGGAAAAACTCCACGGAGAAGGCGGCATAGGACTCATTTCCTCCCGCCTTACGCTGGAAGGACCATGGGGCAAGAAAAAGGGATCATTTTTGGTTTCGGGCCGGAGAACCTACATCGACGTACTGGCTGCGCCGCTCATCGCCCGGCAGCAGGCCGGTTCCAACGAGAAGGTGCGGCCGGGCTACCACTTCTATGACCTCAACGCCAAGATGAACTATGACCTGGACGAGCGCAATAAGCTCTATGTCAGCGGCTATTTTGGCCAGGACCGGTTCAGCGTAAGAGTACGAAGCGCCTACGACCAAAACACCTCCGGATTACGGTGGGGCAATGCCACCACCACCTTACGCTGGAACCGGCTGATCAGCCAGAAACTATTTGCCAATACCTCGCTGATCTACAGTCACTTCAACTTTAATGTCTTCTCGAACCAGCAGGAAAGGTATAACGGACAGGTTACCGACGAGTTCAGCCTCGAATACAGCAGCCGGATCCGGGATTTCAGCCTGAAGGCGGATTTTGACTACTATCCCGATACCAGACACGCTTTGAAATTCGGCCTGCAGGCCACAGCCCATCGCTTCACCCCTTCAGCCCTGGTCGTAACCGGTAATTTCGAAGATACTGACATAAGGGCGAAGCCCGTTCAGTCACTCGAAACCGGGCTGTATGTCGAAGATACCTGGCAGCCTGTCAACAACCTCAGGACCAATATCGGATTCAGGTTAAGCGCTTTCCAGACCGCTTCCAAAACCTACTGGCGGCCGGAACCCAGGCTGTCTGCCGCCTTGAAGCTGGCCACTGACTTCTCTGTAAAAGCCTCTTACGCACAAATGAACCAGTATGTACATTTACTGAGCAATACCGGCCTGGGCCTCCCGACAGATCTGTGGGTGCCTACTACCGACAAAGTCGCTCCCCAGCAATCGGGCCAGGTGGCCATTGGCCTGGCGAAGGACCTGAACCGGCCGGATCTTTCCATTAGCCTGGAAGGCTATTACAAGGACATGCGGAATATCATCAGCTACAAGGAAGGCGCTTCTTTTCTCAGCATCGAGGGCGAAAATGCCAATGAGATCGACTGGGAAGAGAATATCACGGCAGGAAAGGGCTGGTCATACGGCGCCGAATTCCTGGTGCAGAAAAAGACGGGGAGATGGTCGGGCTGGGTGGGCTATACCTTGTCCTGGACCCAATGGCAATTTCCTGAACTGAACTTTGGCAAGACCTTTTACCCGCGCTACGACCGCCGCCACGACCTCTCGGTAGTGGGCATCTTCGAAGTAAACAAACGCATCACCCTTTCCGGTACCTGGGTGTACGGTACCGGAAATGCCATGACGCTTCCCATCGGCAGGTATACCGTGTTCGGCAGCACCGTTTCCGAATATGATCAAAAAAATGCATTCCGGGCCGAGCCCTATCACCGGATGGACCTGGCCATTCAATTTCACAAGAAAAAGAAAAGGCACGAAAGGACCTGGGAAATCGGTTTGTACAATACCTACAACCGGAAGAATCCCTTCTTCTATGCGATCGACAGCAAAGAGGATCCGGCAAACTCCGGTCAGCAAGTCAATGTGCTCACCCGGTACTCTCTCTTCCCGGTGTTGCCATCTGTCAGTTATAACTTCAAATTCTGATGAAACGGATCCTGCCTTATTTCCTCTCCGGTAAGACAAGCGCGCTAATAGCCCTGCCGGCATTCTTTTGTTCCCTGTGGCTCATGGGCTGTGAAACACTGGTCGATGACCTGGACAGGAGCCGCTTGCCGACGTCAACATCCAAGCTTGTAGTGGAATGCCTCCTCTCGCCCCAATCGGACGTAATCCGGGTAGTCGTCACCGAGTCGCAGCCATTGTTCGGACCGGCGTCCTACTCGCCCACTTTCATTGCGCGTGCATCGGTGGTGCTTTCCGACGGGGAGAAGGAGATCGCGATCCCGTACGTCGATTCCACCTTCACCTACACCGTGGACAGCGGGCGTTTTCCCATTGAAGCCGGGAAAAAATACCGGCTGTCTGTTTCCGACGGCGTGCGGTCTGTAACCGCCAGTTGTGTGGTCCCCCGGGAGGTAATCGCTCCACGGGACTATGAACTGGACAGTCTGCCGGTTTCCGACAATCCGGGTGCCAGGAGGTTCCGTTTACAATTCCGGTGGGACGACCCACCCGGCATCAAAAACTACTATTCGGTATTCGGGTACGCAACCATCAGGGAGGCGGTCTACAATCCGGATCCTCCCGCGGGAGAACCGGATACAAATTACCACTATAGGCAACACATCCTGCAGCACGATGTGCGCGGGATACTAGTTAGCGATCGCAACCTGGATGGGACCACTTTCCGGTCGCCCCGATATGAATTGAGTCTGTACGGGTACCATGTTAACCCTTCAGGTCCCGGGGAGCCGGCATTTTTTTCCCACCCTACGATCGCCCGGATACACTATGAAGTAAGGAACCTTGATGAGAATTACTACCGCTTCTACTATGCTTACAACAACGCCGATAACGATAACCCGTTTGTGGAGCCCACGCTGATCCCTTCTAACATAGAAGGCGGGCTGGGCTGTTTCGGGGCCTATACGACCGGGGTACTGGATGTGGAGCTGTAGGGTAGCCACTCATTCACGAATGACTATCATTCGTGAATGAGTGGCTATTGAAATCATCTCCTTACGTAAGAAACTCTGCCCACAGCTTAGTCGGCCATCGGGGTTATTTCTCCCCGGTAAGTAATAAATTGTTTGTTGGTGGGGGTTACCCTCAGGTCGGCGCTCCCGTCGGTAAAGACGGTCAAATGGAGCTCGCGTACCTCTGGGGAACCACTCAGTTTGATGGAAATCACCCTTTCGCCTTTGCTTTTTGTGCTGACGTCGTACGTAAAGTTGTCCGATTCGAATTTGATCCCTGCATCACCGCCTATCGGTGCGGCGTACGCTCTCCCGAAATAGGGCAAATTCGCCGAGACCTTATCGGACGTTACTTTCAGAAAATGCCCGGATCCGGTAATATTACGCATTCTTCCGGAGGCCGGCTGCATAAACTGCGCCTGAAACTGATAAGACTGATTGTCCAGCGCCGTATTAATTTCCTGTGGACTGTAACTAACCAGGGGCTTTGAGGTGGAGCATGCAAGGAATAGCCAAACGAGTGCCAGTCCCAGCAATCCGGAGAACGTTTTCATATTAATGAAGTGTTTTTTGTTTTCGTTATTTCGTGTTTTCGCTTTTTGGGAAAATCGGTACAGGGCTATCGGCAAATCCCGAATCCGGCGGCGCGGGATGCCTGCTTGCCAGTATCTCCCCGATCGGCTTCTTAAGTTTAACGAAATTACAGCACGTATAGTTGTGTGACGGGTAGTGTCATGTCAACGATGGAATTTCAGGTAGTATGTCATGCTGAGCTCACGGTCCGCCGCGCGATGACATCCGGTGATATACCCGAAAATTTACTCATGACACAACACGAGTCCCTCACACCTTTTTTTACCGATTTCTTCCTTACATTGCAACTAACAAAACGAGAACTAAAAATATGGAAACTAAAAACGCGAGAGCATATGGCGCCCGGGCATCGGATGCGCCGATGATGCCGCTGGACATCAAACGGCGTCTGGCTACGGCACATGATGTCGAAATTGAAATTTTGTATTGCGGGGTATGCCACTCCGATCTGCATGTCGTGAGAAATGAATGGCTGGGTACGACCTACCCCGTCGTGCCGGGGCACGAAATTGTGGGAAGAATTGTCGCCGTGGGAGGTCATGTACAGAAATTTAAGATCGGAGATAAAGCGGCTGTTGGTTGCATGGTCGATTCCTGCCGGGAATGCGAACACTGCAGGGAGGGATTGGAACAGTACTGCGATAACGGCAACACGCTCACCTACAACGACCCGGATTCATTCCTGGGCGGACAAACATACGGCGGCTATTCGGAACGGATTGTCGTAGACGAAAATTATGTTTTGCGGATCCCGGAAAATCTGGATCTGGCTGCTGCGGCCCCGCTTTTATGTGCAGGAGTGACTACCTGGTCGCCTTTGAAGCATTGGCAGGTGGGACCTGGAAAAAAGGTGGGAATCGTAGGAATCGGGGGATTGGGCCACATGGGGATCAAGCTGGCAAAGGCATTGGGAGCGCATGTGGTGGTGTTCACGACCTCGACGTCCAAATTTGAAGATGCCCGTCGTTTAGGCGCGGATGAAGTGGTGTTGTCGACCGATGCGCAGCAAATGAAAAGCTACCGGAACACGTTGCATTTTGTCCTGGATTGCGTTTCAGCGGATCATAACATCAATATGTATATGAGTTTGCTGCAAACAGACGGCGTTCTTGTGCTTGTCGGCGCCCCCGAAAAACCATTGCCGGTACAAGCCTTCAGCCTGATCCCGGGGCGGAAAAGTTTGGCCGGCTCTACGATCGGCAGCATCGGTGAAACGCAGGAAATGCTCGATTTCTGCGGAGCGCACAACCTCACCGCAGACATCGAGCTGATCAGTATTCAGGATATCAATGAGGCGTATGAACGCTTGCTGAAGGGCGACGTGCACTATCGTTTTGTGATCGATATGGCCTCGTTGAGAGCGTAACGGATCAGCGGAGTGCCGGATTTATTTTTTGGACAAATCCCGGAAGTCGGTGGTCAGCATGTTCCTTAGTTCAAAAGGATTTCATCAATAAAAAGCCAGGCGGGTTGACCGGCCTCCTTATGCCAGGCGGGCATCTTCTTTAATGGTGTCGCGACAATTTTGAGGTACGAAACGGGCTTTCGGTAGTTGATTGAGCAATCAATTCTGTTGTGCTGTATCTTGTTGTTTTTGTCCGGCGGCGCGGGGGACAGCCGGGCCAGGCTCACAGGTTGGCCTGCCTCGTCCATTGTCCAAACCGTTACTATCCCCGGAGGAAACGCTTTCAGGCCGGTGCTTGTCAGTGTACTCAACGTCACTTCACTCAGGGTAACGGGCTTTTCAAATATAAGCTCTACGCTAAAATCGCTGTCGAAATACCCCAGCCAGTTCCCGTCGCTGATGTACCGGATATCGGTATTCCCTTCCCGGAGGTCGAATAACGACGTGGTGCCACGCCCTTTATGGAGCGGGTGCGGGGCGGTTAGCAATGAAAAAGTATCCGGAAGAAAGGACGTATGCTGGAAATACTTCTCAACGATATCGCTGTCCAGCCACCCTTCCTTGGAGGCCCTCGCCCTTACCCGGGTATTTGCCTGAACAAGGAACGGCCCCTGGTAGACTGTCCCGTTGATTGTATCCGGATCTGCACCATCCAGTGTATAGCGGATTCCCGTCTGGTGGATGGGGTGGTCAAAGCTCAGTTGGAACGGCTCCCTGAAAAACGAATTTTCAGGGAGCATAAGCAATGGATTAAGCTGTAGGAGCGTAGTATCCGCACCGGAGGCCCCTGTTTCGATCCGGATCCCTGCGTGTGCCTGTGTGAGATTTTTGGCTTCGTCGGGTGTCACCCGGGTGTTCCATACATACACCTCTTTAAGGCGCGGCAAAGCAAGTAATTTTTCCAACCCGTTTTTACTGACATCCGTCCCCGTCAAAAAAAGGAACTCCAGTTTTTCCAGGCCCATTAACGTCACCAGCCCGCTGTCGGTCACTTCCGTGTTGCTGAGGTCTAGCTGACGGAGGTTCGGGAAAGAAGCGACAGTCCCCATTTCATTATCACCTACGGTCATGCCGCCCAGGTTTAAATGAACGAGCTGATTGCGTATCGGCTCCAGTTCTGCCAAGGCGCTTTTTTGAAAGAATTTCCGCCCGAAAAATCTGACATCCAGCGCGGGGGCGTGAAGGGCAATAGGGGCTACTAACCGATAGCTGTTGTTCAACTGGGCGATCAGCGATTTGTCGGCTGCAGGGAAATCAAAGGTCTCAGCCGGACCGGGACCGTAAACAGCGCCCGCCAGTTCACGGAGCCGCTCCGACGGGGCGCTGTTCGTCAGCCGTGCTGAAAAGCTTGCCCCCTCATCTATCCAGGCCCGGACCAATGCAATCTCTGCTTCGGTAAGTTGGGGCTTGCCTTTGGGCGGCATGCGGTGCTTATGGTCAATATCCAGCAACAACCGTTCGATCAAAAGGCTCTCACCTGAATTTCCAGCAAGCACCAGTTTCCCGGATTCTCCGCCGGCCGCCAGCGAAACAGTGTCTGTCATGACCAGCCCGCCTTTGGATTTATCGATATTATGGCATGCCAAACACTTGTTTTGCAGGATGGGTGCAACCAGGTCGGCGTATACTACGGCATCAGACAGGTCAGGTGCATAGGCGGTAGAAGTCCTGAGGGGAGCCAGAACAAAATCTTCCCCGTGAGTAAGAGAAGCGCCCAGGTGGCCGGCTCCGATCACGACAGCCAGGACCAGCCCCATCAACGAGAGCAGGGGCCTCCTGGGGAGTTTTTTATAAAAGAGCCAAAGCAGGCAGGCCAAAAAGCATACCGCTACGCCGGCCCATTTGTGGCCTTCCATCAAGCTGCCCGAATAGCCTTCTTCTCTGGAGAGGAGGAGTCCGAAAGCGACCGTTACCGACGATGACAACGCACCTGTAAACAACAACAGCCATATGAGCCATTTCAGGGGCTTTTCTTCCAGGGGAAGCTGCGGGCTGAAGAACTCCAGGACACAGGCAAGGATCAGGATCACAAGGGGAAAATGCAGGACAAGGGGATGCATGCGGCCCGCTACCAGCAGCAAGGGAGGTACTTCTATTCTTTGTTCAAAAAACAGGAAAAACAGGATAAAGACATTTAAGCCGACCAGCAGGTTATAGGCGGCCCCTTTTAAAAATTTCATTTGGATAAAAAATGTTTTTTTCGTGTAATAACACAGATGAAATAGCCATAAGCAATCAGCCTTCAGAAAAAGGATTGCATACAAAGCGGTACGCCGCCCGCCATCGATGAATAAGCGCCTGGGCGGCCCCACCTGGGCGGCCCCACCTAGGCGGCCCCGCTGATAGCTGACTGCCGAAAGCTGATAACCTTTTATACACCTATTGCCGGATCCCTTACGACAAGATGCCTTTGACGATGTGCCCCTCCACGTCGGTCAGGCGGTAACGGCGCCCCTGATGTTTATAAACCAGCTTTTCGTGGTCTAGTCCCATCAGGTGCAGCAAGGTGGCATGAAAGTCGTGCACATGGACAGGGTGCCTGGTGATATTGTAACCGAAATCGTCCGTTTCACCATAAACGATACCTGTTTTTACGCCGCCTCCCGTCAGCCACATACTAAAGGCACGGGGATGATGGTCTCTGCCGTACTGGTCATATTCCAGTTTTCCCTGGCAATAGTTGGTCCTTCCGAACTCGCCTCCCCAGACCAGCAGCGTATCTTCCAGCATGCCCCGCTGTTTAAGGTCCTGCACCAATGCGGCGGAGGCCTGGTCAACATCCTTGGCCTGGCCGGCCATTTCCTTGGGCAGATTCCCATGCTGGTCCCAGCCCTGATGATACAACTGGATAAAACGAACGCCGTTTTCCGCTAGTTTTCTTGCAAGCAGGCAATTGGCTGCGTATGTTCCCGGTACGAGGCAGTCGGGCCCGTACAGTTTAATAATGTGATCGGGTTCATGGGATAAATCCGTGACCTCGGGGACGGAGGTCTGCATCCGGTAGGCCATTTCGTATTGGCGGATTTTAGCGATAATTTCCGGGTCCCCTGTTTTTTCATACTGCAGCTGGTTGATCTTTTCAAGACCTTCCAACAGCTGCTTCCGGCTCTGGCCGTCGGTCCCCGGCGGGTTGCCCAGGTACAATACGGGATCTACTCCTGGCATGAACTGGACTCCTTGATGGATGGAATCCAGGAAACCATTGCTCCACAATTTTGCGTAAACACCCTGCCCGTTTCCTTTGCCTTTGGATACCAGCACACAAAAAGCGGGAAGGTTTTGGTTTTCGCTTCCCAGCCCATAGCTCATCCAGGCTCCCATACTTGGCCGGTTCCCCTGCTGGGCGCCGGTCTGGAAAAAGGTGATTGCGGGGTCATGGTTGATTGCTTCTGTATAAAGGGACTTTATAATGCAGATGTCGTCTACCACGCCGGCAGTATGGGGGAAAAGATCACTTACCCATGCCCGCGCTTGTCCGTACTGCTGAAAATCATAGTAGGAACCCACCAACGGGAACCGGTCTTGTCCGGCAGTCATCCCGGTGAGGCGCTGTCCGCCTCTGACAGATTCCGGTAAGTCTTCTCCCATCATTTTCCGCAGCAGCGGTTTGTAGTCAAATGATTCCAGCTGGGAGGGGGCGCCGCTTTGGAAAAGGTAGATGATCCGCTTTGCTTTCGGGGCAAAATGGGGCAGGCCCGGCGCCGGCGCCAGGTCCGCCTCCGTTTTCGGGGCAAACAGGTCGGGGACCAGCAGTGATCCCAGCGCCATGCCCCCGATCCCGGTACTCATACGGGAGAAAAACTGGCGGCGGTTAATCGTCAGGCCAATTTCTTTTAATAATGTATCCATATCCGAATGATCAGTTTTTAGTAATAGTTTCTTCCAGGTTATACAGGAAATGGACGACCGACATCAACGAGGCCTGGAGTACAGGGTCAATTTCCTTTGATTGCGGGTATTCGCCCACTTTCAGAAAGGCAGCTGCGGTTCCGGGCGACTGTTGAAAGCGTTCTTTCTCTTTTTCGTAATAGGCCTGCAATACTTCGGTTTCCTTTTGTTCCGGTTGCCGGCAAAGGACCTGTCGAAAAGCCAGTGCGACGCGGTCTTCCGGCGTCAGGCCCGTCCGGAGCAAGAGTTTCCCGGCCAGCACGCGGGAGGCTTCCAGCACGATCGGGTCGTTCATCATCACGAGCGCCTGAAGGGGAGTGTTGGTCCGCAACCGCGTTACCTCGCATTGGTCGCGATTGCTGGCATCAAAAATCAGCATATTGGGCGGCGGTACCGTAAGCTTGATAAAGGTATACATCCCCCTCCGGTAAAGGTCCGTTCCGTGGTCCTGCACATACCGTTTCAGGTTTCCGCGGCCGGAGCTGGTCACTTCCCAGATACCATCCGGCTGATAGGGCTTGCTACTGGGCCCGCCGATTTGCCTGGACAGTACCCCGCTGGTTGCAAGCACATAATCGCGGATGAGCTCAGCAGGCATGCGCAAGCGGGAGGCGTGCGACAGGTACGTGTTATCCGGGTCCCTGGCCAGTTTTTCCGGAGTTACGCGGGCCGATTGCCGATAAGTAGCTGAGGTAACGAATTGCCGCATCAGGCGCTTGATATCCCATCCGTGCTCCATGAAGTCTACGGCCAGCCAATCCAGGAGCTCGGGGTGGGAGGGGAGCTCTCCCTGGTTTCCGAAATCCCCGGCGGTTGCCACCAGTCCTTTGCCGAACACTTTTCCCCAGAGCTGGTTGACCAGCACGCGGGCGGTCAGCGGATTTTCCCGGCTTACGGTCCACTCCGCCAGCCCCAGCCGGTTACGCGGGTACCGGGTGGTATCCAGAGGAAGGATAGCCTCCGGCGTAGAAGGGGCCACCTCTTCCCCGGGGGCATCGTACAGGCCGCGGTCCAGCACGTATGTTTTTCTTCTTTCTTCCCTTTCACTCATTACCGATACGGCCAGGTGGGAGGTATCGGAATAGTTGACAAAGCGGAGCAGCCCGGACAGGTCTTCCCGGTTAATTTCCAGGGAAGGGAACGTCGCCGGCCTGGATCTCAAGGAATTATCTATGGTCAGTCCTTTATCGGGCGTATTGTTGAAAAAGGCATACAACTGAAAGTAATTCTTTTGGGTGACCGGATCGTATTTGTGGTCATGGCACTGTGCGCATTCCATAGTGATCCCGAGAATGCCTTTGCTGAACGTATTGGTTCTGTCCAGTACATAGGTAGACCGGTACTCTTCATCAATGGCCCCTTGTTCTTCGGTGATTTTATGGTTACGGCCAAAGCCGGTAGCCAGTATTTGCTCTTTGGTCGCATCGGGCAGCATATCGCCGGCAAGCTGCCAGACCAAAAACTTGCTATAAGGCATGTTCTCGTTAAACGCGTGGATCACCCAGTCGCGCCAGGGCCATTGGGTTCGCCACTGGTCGTCCTGGTAACCGTACGAGTCCGCATACCGGGCGACGTCCAGCCAGTGCAAGGCCATTTTTTCCCCGTAGGACGGTGCGGCCAACAACCGATCCACGGCTCTTTCGTAGGCGCCTGCTGCCTTGTCCTTCAGAAACCGGTCCAATTGTTCGGGATCAGGCGGCAGTCCGGTAAGGTCAATGGCAACCCTGCGCAATAACGTTTCCTGGTTTACTTCCTCATTGGGGGTAAGCCCTTTCGTCTTCATTTTTTCCAGGGTAAAATAGTCGATCTCATTCCGGGCCCATTCGTTGCCATCCGGCTTTGGTACGGCTGCTTTTTCGGGGGGGATAAATGCCCAGTGCTTCTCATATTCGGCGCCTTGCCGGATCCATTTTTCGATAAGGCTGATTTCATAGTCGCTCAGGACCAGATTGGACGATACGGGCGGCATGCGCAGCGATTCGTCCTCCGTGATAATCCGCTGGTAGATGGCACTGGCTTTCGGATCGCCCGGTACGATACCGTGTATCCCGGGGCTGTCCTTTAAGGCAGCATAGGCCGATTCGGGAAGGTCCAGCTGAAGGTTGGCTTCCCGTTTATTGTTGTCGGGGCCGTGGCAGGCAAAGCAGCGGTCCGACAGGATAGGCCTGATGTGAAAGTTGAAACTTACTTCCTTTGGTAATTTCAAGTTTGCCGTATTATTGATTGTGTTTTCATTACGGAAAGAATAGACAATGATACTTGCTATGCAAATCGGCACAGCTATCGCCAGCAGCCATAGGCTCCCGTTTTTCTTCCAAAATCCTGTTCCCCGGAGATTCATGACTTAATCGGTGATTCCTTAGTTTATTCCCTATTGAGGTATTGATTAATTTTTCTATCACTCTTTCTTGAAGCAATTCCATCTCAGCCTCCTGCTGTCAGAACTGTATTCTGATAGCAGGAAGTCATGGATTTGTTGTCTGAGACAACTTATTTTTAGCGAGATGACCAGGTACGTTAATAACCAGGATTTTGAGGAAAGGCCTGTATGCCCCCTTCTGTTCTGTCGATCTGGGTTTGAGGAATTGGCCTCAACATATGAAAATCTCTGATATCGGAAGCTCCTTCGGGGTTGAATTTTTTGACGCGTTCCAGCAGCTTGTCTGTCCTTGCCAGGTCAAACCATCGCGTATACTCGCCTAAGAGTTCTCTGGCCCGCTCGTCGAGCAAAAAGTCAATGTCGAGCTGGTCGGCAGTTATCCTCATGGCTTCCCCGGCTCCTTCTTTAGCCGCGCGGACACGTACGGCATTAATGTAGGGCAGCGCCTCTTCTTTCCGCCCGTTCATTAACAGGCCTTCTGCAGCCATGAGGTAGGCGTCGGCAATCCGAAAGGCCAGAAAGTCTCTCGAACCACGCTCTTCCTGCAGTGCGATACGTTTTGGGTCAAGGAATTTTGACAACGTCGGATAGATGCGGTCGTTGTAAGTTGAAGGAGTAAATACGCTGTAGTCAGCCTTCTGAATTTCAAGTGGGGTCAGTTCCCTGTCCGCAACCCAAATAGCGGTATCGCCTAAAGCGAGTGTTACCTGCTTATTCCTGATCGTAAAAGTACCCGGATTGTTGCAGTAAAAAACAAACTTGAAACTGGCTTCGTACCGCGAATCATGTGTCCGGTCAAAGAGCTCAAGTATCGTCCATTGCGTAGGTTTGAACCGGACCCAAGGTCGGCCGTTAGGTATATCGCGCACCATACCCGGCAGCCGGTCGTATTCAGCGAGAAAATACAGATGCGCCGAATTTCCGGTTCCCACTGTCAAAAGGTCGCTGCTGTACTGAACTGCCCAAACCACTTCGGAGCTTTTTTCGGCACTCCCCTGTTCGAATATTTTTGCATAATCCGGCAACAACTCGTAGTTGTAGTTTTCAATAACATTTTTTGCAAGTTGTGTCGCTTCTGCATAGTCGTCCGGGCCTGCTGCTTCGGTGCCCACCTTGGCGAGATACACGCGGGCCAACAGAAATTCAGCCGCTCCTTTTGAAGCCCTGCCGTATAGTTCAGGAACTGCCGGCAGGTTAGCAATAGCAAACTTCAGATCGTCTATGATCAGCTTGTATACATCCGGTACCGGTGACCGGCTTGCAGTCACAATAACTCCCTGAGACTCTTCTATTGAGATGTGAACAGGGCCGAAAGTCTGAACGAGCAGAAAGTAGTAGTAGGCGCGTAAAAATCTTGTTTCACCGAGCCGCTGGCTTTTTACAAGCTCAGTCAATCCGTCAACCGAATTCGCTCTGTTAATAACGGTATTGCAGGTATTGATGGCTATATACATGTTTTCCCACAAATGTCCGACCACTCCGGCCCTGGGGTTAAGCCCCGCATCGTAAAAATTAAAATTCATGAAGGAGCCTCCATATCCGTTTGTGAACTCGTCGGTTCCGAAAACCGTGAGTGCGCCTCCTTCCTCTCTGCCATAAAAGGTACGGATATGACTGTAAGCAGCATTGACTGCACTTTCGAAGCCTTGCGGCGTGTTCAGGTAGTTATCCGTGATTTGGGACCTGACATCTTCCACTAACAGGTTATTGCAGGAGGTAACAAACAACGATTGTAGGATTGCGAAATATAAAACAGTTTTTTTCATCGTCCTTCTTGATTAAAATGTAATATTTAACCCTATCATGCTTAGCCTGGAAAGCGGCGTATCGGCTGTTGGTACTTCGGGGTCTATTCCGTTGTGCTTCTGGACATAAGGTGCGTACATCCAGGGGTTCTGAACGCTGGCATATATCCGGCCGGATTTGATTTTGAGGGCGTTTGTAATATTTTGAGGGAGGTTGTAGCCCAGATTTATATTTCTGATCTTCAGGAAGGAGCCGCTGAAATAGGTCAGTGTTGTATTAAACAGGGGTCTTTCCTGTGAAATGTTGGGTTGAGGATATTCGTTAGTAGGGTTATCCCGGGTCCAATAGTCTACTTTAAAATTATTGTATCGACCTGCCAGCTGAAATATACTTCCCTGGTGGTAGCTGCTTTGAATCATATCTCCAACTCTTGCAAACAGGAAGATAGAAAGATCAAAGCCCTTGTAAGAAAACCGGTTTGTAAATCCTCCCGAAAACTTAGGTACGTTTGTGCCCAGTATAACACGATCGTCCGGATCAATGATCTCGTTGCCGTTGGTATCGTCTACCTTAATCTGACCGACACGTGAAGAATAATTTGCGGCCTGCTCTTCTTCGCCCGACTGCCAGATACCGGTTTTTTTGTAATCATAGAAAACCGTCAAAGGCTGCCCGATAAATCTTGCATTGCCAATGTCGTCTACTTTACCCTGCGAAAGCTCAAGGATCTGTTCTTTGTTTGTGAAAAAATTCAGGTCAGTAGCCCAGGAAAATCCATTGGTATTTTGAGGTTCAATAATCTGGGAAGAGAGTGTGATTTCAAAGCCCGTGTTTCGCGTCGATCCAACGTTTTCGAGGATGGAACCAAAGCCGCTGGTAAAGGGGAGTACGCGGGGGAGCAACAGGTCTCTGGTTATGGAACGATAAAACTCAAGACTTCCGTTAATCCGGTTATTGAAAACCCCGAAATCAAGGCCAAAATTGGTAGAAGCCGTAGTTTCCCAGCGAAGCTGGTTGTTCCTGATGGTTCCCGATCTGTAACCAAACGCAGGAGAAGCATCAAAGTCGTATGTTGTCCTGGTAAGCAGCCCCTGAGTTTGATACGGGTCAATTCCGGTGTTTCCTGTCTCGCCATAGCTCAATCTGACTTTCAGGTTATTGACGACGCCTACATTACGAAGGAACTCTTCATTAATCACGTTCCAGGCGAGAGCTGCAGACGGGAAAAATCCCCACTGATGACCCGGAGCGAAACGGGAAGACCCGTCGAATCTGCCCGTGAAAGTTACCAGGAACCTGTCATCAAATGAATAGTTAATCCGTCCCATATACGATAGGATCGCCCATTTTGAGTAGCCGCTTCCGACGCTATTTATTGTATTGGCCTGCCCGAGGTTATAAAACTCCAGAGATTCTACGGGAAGTCCTTGAACATTAGCAGAAAAGGTCTCCTGGGTACGGGATTGCACGCTGTGCAGACCGGTGATATTCAGGTTATGTTTTTGTGCAATCCTTTTCTGAAAGGTTAAGATATTCTCCCATGTGTAATTGAAAACAAAGTCCTCACTTATGGATGCGGTAGGATCTCCTCCCAGGCGGGCATGCGTCATGCTGCCTCTGAAGTTTCCTATTCTTCCCTTGATCAGGTCGGGGCCAAAATTTGTCCTGAATTTTAAGCCGTCGATTATATCCGCCTCTCCGTAAAGACTGGTAAATAATCTGAACCTTTTGTTTTCATTAATGATGGCTCCGGGCACAAAGTCCGAAAGCGGGTTTCGCCACGAGGGCTCGCTGGTCGGCTGAAAGATAATGTTTCCGTCTTCATCAAATGCAAGTCCCAGCGGGTTTAACGTTACGGCTACGTTAAAGGGATTCATGTCCGCGCCGTTCTGAATGCTGTAGACGCCAAGTGTTGATGTGCCAACGGTGAACCGTGTGCCTATATTCTGATCTATATTAATGCGGGTTGTATAGCGTGTGAAGTCTTGCCCGGGGATAATTCCTTTATCGCGAAAAAAACCAAGAGACATATTGTAACGGGTTGATTCCGTTCCTCCGGAAACACTTAAATCATGGTTTTGGGAAAAGCCGTTTTCGACTACCAGCCGTTGATAATCAGTTGAGCGGCCTTCTGCAATGGATTTTAACTCTACATCTTCAAAAAGATACCTTTCAGTTTCTTCCGGATTGTCCTCATTATATTGTCCGGCGCCCCTGCTTGCTTCCCTGCGATATGCCGCGAATTCGGCGCCGTTCATCATATTGGCGTAGCGAAAAATAGATGAGATACCCAGGTAGGTGTTATAACTGACGGACGTTTGTCCTGCCTTCCCTCTTTTTGTCGTGATCAGTACGACTCCGTTTGCACCTCTTGAGCCGTATATGGCAGTAGCCGAAGCATCTTTTAATACTTCCATAGAAGTGATGTCGCTGGGATTAATATCGTTCAGCCCACCGGTTATGGGTATTCCGTCTACGACGTAAAGAGGGTCGTTTCCTGCACTGAAGGATCGCCTTCCCCGAATCTGCACGTTAGCGCCGGCGCCGGGTTTGTTGCTGCTCTGTACGACATACACACCAGCTGCTCTTCCCTGTAACATCTGCTGAGCCGTTGTTACAGGGACCTCTTTGAGTTCTTTTTCAGAAATCGAAGTGATTGCACCGGTTACGTCGGACCTTCGCTGCGTACCATATCCTACCACAATTACCTCTTCCAGCGACTTGGTGTCAACGGTCAGGGTAACATCCAGCCCGGACTGCGCGCCCAATTCTATTTCTCTGGTCAGGTACCCCACAAACGAAAAAACAAGTGTATTCGCACCGTCCGGAAGCACAAGTTCATAGTCCCCGTCAATGTTGCTGGTGGTGCCGCGCTGGCTTCCTTTCAGGATTACACTTACACCCGGCAGGCCTTCGCCTTCTTCATCGGTAATTTTTCCTTTGACTGTCCGGTCAATTGTATCCATCAATTTTATTTTTTCCAGGAGCGCGCCGGAGATCTGTGTGTTCATGCCGGGTTGAATGTCGGGGAAAGTTGTTTCCCGCGTTATGGCTGACTGGGAGATCCGTGGCGATTTGTGTCGTTTAGGCTTCACTACGATCGTTTTTTCAAGAATCGTATAGGTTAACGGCTGATTTTTGAAAGCAGTGGCCAGCACCTCGTCCACACTGGCTCGCGTTACATTAATAGAGACTTTGGATGCCCGCTGCACCATATCCAGGTCACAGACGTAGAGGTAGCCGGTTTGTTGCCGAATGGATTGCAGTACCTCAAGAAGCGTCGCCTCTTTTTTCTGAAACGAGATCTTCTGCGCCTCGGAAGTGGCAGCCGTAACATGAACCACAGCAAACAAACAGAATAAGCTCGTTAGTTTCATCGTAAGAAACAGTTTTCTCAGGTATTCTGAATCGGCCGGAGGGCCGGATTCTTTCCAAACCTTGAAACGGTTTTGGATATACGAATCCATCCGGCCGGTTTTGACCTTGTCTAAAAAAATCATAATTTTGATGGTTGGGTTAGAATGTTACAATCGTTTCGCCAAATGATCGCAGTCTTACTCCAATTCGGGTCGGGTACGTTACGAGCGTATCCGGCTTTTTTTGATAGAAGTCTTGCGGGGATCGAGTTCAGGTAGAATTTGTCATAATAGGTTTCAGGTTGGATTTCAGGTGATTTTAAATGGGCACGGCCCTCACAATTATAGTACGGCCCTCGATCTTGAAACGGATACCGTCCGTAAGCTCCAGCATTTTCAATACGTCAGAAATCTGATTCTTTCGGGGAATCGTACCGGCAAACGATTTGCTGCCGACGTCGCCTTCATAAACGATCTCTACATCATACCAGCGGGCGATTTGCCTCATAATATCTTTGATATTGTCATTAAACTCGAAGCGACCGTCTTTCCAGGCGACCGCATTGACGGCATCGACACTTTTGATGTTGATAGCCGGCTCTCTTGAGCGCTGTTCAATTTGGGCCTGCTGTCCGGGATGTAATCTTTTGGAAATGCCGTTACGTGCTATTTCGACCGAGCCCTCCAGCAAGGTGGTTTTGATTTGGGGCTCATCGGAATAAGAGGAGATGTTAAAATGCGTCCCTAACACTTTCACTTCTGTTTCCTTTTGATCTGCCGTACTTTTTACCGTAACAATAAACGGCTTTGCCGGATCAGGGGCTATCTCAAAATAGATTTCGCCGCTCATTTCAATGGTTCTCCTGTCCTTTTCAAAAGTGTTGGGAAACGTTAACATCGATCCCGCATTTAACCAGGCTTTCGAGCCGTCAGGAAGCACCAATTTATATTGCCCGCCGAAGGGGGTTGTCAGCGTACTGTACCCGATGGTTGCTGAAGTAGAGCGGTAGGTAAGCTCTCCTTTGTTGTGATCGTTACTGATACCGAGCTGTCGGAGCAACGCCTCCGTATCAGGGCTGTCCAGATCTAAACGGGTCCCGTTTGACAGCGAAAGCATGGCTTTGTCTTTCCCTGGCGGAAGATCAGCAGTTGCGCCCGTCAGGGAGATGGGTGTTTCTCCGTTGCCGGCATCCTTGTCCCAGAGGTGATAGCCCAGCAATGATGCCAGAACGATGGCTGATGCCGCAGCCAGTTTCGGAATCCATGAAATCCTGAACGCTCGTGACTCTTCAGTGAAATTGCGGCTTTCAGCCAGCTCATTGGAAGACGGGAGGACAAGTGAATCCACTCCTTTTTGGAGAATTGCAGAGAGGATTTGTTCGGCTGCCGCATGAGAAAGCTTGTAATCTCCTTTTTCTTTTGTGAGTACGTCCAGGATACCTGTTTTAAGCGCTTCATGATAGACACCGGACTGTATCAATTGCATCAACTCGGTCCGCTCGGCGGGAGAAGCCGTTTTTTCATAGTGCCGGTAAAACAAATAGCTGATCCGCTCACTGGACATGTTCGTGCATTTTGATTGCGTACCTGGTTTCGTCTTTGCTATAAAGACTCCTCTCACTTACCCCTTGGGGGACAAGCCTGGATGTTTTTTGAAAAAGTGTTAAATAAGGAAGAAAATGAAGAAGAGTGAAATGGTGATGCCCAGCCGGGAAGTAAAGTACGCGCGAACCACTTTCATCGCTCTTGAGAGATGAGTTTTTACAGTTTCAGGAGAGATTTGCAGTAATTCAGCAATTTCGTTACGGGTCATCTCTTCTTCCTGGCTCAATAGATAGACCTGTTTCTGCTGAAGCGGCAGGATCTCGATTGCCTGCCGAAAAATCTCCGCATATTCATCCGTTGCTACCTGATTCTCGGTACTGTTTTCGGATACGTCAGCCAAGGATTGCCAGTCTGATTCGGTGGTTTGCCGGCGGGCAATCTTTTTCAGATTGGTAAATACGCAATTACGGGCCATGATAAAGAGATAACCCTCGGGGTCGCTTATCCCGCGGAGTGTATCTCTTCTCGTCCAGACTTTTAAAAAAACTTCCTGCACGACTTCTCCCGCAATAAAGGAAGAATCCGTCAGCTTAAAGGCCACAGCATATATTTTATCCCGATAACGGTGGAACAGCCGGGAGAACGCCTGTTCATCTCCGTTAGCTATTCTTAACATCTCCTCCATGGGATTACGGTTTAGCTGACCCTATGCGGTTAGTCGATGGAATGCTTTAGAGTAACTATTCATGCAAATATAATGATATTGATAAATAATTTACCTGTTTTGCGGGTTGGGGCACATGATCGCTTCAATTCAGGAGCATTTCGATGAAATGCCAGTCGGATTTCTGGGAGACAATCATCCGGCCTATTCGAAGGTAGTCGGAACGAGTCCGAGGCTTCCCGGGAAATCCTGGCATTGGCGCTTTGCCGGTACGGCGGCCCCGGAAAAAGCAGCTTCATCTGCCTCCCGTCATTTCTTTTACCTGTTTAAAAAAGCCTCTTTTTCTTTCGGAGCCGATTGTCCAGTCGACCGGCACACTCTGGTAGCCCTCATGGAAGCGCTCTCCGTCCATCCTATAGTCGAAGTAGCCCCAGGAAGCATAAGCGCTTGTGGCCGCCGTAAAGTGATTGAGCGGTTTCTCGAAATCAAAATGATCGTCCTCGTTGTACACGATGGGTTTGGGGGTATAGCTGCTTCTGTTCCGGATGGTGTTCACCATATTGTTGATACCGGCGGGTGTTTTCACGCCGTTTCCGTGCACGAGAATGTAATCGGATTTCGCTATTACGTCATTCGAAGGAATACGTCCGCCGTTGAAGCTTGTGCCGACGAGCAACCTGTACCCGTCGCGGTGCTGACTTTGTATGCGCTCAATTAATTCGCAGACCCTGTCCGGTTGGATGATAGCGTGGTCGTATTTGTTGTTATCACATTCGTTGGCTACCTCGATCACGACATTCCGGAAGCCTTTCTTAAAAAGCCAGTCCACGGTGTTGTCAACGGCGCGTACTACCCCCGCTTCGTTGTTAATCCGCTGGTCCTGACCGAAATAAAACAGGCCCAGTATGACGACCATACCCAGTTGATCTGCTTTGACGATGATTTTTTCCAGCCGGTTCATGTAGTCGTGTCGGAGCTGTCCCGCTTCATCAATGGCCGAATTATGCCAGGGCTGCTGCTGCGAATATCCTTGCGGACTGCCGCCCTGCAGGTTGAGCGTAATGGCCAGCAGTCCGGCGGCACGCCATTCTGCCATTGCGCCAAGAAATTCCATGTTGTTCCGTTCCGCATCCCATTGGCCGGTGTCGGGATACTTCCAAAGGTTTCGGGTCTCCGGGTTCAGGTCGTCATAAATTCCCTGTACCATGCGTGCATTGGGCAGCAGGCCTTCAACGGTGTATCCTTTCCAGCTTTTTCCTTTCAGGGTGGGCTCGCCGTTGAGGTGCCATTTTTCACCTTTGATTGTTACCGTTGTCCGGGCGGATTGTCCGTGAATGACGATGGGAGTATATCCTATGACTAGAAACAGCAGCCACCCGCGTCTGATTAAATGCTTTTTCATTTTTGAATGTTTATGCTTTTAATTCTCCTGCCGTGAAAGCCGGATAAATGCCGGCGATGACTATTCTTTCTCTAAAATCAGCACCAGGTCTCCTTCCTTAGGCGATGTTGTCTCAATAAGACCCGGCCCGGTAAGCAGCGTGGCTTTTGCCGTTTGGCCTGATTCCGGATCGAACCAGCTTCCTTTGTAGGTCACCCCGGAAGGATTCCGGATTTTCAGGGTCGTCCGTACCGGTACGTAGGCCATAATGGTACGATAATCATCGGAGCGCACCACCGATAGATACTCCCCGGCTTTCGTACTTTGTTGCACCAGAAGCCCGGGAGCCGGTTTTAACTGCCACCACTCATACTGCGTCATCAACCGTGCGAGCTTGCCGATCTGTACGCTGCCCGGCAGGCGGATGCTCTCGTCCCATGTTCTCAGGTAGGCCGGCTTGCCGTGGTTGAGGATTTCCTCGCCCTTGCGTATCCACGGCCAGATGGCATTGGCGCCATAGGCAATGCCCGCCACCGGGGTGGCAAAAAGGCTCCAGTAGCTGGCATTACGCACCTCTTTGGCTTTGATGGCCGGTGAAATGTCTTCGTAACACGGCTCCAGGTTGATGAATACCTTGGGAGGCAGTTGGGTCCATTCACGGGCTACCGGACCTTTGGTCATCCAATCGATTGTATTGGCCTGGGCGTTATGGCCCGTTTGGTAGCCGATGATGTCCAGCCATTCCTCCTGCGCATATTCTTTCCCGATCCAGGACTTGCCCATAGAATGCAGCGCGACCACACCCGGATGTTCTCCCCCGAAAACGGCCCTTCCGATGTTTTTCCAGCGTTGTTCGTATTCTTTTATATAGTTGCCGTCGCCGCCCAGTATCCAGATTACATGGTGGCCTCCATAGCGGGCCACCATGTAATCGGCAAGTAAGATGGCTTCCGGTTCGGGCAGGTGGTACCCCGGGCTGAGTTCCCTCCCCGCGCCAACGGGCAGCGCCCACAGGAGCACCGGCGCCGCCACCAGGCCGTGCCGGTTGATCGCATCTACCTTTTTGTCCAGGTGTTGGAAATAGGCAGGGTTGATGCGGATACGTCCGCTGCCTTCAAACGCCACCTGGCCTTCGCTGTTCTGATCACCTCCCCGCCATTGTGTGGCGGTAAACTGTATGACGTTATAGTGGTTTTTTACACGGTCGGCCAGGTAGGTTTCCCATTCTGCTTCCGTCGATTTGAGCGTACCGTTCCAGGCGGTGCAGGCTGTGAGAAAAAAGGGGGCGCCATTGGCGTGAGACAGGTAATAAGACCCTTGGGGCCGGACGATAGCGCCCTTGGTATAAATGTCCCTGGGGTCGGTGGAGGCTGTACTTTCAAAACTGCCTTGTATCCCGTGCAAACCTGTATTCAAGGTGTCAGATGCGAACGAACGGTAGGTCCAGGTTCCTGTTTCGGCGGGTTGGAAGCGGACTTTCCAGGTCCTTTCCCCGTCCCAGAAGCCGTTTATCGTGCTTACCTTGCCGGAAGGAGATTGAAAACTGACCGCAAACCGCTTCAGGTCGTACAGGGGGTTATTATAATCTTTTGTGCTCTGAAACTCCCTTTCATAGATTGTCCAGACCGGCGTTTGCCCGAACGCAGCCGTTAGGGTGCAGATAAAAAAATACGCAGTTGTCAGGCAAAAGAGTGTTTTTGTTTGAGTTGTCATTTCGTCGGTTGTTAGGATTACCTTGTTGTCGGTCGGCCGCTACTGTTCCAGCATTAAGTTCTCTATGCGGTCCCTGATGGCTTCCGGGTCAGCTTTGATCGTCAAATAGCCGTGCAATCCGTTGGTTGGCGCTTTCCATTCATTGGAGCCGTCGGGCGCTGCTACGCAGTATCCGTCCCTTTTTACATTAAATGCGGTACCGGATTTTTCTACCGCTTCCAAAACAGACACCTGGTCCCAGCTGGCCCTGCCCTTAAATCCATTGTAGAGCTGATAGGCCCGGTAGACAGGGCTATGCGGGTTCGCACGTGATTTGAATTCGGCTCCGCCCGTTATCAGCTGATTCCCTACTTCCCAGCCCGCAAACGTGACAGGGCGCTCCCATTTCGCCAGGCAGTTGACGGTCGAGGCCGGATCGGGGCGATAGAAATTGGCTTCCTTACCTTGCGGAAACCGCCCGCCCATGCAGGACCAGCTTTTGACTTTCCGGTTCACCAACTCCCTGCCGCTGAGCGGGCTTATGGTATCCGGCGGCGAATCGAGCAGCCGGCTCAAACTCGTAAGGTGCCCGATGGTGATAATCACCACGCTGGTATCAGCTGCCCGGGCGAGCAGGCGGCGGTAGAGCGCCGTTCCGTTTTCGGCCATTCCGGCAGTACGTATCCGGTGCGGAAATTCTGCTGCGATTTGCCGTGTATACTTTGAAAAAGCGGTAAGCGAGTCCCGCTGACTTACTCCTATCGGCAAATCCCCGCGCCCAAAATAAGTATTAACCGCGTCCGTACAGGCCGCGCTGTGGGCCTCGTCGCTCGTCACGATCACTCCCAGGATACGTGCTTTTCCCAGGCGCTCATAGGCATGGAGCATGGCCAGCGCGCCTACATCGTCCACGTCCGAATCCATGTCGGTATCTAAAATGACGTCCACCACGTCCGTCTCCCCGGCAGTATCCGGAGGAGTGCGTTGTCCCGGGTTTCCGGATAGCACTAACAGCACGCATAGCAGCAAATAGTTTCCAATCATGGGCTGATAATAAAACAAGAGTGTTTTATTTAGAAACACTTCCCGTTCTATTTTATACCCATGTGGCTATTGGTAATCGGCTGGATTTTTGAGGGAAGGGGGTTGCTTTACCGGAAGGATGCATTCCTTTGTCAACCGGTCAGTGTATCATCTCCTAAAGAAATAGAAGATAATTAGTTGTTTTGTAATGATAGAAATAACTTTAATCCATCCGATACTTCGACAAACAGACTATTGTAATCCTTTCTCCGGATACTGACATTATTCATTTTTCCTTTTATTTTGTATTCATTGATAGCGTCTGAATAGGCCGACATCACCAAATTACTATCTACAGGGAATCCCTTGGCATCCACTGGATTATAGATAAAGATTTTTACGGGCGCTACTATTTTGATCAAATCGGGAAGGTCGTAGTTAGCAGCTGCTCCGGGAACAGATGAGAGTATATATTTAGTTTTATAGTATTTCTCGGATAAAATGCTCCGATAGGAAATGAGAGGATCGAGGAGGAAAATCTCTTCAAATCCCGGATCAAGCAAAGCGGAATACAATACATCCGTACACAAGGCGCCTTGTCCGATTACACTAATTTTTTGACAGGGTTTCTTTCCTGACCTGATAAAGTCCGACAATAGTTGAATTTCACCCATTCGAAGAGATACGGGGCTCATTTTTGTCAAGACACCCAGATACCAGACATTCAGCGGGACATTTTGGATAAAAGCACTTCCCCTGTTGTATCCTCCTCCAAGTTCCCCAATACCGACCAGATCGGGTATTACGACTTCGTAGCCTTCCTTTGCCAGGCTATCGGCCAAATCGCCTCCTGCATTGCCTTTCCCATTTTCATCTAAAAGTAAGACAACCCGGCAATTGGAGTTTTCAGGTTTAAACCATAGTAAAGGAATATGGTAATCGCCGGGCCCTTTGACCAGGTATTTTTCCACCGCATATTCAGATCGGTGAAACCTTCCCGAAAAAACAGAAGAATGACCTTGCAGGTGCTTCTCGTAGCCGGAATGTTTTATTATTTCCTCGCGTATATTTCTATTGGCAAGGGAGCCATTGGTAACGCCCTGTGCTTTTTTTAGGAATATTTCCTCACTAAACGCTTTACTCAGGCTAAATAAATCATGTCCGGGAAGTAATTTGTAAATATTCCCGTCAGGCGTCACATTCAGTTCTTCCTTTGAAAGAAGCGTTACTTTTTCGTCTGTATCAGAGCCTGGATTACTAAGGTGTTTTTGAAAAAAGCGATAGGCACTCTCCCTGTTTTTCTTTGTTGAAGCATGTTTTGCATCGTCCTCGGCCATCGCTACATTGTCCTTTTTTCCATATGCCTGATACATATTTTGCAAAAATCTGTACGCATCTCTTGCCCCCTGAATACTAAAATAATCTTGCGTTGTACTGATAATCATCAGGGGTTTCGGAGCACTGACTGCAAGGATATCGGCAATTTCGATTCCATCATAAAGCGCCCCCACAAGATTTTGCTCGGCATCGGTAGGGCCAACCGATCGCAACAACTTCCCGAACGAAGTAACGTAGCATTCCGGGGCATACGCTTTGATACGATCGTCATAGGCTGCAATAAATGCGGTTTGCGTTCCACCCCCGGAGCGTCCGGTCAAACCGATTCTGGCCCCGTCGATTTCGGGGCGGGTCAACAGGTAGTCAATTGCCCGAATTCCGTCCCAAATGAAGTAGTACGCAGGAGATCGACCGGAAAGAAACAATTGTGTGCCCGGATAAGAGTGCTCCCCGGTAGACCCGAAAGTGCTGTGCCCCAAACTATCCAGGTATTGTATCCGCTCCCCCTGACCAATAGGATCAAATGCCAATACAACAAATCCTTTTTTTACATAGTTGAGTATTGCCTGCTGATAGACTTCCGATCTGAAACCGTCGGCGCCATGCCCGCTGCAGTATAGTATAGCGGGGAGCCTGCCTTTATGATGTTCGGGAATAAACAGGGCGGCGGTCACGTAATAATTGGGAAGTGACTCAAAATAGAGCTTTTCAATCCGTACGCCATCTTTTCTGATGACACCGGTAACGATGGGATTGAGGGGTGTTTTCCGTGGGAACTCGCCCATACCAGCATTTAACTTCCTTCTTACTTGCTTTTGATAACCTTCCCAATCAGCTGCTGTATGAAGCCTGCTGATCGCCTCATCCCTATCCTCTAACTGCTTAAAAGCCCTTTGGCTGAGCGTGGTATACAGTGTATTGGACACATCGCCATAATACTGCCAATTGTTGTAAAGCATTAAATCTTCCTTTTCCTGAGCAGAAACTCTGAAAAGCGCTGATACGCCAAGAAGAATTAACACAATTGGTATACGTTTGGGCTGGAACATCAGATGGATGAGTTGAAATATTTTAATGAGCTCGTTTAATCCGGACGGTAGGTTTCCTTCCAGCTTTCTATGGAATGGTTAAACATTGAAGTATTCGCCATGCAAACGGCTACCGTGGACCAATGCCCGTTTATTACATCGGCAACCGGCTTTTTACCGGAGTGAATACAGGCAAAAAAATCTGCCAAAGCAGCAGTCGTGGAGGCTTCGTCGTCAGTCCCGCCTTCCACCTGAATAGGGATACCCTCTTCGTCATGCCAGGAGGTTTGAGTCGCCCCACTTATGGCATCCAGCTCCCAATTCGGGTTCTGGGGAGGGCTTTCCGGATATATTATTCCTTTCTGACCGGCTTTTCTGTTTATCTCTATTGTTGCCTTTGTCCCGTAAAACTTCATACGGAATCCTTCATGCGCATTCGTGGTAAGTGCTGTGAACCTGGCTTTGACACCCTCGGGATATTCAAATAATGCGGTGACATTATCAAAAGTCTCACGCCCGTCTTTCCAGTAATCGATGCCACCCAACCCTGAGACTGCAACCGGCAAGGTTTGGAGCATCATATGCACGATATCAATCTGATGTGAACATAGTTCCGCCATTAGGCCGCCCGAGTATTCACGGTACATCCGCCAATTCAATAAACGCTCCTGACCAGGATCTTTTACCAGCCTGCGCCAGCTTCCATTCCTGTTCCAGAAGCAATCGACATACATAATTTTTCCGCACGACCCATTCTGTATCAGCTGGCGAACCTTTTTATACAATGAATTATATCGCTGCTGATAACCCACCTGGAAAACGAACGGCGACAAGCGAACACGATTGACCAGCTCTTTTGACTGGTCAATCGTATGGCACATTGTTTTTTCACAATAGGTATGTTTTTGGGCTTCCACCGATTTTCGGGCCATTTCATAGTGCAAATACAGCGGGGTTGCAATGAGTACCGCCCCGACCTTCTCATCTGACAGGAGCTCCTGATAATTTTGATAGGATCTGGCACCAGGGGCAGCCAGCTGCAATCCCAATTGAAGGTTTTGTGTATTAATATCGCAGCATGCTACCACTTCGACATTCTTAAAGTGCTGCCTGATGATATTCAAAATATACAATCCCCGAATTCCGGTACCTATCACACCAAGTCTGACTTTTTCAGGCTCATCGTGTTCAACTGATGCCCTCAACACAGCTGGCGTCGCCGCCAGCAGCAGTGATCCGCTGCGAACAAATTGCCTTCTGTTCATTTCGCCGGTATTAATTATCGATTGACGCAAGACCTGTTTCAATCCAGGAGAGTTCCTGAGGCAATTTTTTCTTTCGAGCTGCCAGGGCGCCAACCCTTCCGGTTGCTTGTCCCATCACGACCGAGTTGCCGGTAACGCGATAACTGGAATGGGAAATGAAGTCTCCGCTGATGCATCTCCCGGCCATTAATAATCCCCCGACGTCTTTGGCGATTAATGCTCTCAAAGGAATATCGTACGGCAGCACCTTGATTCCCCGGTTATACCCACCTTCAATTTTTTCATGCTCCTTTTTCACGGAATGAACGTCTACTCCAAAAGTAACCCGGCAGACGGCATCTTTATGACGGATACCGGTCACCAAATCTTCCTGTTTCACAGTATACAACCCGTGGACCCGCCTGCCTTCTCTGACACCGATGTGTTCGGCGGTAGCTATCAGCCGCACATTCTTCCATACCCCTCCCAAAGATCTCAACCCGTCTATGATTTTATGTATTTCCTGTCTCCCCTGTATCGTTGCCTTACTCACTTCCCGGGCGTTCAGTCCTGAAAAACCATATTCATGATTTGCCATAATCATAAACAAATCCTCATGGATCGGAAAAATGCTTGGATTTGTATAAGACGGCAGCACTCCGGCGCTTACTATCTCCTCCATGAGGTACTTTTTTGAAACCGATTTGACATCACCAGCCCACCTTACAAATTTCTTTATTTCGGCAAATTGAACCCCTGAGAGAAGCGCCAATAGGGACATAGGCTGAAAGCTGCCGTCCTGGGGATCTCCAAAATCAAATCCGCATCCGCTAAGGGCGGCCAGATCACCATCCCCGGAGGTATCTACGAATACCTTGCCTGCCCAGGCTTCCCTGCCGGTTTTGGATTCTGTAACCACATGAGAAAGCTGGTTCCTATTGGTTTTCATCGCTGCAACCACCCGGGTATGAAGCATAACATCTACATCGGCCTCTATGCACATGGTTTCAAGCAGCAGTTTCATTTTCTCGACGTCGTAGGCCAGTCTGCCAGCAGTATCGATAGGGCATTTTGCCCCCATTTTCTCGAGTCGCGTTTCCAGTTCACGCATGATGCCCGGCTTGTTGGCCTGATCCAGGATCCAGCTTAGCAACCCGGCCGTCCATACGCCGCCCAGGCAGCCCCGTACTTCCAGCAGCAACGTTTTTGCACCGCTTCTGCCCGCTTCGATGGCAGCTGCGATACCGGCAGGTCCGCCTCCACTCACAATGACATCATACTCTCCTGATACAGGAATGTTTTTGGCGGGTTCGTTAATTGTATTGGCGAAAACCCGCCCGGAAGTCAGTGCTTCTGTGGTCAGTGCCGATCCGCTCAATCCTATCAGGGAGCCGGCCTTTATAAAAGTTCTTCTTTTCATTCTGTAATTCAGTTATAAGTCTGACAATTTTTCTTCTCGCTTCCATGTACCGAAACAGCCGATGGAAATCTACCAATTTGGATTTTGCTCCAGCCTGCTGTTTACCTCCAGCTCCTGAAAAGGAATAGGGAAATAATAATGCTTGCCTGAGCTGAAAGTACGGGTTTCCAGAATCCTCAGATCATTCCTGTTGGACACGGTAGCGTAGTCCGGATTTCCCCATTCGTCGATTTCAGGAGCTTCTTTCGGCCAGTTGGACGTTCCTGATACTTTAGGCCTCCCGTAGCTATTTCCCTGCATAACTCTCTCCGCGATTCCCCATCTCCGGATATCGAAATATCGCAGTCCCTCTAATGCCAGCTCCGATTTCCTCTCTTTACGGATAATCGAACGAAGTTCAGCCTGTGTTTTCCCCGCAGAGACCAGCGGCATTTTAACCGATTCCCTGGAACGTACCTGGTTAATAGCATCGTACACGGAGTCATCCAGTTCGTTGTTCTCAATTTTCGCTTCTGCGTAGTTCAGGAGAATTTCTGCATAACGCAGCAGGATGAAATTAAGCGTAGAATTGGCATTGTCGGAACGATCGGCAGGATCAGCATATTTGCGCATGAGGACTCCGGAAAATCCTGCGAAAGGGTTAGTTACGTCCTGGTTATCTATTCGTCTCGCCGGGGTGACGTTATAATCCCAACACAAGACACTGTCTACATGCGTTTCGAACTGATATCCCCAGTGGATCGTGCCGGGCATTACTACCGTATAGTTCAATCTGGGGTCGCGGTTTAACAGCGGGTTTTCGGGGTGATAAAGCGGGGATTTATCTATCGGCAAGCCGTCTATGCAGGAATAGGAATCGACCAAAGCGAGCTGGGGAATAATTTCAGCTGTTCCGCCCGAATTGCGCGACCCGATCCGTCTCGGTAATGTATGCACCTGTGAGCCGCGGTTAAAACGTTGGCTCAGGATAATTTCGTTTGCATCCTGGTTGCTATAATAAAACAGCTCCTGATAGTTGGGGAACAAGCTATAAGTACCTGATTCAATTACCTGCCTGGCGGCAGCGGCGGCAATATTCCATTGCTTATCATATAGCGCAACACGAGACAATAGCCCTAGTGCCGCGCCTTTTGTCGCTCTACCCAGATCATCGGCTCCGTAACTCAGAGGAAGACTTACTGCGGCATCCTGTAATTCATTTATAATAAATGCCGTAACTTCCTCTTTTGAATTCCTTGGTGTTTGACTTTCTGCCAAAGACAGGGAGGTTGTGATCAACGGAACGCCTCCCCATAATTCATTTAAATAGAAATAGTAAAAGGCCCGCAGAAAACGTGCTTCTCCGGCTATTCGCGCATACGTCTGGGGATTGGTAACTCCTTCGGCACGATGCATATTTTCCAGCAAGAGGTTGCAGCTGCTCACTCCTTCGTACAAGGTTCTCCAGATAGCAAGAAATTCGGGATCGGAGGGTGTGGCAATCCCCATCCTGATAGGGGTTACGCTGCTTGCGGATCGATTCCACCCGATATCCGACATCACGTCAAAAAGCATAAAGAAAGGAACGGGACCGGTCCTTGTATAGCTTAAGGTATTATAGCATCCGTTAACAGCCATAATCAGTTCCCCCTCACTGGACCAGAACGTACTGGATGACGGTTGGTCCAAAGGAGATTTTTCCAGATAATCGCTGCATGAAGCGATCAAAAAAGCAAGAATCGCTATATATATATTATTTTTCATACTTTAGAGTCATTAGAGATTAAGGTTCAAACCAAAGGTATATGTCTTTACCAGCGGATAGAAATTACCGGTACCAACAGGAGCTTCCACATCAAACCCGTCCCAGAAGCGATCAAACGTCAGCATGTTTTCTCCTGTAACATAAAAACGGAAGGAACGTATTCCCAGCTTGCTGGCAAAGCCCGAAGGGATAGTATAACCCAGCTGCACATTTTTCAGTCGCAAATAGGCTGCACTGTTCATCCAGAAGCTGCTGTTTTTTTGGTTATTCACTGCATTAAAAGATAGCCGGGGAAAGGCAGCACCGGGATTTTCATCGGTCCAATAGTCCTTATGATACTCATACATTGTTCCGCCGTTAAAAAAGGGCATAATAGCCGACTGATACAGATAGCCATCCGCCTTTCCGACTCCCTGAAGAAACACGCCGAGGTCAAACTGTTTAAAATTCAGGTTGAGGTTCAGACTGTAGGTATAACGCGGGATTGTATTACCAAAAATCGTCCGGTCGTTGTCATCGATAACGCCGTTATCATCCAGGTCTTTATACTTGATATCGCCTGGAAACATTTCAATCCCAAACTGTTTGGGACTATTGGTAATGTCTTCCGAATCCTGGAAGTACCCTTCTGCAACATGCCCGAAAAGTGAATTCATAGCATACCCCTGCCTGTTTTGCGTCAATGCGGTCGAGCTGATTCCCTTTAGATCGAGTATTTTATTTTTTACATCCGAGGCGGCGGCGGTAATTGAGTAGTTCAGCGCACCTATCTGATCGGAATAATTGATACCTAATTCGAAACCTTTATTCCGTACTGTTCCCGCATTCTGAAATGGAGCGTCCAGACCTAAGCTGCCGGGTATATTCAATCGTAACAGGATATCGCTGGTCGTCTTACTGAAATAGTCCGCAGTTACATTGATTTTACCTGCTATGCGGAAGTCAATTCCGAGATTCCACATTTCGGTTTCTTCCCATTTGAGATCACTATTGGCCAGTTCTGTCATTCTGGCTCCGGAAACCAAACTATTTCCAAAGGTGTAGTTAACTGTCAGCGGAATGGACGACACATAAGGGTAAAACGTTCCGCCTATATTTTGATTTCCCAATGTGCCCCATGATGCCCGTATTTTAACATCATCCAGCGCACTCTTTATGCCATCCATGAATTTCTCTTCAGACAGTCGCCAGGCTGCGGAAACAGAGGGGAATAACGCGTAACGGTTCTTAGAAGAAAACCTGGAAGAACCGTCATACCTGGCCGTTACTTCCAACAAATACCTATCCAGTAATTCGTAATTCAATCTGCCAAAAAAAGACCGCAAAGCCCAGTCGCTGGCGGTCCCCCTGCTATCCTTGTTGCTTTGTCCCCCTGCATCCAATACTTCGTAATCCGGCAGAAGGAATACTTCTCTGTATCCCCTGAAATTGTGGTTCACATAGTCTTCCTGAGAGATACCCCCGAGAATTTTGAAATAATGCCGGCCGACCGACTCCTCTACCTTAACAGTTGCACGGAGTGTCTTGCTCAGCGTTCGGGCAAAACTCTCATTAAGCGTTGACAGGGATGGTCTTTCAGCAAAAACAGACCCATCCGGGTTATGTAAAGTGATTGCTTTTACAAAACTCTTTGTGTGATTGACTGTATATATCGGCGAGAAGACGAAATCTGCGGACAGCCAACTGGTAGGTTTGTAATCAAACTGGAAATTCAAGCTGGCAGAGGGCGATTTTAATCGTTCCGTACCACCTACATTCGCCCATGCCAAAGGGTTTTGGTCTGACCAGCCTTCTCCGTACAGTCCGTTAGAGAATACTGCAGGCTGGTTTGAAGGAATCCGGTACATCTGAAAGAAAATGTCATTTACAGTCTTATTTTCGGAAATAGGCTCGGGTCTGTCGAGATGCGTGATCATGACATCAACTTTTGCTGTCAGATTCTTTGCGATTTCCATATCGGAATTGAGCCGAAACGTAAGTCGCTCAAAGCTACTATTGGTGATCAGACCATCCTGCTTAAAGTACGCGAACGAGGTTGCCACACTCAATTTGTCGAAACCCTTGTTAAATGCCAGCAGGTGGTTCTGTTTCTTACCTGTATTCAGGAGCAAGTCCATCCAGTCCGTATCCGGGAATAAATCAGGGTTTGCTCCACCGTCTTCCTCATATTCTCTGATCTGGTTCGCGAAAATGGGACTACGGCCGGAGTTCACATAGGCTATGTCATGATATTTCATATGATCGATAGCATTCACTTTTTTCGGGAGGTTGGTAGGAGCTTCCCATCCGTAATATCCATTATAAGTTAGGGAGGTCTGATTCTTTTTTGCACGTTTTGTAGTGACCAGGACTACCCCGTTAGCTGCTCGAGAGCCATAAATAGCTGAAGAGGCCGCATCTTTTAGCACGGAGATATTGTCGATGGTTCCCGGGTCGATGTTATTGATACTCATTTCGACTCCATCTACCAGCACGAGCGGATTGGAATCACTCAGGGTACCAATACCTCTGATTCGGATCGCGCCGCCATCTCTTCCCGGCTGCCCGGATCGTTGGGTTACAGTTACACCAGGAGCCGTGCCCTGCAATAGCAATGATGATTGCCCTACTTGCCTGCGTCCGAAATCTTTTTCATTTAACGCACTGACGGCGCCTGTAAGAGTAGCCTTCTTCTGCGTGCCATACCCTACCACCACCACTTCTTCCAGGCTTTTCTCATCTGCCTCCAAACCGACATCGATTATTGCTCTCGTCCCCGCGTCAATCTCCTGCGTCAGGTACCCCACAAATGAAAAAATAAGGGTATTCGCGCCATCGGGAACGATCAATTCATAAGTGCCGTCGGTATTGCTGATGGTGCCTCGCTGGCTTCCTTTCAAGACCACACTCACCCCTGGCAACCCATCTCCTTGCTCATCTGTTACTCTTCCCTTTACTGTACGGTCCACCAGTGCCGGAAAGTTATCCAGGTCAGTACTCTCCAGCGAAGTACTTTTTTCGTGCTCTTCTACGCTCAGCAGGATCCGGTTGCGCACAATCTTATAGGTCACCTTATCCGGGCTGAACAAGGCATCGAGCGTTTCTGCTATACTTTTGTCGACGACACGAAGGGTTACTTTTCGCTTCAGCGGTACTAACCTTGATGTATATACGAATTTCACATTAGCCTTTAGTTCCAGTTCGGAAAGCGCCGTTTTGATATCGGTGTCAGTAAACTGCACCGACACCGGCTTCATCAGTAATTCCTGGGCATTGGCTTCATATCCGCCGTAGGTATAGGCCGCCGTCAGCAGAATTATCGATAGCTGTAGTATTGAAACCTTCATAATTGTCCCCCAAAGGGCTATGAATTCTCTTGTTTTTTCCATTCTTTTGTTTTGTTGGATCTTGGACGATTTGACATACTGCTCTCAGCACCTCTTTTTTCCGGAAAAGAGATCGAACGACAATGTCGGAGAGCATTTTGCCGGAGATGTTGCAACCATCTCCGGTTTTTTTTTAAATTATTTTTCGGAAATCTATTCCATAGGATTCAGATTTTAAGGTTTAGAGGTAGAGGGGCTGCAACCTCCCCCCGAAAGCAGGATGGAGCTGCCCGTAATTTCATAGGCGGCATTCAGAACGGCTCCGATAATTTCTATTTTCCCGTAAAGACTATCAGACGTAAGGTCTGCCGTAACCGGACACTCCAGCATGCTGTCATTGCTTAGCGTAATCTCCACTCCGTAGGCTTTTTCCAGTTTTTCAAGTACTTCGGTTAAAGGGGCTTCGTCAAAATTGAAAGCTCCCGGTTTCAGGTATTCCTCCCGGTTGGCGACGATCAGCGGGTTTTCAACCAGACCCGTTACATAGTGATCGCTGTCGTTGAAAAAGGTAACTTTTTTGTTGGGAGTCAGGACGATGCGGTTTTCGCTTTCGGTAAGGATACCCGTTTGCGTTTCCGGCCTGGCTTTCGCTACCATAACTTTTCCGGTGACTACCGCTACTTCTGTTCCGCCGGTTTCCGCAATGGCCTTGATGCTGAAACTGGTGCCTAATACACGGGTCAATACAGTGCCCGAATACACCAGGAACGGTCGTTCCGAATCTTTGGTGACATCAAAAAAGCCGCTTCCGTCGAGGTAGACCACTCGGGAGTCCATATCGAAATGCTGTGGATAACGCAACGTACTGCCGGACTCCAGTACGACTTTACTTCCATCAGGCAGAAAAATGTCTTTCTTGTAACTACCGTTATTGGTCGTCTCCATCCAGCCGGTACTGATATCCGGGACCGCATCGGTTAACACTTTTTGTTCAGGCAACCAGTTTCCCGAAAGGTAAAAAGCGGTTCCGGATACAATCAAAATAGCAGCGGCAACTTTCCAGACTCCTTTTTTCCACCAATGTTTTTTCCTGCCGGACGAAAAGGGGCTTTCTGCGCGCTCCTTGCCTTCGGCTATTCCCGACCAAATCCTTTCCCTGATCGTTTCTTTGTCGTTTTTCTCGACAGGATCTTTATGCAGTGAATGGTACCAGATGTCCATTGCCTCCTTTACGGAGTGGGGCAGGGTACCTTCTCTATACCTTTTGAGCAATTTTATAAATCCTCTCGTTAACATAAGTCCATTACTTCTTAACTGCTACTAAGTCGGAGCCCGGGGCCGGTCACCGTAACTTTTCTTGTTAAATACTTGAAAAATTATACTGAGAATGGCGTTTTAGGTTGTTATTCTTAATTCTATTATACGTCATGCTGAGCCCGTCCATAACGTCAGCGTGAGGTAGACAGGCTTATAGCCACTAATAATCTGTGCAAAATAGCTGCTAAATCAGGCAATCAGCAAAATAAAGACCACCAGGAAGTCCTGGAGATACACTTTCATCGTCCGCAAGGCATGTGTGATATGATATTCTACCGTGCGTGCCGGCATATCCAGCAGTGCCGCTATTTCTCGCGCCGATAGTTGGTCCAACCGGTTTAGCCGGAATATTTCCCGGGTTTTTTCAGGTAGTAAATCGAGCCCCTCCTCAATTGCCGCGTACAATTCTTTATAAGCAAGCTCTTCTTCGGCATCCAGGTGCTGCACGCCGGTGAACCGGATAAGCTGGGCAGATTCTTCATGGTATTTACGGGCCATACCAGCACGAATCACGTCAATAATCCGGTTTCTTGCGGCCCCGAACAGATAGGGTTCCAGGCGCTCAATCACAAGGTGGTCGCGCCGCCGCCAAAGGTCAATAAAAATATCCTGCACAATTTCTTCCGCAGTTTCCTGATATTCTACTTTGTGAACTGCGTATTCGTAAAGCCTGTTCCAGTAACGCTCATACAAACTACGCAGCGCCATCTCGTCCCCGGCAGTCAGGTGCTGCAACAGCTCTGCATCGGTAACAATCGTTCCCTGCATAAGAATCAGTCTTTGTAGTTTTTGTGCAATATTCGAGAAAAAATAGTGATAATACAAGCCTGTCGTGCCTTCACTGATAATCGGTGTCGTGTTTGTCAGAAAAATCAACAGGCGGTCTGTGAATGGTCTGGTGAAGACACAGACCATGGGGTTGGTCTCCCCTTCACCGACGACTTTTTCCTCGAAAATTCTAAGTCTGTGTGAAAGTGGCGAACTAGCGGCTTTTGTCACCCCTGTAATGATTAGTAACGTTTACTATATCTTACGGAAAACGGCGACACACCAAAAAGTGATTGAAAATATAAAGCTGCTACTCACCTTGGTGGATGTAGCCGTAATCAGTAAAAAGGCTGTTTTAGAAGCGCTGCACTCCGGCTTCAAAGATTTTGAAGACGCCTTACAAAACTTTTCCGCAAAAAATGAGCACGGGGTAAAAATCATTATTACCCGAAATGTCAAAGACTATAAAACGAGCGATCTGCCGGTAATGACCCCTGAAAGCTATTTGAAAACGATCTATAGCGCCCCAAGCTAGCGTCGTCCCGTCCACGTCATCCTGCGGCGGACCGCGCTCCCTACTATAGGGAGGCACAGCCTCCTGGCGGGTTCCGTGTATGTTTAACGGCCACCAGCAATGGCGGCCGTTAAACATGGTATCATGTGGGGTTACTTCTCCCGGAATTCAATACCGGACAGGGTCATCAGCGATTGCGCAGGCCGGGCCTCCGGATTGGTAAACACAAAGTAAATGTTGTGCTGTCCTGTGAGTTTTTTGGTCAGCTGAATAATTATTTCCGGCGGAGAGCTCTTTGCTCTGTTCGCTGCTTTGACAGCTTCTATCATTTTTTCAGCGGCCTTTTTATTGCCCCCGGCGTCTTGCATTGCCTGCTCCATTGTAGGAACCTGATCTTGGGTTGGCGGGACAAACCGGGCCACATCGGTATAGCCGACCGCTTCTCCCTCAGGTGACTCCAGCCGCACTTCAATATGCCCGCCGCTGTTGTCTTCGCGAACAGTCGCCGATCCGTGGATTTTGAGCGATTGGATCCCTGTCAGGTCCAGATTCCGGTAGCCTACTACAGTGCCGTTTCCAGGCTTTAAGGACGCATTGCCCCCTCTTCCTCCTACGACCAGTTCAGCGCCCGTCAGCGTTTCTGCTTCGGAAGGCCTTAGTACAGGGTTGTTTAACCGGATGATACTTTCTACCGCATGAGAAGGGACATTTCCGGCGCCCCTGTCGCTATAGCTTGCCTGAAGGATAAACGATCCCCGGCCGTTGTCTCCCGCCGGTATCGCGGGTGTGAAGGAGCCTTTTACCGGCAGACCGGGCGCTGTTTTATCGGTAATGTGCATGATATAGTCAAGAATGGTGCGCGCGTCACTCAGTGATACACCCGGATTCGCCGGCATCATCACTTCACCCCATACGCCCGATCCTCCTTCCCTGATTTTATTGGCAAGCCGCTCGATGGCGGACGGATCATTCTTGTATTTCTCCGAAATCTTTACCAAAGCGGGACCCACAGACGCCTGGTCGGTATTGTGACAGCTATTGCAATTCCCTTTTGCCATCAGGGACTGTGCGATGTTTAATCCTGCCGACATGCTGACACTTCGCTGGTTCTGGATGACTTCGGCAAGGTCGAATCCTTCCGACACGTACTGGATCGATACTGCTACATGACCCGGTGCAATTTCTCCGCCGGAAAGGCTTCCGTCTTCTTCATCGTTGAGCGCAACTTCATAATCGAACGGTTTTCCCGGGAAAAAGAAACTCTTGTTTCCGGTGAGGGAGATGCCGATTTCAGGGGCAGCGTTACCCGAAATAATTTTGACGGACTTCGAACTGGTTTCCCCTGCGGGGTCTTTAACCGTCAGCGTAGCCGTAAAGATTCCTTCTTTATCGAATGTCACCGTTGGATTGGCTTCTGAAAAAGTTTGTACCTCGTTCCCGTTTTCATCGTTGATTTTCCATTGGTAGGTCAGTGCATCCCCGTCCAGATCCCGGGAGTCCTCCGCGGTAAGCTTGACCTCAAAAGGTATTTTCCCACCGGTTTTATCGGCGGCCGGTGCTGCTATCGGGGTCCGGTTTCCGGCGTTGTATTCAATCCTGACCAGTTGGGAGTCAGGGCTTTTGGCAAACCAGGTATTCCCATATTCCAGTACATAAAGATCTCCGTCCGGACCGAATTTCATATCGATCGGCTCTATCGGATGGTACGACGGCAAAAATCTTTCCATGGATTCGTAGTTCCCGTCTTTCCCGATTGTTACGGCCATGATCCAGCCCCGGGCCAGGTCGGTGATCAGCCATTTTCCCTCATAGTAGGCGGGGAAAAGGCGTTTGGCGCTCCCGGCAAAATCTGCACGCCGGTAAACCGGTCCTCCGGTAGCGCTGCGCCCGCCGCTGCCCACCAGCGGAAATTCGTCAGAGGAACCATACGGATAATAGATGAAAGGCGGAGCCACCGGAGGAAGCTGCTGAAGTCCGGTGTTGTTTACCGACAGGTTGGTGTAATTCAGGGGATCTTTCGGTTCCAGCGGCGTTCCCTTTTCATAGTCGTAATAGGGGAAAGGTGCGTTGGGGCCCACGAAGAAGGGCCATCCGAAATTGCCCGGCTCTCTGGCCTGGTTAAATTCATCATAGCCGCGTGGCCCGATTTCGCTGTCTACACTGGCGTCAGGGCCTACTTCCCCCCAGTACATGTAGCCGGTTTTGGAATCCAGCGACACCCGCCAGGCATTGCGATGGCCCATTGTGTAGATCTCAGGACGTGTTTTGTCGGTTCCTTCCGGGAAAAGATTCCCTTTGGGAATGGTATAACTTCCATCTTTTTCAGGATGAATACGCAGGATTTTTCCGCGCAAGTCGTTGGTATTGGCCGCATGTGCCTGATCGTCCCAGTTTTTTCGTTCCGGTCTTTCATCCGTATGAGCCGACAATGTGTTTCCGGTATTGTTGCCGACGGTGAGATAGAGATTCCCGTCCTTGTCCCAGGTCATGCCGCCTCCCGTATGGCAGCAAACCTCCCGCTGGGTTTCCACTTCCAGTACGGTTTTCATGGAAGCTTCTACGAGTTGATTGTCTTTCAGCTCCCACCGGGTAAGCACATGCTTACTTTCGGTGGGGTGTGCATAGTACAGATAGATCCAGTTGTTGGTATCGAAATCCGGATCGAGTGTCAGCCCGATGAAGCCTTCTTCCGCTTCCCTTACTACGCCGTCTTTACTGGTGTATTTGGTGTTGACAGGGATATGCGCAACCAGAAGTGTGGTATCCTGTTCGGCGTCATACAGTTTAAGGCCTCCCTTTCTTTCCACAATCAGCACATTTCCGTTTTTCATCACTTCAAACACCATGGGTTCATCCAGGTCCTGGGCGAGGACTACTGGTGTGAAGCGGCTGTCATCGGGTTTTTGAGTATCTTCTTTGGTGCAGGAGGGGGTAGCGAACAGCGCCAGGCAGGCGAATACAAACTTCAGTACTTTCATGGGTTTAGGAATGCTTCAGTTATTAAACGTATTGCAGTAATTATAAGCACAAATCCGGGAACTTTTCCCGGATTTCAGGCCACAAAGGTAAGGTTAACTTTATTATAAAATAGTGATGTTGTTGAATTTATAAGGAGTAGGGTGTTTTTTTGGAGGGGAGAGTTTTGATCGGGCGTTATTGTTGAAAACGGGAAATAGCCGCAGCGTTATTTCCCGTTTTCAATAGTAACTGGCGATAATAATTGTAAAATTTTACCTTGAAAATATCATTTCGTAAGACTAATGAAAAGAGAGTAGCCAGATCGGCTCAGGTTACGAACCTGGACCCAATAGTTGAATGTTACCAGCCGTTGTTTTGCTTCAATGCCGGATTGAGCCCGAGTTCATTTACCGGAAAGGGCCACAGGTAGTCTTTTTGGGGATCAAATCTGCGAAAAGATGCATCCTGCACAACAATAAAGCCGTTTTCATTTGTGTTGACAGGAATGTCAGTTCCAAACTCTTCAAAAAGATAATTGCCCAACACGGCTTTCGGAAGCTCGGTTTCTGCTGTTTTCCAACGAAGCAGATCCCAATAGCGATGGTTTTCCTGAGCCAGTTCCACGCGACGTTCCCTGCGAATCTCCTCTCTCATATCCAAGCCGTACAGTTCTGCAAAAGAATTGGTCAGCGGCGCTACTTCTCCCCGTTTGCGCAAGAGATTTATACTCATGTCCAGATCTGCATCAGAAATCCTGCCGTTCAATTCAAAGGTGGCTTCTGCGAAAGTCAATAGTACTTCAGAGTACCTGATGATTACCCAGTCGATCATAGCCTGCCTCGTGATATAGTCTTCTGCATTCCAATATTTCCTGGGGCCGAAACCCGTTTTGTGGAATTGAAGCGGAGGCGAACCGTATGTAGTCGTCTTTTCATAAGGATCGCCTCTTTTGAATACGCTGGCACTCAATCTCAAATCCCGGTCTGTAAATACGTCCAGAGATACCACTGGTTTTTGGTAGAAGGGTGATTTTTCGATAGGTAGGCCATCTTTCATCAGGTAGCTGTCGACCAAGCTCTTGGTCGGGTTAACACGTCCTGAAAAGAGCTGCGTAGCCGAATAATTGTGGCTAAGGACCACATTTCCCGTTACTAGTCCGTACTGCTTAACGAGGATATTTTCCTTATTCTGCGGACCTTCTCCCTGGTATTGAAACAAATTGAAGTAGTTGTCGAACAGGCTGTTTTCGCCGGCATCAATGATCTCTTTTGAAGAGGAAACGGCTAAGTTTAGGTGATAGGACGGATCGCCGTACCCATGGAATTTAGCCCGTGTGCCTTCGAATAAAGCCACCCGGGCTTTCATCGCCAGTGCGGCGATATTGGTCACCCTTCCATAGGCCGCTCCTAAAGCCGATGGCTTCGGTAGTTTCCCGACAGCGAAATCCAGATCCTGGTAAATCTGACTGACCACATCCTCACGCGGTTTAGCCGGTTCTTTGAGTTCCGGAGATACTTCCGTTAACGTTTTAATAATCAGCGGCACACCACCATATTTTTGGAGCAGCTGGAAATAAGCGAACGCACGAAAGAACCTGGCTTCCGCCACATATACTTCTCTGACGGCGTCGGTGATTTCAACCCGATCTGATTTTTCTATCACATTGTTAGCGGCTCTGATCCAGCTATAGGGTTCAGAAAAGTAAGCTGAGGTTGCCGGAGGCAATTGGGTCCCGTCGCTAACCGGATGGGCCTGAAGGCCGTAAGTGTTGTCTGACCAGCTTTCTTCCTCCCCGAATCCCGGTAGAAAAGTATAGAGGTAGTTGGTCGCAGACTTCAGGTCGGCTTCGGATTTCCAGAAAGACGGATCGGTGATCTGTGTCTCCGGAATTCGATCCACATCACATGCCACTAAGGCCGTGAGGTAGAAAATTGACCCTAAAACGTTGTATATTTTCACTTTCATGATAAGTTTTTTTTTGATAATAGTCGCTATTAAAAGGTCAGGTTCAAACCGACGGCCGCGGTACCAAAGAATGGGTAGTCAGCTGAAACACCATCCCTTTGCTCGGGATCATAATATTTCCTGAAATTCTTCAGCGTGGAAAAAGTAACCAAATCTTGGCCGCTGAAATAGATCCTGAGCCTGCTAACATTCAGCTTGTTTAAAACTTTCGGTGGAATGGAATATCCTACCTGTAGGTTTTTCATCCGCATGTACTGGCCATTAAGTACCCATTTGTCTGACGGCAAGAAATTATGCGTGGCATTAACGAAGGGCCTGGGGAAAGTAGCGTCGGAGTTTTCCGCGGTCCAGTAATCTCTGTGGATTGCAAGCGGGCGGTAATAGCTCGCAAGCGATGGATCCAGAGATTGGCGGGTGGGAAGGAAATTTCTTCTGCCTACACCTTGAAAAAACACCGTAAAATCTATTCCCTTCCACTCCAAACTCATGTTGACGCCGAAAAGGAGCCTGGGTTGGGAGGTACCCAGGTAAACAAGATCGCCATGATCGGTCAGATTTCCGGAGCCGGTTGTTATCCTGTTATCGCCGGTGACGTCGATGTAGCGGATATCCCCTGCGCTAGAACGGCTGTCCTGGAATGCCCACTCAGTAACCTCCTCTTTGGTCTGAAAATAGCCATCAGTTTTGTACCCCCACAGTGTATTCAGCGGATAACCTTCCAGGGCTGCCACCGTTCCGGCGGTAACTAGCTTTCGATCAGAGAAATTAATGAGCTTATTCTGGTTGTCAGACAAGTTCATTGCTATTGAATAGGAAAATCCGTTACTGGTGCGGTCGCGGTACTTCAACTCTGTCTCCCAGCCCCAGGATTTCAATTCTCCGTTGTTGACCCTTGGGGTTCCTACTCCAAACGTAGAAGGCAGCTGCATCGCGCTTAGCATGTTACGGTTGAACTTGATATAGTAGTCGGCGCTCATCTGAATTTTATTTTTCCAAAGACCAAGATCCAACCCGAAATTATTGGTCTGGATGGTTTCCCACGACAACTGGGAGGAGGGCACCACCTTTTGAGAAAAATACGAGGTACGAACTTCGGGCGCCCCCATAACCAGGTTAATCCCTTGGTTGATTAATGCCAGGTAATCATACAGCCCTATACCTGAAGCAGCACCTAACCGCCCCCATGAAGTCCTTAGTTTCAGTTCCGAAACGACCGGGACAGCAAACCAGTTCTCACGGTGCACATTCCATCCGGCGGAAACTGACGGGAAAGTCTTGGTGCGGCGACCCGGCGCAAGCCGCGAACTTTCATCCATTCTCAACGTAGCCTCAAGCAAATATCTATCACTGAAGCTGTAGTTGAGCCTTCCGAAATAAGACTGAAAAGCATAGGTGGAAACGCCCTGAGAATTGGTTCGTGTAGTGGCATCTCCAAGGCCTAGCGCCGGTAAGTCGTTATTAATCAAAGAATTGACTCCGGCGGACATCGATTCGTTTCGATAATCCTCCCATTGGTAGCCCAAGAGTACGTGAATACGGCTTTTCTGCGCAATTACAAGGTCGTAGTCGGCCAGGAACTGGGCGTTTGTACTCTGTGCCACATCTTTATAGAGCGCAAAAGAATTAGGGGTATTGATAATACTACCGACAAATGTGCGGTGCCAAAGTTCGACACTCCTTTTGAAAAGTGCCCGGTCAGATTGACGGAATTGCTTGCTGTAAACACCTCGCAAACTAAGCCCTTTGACGAGATTAGCCAGTTTTGCTGTAAAAACGCCGTCAAAGATATTCCGGTCATAATTATTGAAGCCGCCTGCGGCAATATTGGCATAGGTAGCATCTGCCAGCGCATTAAATTTGCCATCCGGGGTAAGATATGGATTGACGCCCGGCGATCTGTATAGATTGAAAAGCAGCAGGCCATTTCCGTTTGTGCTCATGGAAGGAGCCTCTTGTTTCTGGAGGGTATAGGCAATCCGGGCATCGACAGAAAGGTATTTGGTAAGTTGAGCCCCGACGTTCAGCCTGAGGTTATACCTTTTATTTTGATCGGGGCCTATCTTGAAAATCCCCTGCTTGTCAAAGTAGCCCAATGACATCATGAAATTCAGCCGGTCGGTTCCTCCCCTTGCCGAAAGATTGTGTGTTTGCATCCAAGTGCGTTTTCGGATAAGTTGATCGTTGAGTGACTCGGTGCTAAAATATTGGTAGCGGGTAGAGTCATTTGGATTGATCCTGTAGGGCATGGATCCGTCTTTCAGAAACTGGATGGCTTCAGCGGAGTAAGTGGGTGCTGAACCGGAATTGACACGTGCAAGGTTGTTATACTCGGACTCTTCCCATACCGGCATTTTCTCAGGAACGTTGATGGCCCAGTCGGCGCCGCCCAATGCAGAATATTCAAATATGGTTTTTCCCGGCCTGCCATTTTTAGTTGTTACGAGAATAACGCCGCCCGCCGCCTGTGCCCCATAAATGGCAGCTGCTGCGGCATCTTTTAAAACGCTGATACTCTCAATATCGTTTGGGTTCAGTGTCTGTAACGACACGCCCGGACTTGTCACCCCGTCTACCACCAGCAGTGGCTCAACGTTACCATTGGCTGACGTAGCGCCACGAATCTGGATGTTTATACCTTCGTCGCCCGGTTGTCCGGAGGTACGCGTTACGGTAAGTCCGGGCGATAATCCCTGGAGCGCCAAAGCAACGTTTGCCACAGGTCTGTTTTCAATATCCTTTGCCAGTATAGTCGAAACGGCCCCTGTCAGGTTTTCTTTCCGCTGCGCACCATAGCCTACCACAATTACCTCGTCCAAGGCCCGGTCATCTTCCTGTAGCGAAACGTCCAGGGAAGCTCGGCTGCCCACTAGCTCTTCCTTCGTTACATAACCTACAAATGAAAAAACAAGCACGGCCTTATCGTCCGGCACTGCCAGGCTGTACGACCCTTTTGAATTGGTTATAGTTCCCTGTTGCGTTCCTTTCAGCAAAATGCTCACTCCTGGCAACGGCTCTCCCTTCTCATCAGTGACGATACCCGAAATACTTCTTTCTTTTACCACAGGCGCAGCCGGTACTTCACCCCGGTTTTCGGCTGGTGGCAGATCCGGCGGTAGTGTATTCAAAGGCAACAATTCTGGCTTTGCGGTTGGTGTCTGAGCGGGCAGCGTCTTCCCCGATAAAATGATGTAGTTGTTTTTTCTCTTTTTATAGTGGAGGCCCAGAGGCTCCAGCAAAGTGGTCAGGCTGGATTCGATCGTTGCATTTAGTGGCACGGCTTCAGAAGGCACCTGACGGTTTTGAAGCGTTTTTTCTTCAAAAAGGATGTTAACTTTGTGGCGCTCCTTCAGCTTTGCCAGGGCTTCAATCACACTAATGGTAGGAGATTGTTCCACAGCCTGCGTAGGTGGTTTTGAACGGGCGAGTAACTGGGCGGATACCGGCAGTTGAAGACACAGCATCATGAAACTGATCATGAATTGCAGCGTCCTCTGGCTCCTTCCTGCATTGCGTAGCTTATAGTTCATCGTTAAAGGATTAAAAGTTCTTTCAATTGGAGTTTTATCAGGGATTCAGACTTCTTTGTTGCTACAGATACAGAAATGGCTTCTTACCCTAATCGAATGAATTAAATTTTTTACGTAAAAAATCCCAAATGAAATAGCCTTGAGCAATCAGAAGTCAGCTATCCGAGATCGGATTGTGCACAGGCTAACGTGGCCCGGCGGCAGGCCGGTATTGGGATGGTCTGTGAAGACACAGACCATGGTGATCGCTGATCGCTGATAGCCGAAAGCCGACTGCTGATCGCTGATAGTTGATAGCCGAAAGCCGAAAGCTGACAGCCGACCGCCGATTACCGAAAGTCTGTTAAGGTGTACGCTGGCTAAGCAGATAGCCATCAGATTGCTCTTCTATTTCCAATTGCATCATTACTGCGATTGCCTCAAGTAAGTCTTCGGCAGTTTCAGCCTGAAACGTCCCGGAGATCGTCCGATTCATTACAGTTTGCTGTGTAATCTGAATTTTAACACCATAGGCCTCGTACACCTGCCTGGCGACTTCTTTCAAGGGGGTATCCTTAAACTCGAATTGCTGATTTCGCCAGCCAGCATTGTCGGGCTGTTCCCCAATCGGCTTTTTTTGAATTTTCTTTTCTATCGAGATGGTGACCATATCGCCCGGTTCCAGTGTTACCGGATGCTCCGCTATAGGATTGGTCAGCCGGATGCTTCCGGTTTTGAGCATTACCTTCGTGGCTTTAGGCCTGCTATTGACTACAAACTCTGTTCCCAGGACTTCTATTACTGTTTGATCGGGAGTGTGAACCTTGAAACGTCCGGCGTTTGCTAAATGCGCCACTTTAAATTCCGCATCGCCATTGAGCCATACATGTCTGGTTCCCCAGTCAAACCCGAAGCGGCGATATTTCAAAGACGAATTAGCGGCAAGTTCCACTTCAGAGCCATCCTGCAGGAGAATTTCCCGAACCTGGTGATTGTGATTGGTCCAGGTTTGATAGTACCATGAATCTGCTGAAAACCACATGCCAACGAGTAAGAGTACAGTTGCTGCGACTGATAACCAACTATTCGCAGGGGGCCAATACCGCTTAGGCTGCCTGGCTGACAGATGAGCGGGGAAAGAGGGGGTAGGGGCAGGCTTACTAATGGTGCTCCGTTCTGCCTGGTGGACGAATGCTGTAAACTTCTCCCTGGCTTGTTCCAGGTTCGCCTGAAACTGCGGGAACTGCCGCTCCCACTCGTCCAGATAGGTAAAATAAAGCTCAAGACCTTCACTGGTCTTTAACCATGCCTCTATTTGCTGGCGCTCCATGGGTGTCGCCTGATGCGCGAAATAGGCAAACACAACGGCTTTGGATAGGCGGGGCTGCGGCTCATTCATGGCTAAGTGCATTACGAAAAAGTGCGAGGGCTTTTGTCAAGTGGGCCTCTACCGTTTTCAATGAAATATGTAGTTCGTTAGCGATCTCCTGGTTCCTGAGGCCTTCGAACCGGCTTAATAAAAACACGCGTCTTACAGAAGGGCTCAGCGTCCGGATAACGGTATCGACCCGTTCTGAGAGTTCATCAAACTGAATCTGGTCAGTAGGCGACGAGGTTCCTATCAGCATTTCATAAGAAGATTGTTGATCGGTAGAAATCGTCGCCCTGATTTCCCGCTGCAGATAGAGAAGACAGTTTTGCCGTACGGCCTGATACAGGTAGGCCCGGTAGGAATAATCGATACGTGCATAGATCTTCTTCTGCCAGAATGTTTGGAAAAGATCCGCAACAATATCTTCGGCAACGACTTTATCGTATACGAACCGTGCGGCATGACTACATAACGGTTGATAATACCGTCTGAAAAGCAAGTCGCAGCCCTGATAAGCATCAGCGGCAAAGGCTCTTCGGATCAGGAGCTCATCGTCGGGACGGACCGGAGTGTTATCTGCTGCCGGGACAGGCGACGCTCTGCTAGTATCGTCCTCAATCGAACCCGGTGAACTGTCAGAATTCATGGATAAATCAATTCATGTTATCCCACAGATACAAAAAGTGCAGTCTACCCTAATCGTTGCCGGGAAAAAATATCAGATCTGTTAAAAATAGCAACGCTTACATGCAAACCGGGGATCGGCTATCGCGAGTTGCGCGGTTCATGGTTCGACCGCAGCGGCGGACCGCAAACTCAGCATAATAAGCTTTATACGTCATCCTGAACCTGTCGAAGGACCATGTGTCATCTACTCCCTGCAGCGCCTGCGCCACTCTTCTTTTATGGCTTCCCGCTCTTCGGGACTGGCATTCTTCAGCCGCTCCCATTTTCCGCCAAAACCCATTCGTCCGCGCGCTCTTGCAGGTCCCCTGAAAGTGCCGAATAGTAGTTTACAAAGCAGAAACAAGCCTGTTGCCTGCCAGTAGCTGATCGCCTTCAGACCCAGCAGTTCAGGAAGAATCGCATTCCATAACCACATGACCACGAGCCCTGCCGCTGCCAGAACGACGGGGATGATGAGGAAAAACAGCCCTTTCCCACTGCCCTTTCCATAAAATCGATTTCTGTTCATAGATCTGCTATTGATAAAATTCCTGATACAAATCGGACAGCCGGCTGCGCAGATGCTTCACTGCATAGCCTTTCCGGCTGATAATGGTTTTCAGAGGTTCTCCTGTTGCATCGGCAATCTCCTGCAATGTTTTATCCTCCATTTCATTCTGGACGAACGCGCTCCGTTGTTTTTCGGGCAGCTCGTTCAATGCCTGCTCGAAAGTTCGCCAAAATGTTTCTTTAAAGAAAGACAATTCGGGATCATCGCTGTCGTCCGCCAGCAGGATGTCCCGCAAACTGAATTCGCCCTCCTCGTCTTCGTAAAAGAGGTCGTCAAGAAGCTCGCTTTGTTGTTTGCGGTAGCGATCGGTTATTTTGTTGCGGGCTACCCGGTAAAGCCAGCCGCTGATACTTTCTATCTCGTCGGGATCTGCCAGGTTGCCAAGCTGGTACCAGACATCCTGTAAAATATCTTCCGCGTCTTCTACCAGCTTTACCCGGCCTCTGATAAAGCCCAGCAGCTGTCCGCTGTATTTTTTTACTGTCTCGGATAGGTTGAACGACCTGTTTTCAGGCATGGATAGCGCCATTGAATGATTCATGTCTTTATTAACTATACCTATACAGACGAATGACCCTCCATTTTACTTTAAAGGATAGTAAAAATGAACAACCTGTTCTTCGTTTGCGGGTTGCGTAGAGCGGTAAAAGTCTATCGCATAATCATCCGCCTTATCGGCCTGTACGAATATTCCCTCAAATCCGCTTTCCCGGCAATAGCCGGTGATAAACTCAATTAAATTTCGCCCGATCCCTTTTCTTTGGTAAAACGCCAGGACTGCCAGGTCATAGAGATAAGCTAACGGCTTTTCTGAATAGATTTGGTCAAGGATGTACACCGTCATTCCGCCTACCACCTTACCGTCAACCGTAGCGATTATTGCTAAGAAAGTTTCTTTGTTCAGCAGATTTTGCAAATGCGTCGGATCCGGTCTGACAACATGGTCCATTTCAAATACTTCTTCAAAAACCGATAGCAGTTCATTCAGTTCCTGAAGATGGTCGGGGGTTAGTAGTTGAATGTCGGGCTTCAAGCTGCATCGGTTTGTCTGTTTTCCCAAAACAATTCCGGTTGTGGAATGGTTCTCCCGCGTGACGTGCAGCCGGCTGCGAGCAGCAACAGGCATCTCCTTCCAAAACGCCGTTCAGGCAGAGAATTGCCGGCATTATCAATAAAACCTGTATATTTGAAATGTATTATATGATATAAATACATTATGTCTGAACGAATAAGAGAAAAGCTCCGGATACTTGCTGACGCTGCCAAATATGACGTCTCGTGTGCCTCCAGCGGAAGTAACCGAAAGAACACCGCCAAGGGAATCGGGGATACCGGCTCGGGGATTTGCCATTCCTATACAGAAGACGGCCGGTGTGTTTCCCTCCTGAAAATTCTGCTCACCAATCATTGTATCTATGATTGTGCCTTTTGTGTTTCCAGAAGCAGTAACGATGTAAAACGGGCGGCATTTACCGTGGAGGAAGTAGTTTCCCTGACCATGAATTTCTACCGGCGGAATTACATAGAAGGGCTGTTCCTGAGTTCCGGAATTTTCAAAAATGCCGATTATACGATGGAAAGAATGCTCCGGGTTGTTAAAAAACTACGGCTGGAAGAAAACTACAACGGCTACATTCACCTTAAAACGATTCCGGGGGCAAGCGAGGAAATGGTTACCGAAGCGGGCCTGTATGCCGACCGGATGAGCATTAACCTGGAGATGCCCACGGAGGCAGGTCTGAAAATGCTGGCTCCTGAAAAATCGCACGAAGAGGTCAGGCGGGAACTCGGGGTTATCCGGAATAAATCCCTTCAACTGTCCGACGAGCGGAAGGTTATCAGAAGTGTCCCCAAATTCGTACCGGCCGGACAGAGCACGCAAATGGTGGTAGGCGCTACGCCGGAATCGGACATGGAAATCATGTACATTGCCGATCATTTCTATAAGTCCTTTTCGCTCAAACGGGTTTATTACAGCGGTTATATCCCGATAAGCGCTGATACTCGTATGCCGGTTATCGGGACTTCGCCGCCGCTGATCAGAGAAAACAGGCTTTATCAAACGGACTGGCTGATGCGTTTTTACGGGTTCGAAATCAAGGAACTTCTCAACGGCGATTTTCCTGACCTCGATCCTGCAATCGATCCGAAATTGAGCTGGGCGCTCAGGAATCCGGCTTTTTTTCCGGTAGATGTCAACACGGCCGCGTACCATGCGATACTGCGTATCCCCGGAATCGGGGTGGCATCAGCCCGGAAAATTGTGTCGGCCCGGAAATTCGGCAGGCTGCATGCCTACCAGCTCAGGAAAATAGGGATTGCGTTTAACAGGGCGCAACATTTTATGCGTTATGCCGATTCTCCGGTACAACTGAACGAAAAAGATCCCGCGGTCATCCGGCAGACGATCCTGAACAATAGCCAGAGCAAATTCCGTAACGGTCTTAACGGACAGCTGACCCTTTTTTAGAAAATGGTAACCTATATCTTCGACGGCTCTTTTGCGGGATTGCTGACGGCTGTTTTTGACTCCTATGCACTGCGGCACCACGAGGTTGTTTTAGTGACCCGCCAGGAGTACCAACCTGCGTTTTCCGGCACCGTCTGCGAAATCAGATCGGATGAAGAAAAAGCCGCAAGAGTATGGAAAGGACTGGAGAAAAAAATTGGGGGCAGGCAGTGTCATAAATTGTATACCGTCTATCTGAGCGAGGATACAGATGCTTTCCGGCACCTGTTCGGGTACGCGCGCTATCTGTTCGACAACGGGGGAGACAGGCTGCGCGACTATGGAAACAGCCATGTCCTCGCTGTGGAAGGGTACGCGAAAAAAGTAAGCCGGGAGCGGCACCGGATGAAGGCGTTCGTGCGATTCAAAAAGGCATCGAACGGGCTCTATTTTGCCGTTATAACGCCTGATTTCAATGTACTGCCCCTTATTGGCGATCATTTCAAAAACCGTTATGCCGATCAGAAGTGGCTGATTTATGATCGGCGCAGACAACTGGGGATGTATTATGATCTCCACCAGGTTTGTGAAGTGAAACCGGAAGCGGTTACTGCAGCTTCCGTATCTGTACAAGCTGAAGTAACATTGGACGAGACGGATGAACTGTATACTTCGTTATGGCAGGATTATTTTAAAAGCACCTCTATTACGGAAAGAAAAAACCTGAAGCTCCATCTCCGGCATGTACCGAAGCGGTATTGGAAATACCTCCCTGAGAAGGGGTTTTAAGGGCCTTGCCCTCCGGACCTGCAGCCTTCTGAGGCCGGTATTTGCCTCCGGAAACCTGGCTGTAGTACGGAATTCAGACCCGCAGCTCTCCGCGGAATCCCCTTGCGGCATAATAGGAGTCCGCACCGTTATGATAGAGAAAGACCTGGCCGTAGCGGCGATCACAGAAGAGGGCGCCGCCGCGTTTCCTGATAGCAGGAGGGGTTATTATCCAGCTTGAGGTTTTCGTGTCGAAATCCCCGAACTGCTGCAGTTCCCTGTATTGCGCTTCCGTTAAAAGCGTGATGCCCATGTCGGCCGCCATGTCCATTGCAGAATTTTCCGGCGGATACGCCTTTCGTGCTTCAAGCGCCTCCCGGTCGTAGCAGATGCTGCGGCGGCCTTTGGGGCTTTCGGCTGCGCAATCATAGAAAATATACTCACCCGTCCGGGGATCATGGCCCACTACATCCGGTTCACCGCCCGTTTCTTCCATCTCATTGAGCGACCAAAGCTTTGCGGTGCTTGCTTCCAGCTTTGCCTGTACATTAGCCCATTCAAGCCCTTTATGACGGTTCTTATTTTTCCCGAAACGTTTTTCTAAGATGCCGAACAGTTCTTCACGTCGTTCTGCCGGCAGCTCTTTTTTCTGGCTATCCATGATGTTCTTGGTTTTGAATACGTTCTCTGTGTTTCAGACGTTTCATTGCTTACCCATACGTAAGGAAATCGTGCGGCTTTTCTAATGATCTCAGGGAGATGGTTTAATGTGTTTTCCGATCCGCGGACCTGAAATACCAGGATACTATCGTCAGGACGAGCAATAACGTCGGGCCAAACAGTTCCGCCGCCGGGCTGCCCGACACACTATGTGAAATAATGGCTCCGGACATGGCAAAGAAAAAGCCTGCATAAGCCCATTCCTTTAGTAAGGGAAATCCGGGAATAAGCACTGCTATTACTCCCAAAAGCTTCCAGACTCCCAGTAGGGGCAGTATATAGGCCGGATAGCCTAATTCGGCGATCTTATCTACTTCCTCTTCCATTTGGATAAGCTGCACGATGCCGGTTGATACCATTCCCAGCGACAGCCAGATAGTGGCAATCCAGTAGATAATTTTATTCCGTTTTTCTGTTTTCATTTTTTGTTGTTGCTTGATTGTTTATACCGTTGTGTCTGAAACCTGCCAGGCAGGTGCGTCCGGTCTGTTCCCATTCGTCCTGTCGCTTTTGGGAGGTTATTTTAAGTTGCCCGCAACCTCCTGCAGCCGGTTGTGAGCGCTATTGATGCCCTGGGCAAAGGGGAGCTGTAATAGCTGGTCCCGCATGGCGACTGATTTGTATACCACATGCATCCGGAGTTTGCTGGTGCCGTCGGTAAGTGCTTCAAATTCGAGGAACTCAAGCTGTACGGCAAAAGGTGTATTCTCCATTTCAAATGTCCGGGTGATTTTCCGGTTCGGAATAAACTCATGGATGACCCCATTGAATCCGTATTTGTTTCCCATAGGATCACTGGTCTCGAACTGGTAGCCGCCGTGCTTTTTGTTTTCCAGTTTCAGTACTTTTGTTCCCATCCATTGCTCCACAATGCCGGGCTCTACATACGCCTTGAAAAGTAATTCCACCGGCAAATCAAATTCCCTTGTGATCGTTATTTCCTGTTTGCCGTCTTCGGCATGAATTTTTGTTTTTCGCTCCATCGTTTACTATTGGTCTGATTGATAGGTTCTCATAATGGTTTCCAGTTTATTAAACCGTTCTTCCCAAAGCTCACGGAAAGGCTCAATGAAATCGGCTATTTCTTTCATTTTATGAGAATTTAAGTGGTAATAAATTTCCCTGCCACTTTGTTCTTGTTCAAGTAAATGGCATTCGGTGAGTATTTGCAGATGTTTGGAGACAGTCGGCCTTGCAGTGTCAAAGTTGGAGGCAATAGCACCTGCGGTCATGGACTGCGAGGCGACCAATAACAGGATGGCCCTCCGGGTCGGGTCCGCTATCGCTTGAAATATGTCTCGTCTTAATTTCATTGCGTAGTTGTTTGGTTGCAAATATATGAGAAGCCATTTAACTACACAATTTTTCAGCGAATTTTTTTGGGCGGGATAAGCCGGAGTGTTTGCCTATTTTTTCCGGACGGTGCCCAGTCCGTACCTTTTTACCTGAAGTATTTTGAGTTGGTTATTTTCGATTTCTATTCTTTTCAAGTCTTTGAAATTTCCGTCTTTATCGTAAAATCCAATCATACAGGAGAGGTCGTCCCGATGTTTGCGTACGTCTACCCGGGGCTGGAAGCCGAAATTGGGGATGTCGACGCTGTCTTTCACGTCCATCATTTTATATCTGACGGCCACCCGATAGCGGAATCGCAACGGGGTTTCGTATAAGCTGACCCGGAATTCAAACTTATTCAGCTCGTCGGGAACGACAGCGGAATAGGTCGCCACGGGCGCGGAGCTCACTTCTGTCCGCTCCATAGGGATGGTATCATTCACAATTACCCGCGTTTCGGTAATTTCTTTTTTCTTTTCAGGGGTAGTGCACGCGATGAAGAAGCATACAAACAGAATGGTCACGGTAGCAACAAAGGGAGGCATGTTATTCTTTTTCATGAATCAATTCCAGCAATGACTGGCAGAGGCGGACAATAGCGTTATTAATAAAATCAGAATCTTCGTAATCTGCCACGATTATATTGGCGTAGCAAACGGCCTCGGGAAACATCTTTTTTGCCGTAAAATAGGCACACCAGGCGGTACAGAAATGGAGGTATTCTCCCCGCGAAAAAAGTTCACGGTCCGGGAAAGCATCATTTATGTAGGGACTTTTCAATAATAATGCTGCTTCCTCAAGTCTTCCGTCATCTGCTGCTGCAATGGCCGCTATGAAGTCAAACAACAGAAAATCAGGGAAGCGCGCTCTTGCTGTCCGTTTTATTTCTTCAGCCGCTGAAACCTGACCCGATCCTGTGTAATTGATAAACTCTCTGAAGTAAATGTAGGGATTGTCAGGGTTTTCAAGTCTCAGTTTTTTGATAATGTCGATCACATCGGGAGTCGTCGCTTCAAGCACTCCATCGTATTGGTCCCTGAAATTGTCAATAAGAATTTCCAGGTCATCATCTTCGCTAAAAACATTGTCTCCCGTAAGTTCTATTGCCTCTGCTTCGAGTTGTTCCTGGTCTATTGAAGAAGGTGCTAACGTGTTGCCGTTGCTGAGCAGCATTCCTAACGTCAAAGCATATTGCTGGTGCGTGGTAGCTTCTTGTTCTCCGTTTAAAATGCGTTCCATTTCTCCCGGGCCGAATAAATCCTCTTCTTCGTCTGAAAGGTCGTCAAGATCCGGATCGCCTATAAATTCATAATTCCCGGGTCCGGCATTGCGGTCCAGTGTGGCCAGTACACGATCAATCATCTGTTCGTCGTCGTAAGGTCCGGCAACGTAAACAGGCTGACCGGCACTACCGAATTCAATGTCGATCAACGGAATCCGCTCGTCATCCGGTTCCAGGATATACTGGCTGACTGCCCAGTCTTTTTGCGGCTGAAAGCCGTAGTCATCCGCAAAGGCCTCGGCTCCATAAATAATATTGTGGGCGGTCTCATACCCGATTTCCTGCAGGTTGTGATTTTCGACAATGGACTCGAGTTCTTCCGGCGCTTCATTGAAACGGTAGAAGGTATCTTTGATACCCAGGCATAACAAATCGACCAGGTATCCTCCGAAGGTTACATTGCCTGTCACATGTTTCCGGCTGACGAGCACGAGACTCATCCCTGCTTCTGCCCAGTTGCTAAGCGCATAGCATTTAGCCAATGGTAGTGAACGCGCACGGGTTTTAATGTAATTTGCCGGAGTCTGGAGGGGAATAACTTTTTTCTCTCCTTTCTTTTTACTCATCTTTTTCAGATTTGATGTTTCGTGGTTCCCACAAAAATAACAGAACATTTTTAAGGAGCGATTCTGAATAGAACCTCGCCGGCCAACCGGCATGGATGATTTCGGATCCTGGCCGTTCGGGAGTTCTCTACATTAAAACTCCCTCCCTGGGCTGGATAGGCGGCGGGATGTCTTTTTCTCCCAGCATCTGCAACAAATCGATTTCGATGGTCCTGCAGATGGAAAGCATGGGGACATCGTTATAAAGGCCTTCGAAGGGGTTTTCGGAATAGTCGCCGATCATTTCCATCACCACGTATACCCACCCGATGATGACTCCGAAAGGAATGCTCAGCCATATCACCGTGTCGCCCTGCTTACTGAACTCCGCCACAATGCCGAAGGGCAGGAGGAAGACAAAAATAGCCACAAACAAAAAGCTGAAACTGCCGTATTGCCGCGGCAGGGGAAACCGCTTGATTCGTTCTGTCTTTCCCTGATGGTCGTAAAAATCATTGAGCACCCCCTGGAGGCTTACCTGCTGCATCATGTTAAGGCAGTCATGTTGGTAAAGCAAAGCCAGGTCCGCCGTTTGCCGGTCGAGCATTTGCGTCGCTTTGTTGGCGGCTCCTGCGTACGTTCCGGCTTCTTTGGCATCGATGTAGGGCCTGCCCGCTATTTCGGCCAGTTCTTTTGCATATCCAATCGTCAGCAGCTGGTTCTTGCGTTTTTGGTTAAAAGTGCCAAGCCGCCAGCTTAAGCTCACGTGTTCCCATTGCGTAGGTGCCAAAAGCTGCTCCCGAAGCGTATACACATAGGCCAGGTGGCGGTAGAGGATCCTCTTTTTGATCTGACTGAGCTCCTGCTCCTCTAACCTGCCTTTAACTGCAAAATGTTTGATCATGGTCCCGAGGATACGGCTGCTGTTGACGATCGCCCCCCAGATTTTACGTCCTTCCCACAGCCGGTCGTAAGCCTGGTTGTTTTTGAAACCGACATAGAAGGCCACGGCCGTGCCGATGACCGACAGCGGCAGCCAGGGGATGGTAATCCATTTCCAGTGCGTAACATGGTAGAGCAGGGTCACCAGCGACATCCAGCCGGTAAGCCATAGCAGGTGATGGCCGGCAAATTCATAGATCGACTTCAGGCTGAGCGTCTTTTTGACAATCATACGACGTCTAAGGAGTTTTGATGCTGTCGTGTGTACTAAAGGTAAGACTAAAAATTGATTTCATGCCGATGACAGGCCCGTTGTTTTATCAACGCGCCTTTTTCGGGCATTTTGGGGACAAATGTCGCATCCTCTCGCTCCGGCATACTCACTTTTAATGGGGCACTTCCGGGGTAACTACCTGGGGCACGGGATGTTTTTCACGAACCCGTTTCAGGTCTTCTTCGCTAGTTAAGTCAAGCCGCAGGGGGGTCACAGAGACGTAGCCGTTTTCTACCGCCCACCGGTCCGAGTCGGTTTCGGCCGGTTCGAGCGGTTTTACCGTGAACCAGTAATGTTTCCTTCCCATCGGGTCTTCGCCCGGCACAATCTGGCCATCGTAGAGCTGCACCGACTGGCGCGTCCATTTCAGGCCTATCGGCCGGTAGGGCAGGTTGACATTTACCAGCTTCAGGTCATGGTTTTCCAGCAGCAGGCTGAGCGTACTGGCGACAAAGGGCTCCAGCAACTCAAAATCCGGTTCGGCGTCCTTCGTTGGGGTGCTGAAGGCAATGCCCCGGATCCCCAGCAGGGTTGCCTGTTTAGCAGCTGCCAGCGTCCCCGAATGCCACATCGCATTCCCCAGGTTGGGACCCATGTTGATCCCGGAGAGGACCAGGTCTGTCTTTTCCCGCAAATGGGTCCCCAAAGCCACACAATCTGCCGGGGTTCCATTCACCTTATAGGCTTCTATCCCTTCAAAAAGAGCGGGTGTTTCTTTGTAGGAAAGGGGCCGGTTAGAGGTGATGGCATGGCCCATGGAGGATTGTTCCACATTGGGCGCTATTACAATCACCTCTCCAAACCGGGTAGCCACCCTGGCAAGGGCCGCTATACCCGGACTATAGATACCATCGTCATTTGTGACCAGAATTCTCATAACCTCAGGTGTTAGATTTCAACAATACCCCTAAGCGTGTGAAAAAAGGGTGCCAGGCATGATTTTGGTGCAGGAACCCGTAACCAAACCACCGCGATCATGAGCTTTACCGTTGTCCTCCATAACCCCAAAGCAGGGGAAACGGCCTATCCGCCCAAGAGACTGCTGTCCCTGCTGGAGAAGGAAGGTTTCCCTTGTCGTTACGCCTCTATTAAGGAAAAAGGATGGCAGGACTTTGATGATACGGCCGGGTTCCTGATCGTTGCCGGAGGCGATGGCTCTGTGCGGACTGTTGCCGGAGCGTTGTTGCAGCGTACCCTGATGGAGCGCCAGTACCCGCTATGCATCATCCCGCTGGGCACTGCCAATAACCTGTCCAAAACGCTGGGCATCGCCCAAGACCCGGAGGAAGCCATTGCGTCACTTCGTACGGCGGTGTTACGGAAGCTGGATGTGGGCTTTGTGGACGGCCTGGGAGAAACCGAATTTTTTCTGGAGGGTATGGGGGTGGGGATTTTCCCGAAACTCATGAAGAAAATGAATAAACAGGGCAACGGCGATGCGGATACGGTGGAGGAAAAGCTGTATAAAACCCTGATGGTCCTGGAGCAGATTGCCCGGACCTTCGAGGCCATCCCGGTGACCATCACCGCCGATGGTGCCAAACATGAGGGAGCCTACCTGATGGTGGAGGTGATGAATGCCAAATCCATCGGCCCCAATCTTGTTCTGGCCGAAAACGCCGATCCCGGGGATGGAGAACTGGAGGTTGTGCTTATTCCCGACGGCCACCGCCATAAATTACTGGAGCATATCCGGGCCAAACTCAACGGGAAGACGGACGATTTTGCCTACACCCACTTAAAAGCACAGGAGCTGACCCTTTCGATGCCCGGGACTGATATCCATGTGGACGACGAGATGATCAGGCATTCGGAGGGGGAAGTCCATGTATACCTTAAAAAGGGTGTCCTGGAAGTGTTGGTCCCGCCGCTTTCGGATCCGCGGAAGAAATGACTGGGTTCGGGCGACGGACCGCAGGCTACCATGACGAACGGTGTGTCCGTCATCCCGCGGGGAACCGTCTTGCCAAGACATTACACGTTCAGGGTACTACTCCGGTGGTTGAGCGGAGTCGCAACCACCGGAGCGCTGTATGCTGTTGCTTTAGTGAAACCCGAATAGCAGCGGAAATAGAAAGGTTACGATGATTGTCCATAAACTATAAACGGGCAGGTAGCGGGCAATAGCTTCTCCAACGCCGGAAATGTCGGTCTTTTTTGAAAGTACCCGGTAAAGCTGCGCTGTTACCAGCAGGAGATTGACCAGCATCAGTACATTGGCGCCCAGCACCGCGGCCCGGTTAGGTGTAATGCCCCATTCCGAGATCCGGAACAAGATGGCCGAAAGCGCAATACCGTTGACCAGCACGGTTACAACAGATAGCAAAAGAAGAATTCCGATTTCCGCACGGCTTTTACCGTTCCCGGATGTTTCGGCAATGGAAAAGAAAATAATTGCCATAACCCCGATCAGGAGGACATTGAAAATCAATAAGAACTCCCGGTCATTATACGGGTCTTTTCCGGAATAAACGATGGCTATGAGATAGATCACCAGCATCACCAGCACCAACGGACTGAATATCCGGGCGATCACCGGGGAAACCTTCCCTACCAGCTGCGGGTTGGTTTGGGTGAGATAGGTGCTTACAAGGGGGACGGCTGCAAGTCCGAAAATCCCGACATTCCGGAAATAAAACGCTTCAATGTCGAAGCCGATCAGCGAGAAGAGCCCTACAGTAATACCGCTCATGAGGAAGCCGGCAATTACGATAAGGGTAGCCATCACCACCAGGTCGCCGTTATACTTCAGGAAGCCAAGCCGCTTCTCGCCGTTGTTGCGATTCCCGTCCGCAAAAGCAAAGCCCAGCACGGACCACAAGAACAAGGCCAGGTGGAGGCAGGACAAAATCAGGGTGTCGCTTTTCTTATCATCCGGAAGGGAATTGATAAAAATCAGACCCGCCAGCGTGGCGCCGGCCAGAAACGCCAGGTTACCCCGGGAAAGTTTATTCTTCCAGGCAAAGTAAATTGTCAGCAGCGGAAACACGATAAAGCCGGTGTTTCTGGTGTAGAAAAATTCTTCGTCTATGCCGAAAAACGCCGGAAGCTTGGCAACAAAGCCCGCCAGAAGGGAAGCGACGATGACAAACAGCAATTCCCTGCCGGTGCCCCAGTTGATTTCGTCGCCTTCATAATTCAGCCGTTCATTCCAGTAATCGGCGAGCAGGTTACCTTTCAGCTCCGGATACAGCGCGCTGAACGCTCGCTTAAAGGACGCCTTGTCGGCCCGGTACAATTTTTCGAGCTGCCCCGGATCGTTCAGACGGGCAAGAATTTCGTTTTTCATGTAGGTTATGTTTTAAGATAGATAATTAACGTTATTCTTTCGTGAAAACCCGCTTCCCGCCCCGAGTGCACCGCCCGTAGGCCCGTAGAAGGTCTTACCGGCGAACCTGAAGGACGCCATTCCCGAACCCTGGCCATCCTACTTAGGGTAGTTTGCTTTTCCATACGGCGCTTGTTCTAAAAGTACTTTTTATTTCAAAGTAAAAGTATAAAAAAATATTACCTCTGTTGTTTTATTAAGTTTTCAAGTACCTGCAGATGCTTTTTAAACGCCTCTCTTCCCTTTTGTGTGACGGCATATCGTGTATTCGGTTTTCGTCCGATAAAAGATTTGGTGATGCTGATGTACGCTTCTTTTTCCAGTGCTTTCAGATGTGTGGCCAGGTTGCCGTCGGTTACGTCGAGAAATTCTTTCAGGGAATTGAAATCGAGCGTGTCATTGACCGCCAGCGCCGACATAATGGCAAGTCTGATCCTGCTTTCGAATGCCTTATTAAAACTGTCGATTACTATTTTCACCGCTCGTACCTGTAGTGGATGTAAATGCCGTAAATGATGTGAAGCAACCCGAATCCTATCGCCCAGCACAGCAGGCCGTAGCCGATAAACCAGGCGCCGACCAGGCCCAGTCCGATTTCGAGCAGTCCCAACACCCGCACCTCTGTATAGGTGAACTTGCCGGCATTATACAGTGCCAGGCCATAAAATATCAGTGTAAAGGGGGCGATCAGGCCGGCAAGTCCTTTCGAGGCCAGCATCAGGATCAGCAGCCCGCCCGTTACCAGCGGCACGGCCATGTGAATCAGCAGCCGCCTGGAAGTCGCATTCCAGAGTATTTCATTTCTTTTCCCGGCCTTTTTGCCGGCCAGAAAGACAGCGGTACCTATCGCCAGCACCAATAGGATGAGTGCCAGAACGATGAGCTTTCCGAGGGTGTCCGTCCCGCTTGCCGAAGCGTCATATGCGATTTCATCAGGATTAAAGGCGAAGATAGTATGTGCCACGTAGGCGCCTGCAAGGGCGTAAATACCGGCCAGGACGCCCGACCAGCCCGAGAGCAACAGGAATTTCGAAGTACGCTCCATCATGGAGCGGATCTCTGTGATATCCCGGATATAGTCCTTTTCTCCTTTCATTAAAAAGTACTTTTTTTTGCAAAGTTAAATAAGGATTCTAACTTTGCAAGCGTCGGGCGAATTTATTTTGAGGGGAATTGGAAATCGGCTATCGGAAATCGGCTATCGGAAATCGGCTATCGGAAATCAGCTATCAGCTATCGGCAATTTGTCATCCGAAAGCTGAAAGCTGATAGCTGTGGGCTCAGCTGCCGGGTTCGACTCCTGGGTTCGACTCAGCTCACCCATCGTATTTTGTCCGATAGCTGATCGCCGAAAGCTGATAGCTGTGGGCTAAGCTCCTGGGTTCGACTAGGCTCACCCATCGGCTCACCCATCGGCTCACCCATCGTATTTTGTCCGATAGCTGATCGCCGAAAGCTGAAAGCTGATAGCTGTGGGCTAAGCTCCTGGGTTCGACTGGGCTCACCCATCGTATTTTGTCCGAAAGCTGACGGCCGAAAGCTGAAAGCTGTGGGCTCGGCTCCTGGGTTCGACTGGGCTCACCCATCGTATTTTGTCCGATGGCTGATCGCCGAAAGCTGAAAGCTGATAGCTGTGGGCTCAGCTGCCGGGTTCGACTGGGCTCACCCATCGTATTTTGTCCGATGGCTGATCGCCGAAAGCT